>NZ_JBHSKG010000024.1:0-93866 GCF_042657905.1 Actinomycetospora rhizophila | reverse complement strand
GGCGCGGCGGCGGTCGCCCGCGGGCGCGCCCGGACGACGTCGAGGCCGCGGGCGGCGAGCTCCTCGCGGGCCGCGTAGGCCTCGCCGACGGCGGCGCGCAGGTCGTCGACGGGGCGCTCCACGGCCGGCGCGGTGCGCCGCGCGACGAGGGCGGCGAGCAGCGGCGCGCCGAGCGCCGCCACGGCGAGCCCGGGGAGCAGCGCCGCGGCCATCGGGGGGCTCGCGAGCGCCGCGACACCGAGCAGCACCGGCAGCGCGAGCCCCGCGACGGCGAGCGGGAGCACCCCGCGGACGAGGCCGTCGAGGCGGACGTCGACGTCGTCGGTCACCCGCGCGAGCAGGTGGCCCCGCCGCCCGGCGACCGCGCCCGGCACGCGCTCGGCCAGCGCGGCGACCACCCGCCGGCGCCACCGGACCACGCGCGCCAGCCCGTCGGCGTGCGCGGTGACCCGTTCGAGGTGGCGCAGCACGGGGCGCGCGACGGCGAACCCGCGCACGGCCACCACGGCGATCGACAGGGTGAGGATCGGCGGTTGGGCGGCCGCGCGGGCGATCAGCCACGCCGCCGACGCCGTGAGCGCCACGCCCGCGACGGCCGCGCCGGTCCCGAGCACCACGGCGCTCCCGAGCCCAGGCTGGCGCTGGCGAGCTTTCGCAGCGATCGCCCTCTCGGCGTGCTCAGCTGGACGTTCGCAGGCCTCTAGGCGCGCGAAGTCCCCGTTCGCGTCCGAGGCGGGCGCACCGGCGCGGGGCGCGAACGCGTCGTTCGTGCGCGTAGAAGCAGCGAACGGCGCGTTCGCTGCAGGAGGGGTGGCCGCGGGCGCCACGCCCAGGTCCACGACACGGTCCGCGGCGGCGCGCAGGGCCGGGCGGTGGGCGACGGCGAGCACCAGCGCGCCCCGGCCCGCGAGCGCGCGGAGCTCGGCGACCACCGCCTGCTCGGACACGCCGTCGAGGTGGGCGGTGGGCTCGTCGAGCAGGACCACGGTGCTCGCAGGGTCGGCGTGGGCGTCGCCCAGCACGCCCGCGAGCGCGAGGCGGCGCCGCTGCCCCGAGGACAGCGAGCGGCCGGCCTCGGCGAGGGGCAGCGACGGGGCGAGGTCCAGGTCCAGGCGTCGCAGCAGGGCCGGCGACCCGGCGCCCAGCGCCTCGCCCACGGTCGCGGCGTGCGGGAGCTGCGGGTGCTGGCCGAGCACCACGAGCCGCCCACGCACCTCGACCACGCCGGACGCCGCGGCGGCGTCGTCGAGCGTGCCGGCGAGCGCCCGCAACAGCGTGGTCTTGCCCGCCCCGGACGGCCCGGCGACGACGACCAGCTCGCCGCCGCGGGCCTCGAGCGCCGGGACCGACGGCGTCGCGTCCCGGCGCCCGGGGTGCCGCACGGTCAGCTCGCGCACCCGGACCTGCGCCGGCCCCTCCGACACCGAGCGCGCGAGCGACGAGGACGGCGTCGACGCCAGCGCGTCCCGCTCGTCCAGCACGGCCGTGGCGCGGGCGTTGTCGTGGAACCGCGCGCCGGCCTCGCGCAGCGGGCGGTGCGCCTCGCCGGCGAGCAGGATCGCGACGAGCGCCGGGTACAGCGCCATCGCGCCCTCGACGAGCCGCACCCCGGCACCCACCGCGACCAGGCCGACCGACAGCGTCCCGAGCAGCTCGAGCGCCGTCGACGACAGGAACGCCACGCGCAGCACGCGCGTCGACGCCGCCCGGTGCTGCTCGCCGAGCTCCTCGACGGCCTCGACCGCGCGCCGGGAGCGCCCGAACAGCCGCAGCGTCGCGAGCCCCCCGACCGTGTCGAGGAAGTGCCCGGCCAGCCGCTCCCCCGCCGCCCACTCCCGCCGCGCCCGCGCCCGCGCCGCCCACCCGAGCAGCACCGCGAACACGGGCACCAGCGGCAGCGTCACGGCCACGACCAGCGCCGACGTCGGGTCGGCGAGGGCCAGCACGACCAGCACGGCGGGCGGGAGGACCACCGCGAGCACGAGCGCGGGCAGCGTCGCGGTGAACCAGCCGCGCAGGGCGTCGACCCCGTGCGAGGCCAGCGGCACCACGGCCGGGGCGTCGTCGTGCCCGAGGCGCTCGAGCAGCCGCTCGCGCTCCCGCTCGACGACCCGCTCCCCCGTCCGCGACGCCACCACCGGCTCGAGCCACGCGAGCCCGGACCGCAGCACGACGACCGACGCCAGCACGGCGATCGCCGCCGGAGGCACCCCGCCCGGCCCCACGACCAGCGCCGTCACCACGCTCGCCGCGGCCAGCGCGGCGGCGACCGTCGAGGCCGCCTGCAGGACACCGACGAGCACGAGCGTGGCCACGCCCACCCACGCACCCCGCGCGAGCGCCAGCAACCGGCGGTCCGTCACGACGCCACCCGCTCACTGGCGACCCGCCGCCGGAAGACCCAGTACGAGAACGCCTGGTACGCCACGACGCCGGGCAGGACGACCACCGCGGCGATCGTGATCAGCTGCAGCGCGCCGGGACTCGCCGCCGCCGACCCGACGGTCAGCGAGAAGGCCGGGTCGAGGGTGCTCGGCAGCACGACCGGCAGGTGCGCGGCGAGCACCGCCACCACCCCGAGCGCCACCGCCACCGAGGCCGCGGCGAAGGCGAGGACCTCGCGGCGCAGGGCGACCAGCACCGCCACGACCGCCACCGCCACCAGACCCATCGGCGCCACCAGCGCGACGAGCACCGCCACGGGCGCGAGGACCCCGAGCGCCGCCGTCCGCGCGCGGGCGCGCACCGGGCCGGTGGTGCGCAGGCCGAGGAACGTCGCGCCCTGCAGCAGCGCCGCGCCGACGCCGAGCGCCGCCCCGAGCAGCGCCGGGCCGGACACCAGCGGCGCCAGCGAGCGACCGAGACCCGCGCCGACGACCTCGCCGTCGGCCCCCAGCGCCAGCCCCGTGGCCAGCACGCCGAGCACCGCGCCCCACAGGGCGGCGACCACCAGCGACGACGCCGCGAGCACCCCGTCGCACCACCGGCGCCAGGCCTCGGTGCCGCCCTTGCCGCGGAACTCCAGCGCGACCCCGCGGGCGGCCAGCACGAGCAGGATCAGCACGAACGGCAGATAGAGCCCGCTCATCAGGGCCGCGTACCAGTCGGGGAACGCCGCGAACGTCACCCCGACCGCGGCCACGAGCCACACCTCGTTGCCGTCCCACACCGGGCCGATCGTCGAGACGCCGGCGCCGCGCTCGTGGTCGTCGCGACCGAGGGCGCCCGCGAGCACGCCGACGCCGAAGTCGAAGCCCTCGAGCACGAAGAACAGCACCCAGCAGGTGATCGCGAGGGCGAACCACAGGGTCGGGAGGTCCATGGCGGGCTCCTCTAGTAGCTGGGGACGAGGGGGCGGTCGGTGTCGTCGGGTGCGGGCGCGGGCGCCGGGTCGTCGCCCGCCGTGTGGGCGACGCGCAGCACCAGCCGCACCCACACCACGGCCAGCACGCCGTAGACCAGCGCGAACCCGGCCAGCGAGGCCACGAGCTCGATCGGCGTCAGCCCGGGCGACACCCCGTCGGCCGTGCGGAACAGGCCGAAGACGAGCCAGGGCTGGCGGGCGGTCTCGGTGAACAGCCAGCCGGCGGTCGCGGCGAGCGCGGGCAGGACGGGCACGGTCCAGAGCAGCCGCAGCAGCCACCGGTCGGCCAGCCCGGGCAGGCCGGGGCCGGGGTCGAGCTGCCGCCCCTTCCGTGTCCGCCACAGCACCCAGGCGGCCACCATCGTCGCCAGCACCCCGAAGCCGATCATGAAGCGGAAGCTCCAGTAGGCCATGGGGACGACCGGCACGTAGTCGCCCGGCCCGAACTGCGCGACGTACTGGGCCTGCAGGTCGTCGATGCCCTGCACCGTCGCGGTGGGGTCGCCGGTGGCGAGGAACGACAGCAGCCACGGGACGTCGAGCGAGAAGAACGGCTCCGTCTCCCCCGGCGCGCCGACGGCGAACAGGGAGAACGGCGCGCCCGCCTGCGTCGCGTAGAGCGCCTCGGCGGCGGCCATCTTCATGGGCTGGACCGCGGTCATGACCTTGCCCAGCAGGTCGCCGGTCAGCGCGACCGCCGCGCCGGCCGCGAACGTCGTCCACGCCCCCACCCGCGTGAACAGCCGCCAGCGCCCGTCCGGGTCGCCGCGGCGCAGCCGGTGGACGCCGATGGCGAGCACCAGCGCGCCGCCGCCGGCGAACGCGCCGGCGATGGTGTGCGGGAAGGCGGCGAGGACGACCTCGTTGGTCAGCAGGTCGGCGAAGCTGCCCAGCCGGGCCCGGCCGGTGGCGGGGTCGAGCGTGTAGGCCACCGGGTTCTGCATGAACGCGTTGGCGGCGAGGATCACGTAGGCGGAGATCAGCGTGCCGATCGCCACGATCCAGATCGTCGCGAGGTGCAGCGCGGGGCGCAGGCGGTCGGCGCCGAACCACCACAGCCCCAGGAACGTCGCCTCGAGGAAGAACGCGAGCATCCCCTCGATCGCGAGCGTGGGGCCGAAGACGTCGCCGTAGAACCGCGCGAACGCCGACCAGGACAGGCCGAACTGGAACTCCTGGACGAGCCCGGTGACGATGCCGACCGCGAACGTGATCATGAGCAACTTGCCCGCGACCAGCGTCAACCGCTGCCACCGGGGATCGCCGGTGCGGCCGTCCGCCTCCGGCGAAGCAGCTCCGCTCCGCTTCGTGCTGCGGAACGCGAGCGTCTGCAGCAGCGCCGTCAGGGACGCGAGCGAGATCGACAGCGGGACGAACAGGTAGTGGTACACGGTCACGACCGCGAACTGCAGTCGGGACAGCTCCAGCGCGGTCACGACGACCTCCTCGCCTACGACGCAGCGTCGTATCTACGACCAAGCGTAGTACGACGGTTTGCGTTGGCAAGGGGATCCACGGCTAGGATGCGTGACGTGGCCCTGGGAGAGCTCGAGCGCGCGGTGATGGCGCAGCTGTGGGCCGCTCCGGCGCCCCTGACCGTCCGTGAGGTGCACGACCGGCTCGACCGCGAGCTCGCGTACACCACGGTGATGACCGTCCTCGGCCGTCTGGCCAAGAAGGGCGTGGTGCGCCAGGAGCGGGACGGCAAGGCCTACCGCTACACCGCGGCGTCCACCCGCGAGCAGCTGGCGGCCTCGCTGATGCTGGACGCGCTGGGCGACGTCGGCGAGGACCGCACCGCCGCGCTGGTGGCTTTCGTCGACCGGGTCGGCCCCGAGGAGGCGGCCGCCCTGCGTGCGGCGCTGCAGGCCGCACCCCCGGCGGCCGCGCCGGTGGTGCCGGAGGTGCCGCGCCCGCGCACCGATGGTCAGGAAGGCGCCCCCGAGTCGTGATCTTGGCTCCACCCGCCGCAGACTGACCCCATGGCGTCGGTCTGGCTGGCCGCGCTGGCCCTGGTGCTGGCGGGCCCCGTCCCCTCGGTGCTGGCCCGCGCCCGGTGGCCGCAGCGGGTGCCGCGGGCGGCGATCGTGCTGTGGCAGGCGATCGCCGTGGCCGCCGTGCTCGCCGCGGTCGGCAGCGCCCTCGCCGCGCCCGAGGAGCTGCTGCGCGCCCTGGCCCCCGAGGAGCGCCGGGGCACACCGACGGTCGTCGCGGTCGTCATCGCCGCGGTCCTCGCCGGCCTCATCGTGCTGCGGCTGTTCGGCGTGCTCGTGCTGCTCGCGGTGCGCACCCGGCGCCGGCGCGCCCGCCACCGCGACATGGTCGACCTGCTCGACCGCGCCGAGCGCAGCGCCCTGATCGGCGGCTCCGGGACGGAGTCCGTGCTCCGGGTGCTCGACGGCGCGGTGCCCTTCGCCTACTGCGTGCCGGGGCGCGCGCCGCGGGTGGTGGTCACCGAGGCGGCCCTCGACACCCTCGACGCCGACGAGCTGCGCGCCGTCCTCGCCCACGAGCAGGCGCACCTCGACGCCCGCCACGACCTCGTCCGCGAGGGCTTCGTCGCCCTGCACCAGGCGTTCCCGGTGCTCGCGCGCAGCCGCCAGGCCCGTGACGCGGTCGGGATGCTCCTGGAGATGCTCGCCGACGACGCCGGCCGCGCCCGCTGCTCCGACACGGCGATGGCGGGCGCGCTCGAGGCGTTCGGGGTCACCGGCGACGCCGAGGTCGGCGCGCGCCTGGCCCGCGTGCGCTCGCAGTCGTGCGGCGGCCCGGCGCTGGCGACCGGCACCTACCTCGCGGCGGCCGCCGTGGTCGTCGTGCCGACCGTCGCCGTCGTCATCCCCTGGCTCTCGGTCGCCCTGCCCGCCGCCGGCGTCCTGCGATGAGTCAGCCGCGCACCGCGGCCACGACCGCGTCGGCGGCGGCGTAGGGGTCCAGCTCCCCCGCGACGACGCGCTCGGCCAGCTCGTCCAGGCCCGCGTCCCCCGCGAGCCCCCGGATGCGCCCGCGCAGGTCGGCCAGGGCGATCGCCTCGACCTCGGCGCGCGCCCGCTGCCGGGCACCGTCGGCGAGGCGGTCGTGGTCGGCCAGCCAGGCGCGGTGGTCGTCGAGGGCACCGACCAGCTCGTCGATCCCCTGCCCCGCCGAGGCCACCGTCCGCACCACCGGCGGGCGCCACGCCGGCCCCGCGAGCTCGCGGCGGTTCAGCGACACCATGTGCTGCAGCTCGCGCACCGTGGCGTCCGCGCCGTCGCGGTCGGCCTTGTTGACCACGAACACGTCCCCGACCTCGAGGATCCCGGCCTTGGCCGCCTGGACACCGTCGCCCATCCCGGGCGCCAGGAGCACGACCGTCGTGTCGGCCAGGGCGACGACCTCGACCTCCGACTGGCCCACCCCCACCGTCTCGACCAGGATCACGTCGCAGCCGGCGGCGTCCAGCACGCGCAGCGCCTGCGGGGTGGCGGCCGCGAGCCCGCCGAGGTGCCCGCGGGTGGCCATCGATCGGATGAACACGCCGGGATCGGTCGCGTGCTCGCCCATCCGGACGCGGTCGCCGAGCAGCGCACCGCCGGAGAACGGCGAGCTGGGGTCGACGGCGAGCACGCCGACGCGCCTGCCGTCGGCGCGCAGGGCGCTGACCAGCGCCGACGTGGTGGTCGACTTCCCGACCCCGGGCGAGCCGGTCAGGCCGACCACCCGCGCGTGACCCGTGTGGGGGGCGAGCGCGGCCGCCAGCTCGCGCAGCCGGGGACTCCCGTCCTCCACCAGGGAGATCAGGCGCGCCACCGCGCGCGGGGTCCCGTCACGCGCTTGCGCGACCAATTGCTGCAGGTCCACGGCGCGGCACCGTACCGATCGCGGCCCGGCGCCGACGTGCTTGGGAAATCGAGCGTGCGCTGCGTCACGCAGCGGACACTTCGATTCAGATGGTTACCCTGCCCGCCATGGTTTCCGACGGGGCATCCGACGCGACGACAGGCGACCTGGCCGCGAGCGGCATCACCACGATCGACCACGTGGGGATCGCCGTGCCCGACCTCGACGCCGCCATCGCCTGGTACGCCGAGAACCTCGGGCTCGTGGCGTCCCACCAGGAGACCAACGAGGAGCAGGGCGTCCGGGAGGCGATGCTGCACGCTCCCGGGGACGACGCGGGCCCGGCGGTGCAGCTGCTCGCGCCGCTGTCCGAGTCGTCCACGATCGCCAAGTTCATCGACCGCAACGGCCCCGGCCTGCAGCAGGTCGCCTACCGGGTGACCGACGTCGAGGCCAGCATGGACACGCTGCGCGCCAAGGGCCTGCGGCTGCTCTACGACGCCCCGCGGCGCGGCACCGCCGGCTCGCGGGTCAACTTCGTGCACCCCAAGGACGCCGGCGGGGTGCTCGTGGAGCTCGTCGAGCCCGCCCGGGAGCACTAGCCACACCGACCCGCTCACACCCCGGTCCCCAGGACTGTTACCGGTCGGTAGCCTCGCGCCACCGCCCACAGACGGAAGGCTTGACCGTGCAGGACATCCGCGACGCCATCCTCGCCGACGACACCGCCGCCCTCGACGGCCAGCCCGTCCCCGAGTCGTACCGGGGCATCACCGTCCACGCCGACGAGGCCGACATGTTCGAGGGGATGGCCTCGCGCGAGAAGGACCCGCGCAAGTCGCTGCACCTCGACGACGTGCCCACCCCCGAGGTGGCCCCCGGCGAGGCGCTGGTGGCCGTGATGGCCAGCGCCATCAACTACAACACCGTGTGGACCTCGATCTTCGAGCCGGTGTCGACGTTCAGCTTCCTCAAGCGCTACGGCAAGATCTCGCCGCTGGCCAAGCGCCACGACCTGCCCTACCACGTGGTGGGCTCCGACCTCGCCGGCGTCGTCATCAAGACCGGCGAGGGCGTGCACACCTGGAAGCCGGGCGACAAGGTCGTCGCGCACTGCCTCTCGGTCGAGCTCGAGGCCCCCGACGGCCACGACGACACGATGATGGACCCCGAGCAGCGCATCTGGGGCTTCGAGACCAACTTCGGCGGGCTCGCCGAGCTGGCGCTGGTGAAGACCAACCAGCTCATGCCCAAGCCCGACCACCTCACCTGGGAGGAGGCCGCCTCCCCGGGGCTGGTCAACTCCACCGCCTACCGCCAGCTGGTCAGCGCGAACGGCGCCAACATGACCCAGGGCGACGTCGTGCTGATCTGGGGCGCCTCGGGCGGCCTGGGCTCCTACGCCACCCAGTTCGCGCTCAACGGCGGCGCGACGCCGGTCTGCGTGGTCTCCAGCCCGGAGAAGGCCGAGATCTGCCGCAAGATGGGCGCCGAGCTGATCATCGACCGCTCCGCCGAGGGCTACAAGTTCTGGTCCGACCCCGAGACCCAGGACCCGCGCGAGTGGAAGCGGTTCGGCCAGAAGATCCGCGAGCTGACCGGCGGCGACGACCCGGACATCGTCTTCGAGCACCCGGGCCGCGAGACCTTCGGCGCGAGCGTCTACGTCGCCAAGCGCGGCGGCACGATCGTCACCTGCGCGTCGACCTCGGGCTTCATGCACCAGTACGACAACCGGTACCTGTGGATGAACCTCAAGCGGATCATCGGGTCGCACTTCGCGAACTACAAGGAGGCCTACCTGGCGAACCGCCTGGTGGCCCAGGGCGCGATCCACCCGACCGTCTCGCGCGTCTACCCGCTGCACGAGACCGGCGAGGCGGCCAACGACGTGCACCACAACAGCCACCAGGGCAAGGTCGGCGTGCTGGGCCTCGCGCCCGAGGAGGGCCTCGGCGTCACCAACACCGAGAAGCGCGAGCAGCACCTCGAGGCCATCAACCGCTTCCGGGGCGTCTGAGCGGGTGTTGATCCACACCGATGAGCTGCGCGGACGGGTGAGCGTCAGTCGCTCACCCGTCCGTGGAGCACCCTGCGTCACGCCGGTACCGTGACCGGCATGCCGTCCGACGAGCACGAGCTGTTGCCGCTGGGGACCGGCTTCGACGTCGTGCGCCGCGGGTACGACCGCGGCCAGGTCGAGGAGCACCTCGACCGCGTCGAGGCCGACCTGCGGATCCTCACCGCCGACCGCGACGCCGCCGTCGCCCAGGCCACCGAGCTCGCGCGGGCGCTCGACCACCATCGCGCGCACGTCGAGGACCTGCGCGCGCAGGTCGACCGGCTCTCGGCGCCGCCGGACACCATGGAGGGCCTGTCCGAGCGCCTGCAGCGGATGCTGCGCCTCGCCCAGGACGAGACCCGCTCCATGCGCGACGAGGCCGCCGACGCGTCCCGGCGCATCCGCGAGGAGGCCGACGAGTACGCGCGGCGCACCATGAACGGCGCCGACGAGCACGCCCGCAAGACGGCCGCCGAGGCCGAGCAGCGCGCCCGCCGCACGGTCGAGGAGGCCGACGAGCAGGGGCGCGGCATGCTCGAGGAGGCCCGCCGCCAGGCCCGCGAGATCCACGAGCGCGCCGAGGCCGAGGCCGAGCAGGCCCGTCACCGCTACGACGAGGGCCTCGCCGACAACGAGCGCCGTCGCCACGCGATGGAGGACGAGCACCGGAGTCTCATGGACGCCGCCCGCGCCGAGTCCGCGCGCGTGCGCCAGCAGGCCGAGCAGGAGCGCGACCGCCTCGACGCCGAGGGCCGGGCGTCGCGCGAGCAGGTCGAGAACGACTTCGCCCTCGCGATGGCCGCACGCCGCCGCGAGGCGATGCGCCAGCTCGAGGCCGACGAGAAGGCCTCGAAGGAGCGGGCCGACAAGTACGTGCAGGAGGCGTCCGAGGAGGCCCGGCGCCGCCTGCGCGAGGCCGACGCCGAGGTCGCCGAGATGCGGCGCCTGCGCGACCGTGTCGGCCAGCAGATGGCGTCCCTGCGCCAGGCCCTCGGGGCCCTGCCCGCCGTCGACGCGTTCCCCGACGAGGGGCCGGCCGACGGCCGTCCGGTGCTGCCCGACCCGCCCGCGCACGCCAACGGCGCGGGCCACGAGCCGGGCGGCGGCGACCTCGGCGGCGCCTCGGCCCCCGAGCAGCGCAGCGCGGCCCCGTCGCGCTAGGGACGGCCCGTTAAGAGCTGCGGCGCTCCCGGCGCCAGCAGCCCGTGTGCCAGTGCCGGCGCTCCACCGTGCCCTCCGGCTCGTCGGAGGGCCACGCCACCACGTGCGGCGTGCCCGGCGGGATGTCCTGGTGGCAGCCGGGGCAGACGTAGCTCTTCGTGGCCGCGGTGCCGCTGACCGACCGCACCGTCCAGCCGTCCTCGTCGCGCAGCCAGCCGCCCCGCAGCGGAGAGGGCTCTGCTGCGGGGCGGCCCGGACGGCGAGACCTGCGGGACATCCCTGCCTGGCCTACTTCTTCTGGTAGTCCCGGAAGCCCTGCCCCGTCTTGCGGCCGAGGCGACCGGCCGTGACGAGGTGCTCCAGCAGCGGCGCCGGCGCGAAGCCCGGGACCCGGAACTCCATGTACAGCGAGCGCTCGATCGCCAGCGACACGTCCAGGCCCACGACGTCGAGCAGCGCGAACGGCCCCATCGGCAGCCCGCAGCCGTTCTTCATGGCCGAGTCGATGTCGTCGGCGGTGGCGTAGTTCGCCTCGAGCATCGCGGTCGCGTCGTTGAGGTACGGGAAGAGCAGCGCGTTGACGATGAAGCCTGCGCGGTCGCCGCAGAGCACCGGGTGCTTGCCGATCTTCGCGGTGACGGCCCGCACGGTGGAGGTGACGTCCGGGGCGGTGGTGATCGGGCTGACGATCTCCACCAGCTTCATCACCGACGCCGGGTTGAAGAAGTGCATGCCGATGACGTCGTCGGGGCGCTGCGTGGCCGCGGCGCACTCGACCACCGGCAGCGACGAGGTGGTGGTCGCGAGGATCGCGCCGGCCTTGACGACGTCGTCGAGGGCGCCGAACACGGCCTGCTTGACCTCGAGGTCCTCGGCGACGGCCTCGACGACGAGGTCGCAGTCGGCGAGGTCGTCGAACGTCGTGGTGGGCCGGACGCGGGCGAGGGTCTCGTCGCGGGCGCTCTCGGAGAGCTTGCCCTTGACGACGGCCTTCTCGAGCGACTTGCGGATGCCCGCGACCACGCCCTCGCCCTTGGCCTCGGTGCGGGCGCGGACGACCACGTCGTAGCCGGACTTCGCGAAGACCTCGGCGATGCCGGTGGCCATCGTGCCGGTGCCGACGACGCCGACGCGCTGGACCGTGCGCTGGTCGCCGCCCTCCTGACCGGGCGGCGGCGGGGTCAGCGAGTCGGCGACGACCTCGGGCGAGCCGGGGGCGGCGTAGGTGTAGAAGCCGCGCCCGGACTTCCGGCCCAGCAGCCCGGCGGTGATCATCTGCTTGAGGATCGGGGCCGGTGCGTGGCGCTGGTTGCGCGACTGCCGGTACATCGTGTCGAGGATCTCGTAGGCCGTGTCGAGGCCGATGAGGTCCATGAGGGCCAGCGGACCCATCGGGTAGCCGCAGCCGTAGCGCATGGCGGCGTCGAGGTCCTCGCGCCCGGCGTAGTGGGACTCGAACATCCCGACGGCCTGGTTGAGGTAGGTGAAGAGCAGGTTGTTGGCGATGAAGCCGGCGCGGTCGCCGCACACCACCGGGCTCTTGCCGAGCCGCACGGCCAGGTCGGTGACGTCGGCGAGCACCTCGGGGTCGGTGACGACCGTGCGCACGACCTCGACCAGCGCCTGCACCGGCGCCGGGTTGAAGAAGTGCATGCCGACCACCTGGTGGGGGCGCTCGGTGCGCACCGACAGCTCGGTGATCGACAGCGACGAGGTGTTCGAGGCGAAGATCGTGTCCGGGCCGCAGACCTTGCTCAGCGCCGCGAAGACCTCGGCCTTGAGCTCGAGGCGCTCGGGCACGGCCTCGACGACGAGGTCGACGTCGGCGAGGTCGTCGAGGTTCGTGGTGACCCGCACGCGCCCGAGCAGCGCCTCGCGGTCGTCGGCGGCCATCTTGGAGCGGTCGACGGCCCGCTGCGTCGACGCCTCGAGGGTCTCGCGACCGTGGGTGGCCGACGCCTCGTCGACCTCCACCGCGACGACCTCGATGCCGCCGCGGGCGAACACCTCGACGATCCCGGCCCCCATGGTGCCGAGACCGACCACTCCGACCCGGGCGAATTCGCGCGCCACGCCGTCACCTTCCTGCCGACGAACGATTGTCCGGGGCAGGCTCTCACCTGCCCCGGGGCGCGATCCTGCCATGGTCGGCGATGTCTCACCCGGGTCCGACGGACGGGTTCGTACCAGCGGGTAACTTGACCGTTCCGGTAGGTCCGGGCACCCGACGGGCCAGGAGCAGGGCCCCGACCAGCGCCGCCAGCACGAACGCGCCGGCGGCGACCCAGAACCCGGCGGCGATCCCCGACGGGGCGGCCGTCCGGCCCGGCACGTCGGCGTCCGCGGCGATCACCACGGCACCGATCACCGCGATGCCCAGCGTGCCGCCCAGCTGGCGGACGGTCTGGACGACGCCGGAGGCCTGGGTGCGCTCGGTGGCCGCGACCCGCGAGAGCGCGTCGGTGTTCGTCGGGGACAGCGTGAGCCCCAGGCCGATGCCGACCAGGGCCATCCCGGGCGTCTGCAGGGCGTAGTCCAGGCCCGGGAGCGCGAGCAGCCACAGCACCGTGCCGACCGCGCAGAGCACGAGCCCGGTGAGCACCGGGCCCCGCACCCCCGACCGGTCGAACCAGCGCCCGCCGATCTGCGCGGCGAGGGTCAGCGGCAGGATCAGCGGCAGCACCGCGAGCCCCGCGCTCATCGGCCCGAAGCCGAGCAGCTCCTGCAGGTAGATCGAGCTGTAGAGCACCAGCCCGAGCAGCCCGAACTGCACGAACCCCATGACGACGGCCGCGCCGGTGAAGCCGCGGTCGGCGAACAGCCGCACGTGGATGAGCGGGTCCGGGTCGCGGAGCTGGCGGACGACGAACCACCCCGTGGCCGCGAGGCCGACGGCGAGCAGGGCCAGCACCGGCGCCGACAGACCGACCGCGCCCGCGCCCTGGATCGCGAACGTGGTCAGGGCGAGGCCCGCCACCACGAGCAGGACGTCGAGGGGCCGCACGGTGGTGCCGGGGACGCGCGCGGCGGGCACCGGGGCGATCGCGACGAGCACGAGCGTCGCGATCCCGACCGGGACGTTGAGGAAGAACACCGCCCGCCAGGACACGTACTCGGTGAGCAGCCCGCCGATGAGCGGCCCGAGCGCCACGAAGATCTGGCTGATGCCGGCGAAGATCGCCATCGCGCGGCCGCGCTCGCTGGGCCCGAACGCGGCGATGACGATGGCCCCCGACACCGGCACCATCAGCGCCGCGCCGGCGCCCTGCAGCGTGCGGCAGGCGATGATCGTCGCCTCGCCCAGGGGGCCCGCCGGCGCCAGCCCGCAGCCCACCGACGCGAGGAAGAACAGGGTGACCCCGGAGCGGAACGCCCGCCGCGGGCCGAGCAGGTCCGCGGCCTTGCCGCCGAGCGCCACGAGGGCGGCGAGGGCGAGCACGTAGGCGTTGACCACCCACTGCTGGGCGGCCGGGCCCAGGGACAGCTCGCGGCCCATCGTCGGCAGCGCGACCGAGACCACCGTCTGGTCGAGCATGATCATGGACAGCGAGCCGGTCATGGCGACCAGCACGAGCCAGCGGCGGGGATCGGTCGGGGCGGTCACCGGTCCCGCCCGCGGAGCTTCCAGCCGACCATCGCGGCGGCGGCGGGCAGGAGCGCGACGCCGTGCGGCATCCCGGCGACCGGTGCGGGGTCCTCCTGGGCCGGACGCGACCAGGGCCGGTCGTCCTGGCCCCGATCGGGACGCAGCCCGATCTCGGCGAGCAGGTTGACCGACATCATGCCGGTGAAGACCGGATTGGGGTTCGGCCCGCCGCCGCCGATCTCGGCGAGGCGGCGCGTGATGTCGTCGACGAAGCGCTCCGGGGCGACCGGCTCGTGGCCGGCCGTGATGTCCAGGGCGGCCTCCTGCAGGGCCACGCCCTGCGCGAGCAGCTCGTCGAGGTGGGCCACGGCGTCGGCGCCGCGCCGGACCGTGGCGTCGTGGGCCTGGGTCACGGTGGTCACCGCGCCGTCGGCGGCCGCGGTGGCGACGGCGCCGAGCACCGTGTGCAGCTTGAGCTGGTCGGCGTCGGGCATCGCCCCGCAGCCGCCGTTGGCCTCGTCACCGAGGTGCACGAGGCCCGTGTCGGCGAGGTGGACGACCACGTGCCCGGCGGTGTGCCCCTGGCTGCGCAGCACCCGGACCGCGCCGTCGGCGAACGACCAGCCGGTCATCCGCGCCGGCCCGAGCAGGAGGCGCTCGAGCGGGCGCTCCTCGTAGGTCCGGGTCGTCGCGCCGAAGGGGTGCAGCGGCTGGAACAGCGAGACGATCTTCTTCGCGGACAGCGACGGGGGCGCGGGCAGCGGGGCGACGCCGGCGATCCCGGCGAAGGCGTGCTCCCAGTAGGCGACCGGGTGTGCCATCTGCTCGAGGTCGCGGGCCGGGACCCAGTGCTCCGCGGGCACCCCGCGCTCGGCGGCGAGCTCGTCGACCAGATCGTTGTTGCCGACGTGGTCGGTGTGGCCGTGGGTGGTCAGCAGGAGCAGGCGCGACCACGGGCCCACCCGGTCGACGGCGCCCTTCAGCGCCGCGCGGAAGGCCTCGGTGACGCCCGTGTCGACGAGCACGAGCGTGTCGCCGGCGCGGTGCACGAGCGCGTGGCCCACGTCCGGCTGCTCGCGGGCGACGTCGAGCTCCTGGCCGGTGACCAGGACGGTGCGGTCGTCGATCTCGACCACGGTGCCGAGGGGGGTCTCGGTCACGGGCGCTCCTCGTGCAGATGCGGGGGGACGTTGTGGTTGATGCGGAAGACGTTGCCCGGGTCCCACGCCGACTTGACCGCCACGAGCCGCTCCCAGGTGGCGGGCTCGTAGGCGGCGCGGACGTCGGCCGCGCCGACGTGGGCCCCGGCGAGGAAGTTGACGAGCGCGCCGCCGTCGCTCCACGGCCCGAGGTCGTCGAGCAGGGCCTGCTCGGCGGCGGTGTCGACCGCGCTCGGGCCGTCGGGGTGGGGGTAGGCCGTGGTGTAGACGGTGGCCGCGGCGTGCCGGTGGCCGACCGCGTTCGGCACGGCGGGCGGGCGGGCGAGCGCGCCGCCCATGAGGCGCATCTCGATGAGGAACGAGGTCCGCGGACCCGCGTGGCGCAGGATCGTCGCGACCGCGTCGGCGTCCGTGCGGTGCAGGACGAGCGAGCGGCTGTTGGTCGCCACCGGCGTGACGGGGTCGTTGTGGATCGTGCCGATGCGGGTGACCGGCAGGGTCGCGACGCTGTCGAGCAGCGGGGTCGCCGCGGCGCGCAGCGGGGCGATCACGTCCTCGCAGCGCTGCGGCTCCCCCGTGGAGCAGACCCGCACGTGGCAGCACCAGCGCCCGCGCAGCGGCTCCGGAACGGCGGGCACGTCGGGAAAGGTCATGAGCGCGGCCGAGAGGCTGACCTCGTCCGGGGCCACCTGGCCGGCCGCGAGCAGGGCCGCGAGCACGGGACGGGCGTCCTCGCCGGCGAAGAACAGGCCGCCGCCGTACACCTCGCCGACCTCGACGAGGTCGACCTCCATCGCCGTGACGACCCCGACGTTGCCCCCGCCCCCGCGCAGCGCCCAGAACAGGTCGGGGTGCTCGCCGGCGCTCACCCGGCGGGCGACCCCGTCGGCGGTGACCACGTCGAGGCGGCGGACGTGATCGGCCGCGAAGCCCCAGCGCCGCCCGAGCTCGCCGAGCCCGCCACCCAGGGTGTACGAGACGGCGCCCACCGCAGGCGCCGAGCCGAGCAGCGGGGCGAGGCCGTGGGGTGACGACTCCTCCAGCACGCGCCCCCAGGTCACCCCGGCCTCGACCCGGGCGGTGCGCGCGGCGGGGTCCACGTCGACACCGTCCATCCGCCGCGTGGTGATCAGCAGCGCCGACCCGTCGGCGGGCACGGTGATCCCGTGCCCCGTCGCCTGCACGCCGACCGCGAGCCCCGTCGCCACGGCGTGCCCGACGGCGGCGACGACGTCGTCCGCGCCCGTCGCGCCCACGACCACCGCCGGGCGCTGGCGCACCGACAGGTCGAACCCCGCGAGCTCGTCGTCGTACCCGTCGTCACCCGGACAGAGCACCGGGCCGGCGACGCGCTGTCGGAGATCCTGGGGCACACGGGTGAGCCTGACCTATCGGCGGCCCCTCACCAAGACGCCGGACGCGTGATCGAGTGACTCAGCGACGCCGGCCGTAGAGGACGCTCACGAGGCCCGCGAGGACCTTCACCACCCAGCCGGGGCGGTCGAACGTCATGACGTTGACGCTGCGGAAGCGGCGCTCGGAGATCGCGAGGGGGCGGGTGAACTCGCGCAGGCCGTCGACGCCGTGGATGCGCCCGAAGCCGGAGTCGCCGACGCCGCCGAAGGGCAGCGACGGGATGCCGGCGAAGGCGATGACGCCGTTGACCGACACCATGCCCGCGCGCAGCCGGCGGGCGACCTCGTGGCCGCGCTTGCGGGCGAACACCGCGGCACCGAGGCCGTAGCGCGAGGCGTTGGCGCGCTCGACGGCCTCGTCGATGTCGCGCACCCGGTTGACGACGACCGTCGGGCCGAACGTCTCGTCGGTGACGGCGCTGGAGTCCTCGGGGACGTCGGCGAGCACCACGGGGTCGACGTAGGGCGCGCGCACCGACTCGCGGCCGCCGACCACGGCGCGGGCGCCGCGGGTGAGCGCGTCGTCGATCTGCCCGGAGATGACGCCGAGCTGGGAGGGCATGGTGATCGGCCCGTACGCGGAGTCGGGCGCTCCGCCGGGCCGGATGGTGGCGGCGCGGCGGGCGACCCGGTCGAGCAGGTCCTCGGCGACGGAGTCCACGACGTAGACGCGCTCGACGCCGACGCAGGTCTGCCCGGCGTTCGACATCGCGCCCCAGACCACGGCCGCGGCGGCGTCGTCGAGGTCGGCGTCGGCGTCGACGAGCAGGGCGTCCTTGCCGCCGCACTCGACGAGCACCGGGGTCAGCCTCTCCGCGCAGGTGGCCATGACCTTCTTGGCGGTGGCCGTCGAGCCGGTGAACGCGACCTTGTCGACGCCCGCGCGGCACAGGGCGGCGCCGGTCTCGCCCTCGCCGGTGACGAGCTGGAACACGGCGTCCTCGCCGACCGCCTCGACGAAGGTGTCGACGAGCCAGCGCCCGACGCCCGGGGTCAGCTCGCTGGGCTTGAACACGACGGTGTTGCCGGCGGCGAGCGCGTAGGCGATCGAGCCCATCGGCGTGAACACCGGGTAGTTCCACGGCCCGAGCACCCCGACGACCCCGAGCGCCGGGTACTCGACGGTGGCCTTGTGGTTGATCATCAGCAGGCCGGCGGCGGCGTTGCGCGGCCCGAGCACCTTCTCGGCGTGCGTGGCGGCCCAGTGCAGGTGGTCGAGGGCGAGGATGCCCTCGATGCGCGCGTCGTCGAGCGGCTTGCCGGTCTCGCGGCTGACGACGGCGGCGAGCTCCTCGCGGCGCCGGTCGATCAGCTGGCGCCAGGCCGCGAGCTTGTGCGACCGCCCGCTGAACCCGAGGTCGGTCCACCACCGCGACGCCCGCCGCGCCCGCGCGACCGTCGCCTCGACCTGCTCGGGCGTGTGCCGCGGGTAGGACGCGATGACCTCGCCGGAGCGGGGGTCGAGGGAGTCGAAAGTGGTCTGCGCAGAGGAGGCGGGCACCGTCCCCGCGTCGCGGGTGCTCGTCATACGCCGAATCTACGCACCAGTAGCGGTCAGGCGCGACTGTTCGTTCGTGTCAGCGGCGTGGCGTCGCTGACGCTGAACGTCCGTATCGCCACGCGCTCGATTCAGGGCACGGCGGCGCGGATGCGGTCCGCGGTCGCGTCGAGGCTCGCCCGCCCCGGGCGCGTCCACGCGCCGAGCAGGCGCAGTCCGTCGCCGCGCCGGCGGGGGATGACGTGCAGGTGCACGTGCCACACCGTCTGCCAGGCGACCGCGCCGTCGGCGAGCAGGAGGTTCACGCCGTCGGCGAGCCCGGCGGCGCGCAGCCCCGCGGCCACGCGCCGCGCCAGCGCCCACACCGCGGCGCCGTCGGCGTCGGTGGTGTCCGCGAGGTGCGCCGCGTGCGCCCGGGGCACGACGAGCACGTGGCCCGGGGTGACCGGTTGCAGGTCGAGGAACGCGACCGCCCCGTCGGACACCGCGACGACGCTCGCCTCGCCACGCCCGTCGACGATGCGGCAGAACACGCACTCGCCGTCGACCTCGGCCGGCAGGTGCTCGCGCACGCGACCGAGGCGCCGGCCGACCGCGCGCCGCAGACGCCGGAGCATCAGGACAGCCGGACCATCAGGACGGCCAGGGCATCAGAACAGGCGGAACTCGTCGACCTCGGCACCGCGCAGGGCGTCGTAGTCGAGCGTCACGCAGCGGATGCCGCGGTCGGTGGCGAGCGTGCGGGCCTGCGGCTTGATCTGCTGCGCCGCGAACACCCCGGCCACCGGCGTCAGCAGCGGATCCCGGTTGAGCAGCTCCAGGTAGCGGGTCAGCTGCTCGACGCCGTCGATCTCCCCGCGCCGCTTGATCTCGACCGCGACGGAGCGCCCGGCGTCGTCGCGGCAGAGCAGGTCGACCGGGCCGATCGCCGTCGGGTACTCGCGGCGCACCAGCGACCAGCCCTCCCCCAGCGTCGTGACGTGCGCGGCGAGCAGCTCCTGCAGGTGGGCCTCCACGCCGTCCTTGACCAGGCCCGGGTCGACGCCCAGCTCGTGGCTGGAGTCGTGCTGGATCTCCTCGAGGGTGATCGTCAGCGTCTCGTCGGCCTTGTTGCGCACCGTCCAGACGCCCGGGGCCTCGGTGAGCCAGCACGGCGGGCTCATCCAGTTCAGCGGCTTGTAGGCCCGGTCGTCGGCGTGCACGCTCACCGACCCGTCCGCCTTGACCAGCAGCAGCCGCAGGGCACTCGGCAGGTGCGCGGTCAGGCGGCCGGCGTAGTCGACCGTGCACCGGGCGATGACGAGACGCACGGCCCAGAGACTAGGAGACGGCCGACGTGGATCATCCCGGGGTGTGGAGCAGCCCGTGACGACGAGCAGCCGCGACGTCTACGCCAATCCCTGGATGACGCTGCGGGAGGACACGTTCCGCCGCGCCGACGGTTCCGAGGGCCTGTACGGCGTGGTCGACAAGCCCGACTACGCGCTGGTCCTGGCGCTCGACGGGGACCGCCTGGCGATGGTCGAGCAGTACCGCTACCCGCTGGGCCTGCGGCGCTGGGAGTTCCCGCAGGGCACCGCGCCCGACCGCGCCGAGATGCCCGCCCAGGAGCTCGCCGCCCGCGAGCTGCGCGAGGAGACCGGTCTGCGCGCGGCCACCTGGACCTACCTCGGCCTGCTCGACGTCGCCCCCGGCGTGTCCTCGCAGCGCGGCCGGGCCTTCCTCGCCACCGACCTCACCGAGGGCCGCCCCGAGCGCGAGGCCACCGAGGCCGACATGCGCTCGGCCTGGGTGACGCGCACCGAGTTCGAGGCCCGCGCGCGCGCCGGCGAGATCACCGACGCGCAGAGCCTCGCCGCCTACGCCCTGCTGCTGCTCCGGTCGTCGTAGCCGCCGCTCGGCCGCGCGTGGACCCGCCCGTGCGCGGGCAGAGTGGAGGCATGGCGTTGGTGCGGCTCGGGCCGCTGTCGGTACCCACCCCGGGCGAGGTGCTCGGCACGAGCCGCTCGGTCGTCGGCTGGGTCGGCGAGGTCGTCGACGTCGGCGCGCGTCTGCCCGGGCGGGTGGAGGGGCTCCTGGACGAGGTGACGCGCCTGGTCGGCGTGCTCGGGCAGCTCGCCGAGCGCGTCGACGGCCTGGTCGACCGCGCGGACACCATCGTCGTCCGTGTTGACGGCGTCATGGAGCGGGTCGACGGCGTCCTCGGCGAGACCCGGCGGATCACCGAGGGCGCGAACGAGGTCGTCGGCTCGGCACGCTCGATCACCAGCGGCGCCGAGGAGGTCGTCGGCAGCGCCCGGCGCATCACCGGCGGCGCCGAGGAGGTCGTCGGCAGCGCGCGGAAGATCACCGAGGGCGCCGACGAGGTCGTGGCGTCGGCGCGCGGCATCACCGGCGGCGCGAGCGAGGTCGTCGACTCGGCGCGGCGCATCACCAGCGGCGCGGACGAGGTCGTCGGCTCGGCCCGGCAGATCACGTCCGGCGCATCCGAGGTCGTCGACTCCGCCCGCTCCATCACCAGCGGCGCCGAGGGCGTCGTCGGCAGCGCCCGGGAGATCACCGAGGGCGCCCGGGGGATCGTCGACGGTGCCGGCGCGACGAGCCGCTCGGCCCAGGAGCTGCTCGACACCTACCGTCCGATGCTCGAGCGCGCCGCCCCGCTGGCCGGCAAGTTCGTCGACGAGCTCAGCCAGGAGGAGGTCGACGCGGCGATCAAGCTGGTGGACGAGCTCCCGCAGTTCACCGAGCACATGGTCACCGACATCATGCCGATCCTCGCGACCCTCGACCGCGTCGGACCGGACCTCCACGAGCTGCTCGACGTCACCAAGGACCTGCGCCGCGCGATCGACGGCATCCCGGGCTTCTCGTTCCTGAAGAAGCGGGGCGCGGCGAAGGACGACGAGGAGGACGAGATCACGCAGGAGTGATCACGCCGGGATGACCGCCTGCGTCTGCGTCGTCCGCGCGACGAGGCGGCCGCGGTCGTCGGTGAGGTCGGTCTGCACGACGATCTGGGTGCGCCCGGCGTGCACCGGGCGCGCCGTCGCGCGGACCGCGGAGCCCGACACCGCGCGCAGCAGGTGCGTCCCCGACTGCGTGGTGGCGGTCCGCGCCCCGGGCGGCAGGCCCAGGAACGCGCAGACGGCGCCCGCGGTGTCGGCGAGGGCCATCAGCGCGCCGCCGTGCAGCAGCCCGCCGACGGTGGTGTGCGCGTCGGACCAGGGCAGCACGGCGACGGTCTCGTCGGGACCCGCGGTCTCGAGGTGGATGCGGAGGCCGGCGGCGAAGGGCATGGCGGCGACGAGCTCGTCCGGGGTCATGACGGACAGCGTCGGGCCCGCGGGCGGTGATCGTCCATGACCTGCGAGGTCATCGACCCGGCTACCGGGCGGCGGTCAGGGTTCTCCCCGTCAGCCACGACGAAGGAGGACCCCATGAACACCGTCGACCGTTACCTCGCCGCCTGGAACACGACCGACCCCGCGGCGCGCCGCGACGCGGTCGCCGCCGCGTTCACGCCCGACGCGCGCTACGTCGACCCGCTGGCCGACGTCTCCGGCCACGACGGCGTCGACGCGCTGATCGCGGGCGCACAGGAGCAGTTCGCGGGCCTGACGTTCTCGCGCGGCGACGTGCTCGACGCCCACCACGACGTCGTCCGCTTCACCTGGCACCTCGGGCCCGCGGGGGCCGAGCCCGTCGTCGTCGGGTTCGACGTCGCCGAGATCGCGCAGGACGGGCGGCTGCGCACCGTCCACGGCTTCCTCGACAAGGTCCCCGGCTGATCAGGCCCCCGCGACGGGTGCCGGCGCCGGCGAGTCGAGACCGTTGGCCTCGCGGACGACGTCGACGAACTCGCCCATGATCCCGGTCAGCGAGTAGGTCTTCGGCGTGACGATGCGCTGGACACCGAGGCGCTGGAGCTGCTCGGCGTCGGCGGGCGGGATGATCCCGCCGACGACCACCGGGATGTCGTCGGCACCCGCGCGGGCCAGCCCGTCGAGCACCGCGGGCACGACCTCGAGGTGCGAGCCGGACAGCACCGACAGGCCCACGACGTGCACGCCCTCCTGCACGGCGGCCGCGACGATCTCGGCCGGCGTCAGGCGGATGCCCTGATAGATGACCTCGAAGCCGGCGTCGCGGGCGCGCACGGCGATCTGCTCGGCGCCGTTGGAGTGCCCGTCGAGGCCCGGCTTGCCGACCAGCATGCGCAGCGACGCCGTGCCCATCTCCTCGGCCGTGCGCCGCACGCGGTCGCGCACCGCGGCGAGCTCCTCCGGGGCCTCGCCGGCGCCCGAGGTCGCCGCGGAGACGCCGGTCGGGGCCCGGTATGAGCCGAAGACGTCGCGCAGCGCGCCCGCCCACTCGCCGGTCGTCACGCCGGCACGGGCGCACTCGAGGGTGGCCTCCATGAGGTTCTCGTCGGTCCCCGCGGCCGTTCGCAGGTGGTCGAGAGCGGCGTCGGCGGCCTCCTGGTCGCGCGAGGAGCGCCACTCCTGCACAGCGCGGGCGGCCTCCTGCTCGACCGACTTCTCCACCGTGAAGATCGCCTCGGCGCCCTCGGCCTGCAACGGGCTGGGCTCGGTGGAGGTGAACCTGTTGACGCCGACCACGACGTCCTCGCCCGACTCCATCCGCTGGCGGCGCGCCGCGAGCGACGACACGAGCTGCGACTTCATGTAGCCGGAGTCGACCGCGGGCACGGCGCCGCCCATGTCGGCGACCTTGGCCATCTCCGCGCGGGCGCCCTCGACGATCGCCGCGGTCTTGGCCTCCATGACGTGCGACCCGGCGAAGACGTCGTCGTGGTCGAGCAGGTCGGTCTCGTAGGCCAGCACCTGCTGCATCCGCAGCGCCCACTGCTGGTCCCACGGGCGCGGCAGGCCGAGCGCCTCGTTCCAGGCCGGCAGCTGCACCGCGCGGGCGCGGGCGTCGCGCGACAGCGTCACCGCGAGCATCTCGAGCACGATGCGCTGGACGTTGTTCTCCGGCTGGGCCTCCGTGAGCCCCAGCGAGTTGACCTGCACGCCGTAGCGGAAGCGGCGCATCTTCTCGTCGGTGACGCCGTAGCGCTCGCGGCAGAGCTCGTCCCAGAGCTGCGAGAACGCGCGGAGCTTCGCGATCTCCTCGATGAAGTGCAGCCCGGCGTTGACGAAGAACGAGATGCGCCCGACGACCTGGCCGAACTTCTCCGGCGGCACCTGGCCCGAGTCGCGCACCGCGTCGAGCACCGCGATCGCCGTCGAGAGCGTGTAGGCGACCTCCTGCGTCGGCGTCGCCCCGGCCTCCTGCAGGTGGTAGCTGCAGATGTTGATGGGGTTCCACTTCGGGACGTTGAGGTACGTCCACGCGATCATGTCGGTGATCAGCCGGACGCTCGGCGCCGGCGGGAAGGCGTACGTCCCGCGGGACAGGTACTCCTTGACGATGTCGTTCTGCGTGGTGCCCGCGAGCTTCTCGCGGTCGGCCCCGTGCTCGTCGGCGACGGTGACGTAGAGCGCCAGCATGTACATCGCCGTCGCGTTGATCGTCATCGACGTGTTGGCGTCGTTGAGCGGGATGCCGTCGAAGAGCGCCCGCATGTCGCCGATGTGCGACACCGGCACGCCGACCTTGCCGACCTCGCCCTTCGCGAGCTCGTGGTCGGGGTCGTAGCCGGTCTGCGTGGGCAGGTCGAAGGCCACCGAGAGGCCGGTCTGGCCCTTCTCCAGGTTGCGCCGGTAGAGCTCGTTCGACGCGCGTGCCGACGAGTGGCCGGCGTAGGTTCGCATGACCCAGGGCCGGTCGCGGGCGTCGTCACTGGGATAGGGCACGTCGGGTACCTCCGCGCTGCGCTTCGTCACCTGGCGATGACCCGCTGATGTTACCGACGGGTCTCCGTCACGGAATCGCACGCAGGATGCCGTGGCCCACAGGATCGGTCAGGATGGAGACGGAGCGCGGACGAGGGAGACACGCCATGGTCGGGTCGATCGGGGAGATCCTGCTGGCGATCGCCCTGATCATCCTGCTCGCCGGGGTGCTGCGCTGGACCTTCGGCCGCGGACCCCAGGGCGCGCTGCCCGACGAGACCGGCGACCTCGGCCTGCTCGAGACCGTCGCCGTCGTCCCCACGCGCGAGGCCGCCGACCTGCTCGTGGCGAAGCTCGCCCGCGAGAAGGTGCGCGTGACGCTCAGCCACGGCGTCGAGGGCTGGCGGCTGCTCGCCTTCCCGGGCGACGCCGACGACGCCCGCGTGGTGCTGCGCGGCACCTGACGCGCCGGACCCGACGCGCGTAGGAGCACCTCACCGACGGGTACGACACGAACGGTTGACCTCCTCAGCCGCCTCGTGCCGCCCGTCCCCGGAGGTCCCCCGTGCCGTTCACTCCGCACTCCGACGCCCCGGTCGGCCCGGTCGCGACGGAGCTCGTGCCGCGCCTCGGCCTCGCCGACACCCTCCGGGTGGCGCTGGGGGTGGTGGCGCCGACCCTCGCGCAGGGCGTCATCGCCCGCCGCCCGCGCGTCGTGGCCCTCGCCGAGCGCCTCGACCTCGACGGCCGGGCCGTCGCCACGGTCCAGGGCCTGCACCGGCGCCACGGCAACGGGCCGGTGCGCCTCGCGATCCCCGGACGGCGCGTCGCGCTGGTGCTGGGGCCGGACGACGTGCACGCGGTACTCGCCGGATCCCCGGACCCGTTCGCGCTGGCCAACCGCGAGAAGCGGGGAGCGCTGGGCCAGTTCCAGCCGCACGGCGTGCTCGCCTCGCACGGCGCGGCGCGGGCGCGGCGGCGTGAGGTCAACGAGCGCGTGCTCGACACCCCGCACCCGGTGCACCGCCTGGCCCCGTCGCTCGTGGCCACGGTGCGCGAGGAGGCGCGCGCGGTGGCGCGGCGGGCCGGGTCGTCGGGGCGGCTGGACTGGCCGACGTTCTCGGCGGGCTGGCGCCGCACGGTGCGCCGGGTGGTGCTCGGTGACGCCGCCGCCGACGACGAGGCGCTGCAGGGCGACCTCGACGCGCTGCGGTCCCGGGCGAACTGGTCGTACCTCCTGCCCCGCGACCGCACCCGCCGCGACCGCCTGCGCCGCCGGCTCGCCGCCCACCTCGAGCGCGCGGAGGACGGCAGCCTCGCCGGTCTGCTCGCCGCCACCGCCGGCGGCGACGCCGAGGTGGACCCCGTCGACCAGATCCCGCAGTGGCTCTTCGCCTTCGACCCGGCGGGCATGGCCGCGATCCGGGCCCTCGCGCTGCTCGCCGTCGACCCCGCGGAGCGGGCGCGGGTGCGGGCCGACCTGACCGGCGCCGACCTCGACGCCCCGCAGGAGCTGCGGCGACTGCGCGCGGCGGTGCTCGAGTCGGTGCGGCTGTGGCCGACCACGCCGATGATCCTGCGCGAGACCACCCGCGACACCGAGTGGGGCGGGGCGTGTCTGCCCGCCGGGACGGCGGTCGCGGTCTACGCCCCGTTCTTCCACCGCGACGGCGACACCCTCGGCGTCGCGGACCGGTTCGCGCCCGGGCTCTGGCTCGGCGACGGCCCCGTGGGCGACGCGCGCACGACCTGGCCGCTGGTGCCGTTCAGCGAGGGCCCGGGCGTCTGCCCCGGCCAGAACCTCGTGCTGCTGGCCACCAGCACGTTCCTGGCGACCCTGCTCGAGCACCACGAGCACGCGCTGGCGCACCCGCGCCGGCTCGACCCCGCGCACCTGCCCGGCGTCATCAGCCCGTTCCGCGTGCGCTTCCGCACCACCGCCGTGTGAGCACCTTCCGGCCCTCCAGGGCCGGAAAGTGCTCACACAGGACTCAGCGCTGGGGCGGGGCGACGATGCGGTGGATGCCGCCGCCGAGGGCGGCGAGGTTCTCGACGAACAGCGGGTAGCCGCGGTCGATGTGCGCGACGTCCCAGACCTCGGTCTCGCCGTCGGCGCACAGCCCGGCGAGCACCAGGCCCGCCCCGGCGCGGATGTCCGAGGCCCACACCGGCGCCGACGAGAGCCGTCGCACCCCGCGGACCACGGCGTGGTGGCCGTCGGTGCGCGCGTCGGCCCCGAGCCGCACCATCTCCTCGACGAACCGGAAGCGCCCCTCGAAGACGTTCTCGGTGATCATCGAGGTGCCCTCGGAGATCGCCGAGAGCGCGATCGCCATGGGCTGCAGGTCGGTGGCGAAGCCCGGGTAGGGCAGCGTCACCCAGTCGACCGAGCGCGGCCGGCCGTCCATGACGACCCGGAAGCCGCCGTCGAGCGTGGAGACCTGCGCGCCGGCCTGGCCCAGCCGGTCGAGCACCAGGTCGAGGTGGTGGGGGTCGACGCCGCGCACGGTGACGTCGCCGCCGGCCATCGCCGCGGCGAAGCCCCAGGTGGCGCCGACGATCCGGTCGCCGATCACCCGGTGCGTCGTCGGCGTCAGCGGCCCGCCGCCGTGGACGGTCAGGGTCGACGTGCCGCCGCCCTCGATCTTGGCGCCCATCTGCTGGAGCATCGTGACGAGGTCGACGATCTCCGGCTCGCGCGCGGCGTTGTCGATGACCGTGGTGCCGTCGGCGAACACGGCGGCCATGAGGATGTTCTCGGTGGCCCCGACGCTGGGGAAGTCGAGCCAGATCTGGGCCCCGCGCAGGGTCTCGGCGCCCGCGACCACGCAGCCGTGCGAGATCTCGCTCGACGCGCCGAGCAGGCGCAGGCCCGCCTGGTGCATGTCGAGCGGGCGCGAGCCGATCGCGTCGCCGCCGGGCAGCGGCACCACCGCGCGCCGGCAGCGCGCCACCAGCGGCCCCAGCACGCACACCGAGGCCCGCAGCCGCGACACCGAGCGGTAGTCCGCCTCCGGGGTCAGCTCGGCCGGGACGTCGATGGTGACCGTGTCGCCCGCGACGGCCACCGCGCACCCCAGGCTGCGCAGCACGTCGGCCATGAGGGGGACGTCAAGGATCTCCGGACAGTTGGTGATGACCGTCCGGCCCTCGGCCAGCAGGGCGGCCGCCATCAGCTTGAGCACGCTGTTCTTGGCGCCGACGACGTCGACCGCCCCGGACAGAGGTCCCGAGCCGTGCACCACGAAGTGCTCGTTCATCGCGCGGGAACGCTACCCGCCCGCCACGGAGCGGCCGTCGCCAGCACCCTCGACGCTGCCGCCATCGACCATCAGGGGGCCCGCCATCCACCCGGGTCGGCGCGGCACGACCATGGGCGTGCCGGTCTCCGGGTCGGGCAGGACGCGGCAGGCCAGGCCGTAGACGTCGGTGACGAGCTCCTCGGTGAGCACGTCCTGCGGCGCCCCGGTCGCGGCGACGACCCCGCCCCGGCGCAGCGCGACGAGGTGCGAGGCGTAGCGGGCGGCCTGGTTGAGGTCGTGCAGCACGGCGACCAGCGTGCGGCCGTGCTCGGCGTGCAGGCGCGCGCAGAGCTCGAGCACGTCGATCTGGTGGGAGATGTCGAGGTAGGTCGTCGGCTCGTCGAGCAGCAGGATCGGCGTCTCCTGGGCCAGCGCCATCGCGAGCCACACCCGCTGGCGCTGGCCGCCGGAGAGCTCGTCGACCAGCCGCGGGGCGAGGTCGGCGACGTTCGTGAGCGCCATGGCCTCCGCGACGGCCACCTCGTCGGCGTCCGACCACTGCTTGAGCAGCTGCTGGTGGGGGTAGCGGCCGCGGGCGACGAGGTCGCCGACGGTGATGCCGCCGGGCGCCGTGGCGGTCTGGGGCAGCAGGCCCAGGCGGCGCGCCACCTCCTTCGACCGGTAGCTCGCGATCTCCTGCCCGTCCAGCAGCACCGCGCCGGCCTGCGGCGCGAGCACCCGCGCCAGCGCCGCGAGCAGCGTCGACTTGCCGCAGGCGTTCGGCCCCACGATCGCCGTGAACGAGTCGTCCGGGATCTCCACGGAGAGGTCGCGGGCCACCGTGCGGCCCTCGTAGCCCAGCGTGACGTCGCGGGCGAGCAGGCGGGTCATGGGGCTCCTGCCGAAGGTGATCGGTTCACGTGGTGCTCCCCCGCCACAGGCGCACGAGCAGCGCGACGAGGTAGAGCCCGCCGATGAGGCCGGTGGCGACGCCGACGGGCAGCGGGACGGGCGAGAACAGCCGGGTGACCGCGAGGTCGCTGACGACGAGCAGCGCGGCCCCGACCAGCGCGCTGGGCACCAGCACCGGCGTCGCCGCGCGGGTGAGGCTGCGCGCGATCTGGGGTGCGGCGAGCGCGAGGAACGGGATCGGCCCGGCGGCGGCGGTCGCCGCGGCGGCCAGGGCCACGGCGCCGAGCAGCAGGATCGTGCGGGTGCGCCCGACGTCGACGCCCAGCGCGCCGGCGGGCCGGTCGCCGAGCTCGATCAGCGCGAGCCGCCGCGCCATCCCGAACGGCAGGGGCAGCAGCACGGCGACCGCGGCGGCGAGGGCGAGGATCTGGGGCCAGCCGCGGTTGCCGAGGTCGCCGAGCAGCCAGGTCTGCGCCTCGACGGCGGTCTGCAGCACGGCGGTCGTGATCAGCCAGCTGTTCACCGCGAGCAGCGCCGCGCCGATGCCGATCCCGATGAGCACCATGCGCAGGCCCTGCGTGCCGCGCCCCGCCGAGAGCGCCACGACGAGCAGCGCGGTGAGCAGGCCGCCGACGAGCGCGCCCAGCGAGGTGCCCAGCGTGCCCGCCCCGAGCGCGACGATGGCCACGAGCGCGCCGGTCGACGCGCCGGTGGTGAAGCCGATGACGTCGGGGCTGCCCAGCGGGTTGCGCGAGAGGCTCTGCAGCACCGCGCCGCTGACCGCGAGCGCCGCGCCCACGAGGATCGCGAGCACCAGCCGCGGCAGGCGCTGGTCGAGCACCACGAACTCGGTCGCCCGGCTGCCCTGCCCGACCAGCGTCTCGCCGACCTCCGGCAGCGTCAGCGGGAACGCGCCCGTGGTCAGCGACACGAGCGCGCCGGCGACGACCACCGCCGCGGCGATCGCGCCGACCAGCACCGAGCGCGGGCCGACGCGCAGCGACACCCGGCCGCCGGGCAGGCGCAGGAGCCGGCCGGTGACGAGCGTCGATCCCGTGCCGCCACCCACCCTCCCCGCGCTCACACGCCCACCAGCCGGCGCCGGCGGCACAGGGCCACGAAGACGGGCGCCCCGAGCACGGCCGTCGTGACGCCCACCTGGATCTCGCCGGGCGGGACGAGGACGCGACCGACGACGTCGGCGACGAGCAGCACGATCGCCCCCAGCACGGCGGTGTAGGGCAGCAGCCAGCGGTGCGTGGGCCCGACGATGCCGCGCACCACGTGCGGGACGGCGAGGCCGAGGAAGGCGATCGGCCCGACCGCGGCCGTCGCGGCGCCCGCGAGGACGGTGACGACGGCGCCGGCGGCCACCCGGGTGCGCTCGACGTCCAGCCCCAGCGCCTGGCCCGCGCGGTCGCCGAGCGCGAGCGTGTCGAGCGCGCGGGCCATCGCGAGGGCGGCGACGACGCCGACGGCGAGGAACGGGCCGATCGTCACCAGCACGTCGATCCCCCGCCCGGACAGCGAGCCGAGGTTCCAGAACCGGAAGGAGTCGAAGGTCCGCGGGGTGAGCACCAGCGCGGCGTTGACCAGGGCGATCAGCACGGCGGTCACCGCGGCGCCGGCGAGCACGAGCCGGTCCGGGGTCCCCGAGGCGCGCCCGGTGGCGCCGAGTGCGTGCACCACGAACATCGCCACGGCCGCGCCGGCCAGCCCGAACCAGACGTAGCCGGTGACGGTGCCGATCCCGAAGACGCCGATGGCCACGACGACCGCGGCCGAGGCGCCGGCGTTGACCCCGAGCAGGCCCGGGTCGGCGAGCGGGTTGCGCGACAGGCCCTGCATCACCGCGCCCGCGAGCCCGAGCGCGGCGCCCACCGCGAGGGCGAGCAGGCCCCGCGGCACCCGCAGGTCGCGGACGATGGCGGCCTCGGTGCCGAGGTCCCCGCCGACGCCACCGCCGCCCCACAGCAGCGCCCACGACTGGGCGAGCCCGATGTCGCGCGAGCCGATCCCGATGCTGACGAGCAGGACGAGCACCGCGATCCCGAGGAGGGCGAGCAGCCCGAGCGCGCGCGTCGCGATCCCGGCCGCGCCGGGCGACGTCCCCGGCCGCGACGCGGGCGGCGCCTGCCCGGGCGCGTCGATCACCACGCGCGCTCACCCCTCTCCCGGATCACGGACGATCCCGCCGCGCAGCCTAACCGTTAGGGTTGCCTAGCCTCAGGGGTCTGGTATGTCCGCCCTGTCCCGTTCCCGACGTCAGGAGTTCGCGTGCCCGGCCCTCTTCGGCGCCTCGTCCTCGCGGTGAGCGCCGCCGCCCTGCTCCTCCTCGCGGCCTGCGGCGGGGGTGGCAGCGGCGGGGGTGGCGCCCCGGCGGGCTCCGCCGTCGGCGCGCAGTACCCGGCGACGATCGAGACGCAGTTCGGCCCCGTGACGATCCCGGAGCCGCCGCAGCGCATCGTGGCGCTCGGCTGGTCGGACGCCGAGACCGCGCTCGTGCTCGGCGTGCAGCCCGTCGGCGCGTCCGACTGGCTGGGCTTCGGCGGCACCGGCGTCGGCCCCTGGTCGCCGCCGTACCAGACCCCGCCGACGATCCTGGGCACCACGCAGCTCGACTACGAGGCCGTCGCGGCCCTGCGCCCCGACCTCATCCTCGACACGCGCTCCTCGGGCGACCGGCAGCGCTACGACACCCTCTCGCGCATCGCGCCGACGGTCGGCCCGCCGCCGGGGCTCGCCGCGGCGTACGGCACGACCTGGCGCCAGCAGATGGACATGGTGTCCCGCGCGCTGGGCAAGCCGGACGTCGGTGCCCAGCAGATCGCCGCGCTCGAGGAGAAGTTCCGCGCCACCACCGCCGCCAACCCGTCGTTCGCAGGCAGGGCCGCCGGCGTCGGCGCCTTCTACGGCGGCCAGTGGGGCGCCTACGTCCCGGGGGACGCGCGCGTCGACGTGATGAACGGGCTCGGGTTCCGCACCCCGCCGCAGATCGAGGCGCTCGCGCCCCAGGCGGCCGGCTCGTTCTACGTGTCGCTCTCGGGCGAGCAGGTCGGCCTGCTGTCCTCCGACCTCACGGTCGTGTTCCCGATCAACGCGAGCGCCGACGCGATCCGCGCCGACCCGGTGCTCTCGCGCAGCCCCGCCGCCACGGCCGGCCACCTCGTCGTCCTCGACGACAAGACCACGAGCGACGCGTTCTCCTCCGGCTCGGTGCCCGGCACCGCGGCCGCGCTCGACCGGGCCGCGCCGCTGTTCGCGCAGGCGCTCCAGCGATGACACCGGTGGACGGCCGCGGCGTCCCTAGACTGGCGCCGTGGCCGTTCACCTGACCCGGATCTACACGCGCACCGGCGACGACGGGACCACCGGTCTCTCGGACTTCTCGCGCGTGCCCAAGACCGACCCGCGGCTGTCGGCCTACGCCGACTCCGAGGAGGCCAACGCCGCGATCGGCGTCGCGCTCTCGGTGGGCGAGCCGCCGGAGGCCGTCGTGGCGCCGCTGCGGCAGATCCAGAACGACCTCTTCGACGTCGGCGCCGACCTGGCCACGCCGATCGTCGAGAACCCGGAGTACCCGCCGCTGCGCGTCACCGAGCGCCAGATCGAGCGGCTCGAGGGCTGGTGCGACGAGTTCAACGAGGACCTGCCCAAGCTGAACTCGTTCATCCTGCCCGGCGGCACGCCGGCGGCGGCGTACCTCAACGTCGCGCGCACGGTCACCCGCCGCGCCGAGCGCAGCACCTGGGCGGTGATCGCCGCCGACCCGGAGCGCACCAGCAAGCTGCCGGCGCACTACCTCAACCGGCTCTCGGACCTGCTGTTCATCCTCGGCCGTGTCGCCAACCCCGGCGGCGACGTCCTCTGGGTGCCGGGCGGGCCCGAGGAACAGCGCTGAGCAGCGCTGAGCAGCGCTGACGTGTTCGACGAGCGCTTCGAGCGCGGGCTCGACCCGGCGGTCTGGACGCCCGCCTACCTCCCGGCCTGGAGCTCGCGCGCCGAGGCGGCCGCGACGTGGTCGGTGGACGGCGAGGGCCTGCACCTGACGATCCCGCCCGAGCAGCCCCTGTGGTGCGCCGGCGACCACGAGCCGCCCCTGCGCGTCTCGGCGGTGCAGTCGGCCAACCGCTCCGGCCCGGTGGGCAGCACCGACGGCCAGCAGCCGTTCCGCGCGGGCCAGCGCGTGCGCGAGGGGCAGCCGACCGTGCTGGGCTTCACGCCCGGGAACGGCCTGGTCGAGGTGGAGTGCCGCGCCCGTCTCGGACCCTCGGCGATGTTCTCGGCGTGGCTCATCGGCCTGGAGGACGCCCCGGAGCGCTGCGGGGAGATCTGCCTGGTGGAGGTCTTCGGGGACACCCTGGTGGGCGACCGCGCCGCCGTCGGCGCCGGGATCAAGGCGTTCCGCGACCCGGCGCTCGTCGAGGACTTCGTCGCCGAGCCCCGCGAGCTCGACGTCACCGTCCCGCACCGCTACGCCGTGCACCGGCAACCCGGCCGCGTCGACTTCCTGGTCGACGGCACCCCGATCCGGACCTGCCACCAGGCGCCCGCCTACCCGATGCAGCTGATGATCGCGGTGTTCGACTTCCCCGACCACCCCGCGCACGACCCCGCCGACACCCCGGAGCTGGTGGTGCGCCGGGTGACCGGTCCCTAGCCGAAGGCCTGGCCCTCGCCGCGGTAGGTCGGCACCGTCCGCACGATCTCCCCGCCGCGCACGAGGTGGTACTCGGTGACGTGCTCGGCCAGCTCGCCGGCCTTGGCGTGGCGCATCCACACCCGCTCGCCGAGCGCCGGGAGATCGCGACCCCGGAGAGGCGTCTGTACCTCGCCGGCGCCCTCGGTGCCGGTCAGCGCGAGATCGCCGACCGGGGACGGCAGGCGTGACGCCGCCGCCGGGCCCGAGGCCACCCAGCCGCCGCCGGCCAGGGTGGCGTGGCGGCCGTCCGGGCGGCGCACCACCGGCAGCGCGTAGGCGACCGCGGGCCGCGGGTGCATGCGGGTGTAGCCGTCGAAGAGCGTGGAGCCGATGAGGGCGGAGCCGGCGGCGATCTCGGTGACCGACGGGTCCGCCCGCGTGGTCTCGACGCTGCCGCTGCCACCGCCGTTGACGAACTCCAGGGCCCCGTCCCCCGCGACCTCGCGGACCGCGCGCACCACCGCGCCCCGGCGTCCGGCCAGCTCGCGCGCCGAGCGCGCCTGCATCCAGCGCACGGCGGCGTCGCGGGGCCGGGCGCCGGTCGCGTCGGGCACCCCGGCGATCTGTCCCTCATAAGCCATCAGCCCGACCAGGCGGAAGCCCGGGCGCGCGGCGATCTCCCGTGCGAGGCGGGCCGCCGCGCGCGGCGTGCGCACGGGCGAGCGGCGGGCGCCGACGTGCACCCCGGGCAGCGGGCGCCACGCGGCGTCGAGGTCGAGGCACACGCGCAGCTCGGGGTGCCGGGCGCCGAGCGCGTCGTCGACCAGGTCGAGGTGCCCGACCGCGTCGACCATCAGCGTCACCCGGGCCCGCGCCTCGTCGTCGGCGGCGAGGGCGCGCAGGGCGGCCCGGTCGACCGAGGGGTAGCCGACGAGGAGGTCGTCGCCCGTGCCCTGCTCGGCGTGCCAGAGCGCCTCGCGCAGCGCGTAGCACATCAGCCGGCGCAGGCCCGCCCGCTCGACGAGGGCGCGGCACCGGATCGACTTCGTGGCGAGCCGGATCGGGAGCCCGCCGGCGCGCGCCAGCAGGTCGTCGAGGTTGGCGTCGAACGCGTCGAGGTCGACGATCGCGAAGGGTGGGTCGAGGTCGGCGGTCGCGCGATCCCACCGGTCGATCACGGCGCGGTCGATCACAGGACGGTCGATCACGTGCGGAGGCTACGGTGCGGACCATGGGTCGCGGGGGCTCCTGGCGCAACTGGGCGGGCACGGTCACCGCGACGCCGGCGCGCGTGCACCTCCCGCGCTCGATCGACGACGTCGTCGCCGCCGTCCGCGCCGCGCGGGGGTCGCGGCTGCGACCGCGCGGCAGCGGCCACTCGTTCACGCCGCTGGCCGCCACCGACGGGCACGCGGTGGACCTGCGCCGATGGACCGGGATCGAGTCCCTCGACACCACGACCGGCCGGGTCCGCGTCCGCTCGGGCACGACGCTGCGGGCGCTCAACGCCGCGCTCGACGCGCACGGCCTCGCGCTGGAGAACCTCGGCGACATCGACGTCCAGACGATCTCGGGGGCCGTCGCGACGGGCACGCACGGCACCGGCGCCCGGCTCGGCGGGCTGGCGACGCAGATCGTCGCCCTCGACCTCGTGCTCGCCGACGGGACGCCCGTGCACTGCTCGGCGGGCGAGGACCTGTTCGAGGCGGCCCGGATCGGGCTCGGCGCGCTCGGGGTCGTCACCCACGTGACGCTGCGGTGCGTGCCCGCGTTCGCGCTGCGGGCGAGCGAGCGCCCAGAGCCGCTCGAGGACGTGCTCGGGCGCCTCGACGGGCTCTTCGACGAGGCCGACCACGTCGAGTTCTACTGGTTCCCCTACGGCGCGCAGGCGCTGGTGAAGCGCAACCACCGGGTGCCCGTGGCCGACGCGCCCGCGCCCCTGCACCCGCTGCGCCGGTTCGTCGAGTACGACGTCGTCGAGAACGCCGCCTTCGGCACCCTGTGCCGCGTCGGGCGCGCGCTGCCCCGCACCGCGGTCCCGCTGGGCCGCCTCGCCTCCGGGGTGCTGTCGGCGCGCGAGTACGGCGACCGCTCGCACCGCGTGTTCACCACCAAGCGCCGGGTGCGGTTCGTCGAGTCGGAGTGGGCGGTCCCCCGGCCCCGGCTGCCCGAGGTGCTCGACGAGCTGCGCGCGCTGGTCCCGCGCCTCGCCCACCCCGTGCTCTTCCCCGTCGAGGTCCGCGTCGCCGCCGCCGACGACGTCTGGCTCTCCACCGCCCACGGCCGCGACACCGCCTACGTCGCGATCCACCAGTACGTCGGCGCGCCCCGCGCGGAGTACTTCGCGGCGTTCGGCGCGATCGCCGCCGCGGCCGGCGGGCGCCCGCACTGGGGCAAGGAGCACCACCTCGACGCCGCCGCCCTCGCGTCGCGCTACCCGCGCTTCGACGAGTTCCGCCGCGTGCGCCGCGGCGTCGACCCCGAGGGCCTGTTCGCCAACGAGCACCTCGACCGGGTCCTCGGCCCGGCCTGAGCGCCCGGGCCGTCGGGGTGCCGGTGACGGACCCCGCGAGGGGCACGGGGTCCGTCACCGGGAGCTCAGCCGAGCAGGGGCTTCACCTTGGTGCCGAAGTCGTGCACGCCCTTCTCGAAGTCGTCGAAGGTGAACATCATCCCCTGCACGCCGGGCATCTTGGCGACCTCGTCGATCTGCCGCGCGACCGTCTCGTACGAGCCCACCAGGGTGGCCATGTTGAAGTTGACCGCGCCCTCGGGGAGGTTGATCGTCCGCGCGGTGCCCCCGCCGTCGGCGGTCTTGTCGGCGCTGCCCTCGTCGCTCATGTAGCCGAGCGCGCCGGCGTCGGCGCCCTCGTTGTAGGAGCGCCACTTCGCCTGGGCCTCCTCGTCGGTGTCCGCCATGATCGCCATGAACAGCGGCAGCGACTTCACGTCGCGGCCGGTCTCCTTGGCGAACGACGCGAGCCGCTCGGTGGGCTGGCGGTAGACCTCGGGGTCGTTGACGCCGGGCGAGAGGATGAAGTTGTAGTCGCCGTACTCGGCGCAGAACCGCATCCCGCGCTCCGACTGCCCGGCACAGACGATGTCGACCTTGCCCGACGGCCGCGGCGAGAGCACGCAGTCGTCCATCTGGAAGTACTTCCCGTCGAGGTCGCAGCGCCCGGTCTCCCACAGGTCGCGCAGGACCTTCACGTACTCCGTGGAGTAGTCGTAGCGGTAGCCGAAGTACTCGTCACCGGGCCACAGGCCCATCTGCTCGTACTCGCCCTTCGCCCATCCCGAGACGATGTTGACGCCGAAGCGCCCGGGGGCGATCTGGTCGATCGTGGAGGCCATGCGCGCGACGAGGGCGGGCGGCAGCGTGAGCACGGCGGTCGAGGCGTAGAGCTTGATCCGCTCGGTGACCGCCGCGAGGCCCGCCATCAGCGTGAACGACTCGAGGTTGTGGTCCCAGAACTCGGTCTTCCCGCCGAACCCGCGCAGCTTGATCATCGACAGCGCGAACGCGAAGCCCTGCCGCTCCGCCTCCTGCACCACGTTCTTGTTGAGCTCCCACGTCGGCATGTACTGCGGGGAGTTCTCGGAGATGAGCCAGCCGTTGTTGCCGATCGGGATGAAGACGCCGAAGTCCACTTCGGGACCACCTTCCTGCGGGGTCAGGAGACGGGGAGGGGCGCGCGCAGCGCCGGGACCACCTCGCGGGCGAGGAGGTCGAGGGAGGTCCGCGCCGCCTCGACCGGCATGCCGGCCCAGTCGGTGCGGAACACGAAGTGGTCGACGCCGAGCTCGTCGCGCCACGGGAGGAGTGCGGCGGCGCAGTCCTCCGGAGACCCCACCACGAACCGGTCGTGGGCGAGGTCGTCGTAACCGACCCGGAACGACTCGGTTCCGGGCATGACACGGTCCTGGCCCCAATCGGCGTAGACCTCGTACTTGCGCGCCAGGTACGGCATGGCGAGCTCGAGGGCCTGCTCCCGGGTGGGGGCGCAGAACACCTCGCGGATCAGCGGGAGCTCGCCCAGGGGACCGCGGCCGGCGGCCTCCCGCTCGGCGTGGAAGAGCTCCAGCTGCCGGGCGATCGTGGCCCGGGTGGCGTGCGGATTGATCATCCACGTGTCGGCGAGGCGGGCCGCGCGCCGGACCGCGCCGTCGGAGTTGGCCGCCATCCAGATCGGGGGGCGCGGGTCGGCGGCGGGCCGGAAGGTGGCGCGGACGCCGTCGAGGCGGCACCACGGCAGGTCGGCCGAGACGGCCTCGCCGCGCCACAGCGCCTCGACGATCCGCAGGTTCTCGGTGAACCGCCGGACCTTGTCCCCGGGCGGGACGCCGAACGCGTCGTACTCGACCTGCCGGTAGCCCAGCCCCACCCCGAGGACCGAGCGCCCGCCGGCGACGACGTCGAGACCCGCGTACGCCTCGGCGGTGTCGACGGGGTTGTGCAGGGCGAGCAGGTGGATGCCGGTGCCGACGGTCATGTCGCCCGCTTCGGCGGCGAGGCGCGCGAGCCACGGCAGCGGCTGGATGTGCGCCATCGACTCGGCGAGGTGGTGCTGCCCGGCGAAGACGGAGTCGAGCCCCGCGTCGCGCGCCGTGCGCACCAGGCCGAGCTGCTCGTCGAGGGCGACGAGCGGGTCGCGGCCGGGCGGCTGCTGGTGGGTGAGGAAGACCCCGGCCCGGACCCGCCGCGCGTCAGCCACGACAGGCCTCCGCGAACTCGGCGGCCGGGCGGTCGTCGCCCAGGGAGAGCACGGCGTCGCGCACGCGCTCGGCGACGCCCGCGTCGGCCACGCGTCCGATCGTCTCGCCGAACTTCTCGGCGATCTCCGCGTTGGTCAGCGGGCGCCGGTCGTGGCCGCGGTTGACCTGCTCGCGGTGGGCGACGACGCGGCCGTCGGCGAGCTCGATCTCCACACGCCCGGAGTAGGCGTCGGGGAACAGGCCCTCGTCGTCGTCGGTGACCTCGACGCGGCGGGCCAGCGCGAGGATCTCCGGGTCGCCGAGGGCGTCGTCCTCCAGCTCGGCCAGCGTGAACCGCCCGCGGGACAGGGCCGCGGACACCACGAACGGCAGGCTGAACTTGGCGTCGTACTCGTCGCGCGGCGCCCACTTGTTCTCCGCGGGCTGGCACACGACCTTGCCGGGCACCGGGTGGATGGCGCAGCGGATCGCGCGGACGTCGCCGGGCGCGATGCCGTGCTCGGCGCGCAGGAGCAGCGCCGCGTCGGCGAACGCGTGGTTGAAGTGGCAGATCGGATAGGGCTTGACCGCCGTGCGCATCAGCTCCCACTGCGTGCCGAGCCCCTCGGACACCGCCTCCGGACGGTTCGGGCGGCCGGCGAGGTGGGTGTTGTAGAGCCCGAAGCGTCCCTCGTAGACCGCGGCCGGCCCGGTCCAGCCCGCCTTCGCGAACGCCGCCGCGGTGAGCCCCGACATCGCCGCCCAGCCGGGGTGCAGCCGCTTGGTCCAGGAGCCGTCCTCGAGGAACTCCAGCAGCCCCGCCGACATCGACCCGACGACGCCCTGCGCCGCCGCGATCCCGGCGGCGTCGAGCCCGGAGAGCTTGCCGGCCGCCACCGCGGCGCCGAACGCGCCCGCGACGGCGGTCGGGTGGAAGCCGACGTCGTGGAACCCGCCGGCCCCGCCGAGCCCGACGCGCGCGGACACCTCGACGCCGAGCACGTAGGCGGCCAGCAGGTCACGGGTGCTGGCCCCGGCGACGGTCGCCGCCGAGATCGCCGCGGGCAGCGCGGCGGCGGAGACGTGGGTGACCGCGGGGATGTGGGTGTCGTCGAAGTCCATGCCGTGCACGAGCACGCCGTTCAGCACCGCGGCGTCGCGCGGCGAGAGCCGGTCGGGCATGCCGAGCACCGGGTGCTCGCCCCCGCCGAACGTCGCCAGCGCCTCGCGCGCCACCCCCGGGAAGCGGTAGGCCGTGGACGCGAAGGCCAGCCCGACCGCGTCGAGGACGAGGTACCGCGCCCGCTCGAGGACCTCGTCGGGGATGTCCGTGGCGTCGAGCCCGGCGGCGAAGTCGGCGACCCGACCGGCGTGGCCGGTGGTCGCGCGGGTGGGGCTGTCCAGGGACAAGAGGGCTCCTTGGCGGCACGTAGCGCAGCGGAGCTGCCGCGCCGGAGGCGGACGACTGTCGGGTGACTGGCCTCACAGGACCATACGTCAGACGTTTAACGGGCGGAAGGGGGCGCCTGGAGGTGGTGCGTCGTCCGCTCCTGGAACACGCGCGCCGCCCACAGCGCGAGCCCCTCGCGGTGCGGCGGCGCGACGAGCTGCGCCGACACCGGGCAGCCGTCGGGCGCGAGGCCCGTCGGCACGGCGAGGCCGGGCGCGCCGGTGAGGTTGCCGAGCATCGTCGAGCGCGACTGCGCGGCGTAGAGCGGGAACTCCTCGCCGTCCACGACCACCGTGCCGTCGGGCAGGCGCGGCGCCGTCGACGGGCAGGTCGGCACGACGAGCAGGTCGGCGCCGGCGAACACCGCGTCGAGCTCGCGCTGCAGCTCGACGCGGAACTGCAGGGCGCGCAGGTAGTCGACGGCGGGCGTGACGATGCCCTGGCTGATCCGCCGGACGACGACGGGGTCGTAGGTGTGCCAGCGCTCGGCGTCGACGCGGTGCAGCGTGGCCGCCTCGGTGAACACGATCTGGTAGCCGATCGGCAGCGCGTCGCCGGCCGACGGCACCTCGCCCGGCACCACCTCGGCGCCGGCGGCGGCGAGCTCGCCGACGAGGTGGTCGACGCCCGCCCGCACCGCGGCGTCGCAGAGCTCGGTGAACGCGCCGCCGGGCACGGCGATGCGCAGGCCGGTGAGGTCGTCGCGGGCCGGCACGTCGAGCGGGGGCAGCGGCTCGGTGCGGGGGTCGGCGCCGTCGGGCCCGCGCAGCACGGCGAAGAGTGTCGCGACGTCCCGCGCGCTGCGGGCCAGCGGGCCGACGGTCTCGGTGGTCCACGACAGCGGGAAGACGCCGGTGCGCGGGATCGCGCCGGACGTCGGCTTGAGCCCGGTGAGCCCGCACCACGCCGACGGCAGGCGCACCGAACCACCGACGTCGGTGCCGAGGGCGAACGGGACCGCGCGCGCGGCGACCGCGGCCGCCGACCCGGTCGACGACCCGCCCGCCCAGCGCTCCGGGTCCCACGGGTTGCGCACCGCGCCGAACCGCGGCGGGTGCGGCCCGCCGACGGCGAACTCGGTGGTGCCGTCCTTGCTGACCGGGATCGCGCCGGCGTCCTCGAGGCGCCGCACCACGGTCGCCGACACGCTCGCCGGGGTGTCGCCGTGGTTCCACGACCCCTGCGTGGTCGGCACCCCCGCCACGTCGATGACGTCCTTGACCCCGAACGGGACGCCCTCCAGCGGGCGCGCGCTGCCGTCGGCCCAGCGGCGGGCGGACTCGCGGGCCGCCGCCCGGGCGCGGTCGTCGAGCACGGCGATGGTGCAGTTCAGCGCTTCGTGCGCGGCCTTCAGCCGGGTCAGGGCGTCGTCGACGGCCTCGACGGGGTCGGTCTCCCCCGTGGCGTACGCGTTCAACAGGTCGGTGACGTCCGGGGTCACGGGTGCACCCACCGATCGCCGTGGGCCGGGTCGGCGGCGCCGTCGGACGGGAGCGGGCGGGCCCGCAGGCGGGCGACCGCGGGCTCGGCGGCCTCGACGGCCGCCCGCATCACGTCCACGATCTCGTCGTCGACGGTGTAGCCGAGGCGGGCGGCGAGGGCGGCGAGCTCCTCGGCGCCGGGGACATCGCTCACCCGATGGTCGCCTTCCCCGCCAGCAGCGACCGCGCGACGACCGTGCCGAGCATGTCGTTGGTGCCCTCGCCGATCGACATCAGCGGGGCGTCGCGGTACAGCCGCTCGACCTCGAACTCCGTGGAGTAGCCGTAGCCGCCGTGGATGCGCATGGCGTCGGTCGCGCACTCCAGCGCCGCGTCCGACGCGAAGATCTTCGCCATGCCGGACTCGGTGTCCATCCGCACGCCCTCGTCCATCCGCGACGCCGCCCAGTAGGTCATGAGGCGGGCGGCCTGCAGCTTCACGGCGATGGCGGACAGGCGCAGCTGCACGGCCTGGAAGTCGCCGATCGGCTGCCCGAACGCGCTGCGCTCGCGGGCGTAGGCCAGCGATTCCTCGTAGGCCCGCTGCGCGATCCCGACCGAGCGCGCGGCGATGTTGATCCGCCCGGTCTCCAGCGACGAGAGCGCCTGCTGCAACCCACGGCCCTCGACGCCGCCGAGCAGCTGCGAGGCCGGCACCCGCACGTCGTCGAGCACCACCTCGCAGGACTCGGTGCCCTTGTAGCCGAGCTTGCCCATGTCCTTGGTGATCTCGAGGCCCGGCGAGTCCGCCTCGACGAGCAGCATGCTCATCCCGCGGTGCGCCGGGGACGCGCCCGGGTCGGTCTTGACGAGCACGGGCAGCGGGTCGGCGTGCCGGGCGTTCGTGATCCACATCTTGGTGCCGCGGACGACGTAGTCGTCGCCGTCCTTCTTGGCCGTCGTGGTGATGCTCTGCAGGTCGGTGCCCGCGCCGGGCTCGGTGAGCGCGATCGCGGTGCGCCGCTCCCCCGTCGCGAGCTCGGGCAGGTAGCGCTGCTTCTGCTCGTCGGTGCCGTGGCGGGCGATCATCCAGCAGGACACCGAGTGGCTGCCGAGGATGCCGGCGATGCCCATCCAGCCGCGCGAGATCTCCTCGAACGTCAGCGCGAACGAGACGGTGTCCGCGGCGAGGCCGCCGTACTCCTCGGGGACGGCCAGGCCGAACAGGCCGAGGTCGCGCATCCCCTGGACGATCTCGGTCGGGTAGCGGCCCTCGTGCTCCCAGTCGCGCGCGACCGGCACGATCTCGCGGTCGACGAACGAACGCAGCGTCTCGCGGAAGAGCCGCTGCTCGTCGTTGAGCCGGAAGTCCATCAGGAGTCCTTTCCTGGCCCGAAGGCCCCAGCAGCACGGAGCGCGTCCAGCCACTCGTCGTCGTAGCCGAGGCCGCGCAGCACGGCGTCGGTGTGCTCCCCCATCGCGGGCCCGCCGCGGACGGGCCGGGTGTCGTCCCCGGGCGGGCCGACGCGCACGGGTGAGCGCAGCGACCGCACGGTGCCCCAGTGCGGGTGCTCGGTCTCCGCGATGAGCCCGCGGGCGACGGTGTGCTCGTCGGTCAGGGCCTCGCCGACGTCGTGGATCGGCGCGCACGGGATGCCGGCCGCGCTCATCATGGCGATCCAGGTGGCGACATCGCGCCCGCGGAACAGGTCCTCGAGGAGGGGCACCAGGACGTCGCGGTGCCGGTCGCGGTCGCGGAACGTGGCGAAGCGGGGGTCGGTGGCGAGGTCCGGGTTCTCGAGCACGACCGTGAGCCGCTGCCAGAACTTCTCCTTGGCGCACCCCACGACCAGCCAGCCGTCGGCGGCCTCGAACGCCTGGAACGGCACGAGCGAGGGGTGGGCGGAGTGGTGGGTGCGCGCCGGCTCGTAACCCTCGGTGAGGTGCCACGTCGCCGGGTAGGTCAGCAGGCTCACCGCGGTGTCGTAGAGGCTGACGTCGCAGTCGGTCCCGACGCCGTCGCGGCGGGCGGCGTGGATCGCGGCCAGCAGCGAGATCGCCGCGACGAACCCGCCGCTGTAGTCGACGAGCGACAGGCCCGCCTTCTGCGGCGCCCCGCCGGGCTCGCCGGTCAGCGACATCCACCCGCCGAGGGCCTGCAGGACGTAGTCGTAGCCCGGCTCCCCCGCCCGCGGCCCGGTCATCCCGAACCCGGTCAGCGAGCAGCAGACGATCCGCGGGTTGACGTCCTGCAGGTCGGAGTAGCGGATCCCGAGCTTCGCGGGGACGTCGCCGCGCAGGTTCGAGTAGACGGCGTCGGCGGAGCGCACGAGGTCGTGGAACACCTCGCGCCCCGCCGGCGTGCGGATGTCGAGCAGCACCGAGGACTTGTTCTTGTTGAACGACTCGAAGAACAGCGAGTCCCCGTCCTGCGCGTACGGCGGGACGTAGCGCCCGACGTCGCCGCCCGACGTCGGGTCCTCGATCTTGACGACCTCGGCGCCCAGCTCGGCCAGGTGCATCGAGCCGAACGGCCCCGCCCCGTACTGCTCGAGCGAGATGATCCGGATGTCCTCGAGCGGCCTCACTGCTCGTTCTCCCGGGTCTCGTTCTCCAGCGCCTCGTTCTCCAGGGACAGCGGCACCGCGGCCTGCGGGAAGTGCGACGCGGCGCGCGGGGCGTCGCGGCGGTGGACGTAGAAGGCACGCTTGAACGTCAGCACCTCGACGCCGTCCTGGTTGAGCCCGCGGCTGCGCACGCGCACGATCCCCGCGTCCGGGCGGCTCTTCGACTCCCGCGTCTCGAGCACCAGCGACTCCGACCAGAGCGTGTCGCCCGCGAACACGGGGGTGGTCAGCCGCAGCTCGTCGATCCCCAGGTTGGCGAAGGCGTTCTGGCTGGTGTCCGACACCGACTGCCCGAGCACGATCGAGATCGTCAGCGGCGAGGCCACGATCATGCGCCCGAACTCGGAGTCGGCGCCCACCTGCGCGTTGAAGTGCGCCTGGTTCGTGTTCATCGTCAGCAACGTGAACCAGGTGTTGTCGGTCTCGGTGATCGTGCGCCCCAGCGGGTGCTGGTAGACGTCACCGACCACGAAGTCCTCGAAGAAGCGTCCCTGCCACCCCGCGACCACGGCCATGCTCCGGGACGCTAAAGGTCAGACGTTTTCCCCACAAGGATCGTCCGACCGTCTACGCTCACTTCCGTGCCCGCGCAGCCGCCCACTCCCGGCACGACCGGCTCGCCTGCACCCGTCGCCCACCTGCGGGTGCAGCGTGTCCGTCCGGCCTACCGACAGGTGGCCGACGAGCTGCGCACCCAGATCCTCGCCGGCAGCCTGCCCGCGGGCACCCGGCTGCCCAACGAGGCGGAGCTCGGGCGGGCGTTCGGGGTCAGCCGCAGCACCGCCCGCGAGGCTTTGCGGGTGCTCTCCAGCCAGCACCTCGTCGAGACCCACCGCGGCGTGCAGGGCGGCACGTTCGTCAGCGAGCCCGACCCCGCGCGCGTGGTCGAGGACGTGGGCAGCGCGCTCGGCGTGCTCGTGATGACGCCACAGCTGCACGTCAGCGACCTCCTCGAGGCCCGGCTGCTGCTCGAGCCCGCCGCCGCCCGCCTGGCCGCGCAGCGCGCCGACGCCGAGACCGTCGAGGCCGTCCGGTCCGCCGCCGCCGCGCCGCGCGACGACCGTGATCCGAGCGGCTTCGTCGGGCACCTCGACTTCCACACCACGCTGCTCATGGCCACGGGCAACCTCATGCTCACGCTCATGGGCCAGCCGGTGAACGACGTCCTGCGCACGCGCCTGCGCCGCGCGGGCGTCGAGGCGGGCGAGTGGGACAAGGTCGACGCGTGCCACCGCGAGATCGCCGAGCACATCGCCGAGGGACGCGCGGGCGAGGCCGAGGAGGCCATGCGCGACCACATCATCGAGCTGCGCCGGCTCTACGAGCGCGACGGCATCTGGGCCTGACCCGGGGCCGGCGGGGGTGGTCGCCCGCCGATCCTCGGTCGCCGGTCGAGGTCGATCCAGGCCGGCGGGGTGAACCAGGGCCGGCCGTGGACCATCTCGACCCGCCAGTGGCCGTGGTGGACCACCTGGTGGTGGTGCGAGCAGAGCAGCACCAGGTTGTCGAGGGCCGTGGCGCCACCCGCGATCCAGTGGACGATGTGGTGGGCGTGGCAGCGGCGGGGACGCCGGGTGCAGCCAGGGAACGCGCAGCCGCCGTCGCGGACGTTGAGCGCCCGGCGGATGGCGTCGGTGACCGTGCGGGAGCGCCGCCCGACGTCGAGGGGCTCGGAGCGCGTGCCCAGCACCATCGGCACGACATCGGCGTCGCACGCCCACCGCCGGACGGTGTGTACGTCGACGAGGGCCTCGTCGTCCAGCGTCCCGTATCCGGTCGCCCGACGGAGCCACCGGTGGTCGATCGTGATCGTCAGCAGGGCCCGGCCGGCACCCGCCGGCGCGGACGCCCGCTCGGGGCGTCGGGGCGCGGGGACGAGAGCGCCCTGGACGCCGTCGGCCTCGGGCGCGGTGGCATCGGGGTCCGGCGAGCCGGCATCGGCGCCCTCGCCCTCGTCCGGCGTTCCTTCGCGGCGGGTGTCGGTGATCAGCCCGCCCGGGCCGTGCGCGGCGGCGAACAGCTCCTTGAACGCGTCCGCCCGGCGTCTCGGCAGGTCCCGCGGGTCGTCGGGCCCGGCCGGGGTCGACATGACGTCGAAGCCCTCGTCGATCATCGCGGCCGCGGCGGCGTCGGCGATGACAGCCCTCAGGTCGAGGGTGCCGTCACGGCGCCGCAGCAGCTGCACCCCGTCCGACCGACCCTTCCCCGGATCAGGCGCGGCGCCGTCGGGGTCCAGGCGGGCGAGCAGGCGGTCGGCCACCTTGCCCAGCCCGTTCGGTGAGAGCTCGCGGGCGTGCTCCGCGAGCGCCTGCTCCGCGTCGGTCACGACCGCGGGGTCGAGGTGCTCCACGGCCGCGAGACGGCGCATGGCCCGGCGGATGACGACGACGTGGGCGTCGCCGATCGCGCCGGCGGCCAGCGCCGCGGCGGTGTGCGGGAGGCGGGGCGGCAGCGGCTCCCCGGACAGCTCGACGCGCGGCACGAGATCGCGGGCCTCGTCGACCAGCCGCATCGCCTCCGCGCGGTCACAGCGCCCGAGGTCCTGGACGAGCCGCTCGACCAGCCGGTCGCCGGTGCGCTCGGCGACGCCCTGACGGTCGAGCTCGGCGACCTCCACGAGCAGGCGGTAGTGCTCGACGTTGCGAGCGACCAGGCGCGTGCGGGTGCGCTCGAGCAGCTCCCGCTCGGCCGGTCCCACCCGTTCGCTCATATGTTCGATTCTAGCGCAGAAGGACGACATCCGCGACATCGACGTCAGCTCCGCCGGCGAGCGACACGGGTGGCGGCGCCGGTGATCGTGGGGGCTCCCCTGACGCTGAACGTCAGCCTGGCCGCCAGGCTGGGACACCCGCACCCCGCCGGCCCCGGCCGCGTCCTTGACCCTCGCTGCCCGCCCCAGCACGGTGAGGTCGTGGGTGCGCGCAACCTCATGTCTCACGCCATCACCGTCGACGACCTCCCGCCGTCGTTCGCGGAGTTCGTGCGGGGGCAGGGGCGCGCGCGGGGGCTGGACGACCCGCTGCCCGCCGTCACCCACGGGCTGCGCACCGACGAGGAGACGATGAACCGGGAGTCGCGCGGCGGCCCGACCTCGGACCGCTACGTCGTCGAGATGCTGCTGACCCCGGATCTGCTGATCGTCGCCCACCGGCAGAGCGACGACGCCGAGACCGACCCGGGCGCGCGGGTGCGCTTCCACCGGCTCGAGCAGCTCGAGGTCGCGACGGACACGGGCTCCGCGAAGGCGGCCACGGCGCGCCTGGCGATGCCCGCGAAGTCGATCCCGGTGACGAGCACGCCGCTCGGGGGCATGAAGCGCGCCACCTACCAGCTCCCGATCGCCATCGACCCGGACGTGCAGCGCTTCCGCGACGCCCTGGTCGCCGCCGTCGACGCCGCGCGCGCCTGACGGGTCAGCTCGCCTGCCGGTACCCCGTGCTCCGTCCCGGCGGGATGGACTCCAGCCAGGACGAGAAGCCCGTCAGCGCGTCGGCGCCGATGGCGAGCTCCCACTCCCGCCCGCCCTCGCGGCACAGCAGCACGGTCGAGCCGGCGGGGTGCATCTCGCCGGCCACGGGGGCGCGGCGGTCGACGATCTCGAGGCGGGTGCGGTCGAGGACCACGTTGGGTCCGGAGCGCAGCCCGCTGATGCGGTACCAGCGGAACTCGTCGCCGCGGTAGCGCCCGAGACCCGAGTGCCAGCCGCGCCCGTCGTCGGGGTCGCGCCGCTCGCGCAGGGCGACGTCGACGCCGCCCTTGCGCAGCAGCCGGACGCGGCGCAGCAGCAGAAACAGGATGACGAGCAGCACCGCGAGCACCACGATGGCCGCCAGCTCGGCGATCATCGTCGTCCCCACCGGTGCTGCTCGCCCTCCCTCAGCGGCCGGGGTTCTCGCCGGCGGCCCGCAGGCGGGCGCGTGCCCGTGCGGCGGCCGCGGCCGTGTCGTCGACGTCGTCGCCGCCGCCCTCGGCGCGCTGCAGCTCGTCGCGCGCCGCGGCGACGTCGATCTCGGAGGCCAGCTCGGCGAGCTCGGCCAGGACCGTCACCGACTCCGCGGTGACCGAGAGGAACCCGCCGAAGACGGCCGCGTGGAACGACTCGCCGTCGGTCGGGTCGATCCGCACCACGCCGGCCTCGTCGAGCGCGGCGATCATCGGCTGGTGCCCGGGCAGCAGACCGATGTCGCCCTCGACCGTGCGGGCCGAGACGAAGCTCGCCTGGCCCGACCACAGCCGCTTCTCGACGCCGACGATGGCGACCTCCATCTCGGCCATCAGGACTGGTACTTCTTGATGTTCGCCTCGACGTCGTCGAGACCGCCGCTCATGGCGAACGCCTGCTCGGGCGCGTTGTCGTACTCGCCCTTGGTGATCTTGTCGAACGCCTCGACGGTGTCCTTGACGTCGACGAACGAGCCCGGCTCGCCGGTGAACTGCTCGGCGGCGTACATGTTCTGCCCGAGGAAGCGCTCGATGCGCCGCGCGCGTGCGACGGTGAGGCGGTCCTCCTCGGAGAGCTCGTCGATGCCGAGGATGGCGATGATGTCCTGCAGGTCGTTGTAGCGCTGCAGGATGCGGATGACCTCGCGGGCGACCCGGTAGTGGTCCTCGCCGACGTACTGGGCGTCGAGGATCGTCGAGGTCGAGGTCAGCGGGTCCACGGCCGGGAAGATGCCCTTGGCGAACACCGACCGGGAGAGCTCGGTGGTCGCGTCCAGGTGGGCGAACGTGGTGGCCGGCGCCGGGTCGGTGTAGTCGTCGGCGGGCACATAGATCGCCTGCATCGAGGTGATCGAGCGGCCGCGGGTCGAGGTGATCCGCTCCTGCAGCTCGCCCATCTCGTCGGCCAGGGTCGGCTGGTAGCCCACCGCCGAGGGCATGCGGCCCAGCAGCGTCGAGACCTCCTGGCCGGCCTGCGTGAACCGGAAGATGTTGTCGATGAACAGGAGCACGTCCTGCTCCTGCACGTCGCGGAAGTACTCCGCCATCGTCAGCGCGGAGAGCGCGACGCGCATGCGGGTGCCCGGCGGCTCGTCCATCTGACCGAAGACCAGCGCGGTGTCCTTGAGGACGTCCGCCTCGCCGAGCTCCACCCAGAGGTCGTTGCCCTCGCGGGTCCGCTCGCCCACGCCGGCGAACACCGAGGTGCCGCCGAAGTTGCGGGCGATGCGCTGGATCATCTCCTGGATGAGGACGGTCTTGCCCACGCCGGCGCCGCCGAACAGGCCGATCTTGCCGCCCTCGACGTACGGGGTGAGCAGGTCCACGACCTTCAGGCCCGTCCACAGCACCGAGGTCTTGCCCTCGAGCTGCTCGAACGGCGGCGGGTCGCGGTGGATGCCCCAGCGCTCGGCGTCCGAGGCGTAGCCCGGCTCGTCGAGGCAGTCGCCGAGGGTGTTGAACAGGTGGCCCTTGACGACGTCGCCGACGGGCACCGAGATCGGGCCGCCGGTGCTGCGCACGTCCTGGCCGCGCACCGCACCGTCGGTGGGCTGCATGGAGATCGTGCGCACCTGGCCGTCACCGAGGTGCTGGGCGACCTCGAGCGTCAGCTTCTTCGTGACGCCGGACAGGGTCACGTCGATGTTCAGGGCGGTGAACAGGTCGGGCACCTCGCCGCGCGGGAACTCCACGTCGACGACGGGCCCGAGGATGCGGGTGATGCGGCCGTCGGCACCAGGCGAGCCCTGCTCGGTGCCCTCGGCCGTGGCGGTGGACTGGGTCATCGTCAGCTCCCCTACTCGGCGAGGGCGTTGGCGCCGCCAACGATCTCGCTGATCTCCTGCGTGATCTGGGCCTGGCGCGCCTGGTTCGCCTCACGGGTCAGGTTGTCGACCAGGTCGTTGGCGTTGTCGGTCGCGGCCTTCATGGCGCGCTGCCGGGCCGCGGACTCCGACGCCGCCGCGTCGAGCAGGGCCGCGAACACGCGCGCGCGGAGGTACTTGGGCATGAGCCGGTCGAAGAGCACCTCGGGCTCCGGCTCGAACTCGTACTCGGCCTCCCGCTCCTCGGAGCTGCTCGAGGACTCGTCCTCGGAGGACTCGTCGTCCTCGAGCTCCAGCGGGGCGATCTGCCGAGACACGACGGTCTGGCTCGCGACCGAGTTGAACGCGGTGAACACCACGTGCAGCTCGTCCACCCCGTCCAGACCCTCCGCGTCCTGCGGCGGGACGAACGACACCGAGCGCGACGAGCCGCCCTCGCCGTCGCCGCTCTCGTCGTCGTCGGACGGGCGCTGCACCGTCTCGTCGCCGCCGGCGAGGAACGTCGCGGTCAGCGTGTCCGCCGCCTGGGCCGCGTTCGGGTAGTCGGGGACCTCGGAGAAGCCCGTCCACTGCCCCGCGGTCTCCCGGTTGCGGAAGCGGAAGTACGCGACGCCCTTGCCCCCGATGACGAACAGCGAGGTCTGCTTGCCGGCGTCGGACTGCTCGCGCAGGACCCGCTCGGCCTCGCGCAGCACGTTCGCGTTGTAGCCGCCGCACAGACCGCGGTCGCTGGTGATGACGAGCACGCCGGCCCGGCTGGGCTCCTCGCGGGCGACGAGCAGCGGGTGGTCGCTCGCCCCCGCCTTCGCCGCCGTGGTCAGCACGTGGGTGAACTCGTCGGAGTACGGACGCGCCGCGTGGACGCGGGCCTGCGCCTTCGCGATGCGCGAGGCCGCGACCATCTCCATCGCCTTCGTGATCTGGGCGATGTTCTTGGTCGACCGGATGCGCCGTCGCAGGACGCGGAGGGATGCAGCCATAGGGCCTAGCTCCCCGAGCCCTGGGTGGTGGACGAGTTGGACGAGGCGTCGGTCTCCGAGTCGTCCGACGACTCGCTCGGGCCCTCGTCGGAGTCCGTCCCGGACTCGTTCTCGCCGAGGAGCTCGCCGCTGCCGCCGTCGTCGGCCACGCCCTCGCCCGACCCGGTGGAGAACTGCTCCTTGAAGTCGGAGACGGCCTTGGTCAGCCGCTCCTCGTTCTCGTCGGAGAGCTGCCCGGTGTCGCGGATCTCGGCGAGGATGCCGCCGTCGCGCCGGACGTGCTCGAGGAACTCGGTCTCGAAGCGGGCGACGTCCTCGACGGGCACCGAGTCGAGGTGACCACGGGTGCCGAGGAAGATGCTCACGACCTCCTCCTCGACCGGGTACGGCTCGCCCTGGCCCTGCTTGAGCAGCTCCATGAGGCGGGCGCCGCGGTCGAGCTGCGCCTGGCTGGTGGGGTCAAGGTCGGAGCCGAAGGCCGCGAACGACTCGAGCTCGCGGTACTGCGCCAGGTCGACGCGCAGGCGGCCGGCGACCGAGCGCATGGCCTTGACCTGCGCGGACCCACCGACGCGCGACACCGAGTTTCCGACGTTCAGCGCGGGCCGCTGGCCCTGGTTGAACAGGTCGGCCTCGAGGAAGCACTGGCCGTCGGTGATCGAGATGACGTTCGTCGGGATGTAGGCCGCGATGTCGCCGCCCTTGGTCTCGACGATCGGCAGGCCGGTCAGCGAGCCCGCGCCGAGGTCGTCGGAGAGCTTCGCGCAGCGCTCGAGCAGCCGCGAGTGCAGGTAGAAGACGTCGCCCGGGTAGGCCTCGCGGCCCGGCGGGCGGCGCAGCAGCAGCGAGATCGCGCGGTAGGCCTCGGCCTGCTTCGACAGGTCGTCGAAGACGATCAGGGTGTGCTTGCCCTGGTACATCCAGTGCTGCGCGATCGCGGAGCCGGCGTACGGGGCGATGTACTTGAAGCCCGCGGGGTCGGAGGCGGGCGCGGCGACGATGGTCGTGTACTCCATCGCGCCGGCGTCCTCGAGCGCCTGGCGGACACCGGCGATCGTGGTGCCCTTCTGGCCGACGGCGACGTAGACGCAGCGGACCTGCTGCTCGGGGTCGCCGGTCTCCCAGGCCTCGCGCTGGTTGATGATCGTGTCCGTGCAGACCGCGGTCTTGCCGGTCTTGCGGTCACCGATGATCAGCTGGCGCTGGCCGCGGCCGATCGGGGTCATGGCGTCGATGGCCTTGATCCCGGTCTGCAGCGGCTGCTTGACCTCCTTGCGCTGCACGACCGAGGCGGCCTGCAGCTCCATCTCGCGCTCACCCTCGGCCTCGATCTCGCCGAGGCCGTCGAGCGGCTGGCCGAGCGGGTCGACGACCCGGCCCATGAAGCCGTCGCCGACCGGCACCGAGAGCACGCGCCCGGTGCGCGTGACCTGCTGCCCCTCCTCGATGGTCTCGTACTCACCGAGGATGACGACGCCGATCTCGCGCTCCTCGAGGTTCTGGGCCAGGCCCAGCACGCCTCCGGGGAACTCGAGGAGCTCGTTCGTCATCGTCGAGGGCAGACCCTCGACGTACGCGATGCCGTCACCCGTCGAGGTGACGATGCCGACTTCCTGACGGGTCGAGTCCGCGGAGTACGAGGACACGTAGTCCTCGATCGCGCTACGGACCTCGTCGGAGGTGATGGTCAACTCGGCCATGGCTTCCGCTCTCGCTAGTCGTTAGGGGTCACGTGCTGGGGGCTCAGCCGAGCCGGCGGCTCAGTTCGTCGAGCCGGCCGGCCACGCTGCCGTCGATGACCTCGTCCCCCACCTGGATCACGAGACCACCGACCAGACCGGGGTCGACCTCGAGGTGCAGGGTGATGTCCCGACGGTAGATGCGCGTGAGGGCATCGGCCAGTCGTCGTTGCTGCTGGTCGGACAGGGCGATCGGGGAGCGCACGGTCGCGACCGACCGCTCCCGGCGCTCGGCCGCGAGCTCGGCGAGGCGCTCGAGGCCCTGGGCGATGCCGCGGCCCACGGGGTGGGCCACGAGCTGGGCGGCGAGCTTGCGGGTGGTGGGCTCGGCCTTGTCGGCGAGCAGCGTGTCGAGCACCTGCTGCTTGCCCTCGGCGTCCGCCGCGGGGTCGCCGAGCAGGCGCTCGAGGTCGGGCTGCGCGGCGACGATGCGCCCGAGACGGAACAGCTCGTCCTCGACGGCGTCGAGACGGCCGTCCCGCTCGGCCGAGGCGAGCAGGGCCTCGCGGGCGACGATGCGCAGGCCGGAGACCAGGTCGTCGGGACGCGACCACGCCGACGACACCGCGGTGCGCACGACGTCGGCGGTCGCCGAGGTGACCTGCCGGCCCACCAGGCGGTCCGCCAGGCCCTCACGGTCCTCGGCGGGGCGCGACGAGTCGGCGAGCGTGCGCCGCAGCACCGCCTCGCGCCGCAGCAGGTCCGCGACGGCGTCGAGCTGCTCGGCGACCGTGCCGAGGTCGCCCGCCGACGCCTGGGCCGTGGACTCGTCGAAGCGGCGACGGGTGGCGTCGAGCGCGTCACGGCTCGCGGCGTGGAAGTCGGCCAGGAGACCGCTGGTAGCGCTCACGTCTGCGCTCCGTTCCCGCTGATGACGGACCTGTCGGGGTCGTCCGACGACCCGCCCATGGCCTCGAGCTCGTCGAGGAAGCGGTCGACGCTCTGACCCTTGCTCGCGTCGTCGGACAGCGCCGAGGTCACGATGCGCCGGGACAGCTCGACGGACTCGCGCCCGGTCTGGGCGCGCAGCTCCGCGATCGCACGGGACCGCGAGGCCTCCAGGGACTGCTGCCCCTGGGCGCGGACGCGCTCGGCCTCGTCCTGGGCCCTGGCGTCCATGTCCTGGCCGATGCGCTCCGCGTCGGCCCGGGCGTCGTCCCGGATACGCGCGGTCTCGTCGTCGACCCCGGCCAGCCGCTCCCGGCTGCGCGCGAGCTCCGCCTTGGCGTCGGCCTCCATGGCCTCGGCCTTGGCGATCCCGCCCTCGATCTGCTTCTTCGTGTCCTCGTGCGAGGTCACGACGTTCGGCCACGCGAACTTGCCGATCACGTAGACGAGCAGCGAGAAGGCGATCAGGCCGACGATGATCTCCGCGACGTGCGGGAACGCGGCGTACGGCTCGCCCGCCGGCTGCTCGGCGAGCACCTCGATGGCACTCATGTGTTCACCTCCCGCCCCTCCGGCGACCGGTCAGGGGGAATCAGATGGCGAACGCGAGCACCAGACCGATGATGGCCAGCGCCTCGGAGAGCGCGAAGCCGATGAACGCGATGGTCTGCAGCTGGCCACGGGCCTCGGGCTGGCGGGCCACGCCGTTGATGAACGCCGCGAAGACGATGCCGACGCCGATACCGGGGCCGACGGCGGAGAGGCCGTAGCCGACCATGTTGAGGCTGCCCTGAACCATGAGGGGTTCCTTTCCGGTGTTCGTTCTCTGATCGGGGGAAGGACGGCGCCGGTGGTTGCGGCGACCCGGTGGTCGTGCGTCGTGCTCGCTAGTGCTCGTCGGCCAGCGACGCACCGATGTACGACGCCGTGAGGACGGTGAAGATGTAGGCCTGCACCACCTGGATGAAGGCCTCGAAGAACGTCATGACGATCGCGAAGAGGAACGCGAACGGCGACAGGACGTTGAGGACGAGGTCGTCCGCGACGGTGAGCATGTACTCGCCGCCGAAGATGAAGACCAGCAGCAGCAGGTGGCCGGCGAGCATGTTGCCGAACAACCGCAGCGAGAGCGTGACCGGCCGCAGGATGAAGTTCGAGAGGAACTCGATCGGGGTCAGGATCACCCGGACCCAGCCCGGCACGCCGGGGGGCCACGTCATGAGCCGGACGTAGCCGCCGAAGCCCTGCTTCTTGATGCCGACGTAGTTGTAGATCAGCCATGTGATGGCCGCGAGCGCGTACGCCATGCCCGGGTGCGAGAACGACGGGAACTGCACGAACGGCAGGATCCCGAAGACGTTGTTCACCAGGATGAACGCGAACAGCGCGACCAGGTAGGGCACGTACTTGCGGAACTCGGGGCCGATGTTGTCGCGCGCGATCTGGTCGCGCACGATGCCCTGGAACTTCTCCGCGAGGAACTGCAGGCGCCCCGGCACGACCTTCGGGTCCTTCGTCGCCAGCGCGAAGAAGGCCCACACGAAGAGCGCGGCCACGATGAACTGGATCGAGACCTTGTCGACCCACTCGAGGACGGGGATGCCCTCGAAGATCGGGGGGAGGTTGAAGTCCTCGACACCGGGCGCCTTGAAGCCCTCGGCCGGCGTGCCGGGCGGGACCGGCGGCGCCGGCACCTGCGTCACCAACGACGAGATCACCCGTGCTGCTCCTTCCGGTCCTCCGGGCCGGCGGGTTCACCGGGTCGAGGGGGGTCGGGGGGGACGTAAAGGTATCGGATGTAGATCAACGCGATGGATGCAGCCCCGCCGGCCAGCAGGCCGACGAGGAGGAACCAGCGCGTCGAGAGCAGGGCGTCGAGTACCCATCCCAGCCCTCCGAACACCAGGATTCCGGTGATCAGGTGGGAAAGGACCGTCCATGCCTCGGACGGGGAGTGGTCGGACCCCTGCGGAGGGGTGCGTCCCGCATCTCCGCGGAGGCTGTCCTGCGCCATCGAGGCGCACCATATCAGCACGTTCGTCGCAGTCCACTACGGGCCGTCGGAGGCTCTACCCCAGGTCGGAGCCCTCTGGGACGCACATCACACCGCGATCGTGGGCCCCGGCTTCCGGGCGTACGCGATGACCTCGCCGACGATGAAGGCGATGGCCGTCGGGCCCAGGGCGAGCGCGGCGATGCGGGTGTCGACGACCTCGAGCGCCTGCAGCACCAGGAAGATGACCAGCAGCAGGCCGAGCTTGCCCATCATGCTCACCAGCGCCGCGGCCATGACGACCATCGGGTCGGCGGCCGCCGTCCAGCGCATCACCAGCGGCCCGAGCGCGCAGACGGCGATGACGACGACCGCGCCCACGATCGCCGCCACGACCCCGGTGACGCCGGCGAGCAGGCCCGCCACCACCGCGGCCAGCACCGCGACGACCACCGCGGGCCACAGGCCGCCGCGCAGCATCGCTGAGCTGGCCTCGAGCACCTGCGCGGTCGTGGCGGGGGTCGCGTGCGGGGTCGCCGAGGACGGGGTCGGCGGCGTCTGCGGGGTCGGAGGCGTCTGCGGGGTCGGAGGCGTCTGCGGGGTCGGGTCGGGCGACTCGGGGCTGGTCATCGGGGTCTTTCCTCTCGGGGAGCGCCGGTCAGGCGCGGGCGCGCAGGCGCGGGACGGCGGAGGCCAGGACGGCGACGAGCACGCCCGCGGTGACCATCCAGATCACGAGGAACGCGTTGTCGACCAGCGCGAGGGCCACGGCCCCGAACGACAGCACGCCCGCCCACAGGTAGATCAGGAGCACGGCGCGGCGCTGGGAGTGGCCGATCTCGAGCAGCCGGTGGTGCAGGTGCATCTTGTCCGGCGCGAAGGGGCTGGTGCCCGCGCGGGTCCGGCGGACGACGGCGAGCAGCAGGTCGAGCAGCGGCACGAACACCACCGCGGCGACCACGATCAGGGGCGTGACCAGCGCGAGCGCACCGGTGGCGCCGGTGGTCGAGTAGTTGGTGCGCCCGGAGGCCGTGGTGGTGGCCGCGGCGAGCGTGAGGCCGATGAACATCGAGCCCGAGTCGCCCATGAACAGGCGCGCGGGCTGGAAGTTGTGGGGCAGGAACCCCGCGAGGGCCCCGGCCAGGACCGCGGCGATGAGCGCGGGCGGGTAGGCGTTGACGTCGCCGTTCTGCTGGCCGAGCAGGCCGAGGGCGAACGCGCACGTGGCGGTGGCCGCGATCGTCCCGATGCCCGCGGCGAGCCCGTCGAGCCCGTCGACGAAGTTCATCGCGTTGATGAGCAGGACGCACAGGAACACCGTGATGAGCACGCCCTGGTCCTGGCCGAGCAGCAGCACCGAGCCGGTGCTCCCGCCGGTGCCGCCCCACGGCAGGTAGATCGCGGTCCACTGCACGCCCATGAGCACCAGCACGCCCGCCGCGGTGGCCTGGCCGGCGAGCTTGGTCAGCGCGTCGAGGCCGAAGCGGTCGTCGAGCACCCCGACCAGCACGATGACGCCGCCGGCGACGAGCACGGCGAGCGTCTCGTTGGAGTAGTCGAAGGCGCGGCGCAGCACCGGCAGCTGCGAGGCCACGAACACGCCCCCGACGACGCCGAGGTAGATGCCGACGCCGCCGAGGCGCGGGATCGGGATGGTGTGCACGTCGCGCCCGCGGGGCACCGCGATCGCGCCGATGCGCAGCGCGAAACGGCGCACCAGGCCGGTCAGCAGGTAGGTGACGACCGCGGCGGACAACCCGACCAGGAGGTACTCCCGGATCGGTAGCCCCATCGGGGCGAAGTCCGCTGACGGGCCCACGGAACCCGAGGGTAGCCCCGGGCCCGTGCGCGGACCGTCAGTGCACCCGTGTCGCGGCCGGTCGGTCGCGGTCTAGCGCGCGTACGCCGGGAAGCGTGACACCAGGGTGCCGACCTCCTCGCGCACCTCGGCCAGGGTCTTCGTGCCGACGTCGGTGGTCTCGTCGGCGGTGATCGCCGACGCGATGAGGCGGGCGACGTCACCCATCTCGGCCTCGGTCATGCCCTGCGTGGTGATCGACGGCGAGCCGACACGGATGCCCGACGCGGTCATCGGCGGCTGCGGGTCGTACGGGATGGCGTTCTTGTTGAGCGTGATCCCGGCGAGCCCGCTGCGGGCCTCGGCCTCCTTGCCGGTGACCCCGAGCGGCTGCAGGTCGAGCAGCGCGAGGTGTGTGTCGGTGCCCCCGGAGATGGCGCGCATCCCCTGGGTCTCGAGCGCGGAGGTGAGCGCCTGCGCGTTGGCGATGACCTGCCGCGCGTAGCGCTGGTAGTCCGCGGTGGCGGCCTCGGCGAGCGCGACGGCCTTGCCGGCCACCGCGTGCATCAGCGGACCGCCCTGGAGGAACGGGAACACGGCCTTGTCCAGCGCCTTCGCGTGCTCGGCCTTCGAGACGAGCATGCCGCCGCGCGGCCCGCGCAGGACCTTGTGCGTCGTGAACGTGACGACGTCGGCGTAGGGCACCGGGCTGGGGATCGCCTGGCCGGCGACGAGGCCGATGAAGTGGGCGGCGTCGACCCAGAGGATCGCGCCGGCCTCGTCGGCGATGGCGCGGAACTTCTCGAAGTCGATGAGGCGCGGGTAGGCGGTGGCCCCCGCGACGATCATCTTCGGGCGGTGCTCGAGCGCCAGGTCGCGCACCTGGTCGTAGTCGATGAGCCCGTCGTCCTCGCGCACGGTGTAGGGCACCGGCTCGAACCACTTGCCCGAGAAGCTGACCTTCGCGCCGTGGGTGAGGTGCCCGCCGTGGGGCAGGCTCATCGCCAGCACCTTGTCGCCCGGCCGGCAGAACGCCGCGTACACCGCCAGGTTGGCGTTGGCGCCCGAGTGCGGCTGCAGGTTGGCGTGCTCGGCGCCGAAGAGCTTCTTGGCGCGGTCGATGCCGATCAGCTCGGCCTGGTCGACGACCTCGCAGCCGCCGTAGTAGCGGCGCCCCGGGTAGCCCTCGGCGTACTTGTTCGACAGCGTCGACCCGAGCGCGGCCAGCACCGCCGGGCTGGTGAGGTTCTCGCTCGCGATGAGCTGGAGCCCGCCGCGCAGCCGGGTGAGCTCGTCGTCGACGACCTGGGCGATCTCGGGGTCGACGGCCTTCAGCGCGTCGTAGTCCGGGCCCCAGAAGTGCTGCGAGTCGGCTGCCATGTCCCCGCACGTTACCGGCCCTTCACCGGCGCGGGCTGCCCCCGTGGTAGCTAGCTCACAGCCCTGCTCACAGGGTCACCGGGACGCCGACCACCCGCGACACGTCCTCGGCGCTGACCGCGCCCTCGCGGCGCAGGCGGGGCGTCTCGCCGGTGAGGTCGACGATCGTCGAGCCCACGCCGGACGCGCAGACCCCGCCGTCGAGGTAGACCTCGACCGCGTCGCCGAGCTGGTCGCGCGCCTCCTGCGCGGTGGTCGCCGGCGGCTGCCCGGAGACGTTCGCGCTGCTCTGCGCCAGGGGCCCGACCTCGCGCAGCAGCTCGAGGGCCACCGGGTGCAGCGGCATCCGCAGCATCACGGTGCCGCGCGTGGTGCCGAGGTCCCAGGCCAGGCTCGGCGCGTGCGGCAGGACGATCGAGAGCCCGCCGGGCCAGAACGCCTCGACGAGGTCGCGCGCGACCGGGGGCACCGAGCCGACCAGCCCGTCGATCGTCGACCAGCTGCCGACGAGGACCCCCAGCGGCATGTCCGGCCCGCGGTGCTTGGCGGCCAGCAGGTCGGCCACCGCGCGGGCGTCGAACGCGTCCGCGACGATGCCGTAGAGCGTGTCGGTGGGGGTGACGACGAGCCGGCCCGCCCGCACCGCGGCCGCCGCGGCGGCCAGCCCCGTGGGTCGTGTCGCCGGGTCCTCGCAGTCGTACACCGTGGCCACGGGTCCGAGCCTAGGCCCGGTGCCCGACGGCCACGCGGGGGCGTCCCGTGAGGTCGGGCAGCGTCGTGACCTCGGCGAACCCGGCCGCGGTGAGCACGTCGCGCACGGCGGCGGGGTGCGAGTCGTCGTGCTCGACGCCCACCGCTCCCCCGGGCCGCAGCAGCCGGTGGGCCAACGTCGCGACGGGCCGGACGACCGCGAGCCCGTCGGCGCCGGCGAACACCGCGCCGTGCGGGTCGGCGTCGACCTCGGGCGGGACGGCCAGGCCCTCGGGGACGTAGGGCGGGTTGCAGACGACGACGTCGACGGTGCCGGCGAGGTCGGCGAGCACGCCGGGCGCGGTCACGTCGGCCTCGTGCAGGACGACGCGCGAGCCGGCGAGGTTGCGCCGGGTCCAGGCCAGCGCGGCGGGGTCGACCTCGACGGCGTGCACGGCGGCGCCCGGGCGCTCGTGGGCGATCGCCAGGGCGAGCGCGCCGGTGCCGGTGCACAGGTCGACGACTCTCGAGCCGGGCTGCCCGAGCGCCCACTCCAGGAGCACCTCGGTCTCCGGGCGCGGCACGAACACCCCGGGCCCGACGGCCACCTCGACCGGTCCGAGGACCGCGGTGCCCAGCAGGTGCTGCAGGGGCTCGCGCGCGGCGCGCCGGGCGACCAGGTCGTCGAGGGCACCGCGGGCGGCCTCGTCGGCGGGGGGATCGGCGAGCAGGAGGCGGCCCCGCGGGATCCCGAGGACGTGGGCGGCGAGCTGCTCGGCGTCCGCGCGGGGCGAGGCGACGCCGGCGGCGGCGAGCCGGGCGGTCACCCGGGCGAGCAGGTCGCGCACGGTCAGGAGGTGCTCGCCTCGTCCGCGGCCTTCGCCATGCGCTCGGAGCGGTCGGCCGCGCGCAGCGCGTCGAGCACCCCGTCGAGGTCGCCGTCGAGCACCCGGTCGAGGTCGTGGGACTTGTACCCGATGCGGTGGTCGGAGATCCGGTTCTCCGGGTAGTTGTAGGTGCGCACGCGCTCGGAGCGGTCGACGGTGCGGACCTGGCTGCGGCGGTCGGCCGAGGCCTGCGCCTGCTCGGCCTCGTCGGCCATCGCCTGCAGGCGGCTGCGCAGCACCTCGAGGGCGCGCGCCTTGTTCTGCAGCTGCGAGCGCTCGTTCTGGCAGCTCACGACCACCCCGGTCGGCAGGTGCGTGATCCGCACCGCGGAGTCGGTGGTGTTGACGCCCTGCCCGCCCTTGCCCGACGAGCGGAAGACGTCGACGCGCAGGTCCTTCTCGTCGATCTCGATGGCCGAGGCGGCCTCCGCCTCGGGGTACACGAGCACCCCGGCCGCCGAGGTGTGGATCCGGCCCTGCGACTCGGTGACGGGCACGCGCTGCACGCGGTGCACCCCGCCCTCGTACTTGAACCAGGACCAGACGCCGTCGGGGTCGCTGCCGGGCGCGGTCACCGTCACGGTGACGTCCTTGTAGCCGCCGAGGTCGGACTCGGTGGCCGAGAGGACCTCGACCTTCCAGCCGCGGCGCTCGGCGTAGCGGGAGTACATGCGCAGCAGGTCGCCGGCGAACAGCGCCGACTCCTCGCCGCCCTCCCCCGACTTGACCTCCACGACCACGTCGTTCGCGTCGGCGGGGTCGCGCGGCACGAGCTGCTCGGCCAGGCGCGCCCGCAGCGTCTCGACGCGGGACTCGAGCTCGGTGGCCTCCGCGGCGAACGCCGGGTCCTCCCGGGCGAGCTCGCGGGCGTCGGCGAGGTCGGCCTCGGCGGCGGACAGGTCGCCGACCGTGGCCACCACCGGCGAGATGGCCGCGTACCGCCGCCCCAGCGACCGGGCCAGCGCGGCGTCGGCGTGCACGTCGGGGTCCGCCAGGCGCGCCTCGAGGCCCGCGTGCTCCTCGAGCAGCGCGGTGACGCCGGGCGAGGACGTCATCCCCTGGGTCATGCCCCGACCTCCCTCCGAACGGTCCTGTCACGCAGAACGCCCGCCACCCCGCGCGGACGCGGGGCGACGGGCGTCGCGGGAGCTACTTCTTGTTCGGGGTGCGCTTGCCGTAGCGCGCCTCGAAGCGGGCGACGCGGCCACCGGTGTCCATGATCCGCTGCTTGCCCGTGTAGAACGGGTGGCAGGCGGAGCAGATCTCGACGGTGATGTTGCCGCCCGGCTTGGTGCTGCGGGTGGTGAACGAGTTGCCGCAGCCGCACAGCACCTGGGTCTCGTGGTAATCGGGGTGGATGCCGCTCTTCACGGATCGGGGTCCTCTCGCGTCGTGGTCGCCGGGTCCCCGTCGTGCGCGTGGGGTGAACCGGAACCGGATGTGCGGGCCATTCTCTCAGGACCGCCCGCTGTGCTGGACAACCACCTCGGGGGTCGGGATGTTCCCGTCCCGCGGGGCCACCACCTGCTCGTCGAGGCCCGCCGCCTCCGCCGCCGCGGTGTCGAGGATCCACAGGTACTCGTTCTTGAGCCGGGCCCCGTCGCCCGCGAAGACGCCGGTGCGGAAGGGGTAGACGCCGACCGTGGGCTCGGTGCCCGGCGAGCTCGTCCGGATCGCGTGGTCGAGGTCGCGGTTGGCCCGGCGCATCGCCGCGAGGAGCCGGTGGCCCGCCGCGGCGGGGTCGGCGAGGGTGTGCCCCTCGGCGAGCTGCAGGGCCAGGTGCAGGCGGCGGTCGCCGGCACGGTCCTCGTACGACACCACCCGGTGGTTCTCGACGGCCGCCACGAGCTCGGGGTCGCCGGCGACGGCGTCGCGCACCCCGTCGGGCGGGACGACGGCGCCGTTGTGGTCGACCGAAGAGTCGCTGCGGCCGTACTGCAGCAGCAGGGGCAGGTCGAGCACGCGCTCGTCGAGCACGTCGGTCAGCCCGAACCGGCGCAGCACGGGCAGCACGTCGCGCATCCGCAGCACGTGCCCGCGGTCGTGGATGTTGTAGCGGATGCGGGGATCGACGTTCTGCGGGCGCGTGATGGTGACGACCAGCTCGCCCGCCGCGTTCTCCTCGACGAGGTAGGCGTACGGGTTGAACTGGAAGATGTTGGGCAGCACGCCGTACTCGTCCTGCCTGGTCAGCGCGCTCGCGAGCGCCGGGTCCGCGGCGATCGCCCGGCGCAGCGCGATGGTGAACTCGGTCTCCACGGCGATCGAGATCTCGAGGTCGCTGGCCCCGTACGCCCCGACGACCTTGCGCGCCCGGCGCAGGATGTGGTCGCGCATGCCCTCGCTGATCCCCTCGCCCCCGAAGGCGCAGACCACGTCGTAGGCGGCCCAGTCGAGCCGGTCGTCGGCGAGCAGACCCTTGAGGAACGGCGGGTAGCTGGTGATCACATAGGTGTAGCCGGTGCCGAACTCCCGCATCGTGTTGATGATCTTGTCGCGGTCGGGCCCGCACGACTTGATCGTCGAGACCCGGGTCAGCGCCGCGGTGACGTTCATGCCGGTGGCCCACGCCCCGAGCGAGAACGCGTTGATGACGAAGACCGGCCGGTCGGGGGTGGTGTGGCGCAGGAAGCCGACGCGCAGCACCTCGCGCGACGCCCGCCGCTCCACGGGCCCGCGCACCCAGCTCGTCGGGGTGCCCGTCGAGCCCGAGGACTCGTCGACGACGACCCCGCGGCGCGGCAGGCGCCCGCCGACGCAGCGCTCCGGGATCGGGTACCGGGTGATGTAGGAGCCCTTGTCCGTCTCCGGCAGGGCGTCGAAGGCCGCGCCCGCCGCACCCTGCTCGGTCAGGAACCGGCGGTAGGCGGGAACGCGACGCGCGGCGCGGGCGGCGGTGCGCGCGGCGCGGCGGCGGCCCAGCCACCAGCGCAGCCGCTCGAAGCCGGGGGCCAGCAGCAGGGCGTGGGTCCGCGGGGAGCGCCCGAGCAGGTCGACCAGGAGCTCCTGGAGCCACCACAGGATCCTCACGACGCCACCGCCGTGGTCTCCCGGTCCAGCAGCATCGCGTCGAGGCTGCGCCGCCACGCCCGCGGCGGTGGCTTCCCGGTGCCGTAGCGGAAGAGCATCCACGCCATCCGGCCCTCGGCTTCCTCGATGCCGGTCCGCGCGACGAACGCGGCGTGCGAGCGCGGGTTGGTGATCACCGTGCCGAAGGGGTGCAGGTCGACGCCGTGGCGGGTGAAGGCCAGCCAGACGCGCAGGAAGCAGCGGCCGGCCTCGACATGGTCGCGGGGGCCGTCGAACGGGCCGGTGAGCCAGCCCAGCTCGCGCACCCCGCGCATGGTGCGCAGGTACACGCGGCGGAAGAGGCCCCCGACGACGGGCAGGTCCCACAGCCATCGGTGGCGCATCGCGATCCGCAGCAGCGGGCCGGGGATCAGCATGGTCTCGGCCGAGAGCCCGTCGCGCGTGGCGGCCGCCTGCCGCGTCGACGTGCGGATCCAGCTGAGGATCTCGGCGTGCACGGCGTCGTCGCGCAGGTCGTCGAACAGGGTCTCCTGGTTGATCCGGACGAGGTCGTCGACGAGGTCCTGCTCGCCGGTGCGGCCGAACTCCTGGCCCATGCCGGCGGCGATCGCCCCGACCTCGGCGGTGACCCGGGGGTCGACGGGGCGGCGGTCGTAGGGGCGCCGGGAGGTCCGGCGCCGGCGGAACGCCGCCATCTGCTCGCGCGCCGCGTCGGTGACCGGTGTGGGCGCCAGCTCGACGGTGCCCAGGAGGTGATGGCGCTGCGGGGAGGAGAAGTCCATCTCGGCGAGGCGCAGGTCCTCGCGGACGGCCCAGCCGTGCGCCGCGGCCACCGTCGCGAGGGACTCGAGGAACACCCCGGCGCACACGTGCGCGAACGGGATCCCGAAGTTCTCGGCGGGCAGGCCGCGGTCGAGGTCGTAGAACAGCTCCGCGCGGCGATCGTCGAGCACGCGCGCGGCGATCGGCTGGGAGTTGTGCGGCGAGGGGTAGCGGCGCGCCTCGTCGAGGATCGCCGACCAGGGTCCGGGGAGGGCGCCGGGCTGGGCTGTCATGCACCACAGCCTCGGGCGCCACCCCGCCCCCGGTCTCCGGGGGAACTACTCAACCCGCGTCGGAGCGAACGCGCTGTTCGCTGCTTCTATGCGTACGAGCAGCGCGTTCGCTCCATCATCGGGTACTAGTCGTCGTCCTTGCCGGGCGTCGTCTTGGCCACCTGCATGAGGAACTCGATGTTCGTCCGGCTCTTGCGGAGCCGGTCGAGGACGAGCTCGATGGCCTGCTGGGAGTCCAGCGCGGCCAGCACGCGGCGCAGGCGGTGGGTCACCGCCATCTCGTCCGGCGAGAGCAGCAGCTCCTCCTTGCGCGTGCCCGACGGGTCGGGGTCGATCGCGGGGAAGATGCGCTTGTCGGCGAGCTTGCGGTCGAGCTTGAGCTCGGCGTTGCCGGTGCCCTTGAACTCCTCGAAGATCACCGTGTCCATCGTCGACCCGGTCTCGACCAGGGCCGTCGCGAAGATGGTGAGCGAGCCACCGTCCTCGATGTTGCGCGCCGCGCCGAGGAAGCGCTTCGGCGGGTAGAGGGCGGTGGAGTCGACGCCTCCGGACAGGATGCGCCCGGAGGCCGGGGCCGCGAGGTTGTAGGCGCGGCCGAGGCGGGTGATCGAGTCGAGCAGGACCACCACGTCGTGACCCATCTCGACCAGGCGCTTCGCCCGCTCGATGGCCAGCTCCGAGAGCGAGGTGTGGTCCGACGGCGGCCGGTCGAAGGTCGAGGCGATGACCTCGCCCTTCACCGAGCGCTGCATGTCGGTGACCTCCTCCGGCCGCTCGTCGACGAGCACGACCATGAGGTGGACCTCGGGGTTGTTCGTGGTGATCGCGTTGGCGATCGCCTGCAGCACCATCGTCTTGCCGGCCTTCGGCGGCGAGACGATCAGCGCGCGCTGGCCCTTGCCGACGGGCATGACCAGGTCGATGACGCGCGTGGTCAGCAGGTGCGACTCGGTCTCGAGACGCAGCCGCTCGTTGGGGTAGAGCGGCGTGAGCTTGGTGAACTCCGGCCGCCGCTTCGCCGCCTCCGGGTCGAGCCCGTTGATCGAGTCGATGCGGACGAGCGGGTTGAACTTCTGGCGGTTCTGCTCGCCCTCGCGCTGCTGGCGCACCTGGCCGGTGACGGCGTCACCGCGACGCAGGCCGTGCTTGCGCACCAGCGACATCGACACGTAGACGTCGTTCGGCCCCGACGCGTAGCCCGACGTGCGGACGAACGCGTAGTTGTCGAGCACGTCGAGGATGCCGGCGACCGGGATGAGGACGTCGTCGTCGCGGACCTCCGGCTCGCCGCCGCCCTGGCCGCGCTCGTTGCGCTCGCCGCGGTCGTTGCGGTTGCGCCGACGGTCGCGGAAGCGCCGGCCGCGCCGGCGGCCACCGCCCTCCTCGTCGTCGTCGTCATCGTCGCCGCGCTGGTTGGTCTGCTGCTGGCCGCCACCCTGCTGCTGGCCGCCCTGCTGCTGGCCGCCCTGCTGCTGGCCGCCCTGGCCACCACCCTGCCGCTGGCCGCCGCCCTGCTGGCCGCCCTGACCGTTCTGGTCGGGCCGGCCGCCCTGCTGGCGGTCACGGTCACGGTCACGGTCACGCTCGCGCTGGCGGCGGGACTGACCCTGCCCCTGCTGGCCGCCGTCGCCGTCGCCGTCGGGCGTCGTGTCGGTGCGCTCGGTGGTGGGCGTGCTGTCGGTGGGCGTCTCGGTCGCTGTCGCCTCGGCGTCCGCGGCGGCGGCACCGTCGGGCGACTCCACGCCCGGGCCGGCCTCGCGACGCGAGCCGCGGCGGCCGCGCCGCGACGAGGTCGGGGCCTCGGCGGGCGTCTCGGCGGGGGCGTCGTCGCCGGCGGGCGCCTCGGTCGCCGCCGCGGCCGCGGTCTCGGCGCCGGGGACGGCGTCGGTCGCGGCAGTCACGGCGCCCGCCTCGGAGGCGGGGCCGCTGCCGTTGGCCGCGGCGGCCGGCTCGCCGGCCTCGGGGGCCGACGACGCGTCGCCCGCCGCGGGCGGCGGGCCCGACGCGGAGGTGGCGCGGCGGCGACCGCCACGGCGGCGGGACGGCGCGCCGTCACCGGCGCCGGCGTCGGTCGCGGCCTCGCTCGGCGCCTCGGCGGACGCCTCGGCCGGGGCCTCGCTCGGCGCCGCGGCGGGCGCGGCGTCGTCGCCGAGCGGGAGCTGGTCGCCCCCGCCGGACTGCCGCTTCTTGATCTCGGCGATGAGGTCGTTGCGCCGCATCCCCGTGGTGTCGGAGACGCCGAGCGAGGTCGCGAGGTCGCGCAGCTCGGCGAGCACCATGCCGGAGACACCTCCCCGCCGACGCCGCTCGGGCGCGGGAGTCGCAGCGCCGTCGGCGCCGTCGGTGGAGATGACGTCGGTTTCGGTCACGCAGGTCCTTCCTGACCGGCCCGGGGACCACCCGTGCCAGCGGACGTGTCCGCCCCGCACACGGCGAGGCTGCTCGCGGGGCCGCTCCGGCCCGGCGGACCGACGGGTGTCGATCTCGGGTGGGATGGCCCGCGGAATTCTCTTGCAGCGATCATGAGTGTCCGTCCGCCGGGAGAACCCGACGGCTGGGGAAGAGGGTTGGCCCCGGAGAGCGGGACCTGGGCGCCGACGCGCCACACGCGTGGTCGCTGTGGCCCTCAATGTAGACCCCGGTCCTGCCACCGGCAACAACCACCCCCCGCGTGCCGCAACGGGGATTTCAGAGCGGTCGGACGACCTCGGCGCGGGCGCCCTCGGTGTCGACGGCCAGCGGGCGCACGGTGAAGCCGGTGGTGTCGAGATCGTCGGGCAGGCGGCCGTCGAGCGTCAGCGCGAGCACCGTCGGCCCGGCCCCCGAGACGACCGCGGCGACGCCGGCGCCGCGCAGCTGGTCGACAGCGGCGGCGGTCTCCGGGTAGGCGGGCCGCCGGTAGGGCTGGTGCAGGCGGTCCTCGGTGGCCGCCAGCAGCAGCTCGGGCTCGCTGGTCAGCGCGTGCACGATCAGCGCCGCCCGCGCCGCGGTGAAGGCCGCGTCGGCGTGCGGGACGCGGTCGGGCAGCAGGCCGCGGGTGGCCTCGGTGGAGCTGGACCGCTCGGCGATCAGCGCCACCGGGCGCAGCGCCGGGTGCGGCGTGAGGTGCGCGGCGTGCCACGCCCCCTCGTGCCCCCAGCTGACGACGAGCCCGCCGTACAGGCACGCGGCGACGTTGTCGGCGTGGCCGTCGAACCCGGCCGCGAGGTCCAGGACGGTGGCGTCGTCCACCGGAGACGTCGAGGACAACAACCCGCGGGCGGCGACGATTCCCGCCACGGCGGCGGCCGCCGACGATCCGAGCCCCCGGCTGTGCGGGATGACGTTGCGGCACCGCAGGCGCAGCGACACCCGCGGGACCCCCGCCCGGTCGAACGTCGCGTGCGCGGCGCGCAGCACCAGGTGGCGCCCGTCGCGGGGCACCCGCGCCGCGCCCTCCCCCTCGACGTCGACGACGCACCGGTCGCCGTCGCCGACCGAGAGCTCGACCTCGTCCCACATGCCCAGCGCGAGGCCGAGCGTGTCGAACCCGGGTCCGAGGTTGGCCGACGTGGCGGGCACGCGGACCCGCACCACCGTGCCCGCCGGAGGGGCGGCGTCGCGCGCCACCTCCGCCCCGGCGCTCAGCGCAGGCCCAGGGCGTCGGCGACGGCGTCGACCTGCGGCGGCAGCACGACGGGGTCGGGCGCGTCGGCGAGCGCGGTCGCCGGGTCCTTGAGGCCGTGCCCGGTGACCGTGCAGACCACGAGCTGACCGGTGTCGAGACGCCCGGCGCGGGCCTTCGCCAGCAGCCCGGCCACCGACGCCGCCGACGCGGGCTCCACGAACACGCCCTCGCGGGCGGCGAGCAGCCGGTAGGCCTCGACGATGGCGTCGTCGTCGACCGCGGTGATCTCGCCGGCGGACTCGTCGCGGGCCGCGATGGCGCCGTCCCACGAGGCGGGCGAGCCGATGCGGATGGCCGTGGCCAGCGTCTCGGGATCGGCGACGGGGGCGCCGTGCACGAGCGGGGCGGCGCCCGCGGCCTGCACCCCGAGCATGCGCGGGGTGCCCGCGACGACGCCGTCGCCGGCGTACTCGGTGTAGCCGCGCCAGTAGGCGGTGATGTTGCCGGCGTTCCCCACGGGCAGCGCGTGGACGTCGGGCGCGCGCCCGAGCTGGTCACAGATCTCGAACGACGCCGTCTTCTGGCCCTCGATGCGCGCCGGGTTCACCGAGTTGACCAGCGCGATCGGATACTGCTCGGCGGCGCGGCGGGCGAGCTCGAGGCAGGCATCGAAGTTGCCCTCGAGCTGCAGGATGCGGGCGCCGTGCACCGTCGCCTGGGCCAGCTTGCCGAGCGCGATCTTGCCCTGGGGCACGAGCACGGCGCAGGTCATGCCCGCGCGCGTGGCGTACGCGGCGGCCGAGGCCGAGGTGTTGCCCGTCGACGCGCAGATCACGGCCTGCGCGCCGCCGGCGAGGGCCTCGGTCATCGCCACGGTCATGCCGCGGTCCTTGAACGAGCCCGTCGGGTTCGCGCCCTCGATCTTGAGGTGGACCTCGCAGCCGGTGAGCTCCGAGAGGTGCGGGGCCGGCAGCAGGGGCGTGCCGCCCTCGCGCAGGGTCACGACCTGCCAGCCGGGCTGCACCCGGGGCATGCGGTGACGGTAGGCCTCGATGATGCCGGGCCACTCGACGCGGGCGCCCAGCGCCTGCGCGGGCACGGCCGGCACAGCGGTCACGATCCACCCCCCAGCTCGGTCACCGGACGGCCCAGCCCCTCGACCCGCAGCACCCCGGCGACACCCTGGACGGCGTCGAGCCCGGTGAGCGCCTCGACGGTGGCCGCGAGCGCGGCGTCGGAGGCGGAGTGCGTCACGATCACCAGTGTGGCGTCCTTCGGGCCCGGCGCGCCATCGTCCGCGTCACGCCCGGCCGCACCGTTCCCGTGGCCGCGGCCCTCCTGGCGCACGGTCGCGATCGAGACCCCGTGCTCGGCGAACACCCCCGCGACCTGCGCGAGCACGCCCGCGCGGTCGATGACGTCGAGCGCGACGTGGTAGCGGGTGTGCGTGTCGCCCATCGCCAGCACCGGCAGGGCGGCGTGCGCGGTGTCGCGCGGCCCCCGCCCCCCGATGACGCGGTTGCGCGACGCCGCGACGAGGTCGCCGAGCACGGCGCTCGCGGTCTGCGGGCCGCCCGCGCCCTGCCCGTAGAACATCAGCTGCCCGGCCGCGGCGGCCTCGATGAACACCGCGTTGTAGGCGCCCGACACCGAGGCCAGCGGGTGCGAGCGCGGGATCATCGCCGGGTGCACGCGGGCGCTCACGCTGCCGTTCGTCTGCTCGCAGATGGCCAGCAGCTTCACCGTGCAGCCCAGGGCCTTCGCGGCGGCGATGTCGGCGGCGGTGACGTCGCGGATGCCCTCGCGGTACACGTCGTCGGCGGTCACGCGGGTGTGGAAGGCGAGGCTCGCGAGGATGGCGGCCTTGGACGCGGCGTCGTAACCGTCGACGTCGGCGGTGGGGTCGGCCTCGGCGTAGCCCAGCCGGCCGGCCTCCTCGAGCGCCTCGGTGTAGTTCGCGCCCGACGACGCCATCGCCGAGAGGATGAAGTTCGTGGTGCCGTTGACGATGCCGGCGACGCGCACGATGCGGTCGCCCGCGAGCGACTGCTGGATGGGGCGCAGCAGCGGGATCGCGCCGGCGACCGAGGCCTCGTAGTAGAGGTCGGCGCCCGACTCGTCCGCGGCCGCCGCGAGCGCCGCGCCGTCCTCGGCCAGCAGCGCCTTGTTCGCCGACACCACCGACTTGCCGGCCTTGAGCGCGGTGAGCAGCAGCCCGCGCACGGGCTCGATGCCGCCGACCAGCTCGACCACGACGTCGACCTCGTCGCGGCTGACGAGCTCGGCCGCGTCGGTGGTCAGGAGGTCGGCGGGGACGTCGGGGTGACGCTGCGGGCGGCGCACGGCCACCCCGACCAGGCGCAGCGGCGCGCCGACGCGCGCGGCCAGCTCGTCGGCCTGCTCGGTGAGCAGCCGCACCACCTGCGAGCCGACGACCCCGCAGCCCAGGAGTGCGATGTTGATCGAGCCGGTCACCTACGACACCTCCAGTCGCGCCAGGTCGTCGAGGGTCTCGCGGCGCAGCAGCGTCCGCGACGTGCCGTCCGCCACGGCGACGACCGCCGGCCGCGGCACCTTGTTGTACGCGCTGGCCATCGCGTAGCAGTACGCCCCCGTCGCGGCGACCGCCACGAGGTCGCCGGGCGCGAGGTCCGCGGGCAGCCAGCAGTCGCGGACGACGACGTCGCCGGACTCGCAGTGCTTGCCCACGACCCGCGAGCGCACCGGCGGCGCCGGGGCGGCCGAGCGCGACACGACCCGGCAGTCGTAGTGGGCGTCGTAGAGCGCGGTGCGGATGTTGTCGCTCATCCCGCCGTCGACGCTGACGTAGCGGCGCCGGGCGCCCCCGCCGAGCTCGACGTCCTTGACCGTGCCGACCTCGTAGAGCGTCACCGTGCCCGGCCCGACGATCGCGCGGCCCGGCTCGACGGCGATCCGCGGCGGCGTGAGCCCGACCCGCGCGGACTCCCGCTCGACGATCGCACGCAGCTCCCCGGCCATCCACGCGGGCGAGCGCGGCTGGTCGGCGACGGTGTAGGCGATGCCCATGCCGCCGCCGAGGTCGACGGTGCCCAGGGCGTCGGCGACCTCGGGGTGGTCGGCGCCGTGCTCGTCGCGCAGCTCGGCGAGCAGCCCGATGACCCGCCGCGCGGCCAGCTCGAAGCCGTCGGCGTCGAAGATCTGTGAGCCGATGTGGCTGTGCAGCCCGACGAGGTGCAGCCCCGGCGACTTGAGCACTCGGCGCACGGCCTCGGCGGCGTCGCCCGCGGCCAGCGAGAACCCGAACTTCTGGTCCTCGTGGGCGGTGGCGATGAACTCGTGGGTGTGCGCCTCGACCCCGACGGTCACGCGCACCATCACCTGGGCGCGCAGGCCGCGCTCGCGGGCGAGCTCGTCGAGCCGGGCGATCTCCACGTAGGAGTCGAGGACGATCGCCCCGACGCCGGCGTCGAGCGCGGCGGCGAGCTCGTGGCGGCTCTTGTTGTTGCCGTGCACCGTGATCCGCTCGGGCGGGAAGCCGCCGCGCAGCGCGGTGCGCAGCTCCCCCTCGGTGCACACGTCGAGGCCCAGGCCCTCGTCGGCGACCCAGCGCGCGATCTCCGCGGTCAGGAACGCCTTCGCGGCGTAGTGGACGAGCGACGGGTCGCCGTAGGCCGCGGCGTGCTCGGCGCACCGCGCGCGGAAGTCGGCCTCGTCGACGACGAACAGCGGCGTGCCGTGGTCGCGGGCCAGCGTGGTGACGTCGACGCCGGCGAGGCGCACGACACCGTCCGCACCGCGGGCGGCGTGGCGGGGCCACACCGCGGCGGGCAGCACGTCGAGCGCGGCGGCGTCCGGCGGGCCGGCGCCGTCCTCGGGCTGCGGGAGGACGTCGGCGTGGCGGGGCCCGGCGGGATGGGCGCGGGTCATCAGCGGATCCAGCTCTGCTCGTGGGACGGGTGGGTCACATGCGCTCGGGCGCGGTGACGCCGAGCAGGGCCAGGCCGTTGGCCAGCACCTGGCGCGCCGCGGAGCACAGCGCCAGGCGCGCGGTGTGGATTCCCGCGGGCTCCTCGTCGCCCTGGGGCAGGACGCGGCAGGTGTCGTAGAAGCGGTGGTAGGCGCCGGCCAGCTCCTCGAGGTAGCGCGCCACCCGGTGCGGCTCGCGCAGGGACGCGGCCGAGGAGAGCACGCGCGGGAACTCGCCGAGCGTGCGGATGAGGTCGCCCTCGCGCGGGTGCTCGAGCAGCCCGAGGTCCGGGTCGGCGGCCGAGACGCCGAGGTCGGCGGCGTTGCGGGCCAGCGACGCGAGCCGGGCGTGGGCGTACTGCACGTAGAAGACCGGGTTCTCGTTGGTGCGGCTGGAGATCAGGTCGAGGTCGATCTCGAGCACCTGGTCGACCGAGCTGCGCGCCAGCGTGTAGCGCGCGGCGTCCACGCCGACGGCGTCGACGAGGTCCTCCAGCGTGATGATCGTGCCGGCGCGCTTGGACATCTTCACCGGCTCGCCGTCGCGCACCAGGTTGACCAGCTGCCCGATGAGCACCTCGACGCGCGCCGGGTCGTCGCCGAACGCCGCCGCGACGGCCTTGAGGCGGTGGATGTAGCCGTGGTGGTCCGCACCGAGCATGTAGATCGCGAGGTCGGCGCCCCTGGCCCGCTTGTCGCGGTAGTAGGCGATGTCGCCCGCGATGTAGGCGGGGCGCCCGTCGGACTTGATGACGACGCGGTCCTTGTCGTCGCCCTGGGCGGTGGAGCGCATCCACCACGCGCCCTCGGCGAAGTAGAGGGCGTCGTCGTCCTTGAGGTCCTGCACGGCCTGCTCGACCGCGCCGGAGCTGTGCAGCGCGAGCTCGGAGGACCACACGTCGAAGTGGGTGCCGAACGACTCGAGGCTCGCCCGCATCTCGTCGAGCATGACCTGCACACCGAGGCGCTTGAACGCCGCGAGCTCCTCGTCCGCGGGCTGGTCGAGCACGCCGGGCTCGATGTCGACGACCTTCTGCGCGACCTCGGCGACGTACGCCCCGCCGTAGCCGTTCTCGGGCACCGGGCGGCCCTCGGCGGCGGCGATGAGCGACTCGGCGAACCGGTCGATCTGCGCGCCGGCGTCGTTGACGTAGTACTCGCGGGTGACCGCGGCGCCCTGGGAGGCGAGCACGCGGCCCAGCGCGTCGCCGACCGCGGCCCAGCGCGTGCCGCCCAGGTGGATCGGGCCCGTGGGGTTGGCCGAGACGAACTCGAGGTTGATCGCCTGGCCGGTGAGCGCGTCGGTGTGGCCGTAGCCCTCGCCCGCGGCGAGGACGTCGGCGACGATGCCGCCCTGGGCGTCGGCGGCCAGCCGCAGGTTGAGGAAGCCCGGTCCCGCGACCTCCGCGGCCGCGATCCCGTCGGACTGCTCGAGGCGCTTGGCCAGCCAGCCGGCGAGGTCGGCCGGGGGCACCCCCGCCTTCTTGGCCGAGCGCAGCGCGAGGTTGGTGGCGTAGTCGCCGTGCTCCGGGTTGCGCGGACGCTCCACCGTGACCGTCTCGGGCAGCACCGCGGTGTCGAGGCCGCGCTCGGTGAGCACGTCCACGGCGACGGCGCGCAGGAGGTCGGCCAGGGCTGCGGGGGTCACCCCGTGGATTCTAGGGACCGCTGCCTGCGGGTCCTCGTCCCGGAGTCACCGGACGGACGATCACGGGGGGTCACCGGGGCGTGACGGCCCCTCCGTAAACTCGCGGGCATGGCGAGTGGTGGGTCCGGCCGCAGATCCGGGTCGAGCTCCGGGTCGAGCACCGGGCGGTCGTCCTCCGGCTCCGGGCCGGCGCGCGGGAAGAGCGGCGGCCAGCGGGGCAACGGGCAGCGCGGGGGTCAGCGCGGCAACGGCCAGCGCCCGAACGCGAAGCGCGGGCCCAACCCGGTCACCCGCGGCAAGCGCCCCGCCGTCGCCACGCGGCGCCAGGTGCCGTGGCTGCTGATCGGCGCGATCGCGGTCATCGTCGTGCTCGCCGTCGGTGTCATCGGCTTCGCGCTCTCCCGCGAGAGCGAGGTCAGCGCCTGGCGCCCCAGCGACGACAACCGCGACCCCTCGCTCGCGATCCCGGGCATCGTCACCGGGCAGTACGCCGGCCAGCAGCACGTCAACGCCCAGCAGCGCGTCGCCTACGACCGCTCGCCCCCGTTCGGCGGCCCGCACGACGCCTACTGGGCGGCGTGCAACGGCGTCGTCTACCCGACCCCGGTGCGCAGCGAGAACATGGTCCACTCTCTCGAGCACGGCGCGGTGTGGATCGCCTACAACCCCGACCAGATCTCGGGGCCCGCGGTGCAGACGCTCGCGGCCAGGGTGCAGGGCCAGGACTACACGATGATGTCGCCCTACCCGGGCCTCGACCAGCCGATCTCGCTGCAGTCGTGGGGCCACGAGCTCAAGCTCGCCGACCCGAACGACCCGCGGATCGACCAGTTCATCTCCTCGCTGCGCCAGAACCAGTACACCTACCCCGAGGTCGGGGCGAGCTGCGACGCGCTCGGGCCGGGCTACTTCGACCCGGACAACCCGCCGCCCTTCGACGCCTCTCCCCCGCCGCCGGACGCGGTGACGATGGACGGGCGCGGGGCCCAGGCCGGGAACGGCGGCTGATCGTGGCGGCCGGCACGGAGACCGAGGTGGACCGGACCGACCCGCCCCCGCCCGTCGACGACGACGGCTCCGGGGACGGCGGCGGACCGGGCGGCTGGTGGTCGGCGAGCCCGCCGTGGGCGAAGGCGGTCGTGGCCGGGGGCCTGGCGCTGCTGCTCGTGCTCGTCGGCGTCATCGGCGGCATCGCGCTCGGGCGCTCGACGGCGACGACGTACGGGCCCGCCGAGGGCTCGATCGACGTCGGCTTCCTGCAGGACATGGTCGTGCACCACGGCCAGGCCGTCGAGATGGCCGTGTGGGCGCGGAACAACACCGCCGACCCGCAGATCCGCCAGATCGCCTTCGACATCGAGTCGACGCAGACCTCGCAGGTCGGGCGCATGGAGGGCTGGCTGACCCTGTGGGGCCAGCCGCTCCGGCCCCCCGGCGGGCAGTACATGGGCTGGATGGGCATGCCGACCGCGGCCATGCCGGGCATGGCCTCGCCGGACGACCTCGCGCGGATGCGGGCGTCGACCGGGCGCGACCTCGACGTCGCGTTCCTGCAGCTCATGCTGCGCCACCACCAGGGCGGCCTGTCGATGATGCAGGCGGCGGCCGCGCAGGCCTCGGTGCCGGCGGTGCGCGCGCTCGCCGAGAGCATGGTCGCGTCCCAGACCGCCGAGTCGGCGACGATGACGCAGATGCTCGCCGAGCGCGGCGCGGCGCCCCTCCCCGCCCCCGCCGACCCCCACGCCGGCATGCCGCACGGCATGCACGGCGGCTGACCGACGCACGGGGTGTTGTCAGCGTGGGGGCCACGCTGACGTCAGACGTCAGGAAATCCGCCCGCTCGATCCTCGGCGGTCATGATCGCGGTCTCGGTGACGATCCCGGTCGGATCCGACGCCGATCGTCACCGAGACGGCGATCAGTCCCCCAGGCGCGCCCGCACCTGTGCCTCGGCCGCCGCGATCGGGCTCGCGGCGACCTCGCGGTGCAGCGCCTCGAGCCGCTCCCCCGCCTCCGGCCGGCTCCACTCCCGCGCGAACTCCCCGGACAGGATGTCGTCGTGCATCACGCGGGCGAAGCGCGACGCGAGCTCGCCCTGCTCGTCGAGCGCCGTCAGCGACCGCAGCTGCCCGTACTGCGACGTCCGCGAGTGCAGCCCCAGCTGGCCGAACAGGCCGTCGCGGGCGACGTGCGCGAACACCTCGGCGGGCTCGGCGGACAGGTAGAGCTCGTTGAGCACGGCCTCCTCGCTGAACCCCGCCTCGATCGCGACGCGGTGTGCGGTGCGCACGACGTCGAGGATCGCCGGCCACACCGCCTGCTCGCTGAACAGGTCGAGCGCCGCCTCCTCCCGCGCGCTGGAGACGATCGCTCCGCCGAGCGTGCCCCCGATCGCCCGCGCCACCGCCAGCGTCGTCTCCCACGCCCGCCCCGTGGCGTCGCGCTCCACCGAGACGAAGCAGGGGAAGCCGTGCCGGTCGACGTAGCGGTCGCGCACCGCCGCGCCGATCATCCGCGGGGCCACCATGACGACGTCGACGCCGTCGGGCACGTCGAGCAGCCCGAAGTGCCAGTTGTAGCCGCTGGCGACGACCAGGGTGTCGCCCGCGCGCAGCCCGGGCGCGACCTCGCTGCGCACGAGGTCGGGCTGCACCTCGTCGGGCACCAGCAGCAGGGCGATGTCCGCCGCCTCCGCCGCGGCGGCGATGGAGCGCAGGTCGAAGCCCTCCTCGCTCGCCGCCGTCGCGTACTCGTCGTCCCGGTTGCCGACGACCGGCGTGTGCCCCGAGTCGCGCAGGTTGGCTGCCTGGGCCGCGCCCTGGTTGCCGAACCCGATCACCGCGAGGGTGCGCCCGGCGAGGGCGGCGAGGTCCGCGGCGTCGATACTGTGGTCCTGGTGGATCTCTGCGTGGGCCATCACCCGAGCGTCGGGGCTGCGTCGCCCGTGCGCTAGGCTCGTGACCGGTTCGCCCCCGTAGCTCAGGGGATAGAGCACCGCCCTCCGGAGGCGGGAGCGCAGGTTCGAATCCTGCCGGGGGCACCATGTGGTGTCTCAGGACATCCGCATAGCCCCGAACCCTCGCGGGTTCGGGGTTTCGTGCGTTCTGGGTCGGGTTGGTTGGTAGTCGCGGGTGGGGTCGAGGACGAGCTTGCGGACCAGTTCGCCGGTGGTGGCGACCGACCGGCGCCCACGGCGACGGCAGGTCCACCGACACGACCCGCGCCCCTTCGCGACGCTCGAAGAACGGCTCCCGAGCGTCGGGTGATCACACCTGACCGCGCGTCCTCACCACCTCGGACGCGTCGGTGCCGTTGAAGCGCTCGAGGGCGGTCAGCTGCCCGGGGGCGTGAGCGCCGGGCAGATGCACGTCCGGGACCAGCGCACGTCGCAGGTGGCGGTGCAGAAGCGTCGCCCGAGTGCGTCGTGGGCCGACCAGGCATGCGGGCAGACGGTGCACGACGGGTCCGCTCCGTGCTCGGTGACGCTCGTGGCCTCGGTGGAGCTCATGGTCGTCCTTCGTCGTGCTGTCGGCTGTGGTGGATCGCGAGGGGTCGGCAACGCCAGGGCAGACTGCGGGCCGGGTCCGGCTCCCCTACCAGAGCTCGTCGCGGGGGCTGGTCGACACCGCAGCGAGCGCTGCAGCATGGAGCGAGATACCGGCGTGCGCGGCGCGGTCTCCCAGCGCGTGGAAGCCCTGAGCACTGGTCAGTCCGTGCGCGTCGGCGATCATCCGCGCGGCTCGCTCGACGTCGCGCTCGTCCTGCCGCGCATGCGGGCTCTTCCGGGCCATGTCTGTCCTCTCTGGCGCCCCGAGCGCAAGGGGCGGCGGGCCGGCTGGTGCGAGCGACCCTCAGCGGCGTCGATGTGGAGGGGGTCGGGCGTGGCTCGTCGTCGTCGCGTCCGGGGGGAGCGCGTACAGGTGTCTGTCAAGCGTCCGCTGCTCCGGTGTCGGTGGCGGGTCGATCAGCAGCTGCTCGATCGGTCCGGTCGACAGCACGGCGAGTGCTGTCGCGTGCAGGGATACACCGTCGGCCGCAGCGCGGTATCTCAGCGCCTCGGCACTCGCCTCACGAGCGAGCCCGGACGCCAGGGAGAGCATGAACTCGGCCCAACAGATGTCTCGCCGCTTCTGCGGCTCGTGCTGGTCCTCGCAGATCATGGTCCTCCCGAGGAGGCGGCAGCGGCGCCGCTCGGCCCCCGGAACGGGTGCCACGGTCGACGGGACGATCGGGGCTCCATCCGCGGGAGACCGGCGATCAGGTGATCGCTTCAGGCCGAAGAGGCGCCGAGTTCGGTGCACGTACGGGCCACGCTGTCCCACATGCGTCGTGCCACGGGGTCGTGGGCCATCCACTTGTCCGCGTGAGCTGCGGCGGCCGCGTCGCCGTTGGCGGCCAGGACATGGAGCTCGACGAGACGGTCGCGATCGAACCACTCGGTGGCCTTCGTGCTGTCGGTACTGGTCATTCCGGCTCCCTCGCTCATGATCAGAGAATCGATGTCGTGGTCGGCGCGAGCGTGCCGGGGAGCGCCGGTTGCGTCCGCCGAGTCCCCCCACGGTGCGGCGGACGCAACCAGGCCCCGAGCCGACGCCGATGTGGCTATCGGTGTCGGCCCGGGCATCCACGCGGACACGGCGCTGCGGCCGGGTACCGGTGGGACGGTCGTGGTCGGGGCGGTGTCGTGCAGGCACGCGGCCCGGTAGACGGCGAACAGCTCGTCGAGGGGCGCCTCGTGGAGAGCCGCGAGCACCGCAGGGCGGTGCAGTCCGACGAGGAACAGCTCGCAGCTGTGCGCTCGAGTCGTCGTGGTCAGCCTGGCGAGGGTGGTGACGAAGCTGGGGTAGGCGTCGCCGAGGGCCGACAGGTCCACAGTCAGCTCGGCGATGCCGCAGGACAGTAGACCCTCGGCCGACCTGCGCAGCGAGGCTGCGGCCAGGTCGTCTCCGAGGCCACCGACGCTCAGGTGCGCGCTCGCGTGCGATCTCCGGGTGACGTCGTCCGGCGTGGTCATGGCTCAACGCCGACCGTGCAACTGTGGAAGCCTGCCGCGACGCGGCCGTGAATCGAGCATGGGGGGGGACCGGCAACTCTCTGGGGACGCCCAATGGTCCCCGGGGGCCGTACTACCGAAGTCCGCCAGCCCTGATGGTCGATGGCGATGCCCGCAGCTGCCGTCGACGGTGTCATGTACTCCTCTCCGCGCACAAGGACGGCCCGACAAGTGGTGCCGTTGTTGGGCCGGGTGGCGGTGCGTCTCAGCAGATGGCCGGGGTCTTGGCGCCGGGTCGGCGGGGCCACGGGCGCGCCGGCGGACCTGAACCTCAGTCCGGGCGTGTCCCCGGGCCGTTCTCCTCGGCGAGCGCGGCGACGAGCGTGTCGTAGGCAGCCCCGACGAGAGCGAGGCGCTCGATGAGGCGACCGGTGTCGACCTCGGCCTCGACGACGGAGCGGCCGTTCCTGAGCAGGGTGATCCGTGTGCGCGACCCGAGGGGCTGGATCCGGGCGCAGCGCCCGTGGGCGTCGAACACCGATCCGCCGCCGTCGTCGGAGAACGACGGCGCGGGAGCGTTTCCACGACGTGCGTGTGCGGACCATACGGCGGCGCGGAGCGCCGTGGCCGACTCCGTCGGGGCGAGAGGTGTGGCCGGGCGGCTTCCGCGGACTCCGCCCGGCGACACACCGGTGATCAGAGCGGACGCACCGAGTCGGCCTGCAGACCCTTCTGGCCCTGCGAGACGGTCAGGCCCACGCGCTGGTTCTCCTCGAGCGAACGGTAGCCGCCCGACTCGATGGCGGAGTAATGGACGAAGACGTCCTTACTCCCGTCATCGGGCGCGATGAAGCCGAAACCCTTCTCGGCGTTGAACCACTTGACGGTTCCTTCGATCACAGGATTTCTCTTCTCGGTCGCGTGGCCGCCGCAGGGACCTGCCGGCGGCATTGCCGGTCGCTGCACCGAGGTCGTTCCCGGATGCGCGCAAGCCGTTGTCGTGTGGTCCGGCGCGCAAAGCGAGGAAAACAGGACTGCAACGATTCGAGACTACACGGCGCAACGGTCGACGCGTGGGGGGTGAGACGACCGGAGCGGTGCGCCGAGGGCGTGCAGGTGGCGCAGGACCTGCCCGTAGGAGTCGAGCGCGCCGGTCCGGGTGTAGGGCAGGGCGTGCTCGGCGCAGAAGGCGGCCACGAGGACCTGGGCGCGCCGCAGGTTGGGCCGCGGCATGCCGGGGAAGAGGTGGTGCTCGACCTGGTGGTTGAGGCCCCCGAGGAGGTAGTCGACGACCGGGCCGCCGCGCACGTTGCGGGCGGTCAGGACCTGCTTGTGCAGGTGGTCCAGGCGTCGGCCGGGTTCGATGATCGGCATGCCTTTGTGGTTGGGCGCGAACGCGAGCCCCATGTAGACCCCCCACACGCCCTGGTGCACGACTGCGAAGACGATCGCCTGCAGCGGCGTGAGGATCCAGAACAGGACGCCGAGGTAGCCGATCACGTGGACAGCGAGCAGGGCCAGCTCGAGCCGGCTGCGGCGCACCTCGCCGCGCAGCGCGGCCTGCGCCGAGGTGAGGTGCAGGCTCCAGCCCTCCAGGAGCAGCAGCGGGAAGAACAGGAAGGCCTGGTGGGCGACGATCCACCGCGCCGGACCCCGCCGACCCGCGACCTGATCGGCGCTGAAGGCCAGCACCGGGATGTCGATGTCGGGATCCTCGTCGGCGTGGTTGGGCTGCGCGTGGTGGCGGTTGTGCTTGTCCACCCACGCGCCGAAGCTCATCCCGACCAGACAGCCGTGCAGGTACCCGACGACGTCGTTCGTCGGCTTCCGGGCGAAGATCTGCCGGTGGCCGGCGTCGTGGCCGACGAACGCGAGCTGGGTGGAGACGAGCCCGGCGAACACAGCGGTCAGCACCTGCCACCACGACGCCCCGAGCACGACGAAGGTGGCGACGCCCATGGCCACGAGGACGTAGGTGAAGGCGAACAGGCCGAGGTAGGCGCCGCGACGCCGACGCAGGAGCCCCGCCTGCTTGACCATCCGGACCAGCTCTGGGAACAGGTCTCGACCGGGAGCGGTCGCCGGTGCGGGGCGACCGCCGGTCGCGGGTTCGCTGTTCATGGCCGTGGATGTCGGTTCCATGCTCTCGCCTTCGTGGGCAGCGGGTCGCCGGAGGTCACCGGTGAGGGCTCCCGCGAGTGGTGGGTGATCGTCCGCGCGGCTAGCGTGGCGGGCGGCTCGCCCGGTGATCGGGTGGCGTGTCCCCGGCCCCGGACACCGTGTCGGTCACGTGGTGCTAGGGGGTCGTCCGTGCACGTCCGTCCGGGGGTGCTGGTGGTCTGGACCGCGGGTGACGTCGTCCAGATCCTGCTGACGGGATGGGCACGTCCGCCGCTGATGGACTCCCTCGAGCGCGCCGTCGACGACCTGATCCGCGCCGGCGGCCGACACCTGAGCGTCGACCTCACCCGCCTGCGGGGAAGTGACGCTCCGGTCCTCGAACTGCTGGCCGCCCTGAGCCATCGTTTCCGGTGGGCGGGCGGGTGCCTCCACGTCGAGGGGCTCGGGCGCCGTCTCGTCTCGGCGCCCGAGGTGTCGTCGTTCCCCGAGCTGTTCGGGGACGTGGCGGCTGCGCCTCCGATGGGAGCCGACGCCTGCGGGTGCGGCGCCGGCGCCCGGTGAGAGACCGGGGCGGAGGGCCGGCCCCACGGACCTCCGAGACCCCGCCCCGGCCAGGTCATCAGCGCCGGGCGCGCCGGGCGCCTCGGGAGTCCAGGGCGACGGTGCGCTCGGTCTGATCGACCGACGCGCCCGCCGGGCTCGCCGTCTGCTGCTGGGTGTACTGCTGGGCCTCGGCCTGGGCGCGCTGCTGGCCGGCCCGCAGCGACTGCAGGATGTTGAAACCTCCGCCGGAGGGGCTGGGCACGGTGTTCTCCTCGAAGTGGTGACTCGATGGGGACGCGGACGGCGCCCGCGTCAGGACCGGGCGCCGCCGGGCAGCGACATCCGGGCGATGGTGGCGAGCACACCGGCGTACTGCCGGTGTAGCGGACCGCTGGTGTACGGGAGCCCGTAGCGCTCGCAGAGGGCGCGGACCGCGGGGGCGACCTCGGCGTAGCGGTTGGAGGGCATGTCCGGGAACAGGTGGTGCTCGATCTGGTGCGAGAGGTTGCCGGTCATCAGGTGCATGAGCGGCGAGCCGTCGAGGTTGGCCGAGCCCAGCAGCTGGCGCAGGTACCACTGGCCGCGGGTCTCGCCGTCGAGCTGCTCCTCGGCGAAGGTCTCCGCGTCCGCCGGGAAGTGACCGCAGAAGATCACCGCGTGGGTCCAGACGTTGCGGACCACGTTGGCGGTCAGGTTGGCCGCGAGTGTGGTCGGCGCCGACAGCCCGGACAGCAGCGGCCAGCGGAGGTAGTCCTTGGCGATCTGGCCGCGGACCTTGCGCCACAGGCCGCCGAGCTCGGTGCGGGCCTGGGCCCAGGGCTTGCGCCCTGCGACGACCTCCTCGAGCTCGATGTCGTAGATGGCGATGCCGTACTCGAAGCCGAGCGCGAGCCCCGCGTTGATCAGCAGCTGCGCCAGGTGGTGCGGCTTCCAGGGCTGCTCGGGATCGACGCGCAGCGTCGCGTAGCCGATGTCGCGGTCCTTGCCGAGCACGTTCGTGTAGGTGTGGTGCACGTAGTTGTGGGAGTGCTTCCAGCCGTCGGCCGACGACGCGGAGTCCCATTCCCAGGTCGAGGAGTGGATCTCGGGGTCGTTCATCCAGTCCCACTGCCCGTGCAGGACGTTGTGGCCGATCTCCATGTTCTCGAGGATCTTGGCCACCGAGAGCGCCGCCGTCCCGCCGACCCAGGCGGGCGGCAGGACCGAGACGAGCAGCAGGGCGCGCCCGCCGGTCTCGAGGCCGCGCTGCACGGCGATGACGCGCCGGATGTAGCGGGCGTCGTCGTCGCCGAGGTCGTCCACGACGCCGCGGCGGATCCCGTCGAGCTCGACGCCGAGGGCCTCGACGTCAGCATCCGAGAGGTGCGCGGTCGTCGGGGTCGTGGCCGTCGTCGTGTCGCCGGCGGGCGGTGCGGGGATCGTGTCCGCCGCGGGCTCGCTCGACGGGCGGTGCTCCATGGCGGGACGATCGGCCCGGGTGGTCCGTGCCAGGGTGGTCGAGCTCAAGTGGCCTCCGTGGCCTCGTGGTCGTCGCGTCCGACCGGCCCTGCGCGGACCGGGGAGGCGAGGAGCACGGGTCTGGGCACCAGCTCGCCGAGCGGTCGGGTGTCCGGCCGCAGCACGTTCACCCGAGGGGTATCCCGTCCGCGCCACCCGCACGCGTCGAGGAGGGGTGGCGCACAACCGGCTCCGGTCGCCGGGACCCTCCAGCACGCCCTCCCCGACCGCGCCGCGCCGCGGGAGGCGGCGAGTCGCGGCCGGACGATCCCGGCGAGGGAGTGTCAGCGACGGCCCCATCGGGCACCAACGGGGGTCCGACCGGGAGCACGACGTGCCCGGCGACGACGTCCAGCTCGGTTGACCCGGCAGCCGGCGGCCCCCACTCGCTCGATCGCGCGTGGGTTCATCGACCACGACCGGTGGTCCGGCCACCTCCTGGGTCGCTCGGGTGGTGACGACACCCCGAACGCCCTTCGGGTCGCGCGGGCCGGGACGGGCGCAGCGGGAGGGGGCGACCGGTGACCGCCCACGACGGCGCCGAGGACTCCGGCGAGACAGACGTCGACGCGCGGCGTCGGCGACTGGTGGCCCTGCTCGACGACGCCGGGGACGCCCTCCGGACGGAGGACGGCTCGGCGACGGCACGCGTCCCGGCGGGAGGCCCGACAGCGAGCTCGGTCCGGCCGCCGCGATGGACGAACGCGCTGTGGAGCCAGTTGAACCGGCTGTGCGTGGTCACCGTCCTGGAGGTCGGGGTGGACGGTGCCGGGATCACCGTGATGGGCAGCGCCGACGCCGCCCGGAGCGGGCACCGCGACCAGCTCGCGGCCACCGGTGCGTCGACGGAGCGGCTCGAGGACCTCCAGCTCACCACCGGAGAGGGCCCGTGTCTGGACGCCTACAGCGCCGCGGCGCCGGTCCTGGTCGCCGAGCTCGCCGCGGAGACGACCCGCTGGCCGGGGTTCGCGCCCGAAGCGCTCCGCGCCGGGGCGGCCGCGGTGTTCTCCCTCCCGTTGCAGGTGGGCGCGGTCCGGTTGGGCACCCTCGACCTGCACCGGTGCACCGTCGGCGGGCTCTCCGACGACCAGCTCGCCGACGCCGTGGCCCTCGCGGGGCTGGCGACCGAGGCGCTGCTCGAACTCGCCGGGAACCCCGAGCCGGCCGAGGGTCCGCTCACCGCGGACACCTCCCGCACCGAGACACGGCCGGAGGGCTCGGGCCCGGATCGGCAGCGCTGGCCCCCCGTGACGTGGTTGCCCCACGTGCACGCGAACGTCCACGTGGCGTCCGGGATGGTCTCCGCCCAGCGGGACATCGACGTGGGCGCCGCGATGCTGCGCATCCGGGCCTACGCCTTCAGCCGCGGAGAGCCGGTCGACGACGTGGCCCGGCGCATCATCGACCGCGACCTGGTCCTCGGCGACGTCGCGACCGAGCAGCCCGACCGGCACGGCCATCCGCCGGCGAACCCGCACGAGAGCCCCCAGCCCCTTGATACGTCCCCGGAGACCGACGACTGATGAACGACGGCCGCGAGACCCAGGTCATCGACACGTTCCTGACCCTGACCGACACCCTGGTCCAGGACTTCGACGCCCTGGACATGCTGACCATGCTCGCCGAGCGCTGCGTCGAACTGCTGGACGTCTCCGCCGCCGGCGTGATCCTGACCGACGGCACCGGTCCCACCGGCGGCCTGTCGGTGGCCGCGGCCTCGTCGGAGCGTTCCCGGCTGCTCGAGGTGTTCGCCGTCGCGATCGACGGTGGCCCGTGCGTGGACTGCGTCCGCACCGGGATGCCGGTGATCAGCGAGGACCTCACCACCTCCGGGGCTCACCAGCGGTGGCCGCAGTACGCCCGGGGCGCCGAGGATGCCGGGTTCCGCGCCACGCACGCGCTGCCGATGCGGTTGCGTGGCGAGATCATCGGGGTGCTGACCCTGTTGCACATCGACCGGCACACCCTCGGTGACCCCGACGCCCGGCTCGGTCAGGCCCTCGCCGATGCCGCGACCATCGGACTGCTGCACGAACGCGCGGTGCGCCGCGCCGAGACCGTGCAGGAGCAGCTCCAGGGCGCGCTCAACAGCCGGGTCATCATCGAGCAGGCCAAAGGCGTGGTCGCCGCCACGGGCGACGTGCATCCCGACGAGGCGTTCACGCTGCTGCGCGGTCACGCCCGCGAGCACGGGCTGCGCCTCACCGACCTGGCCCGCAGCGTCGTGGGCCGCACGGTCGACCTCACCAGCATCCTCCGGCCGGGATCGTGACCCTGCAGACCCACCCGCCCGGCTCAGCCACCGACTGCGGAGAGGGCCAGAGCGAGCCGATCGCGCCGGCTCCGGCAGGGTGTCGTCGTCCGCACCGATCGGCGAACGGAACGCCCGGAGCCGGACTCGAGGTGGGCCACCTGGTCGACGGTCGCCCGCTGACATCGTGGCCTGTCCGTGCCACGGTGGCGACGACGAGAGGTGAGCGGAGATGAGCAGGCGGGTGACGGTTCTCCTGCGGGGCGGGCACGAGATCGTGCTGCAGGGTGTCGACGACGAGCACGCGGAACAACTTCTCCACCGTCTTGCCGAGTCCTTCGAGCAGAGCGAACCGACGGGCTGCACGACGACGCCCGACGGCACCTTGATCCGGCACTCGGAGGTGGTCGGCGTGCGCGACTCCAGCGAACAGGCGCTGAGCAATCGCTCGGGTCGACGCACCTGAGAGCCGCAGAACCAGCGACGACCCGGCAGGGCGTCGTGCCACCCGACACGTTCGGACCCGCCGCCGAGGCCGCGCTCGACACGGCCTCCACGCCGGGCGACCGACGCTCCACAGCGAGCTCCTGACGGACACCACGAGCACACGGACGACGTGACGTGCACGGTGTGCCCGCACCCCCGAGCGGGTCTCAGCCACCGACCCCGTAGAGGGTCAGAGCGATGTGGGTGCCGCCCGCGCCGACGTGGACGGCGACGTCGTCGACCAGCGTGCGCATCATGGCCAGGCCCCGTCCGCGTGTCCCGGGTGCGGCTGTCGGCTGCCAGTGGCCGTCGTCGCCCACGGTGATGACCACCCCGTGGTCGACGGGACGGGCCGCCAACGTCATCTCTCCGCTGACCGACGCGCCCGCGTAGGCGTGGTCACAGCTGTTCTCCAGCGCCTCGGAGGTGGCCAGGACGAGGTCGTCGATGACATCGGCGTCGATGTGGTCCCCGTCGAGCCAATGCGTGAGGTGCCGGCGCAGGACCCGCACCTGGTCACCGTGGGCGGCTGTGGTGATCCGCAGTGGCTCGGGCCAGCGCGGCAGGGTGGCGGCGCCGCGGTAGTCCGTTGTCGGCATGGTGCGTTCGGGTGCCCGACCGGACCGCCCCGGCAACCCCCGCAGTGAGCGAGCGCTCAGCCGCCGGGGCAGCTCAGTCCACGGGAGCGAGGGCGAGGACTTCGTCGAAGCCGGCCCGGAGGTCCTCGAGGAACGCGTCCGGGTCGGTGATGGCGGCCGGGTCGAGGGTCACCGCGACACAGCACGTGTCGCCGTGGGAGGTCAGCGTGATCATCGCCGCGCCGCCCGGCAACGGCGCGAACGCGTAGCTGCGCACGATCTGGGCGCCCGCCAGGTAAGCCGGCCCCGTCATACCCGGGACGTTGCTGGCCTGCAGGTCGTTGGCGCTCGTCGCCCCGCCCTGGATCAGCGCGAGCAGCGGCGGCGGCAGCACGGCCAGCAGCGGGGCGATGAGGCCGAGGCCGTCGACCACCCGCTCGCCGGTGGTCCGCCGGACGACCTCCCGGACGTGCCGGATGCGCGCGACGGGATCGGCGTCGCCCAGGGGTGCCGCGAAGCGGGTACCGGCCCAGTGGTTCCCGCCGACGGGGTCGTCGGCGTCCCGCGTGTTCACCGGCATACCCATCGCGAGGTGCTCGGGGATGGCGCCGAACCGCTGGTGGTAGCGACGCATCCCGCCGAGCAGAGCGGCCAGGTACGCGTCGTTGAGCGATCCGCCCACCGCGCGCCCGGCGGCCTTGAGTGCGCCGAGGTCCACCTCGAGCGCCTCGAAGCGGCGCTCCAGGCTCCGGCGGCGCAGCAGCGGCGACCGGGGCACCACCGGCCCGACGGCCGCGCGCAGCGCCGACCCGAGGAACGCCGAGCCGTCGGAGACCGTCGCCAGGGGCCGCGTGACGAGCCGCCCGAGCAGGCCGGCGCCGGCGGACACCAGGTCCAGCGTCCGGGTCGGCACGGCCGCGACGGTTCGCGTCGCCTGGCTCACGGTGAGCCCCCACCGCGAGGGGCCGTGCCGGTCGGGCTCGGGGTGGTCGGGAAGGTCGGTGTGCTCGCGCACCCCGCTGTGCAGCATGCGCAGGATCTGCACCAGGCCCATGCCGTCGGCGACGGAGTGGTGCACCTTGAGCACGTACGCCGCCCGCCCGCCCGCGAGTCCGGTGACGATCTTCGCCTCCCACGGGGGGCGCTCCCGGTCGAACGGGGTCAGAGCCATCGACGCCGCGAGGTCGAGGAGCTCACGGCGCCCACCGGGTCGTGCCACCTGCGCGCGGCCGAGGTGGTGCGGGAGCGCGAAATCCGGGTCGGGCACCCAGGTCGGCGTGCCCCAGTCGCCCCACGGCTCCAGGACGCGCTCGCGCAGGCGCGGCACGAACCGCGTCGCCCACCCGTGGGAAGCGACGACCCGGTCCCGGTCCGGCGGCCTGTCCAGGACGTCGAGGATGACGACCGGCGACCGCAGGCGCGGGTCGACCTCGGCACGCCACATCATGGTCTCGAGCGGGTTCATCTCGCTCGAAGTCATGACCAGATCGCCGGGATCGCTCGTCATGCCGTCCCTCCGGGCCCGCCTGCCGTGCGGCCGAACCAGACTAGGCCCGCGTGTCCTGCTTCATGCTCATCGCACCACCGTCGGGAGCCTGCCCGGGGCGAGGGTGGTGCCGGCGTCGACCACGATCGATCCATCCCGCCCAGGGTGCGATGCCGGACTCCCGTGCTCGCTAGGCGAGCTCGGGTTCCGGGGTGGCGCCGGCGATCGGAGGCGGCAGGCCACGGACGAGTGTGCGAGCGGAGTCGCACAAGGCTCGGACCTCGAGCATGGGCGCGGTGCTGAGCATGAGCATGAAGTGGGCCCAACGCGCACCGCTGATGGAGATGGCCATGGTGGAGGGCCCAGCGATCAGCGCGTGCAGCCCGTCGAGGCCCACACGGTGGCAGTCCGTCACAGCTGTCATGTTGAGGTGCAGCTCGTGTTGTCCACTGCGAGCGAGCTGTTCGCAGTAGTAGGTGATACTCACCATCTCGAAGGAGCCCAGCGCGCCGGCCAGGAGGATCGTGCGCGGTGTCTCGGCGTACACGAGAGGCCCCCTATCAGCTGTCGGTGTACCAGCCTCTATCGTGGTGAGCGAGACGCTGCCCGGCGTGGGTCACAGATCGCCATCGGTCGCGCTGCGGGGGCGCGTTCCGTGGTGAGGCACCGGTCGACCGCGTGAGCTTCATGTCGGTGTCCTGGGAGGACTCGACCGGCATCTGGAACGCCGCAGCCAGCGGGTTCGACCGCAGACGACGACCGTACACCCGCCGCCAGACATCGACGGCGAGCACGGTGTACGTCACCACTACCGCACTGGCGACGAGCAGCACACCGATCGAACGTGGTCCAGGGGCTGTGCCAGTCACGACGAGTTGACGGCGGCGACCGGCGGCGACCGGCGGCGACCGCGCTGATCGGCGGGCTCGCCACCATGAGCACCACCCCGCAGCAGCCGCCGGCCGGCCGGCGACTTACGTCTCGACCGACAAGCTCGCTCGCCAACAGGGCGTCGGGGCGATCGATTCGGTGAAGGACCTCGCCCAGTCCGACCGCTGGGAGTCAGACCAGGAGTGCGTGGAGTGGCACGACTCCTGCCGGGGGCACCATCCTGATGTCTCAGGACATCCCGGACGCCCGAACCCACGTGGTGTGGGTTTCGGGCGTTCCCATCCGGGGTTGTCGGTCGTCCGAGCCGGCGGCACTCCGTACCGACCGCACAGCGATCAACACCGGGGCCCGTGAAGGACACAGTGAGCGGCAACTGACTCACCGTTCGATGTCGGGGTTCGAGGGCAACCGCAGCGTGGCGGTGGTGGTGGCCCCGGACACCTCGGTGTCCACGGGCCCGAAGTGGCGCAGGAGCCCGAGCAGAGCCGAGTTCTCGGTGAGGACTTCGGCGCTGATCGTGGTGACGTCCTCCTGGCGGGCCCGGCGCAGCAGTACGCGCAGGAGCTGGAACCCGACGCCGCGCCGCTGCCAGTCGTCGACGACGACGATGGCGAGCTCGGCGCTGGCCGGGTCGCTGTCGCTGCGGATGAACCGGGCGATCCCCACACCGTGCCCCGTCTCGGGCGCGACGGCCCCCACCGCCTCGTGGTCACGGTGATCGACGTGGGTGAAGAACCGCAGCTGTTGAGGTGAGAGCGCTGGCAGGATGGTGAAGAACCTCTGGTAGGCGCTTCTCTCGCTCAGCGACCGGTACCCCGTCGCCAGTTCCTCGGCGTCACGGGGCTCGACGCTGCGCACCAGCACCGTGGTCCCGTCGGACAGCGCCACGTCCTCCCAGACCGTGGGGGCCGAACGGTCACCGTCGCTTGCCTTGCCGTCGTCGCCGTCGCCGGTCGCCGATCGGTCGCGGGCGGGCACCCACCCATCGTGGTGCTTACCGGTACGAATTCGACACCCCGCAGGGAGTTCCTGGTCCCTTCGGGCGTACGGCATGGCCGGATGGGCGGTCAGCTCGCTGCACCGATCGTCTCCTGCGCAGTACGGATCGACAGTCGCAGACCAGGTCCTACCGCCCCGTACGTCCGGCAGGCGGTGGCGCCGCGTGCAACGTCCAGGTCATGCGCTCGCGCGGGTCGTACCGGCAGAGGGTGCCCGTCTGGACGGACCGGTCGAGGTGCGCGCCGAGCTCGGGGAGGACGGTCCCGACGCGCTGGATCGCTTCCCGCAGCCGGCCGCTGACGGCTTTCCGTGCCCGTTCCGTCGTCTCGACGCCGAGCGGCCGGTCACTGCCGGCCAGCCCGGCCGCCTCCCGGAGCTGGTCGAGCAGTGCCGTGCGCTCGGCGTCGGCGCGCTCCCTGCGTCCGTCGTCGTGGTCGCGGCGCGCCGACGCGAGGTCGTCGTCGAGCTCGGCCAGGCGGCGGCGGTAGGCGGCGCGGGCGGTGGCGTCGAGCAGCGGACCGCCTGCCCGGTCGTGCTCGACCGTCCCGGCCAGCTCGAGGACGTGGACGTCCCGGCCGGGCCGCGCGAGCAGCGCGGCGAGGTCGGCCAGCCCCTTCAGGTCGGGCAGGTGCACGGTGGTGTCGCCGTGGCGGACGCGCCACAGCTCGCCGTCGCGGCACAGCTCGGCGTCGGCCGGTGGGTCGCCGGGAACGTCCCGCGCGCCGGACGGCGCCGTGCCTCCCAGGCGCGCGGTCACGGCGTGCAGGCCCAGCTCCGCGGCGGTCCGCGCGGCCCGCTCGCGGTGGCCGTCCCCGGCCCCGAGCGCCGCCAGCTCCGCACGCGTCTCGGCCTCCCACGCGCGGGCGCCGAGCCGCCGGTGCACGTCCAGTGCCCGGCACAGCCACCGCTCCGCGCCGGCCCGGTCGCCCAGCGCTGCGGCCAGCTGACCGGCCCAGTGGGCGTTGCTGCCCATGAAGCAGACCAGAGCTCCGTTCACCCCGCACGCGTCGGTGACCGGTTCCAGCTCGGCCAGGAGCCGGGCGCACACCGCGCGGTCGTCGAGTCGCACCGCGGCCGTCGTCATGCCGCCGACGAACACCGGCCACAGGTAGGAGCGGTCGTCGCGCCACGTGTCCAGCGCCAGCACGATGTCCAGATGGTGGCGCGCGCCGTCGAGGTCGTCGGGCTCCCCGCTCAGCGCCAGGAACCCGGCTGCCGTCGCGTGCGCGTGCGAGGGGACGCCGACCCACCACCGCACGGCCTCGGCCGCGGTGGCCCGCAGCTGGTCGGGATCGCCGCGTGCGCGGACCAGCCCCAGCAGCTGGGACATCCGGACGTTGCCGGTGTCCGGCTCGCCGATCCGCTCGCCGAGCGCGCTCGCCTCGTCGATCAGCCGCTCGCCGTCGTCCAGCCGTCCGTCGACGACGGCCAGCGCGGCGCGCCGGGTCAGCGCCAGGTAGTCGTGCCGGGGCTGGTGGAACCGCTCGGCGGCGTGCAGGTAGTCGCCGAGCACGGCGCGGTACGCCGGCGACCCCAGCTCGAGCAGCGCGTTCGCGGTCAGCAGGAGGCCCTCGGCGTGCCGTTCGGCATCACCGGTGCGCTCGGCCAGCGCCGTGATCTCCCGTGCGAGCTCCCGGCGCTCCGCGGCCCGACCGGGCGTCCACAGCACGTCGTGCCGGGCGAGCAGGCAGGCGGCCAGCGTCGCCGGGTCGTCCAGCGTGCGGGCCACGTCCAGCGCCCGCTCGGACAGCGGCGCCGCCCGCACCCGGTGGGCGGGCACCGAATGGTGCAGCTCACGGGCGAGGCCGGCGGTGAGCTCGGCCTCCAGCGCGGTGCCGGCACCACGCACCCCGGCCAGCGCCGTCTCGAGCTCCTCGACGATCGCGTCGCGGGCCATCGCGAATCGCGCGCCCAGGCGCTGGACGCCGAGCGCGACCCGGCCGAGGCGGTCGGCGTCGCCGAGGGCGTCGGCGCGGCGGCGGGCGTCGTCGAGCAGGACCCGTGCCGCGGACGCGTCGCCGGAGCGGGCGCGCGCGTCGGCCTCGTCGACGAGGAGGTCGACCAGCTGCGGCCCGGCCCCCGGTGCTCCCGCGTCCTCGAGGGCCCGGCGGGCGCGGACGAGGTGGGTGGCGGCCTCGGCGAACGCGAGCCGGGAGCGTTCGGCGGCGGCGGCCGCGCGCGCCCAGTGGACGGCGGGCGCGCCGCCCCGCAGCGGGACGGCCGCGGCGGCGTGCCGGGCCACGTCCGCCGCCTCGACCGGGAGCCCGCGGGCGTGCCGGCGTTCGAGTGTCTCGACGAGCTGCTGGTGCAGCTCCAGCCGCCGTGCGACCGGGAGCTCCGCCGCGACGGTCTCCCGGACCAGGTCGTGGGCCAGCCGCGTCCGCGCCCCGCCCGCACCGGGGACGAGCACCCCCGCGCGCACGCCGTCGGCCACCCGCTCGGCCAGCTCGGTCGCGTCGACGCCGCAGACCTCGCCGAGGACGTCGGTCAGCAGCTCCGTGCCGGCCACCGCGGCGGCCTCGACGAGCCGGCGGCTGCCCTCGCCGAGCCGGTCCACCCGGCGCAGCACCAGGTCGCGCGCGGCGCTGGGTACGGCGTCCGCCGGCTGCGCCGGGTCGGCGAGCATCTCCGCGAGCTGGTGCACCAGGAACGGGTGACCGTCCGTGCGCCGGTGCACCTCGGCCGCCCATCGCTCGGCGGTGGCGGCGCCGCCCACGGCGCCGAGCAGCTCGTGCACCTCGCCGACGGCGAGGCCGTGCAGCACCAGCGACTCCCCCCGCGCGGCCAGCTCGGCGACCGTCGAGGCCCGGCCGCCGTCGAGCTCGTCGTGCCGGTAGGCCGCGACGATCACCAGCGGCACCGGCCGGTACGGGCGCGTGACGAAGTCCAGCAGCGCCAGCGTGGAATCGTCGGCCCACTGCAGGTCGTCCAGCACGACGAACGCGGGTGCGCGCCGCGCGAGCCGCTCCAGGGACCGGGCGACCGCGTCGAACAGGCGCAGCCGGGCCGCTTCCGGGTCGGCGGGCGGCTCGGCGGCCGGGAGGCCCGGCTCGGTCAGCTCCGGGAGGAGCCGGGCCAGCTCGGCGGCGTCCGCGGCCGGTGGCGCATCCTCCGGACCGGTCGCGCGCAGGCCCCGCAACGCCGTCGTCCACGGCCAGAACGCGGGCGCCCGGTCCGCATCCGCGCACGTTCCCCAGCCGACCGACCACTCGCTGCGGGCGGCCGCCTCGCCGACGAGCGTCGTCTTGCCGATGCCGGCCTCGCCGCCGACCAGCACGAGCCGGGCCCGCCCGCCGCCCGCCTCCGCGACCGCGCCGAGCAGGCGCGACAACGCACGGGCGCGGCCCACGAACGCCATGCGTCGGGATTATGCCGCGCCGCCCGATCCGATCGCGCGAATCGCGCGCCGGGTCCTGGCGGGTGCCAGCCGCTTCCTGGCGCCGTCGGGGTGGGGATCAGGCACCGACGACGAGGAGCTCCCGATGACCATCACGTTCGACCCCGCCCGGTACAAGGAGACGACCCGGGCCCAGTGGCAGGACGCGGCCCCGGCCTGGCACGCCTGGGGACCGACACTGGAGACCTGGCTCGGCGAGGCCACCACGCTGATGCTGGACGCCGCGGGCGTGACCGCGGGCAGCGTCGTGCTCGACGTCGCGGCCGGCGCCGGTGGCCAGACGCTCGCCGCAGCACGGCGGGTCGCGCCGTCCGGGCACGTCCTGGCCACCGACATCAGCCCGACGATCCTGGAGCGCGCGGCCGCGGACGCCGCCGCCGAGGGCCTGGACGAGGTCGTCGGGGTCCGCGAGCTGGACGGCGAGCGGCTCGACGTCGAGGCCGGCACCTTCGACGCCGTCGTCTCCCGCCTCGGCCTGATCTACTTCCCGGACCGGGCCGCCGCGCTGGCCGGCCAGTACCGCGCGCTGCGCCCGGGCGGGCGGGTCGCCGCGGTCGTCTACTCCACGGCCGAGCGCAACGCGTTCTTCTCCGTCCCGGTGTCGATCATCCGGCGCCGTGCGCAGCTGCCCGCCCCGGCACCCGGCCAGCCGGGGCCGTTCAGCCTCGGCGGGCCCGGCGTGCTGGAGGACGCGCTGCGCCGGGCCGGCTTCCGCGACGTCGGCGCGCGGACCGTGCCGGCCCCGCTGCGGCTGCCGTCGGCCGCCGAGTGCGTGCGCTTCGAACGGGAGTCGTTCGGCGCGCTGCACCAGATGCTGGCCGGGCTGTCGCCTGCGGAGCGCGACGCGGCGTGGCAGGAGATCACCGAGGAGCTGGCCGCCCACGAGACCGGCGACGGCTTCGAGGGCCCGTGCGAGCTCGTCGTCGCGTGGGGCGTGAAGTGAGGCCGGTCGTCGCGGCGGCGGTCCAGGCCACTCCGGTGTTCCTGGACCGGGACGCGACCGTCGAGAAGGTCGCCGACCTCACGGCGACGGCTGCGGCCGAGGGCGCCGGACTGATCGTGTTCCCCGAGGCGTTCGTCCCGACCTACCCGGACTGGGTGTGGCGGGTGCCGGCCTGGAGCGACGCCGGCTACTACCGCGAGCTCGCCGACCAGGCGGTCGAGGTCCCCTCGGCGGCGACCCGCCGGATGGGCGAGGCCGCGCGGTCCGCCCGGGCCTGGCTGGCCGTCGGCGTGAACGAGCGGGACCCGTCGGGCGGGACGCTCTACAACACACTGCTGTACTTCGCCCCGGACGGGTCGCTCGCCGGACGGCACCGCAAGCTCATGCCGACCGGGGGCGAGCGCACCGTGTGGGGCCAGGGCGACGGCTCGTCGCTGACCGTGCTGGACACCCCGTTCGGCCGGCTCGGCGGGCTGATCTGCTGGGAGAACTACATGCCGCTGGCCCGGGCGGCGCTCTACGCCCGCGGGATGGACATCCACCTGGCGCCGACGTGGGACACCAGCGACTGCTGGCCGGCCACCTTGCGGCACATCGCGAGAGAGGGGCGGACCTTCGTCGTCGGCACGAACTCCTACCTGCGCGGTTGCGACGTGCCGTCCACCCTGCCGGAGCGGGACGCGTCCTACGGCGGCGAGGAGGACACCATGTCGCGCGGCGGGGCGGCGATCGTCGGGCCGGACGGGACGGTCCTGGCCGGCCCGCTGTTCCACGCCGAGGGCATCCTGTACGCCGAGATCGACGCGGCCGTCGCGCGGCTGGCCCGCCGGGAGTTCGACCCGGCCGGCCACTACGCCCGGCCGGACGTCTTCGGGCTCACCGTCGACACGACGGCGCGCACGTCCGCCCGGTTCGTCACGGACGCCCGGGAGCCGGCCCGTGGTGGCGAGCCCGGTCCCGCATCCCGGAGCTGACGAGCCCCGGGAACCATTGTCGACCTCGACACGTTCCTCTCGGTTTCGCGGCAGGGGCCGATCGGGAAATGCCCGTGCCGGCCCGTTCCGACCGAGGAGAATCCATGCCTGCCGCACCCTCCAGTGGAGGAGGCTTCGACATTCTGCAGTCGCTGCAGAATGCCTTCACCACGTTCCTGAACTACGTGCCGAACGTGATCGGGGCCCTGCTGGTCCTGATCATCGGCTACATCATCGCCCGGCTCATCCGGGCCGGGATCAGCAAGCTGCTGCGCAAGGTCCGCGTCGACGAGAAGCTCACCCACGGCAAGGGCGGCGAATACGTCGCCCGGTTCTCGCCGCAGGGCAAGCCCTCCCAGCTCGTCGGGCTCGTCGTGCAGTACGTGCTGATGGTCTTCGTGATCGTCTCCGCGGTCGGGACGCTGAACATCCCCGCGGTCACCGGGT
>NZ_JBHSKG010000023.1:0-104695 GCF_042657905.1 Actinomycetospora rhizophila | reverse complement strand
CTCGGCAACCGCCTCGTGGGCATACTGCACGGCTGCCTCAAGACCCGAACTCCCTACGACGAGACCACCGCATGGGCCCACCGTCAGGCATCTGCAGCTTGACCCTGGAGCCCATGGGATGCCTGAGACCGATCAGCGTGGGGTACCACGCCGACCGGAACAGCGACGTTTCGGAAGGACGGCGATGACCCACGACGGCAGCGACGAGCCCGAGGACGCGGCACTGCGGGAGGTCTGGCGCGACGTCCTGCGCCGGGACCCCCACCAGGAGTTCTTCCACGCCGACGTGCGCGGCGTGCTGCGCAGCATCGGGCCCGTGCTCCTCGAGCACCCGGAGTACGCCGACGTCGTCGGGCGGCTCTGCGAGCCCGAGCGGGTCATCGTGTTCCGGGTGCCGTGGGTCGACGACGGGGGACGGGTGCGGGTGAACCGCGGGTTCCGCGTGCAGTTCAACTCCGCCCTCGGCCCCTACAAGGGCGGCCTGCGGTTCGCGCCGTCGGTCGACCTCGACGTCATCAAGTTCCTCGGCTTCGAGCAGGTGTTCAAGAACGCCCTGACCGGCCAGGACATCGGCGGCGGCAAGGGCGGCGCGGACGTCGACCCGAAGGAGCTGTCGACCGGCGAGCTCATGCGGTTCTGCCAGTCGTTCGCCACCGAGCTGGCCAGCCACGTCGGCGCCGCGGTGGACGTCCCCGCCGGCGACATGGGCGTCGGGTCCCGCGAGATCGGCTGGATCTACGGGCAGTACCAGCGCCTCATCGGCTACCACGAGCCCGGCGCGTTCACCGGCAAGCCGGCCGTGCTGGGCGGCTCGGCGCTGCGCCCCGAGGCGACGGGCTTCGGCACCGTCTACTTCACCCGGCGGATGCTCGCCGAGCAGGGCCGCGACCTCGACGGTGCCCGCGTCGTCGTCTCCGGCAGCGGCAACGTCGCGCTCTTCGCGATGGACAAGGTGGTCGCCTCGGGCGGCACGGTCGTCGGCTGCTCGGACTCGCGGGGCTCGGTGTCCGAGCCCGAGGGCATCGACGTCGACCTGCTGCGCGAGGTCAAGGGCCAGCGCGGCTCGGTGGCCGACTACGCCGAGAAGCGCTCGGGCGCCGAGGCCTCCGACGGCTCGCCGTTCACCCTGGAGTGCGACGTCGCACTGCCCTGCGCGACCCAGAACGAGATCGGCCCGGACGAGGCCCGCGCGCTGGTCGACCACGGGTGCTGGGCGGTGGCCGAGGGTGCGAACGGCCCGGTCACCCCGAAGGCACGCGAGATCCTGCGCGAGGCCGGCATCGGCTTCGGGCCCGGGAAGGCCGCGAACTCCGGGGGCGTCGCGGTGTCGGCGCTGGAGATGCAGCAGAACGCCGGGCGCGAGCGGTGGCGCGGCGAGGACGTCGACGAGCGCCTCCAGGCGATCATGTCCGACGCCTACGACCGGGTCCGCGACGCCGCCGAGCGCTACCACGGCGACCCGACCGACCTCGAGAACGGCGCCAACGCCGCGGGCTTCCTGCGCGTCGCGGAGGCGATGACGAGCCTGGGCGTGGTGTAGGGCGATCGGGTAGACCTCCGGGCATGTCCGTCACCCCGGCTCCCTTCAGCTTCGCCGAGCTCACCCCCACGGCGTTCCTGGACCGCGCGGCCCACGTGTTCGCCGGCCGCGACGCGGTCGTCGACGGGGACGCCCGGTTCACCTACGCCGAGTTCGGCGCGCGGTCGCGGCGGCTCGCGGGGGCGCTGCACGGGCTCGGGATCGAGCCCGGCGACCGCGTCGCGGCGCTGGCGACCAACAGCCACGTCATGCTCGAGTGCCACCACGGCGTGCCCTACGCCGGCGCGGTGCTCGTGCCGCTGAACACCCGGCTCTCGGTCGACGAGATCGTCCACATCGTCGAGCACTCCGGGGCGAAGCTGCTGATCGCGACCCGCGAGCTGGTGGAGAACGCCCGGGCCGTGGCGGAGCGCACCGGGGTCGCGCTCGTCGAGGAGGGGGAGCGCTACGAGGGCCTCGTCGCCGACGCCCCGGAGCGCGTCGTCCCGGTCGCCGACGAGCGCGGCCTGCTCGCGATCAACTACACGTCGGGGACGACCGGGCGTCCCAAGGGCGTGATGTACCACCACCGCGGCGCCAACCTCCAGGCGCTGGCGATGGCCTTCCACATGCGCCTGCAGCCGGCGTCGCGCTACCTCTGGACCCTGCCGATGTTCCACTGCGACGGCTGGTGCTTCCCCTGGGCGGTCACCGCCGCGGGCGGGCTGCACGTCTGCCTGCGCGCGATCGACCCCGAGGAGATCTGGCGGCTGATCCGCACCGAGGGCGTCACGCACTACTGCGCGGCCCCGACGGTGCTGACGATGATCGCGCACGCCGAGGCGGCGACGGACGGGCCGGCACCCGAGCGGGTCACGGTCGCCACCGGCGGCGCGCCGCCCTCGCCGACGCTGCTCGCGCGGATGGACGAGCTCGGGATGTCGGTCACCCACCTGTACGGGCTCACCGAGACCTACGGGCCGGCGGCGGTCAACGACTGGCACCCCGAGTGGGACGCCCTCGACGCCGACGAGCAGGCGCGGCTCAAGGCGCGCCAGGGCGTCGGCAACGTCGTCGCGCAGCGGCTGCGGGTGCTCGCCGGCGAGGACGCCGACGAGGGCGACGTGCCCTGGGACGGCGAGTCGCTCGGCGAGCTCGTGCTGCGCGGCAACGACGTCATGCTCGGCTACTACCGCGACCCCGAGGCCACCGCGGAGGTCGATGCCGACGGGTGGTTCCGCACCGGCGACCTCGGCGTCATCCACCCCGACGGCTACATCGAGATCCGCGACCGGAGCAAGGACGTCATCATCTCCGGCGGCGAGAACATCGCGTCCGTCGAGGTCGAGCGGGTCCTCGACAGCCACCCGGCGGTGATCGAGTCCGCGGTCGTCGGCGCGCCCGACGAGCGGTGGGGCGAGATCCCGATCGCGTTCGTGACGGTGTCGCAGGACGTCGAGGCCGAGGTGCTCATCGAGCACGTCCGCGCGAACCTCGCCCGGTTCAAGGCACCGAAGCGGATCATCTTCACGGACCTGCCGAAGACCTCGACCGGGAAGATCCAGAAGAACGTGCTGCGGGAGCAGGCGGAGTAACGCCGGTGTCAGCGGCGGCGCGTCGCTGACACTGAGCGTCCGTATTCTTCCGTGGATCATGGCGGCGTGACCACGCTCCCCCACGGTTCCTGGCCGACCCCGATCACGTCGGAGCGCCTCGTCGCCGCCGCGGTCCGGCTCGACGACGTCCGCCCCGACGGGCGCGGCGGCGTCGTGTGGGGCGAGGGGCGGGCGGCCGAGGGCGGCCGCATCCAGCTCGTGCGCCGCGACGCCGCGGGCACGGTCACCGACCTGCTGCCCGACGGCGCCAACGCCCGCACCGCGGTCCACGAGTACGGCGGCGGCGCGTGGTGGCTCCACGGCGACGCGGTGTTCTTCGTCGACTGGGCCGACCAGCGGCTGCGCCGCCTCGACGACGGCGTGGTCACGACGCTGACCCCGGAGCCCGCCACGCCGCGGGGCGACCGCTACGCCGACGGCGACGTCGCCCCGGACGGCTCCTGGCTGGTCTGCGTCCGCGAGCACCACCCGCGCGAGGGCGCCCCGGCCACCGAGGTCGTCAACGAGATCGTGCGCCTCGACGCCCGGGCGGCGGGCGAGCCGCAGGTGCTGGTCAGCGGTCCCGACTTCGTCGCCGCCCCGCGCCTGTCGCCCGACGCGGCCCGGCTGGCGTGGATCTCCTGGGACCACCCGTCGATGCCGTGGGACGACACCGTGCTCACCGTGCGGGACCTCGCGACCGGCGCGGACACCGTCGTCGCGGGCGGGCCCGGCGAGTCGGTCGTCGAGCCGGTCTGGCAGGCCGACAGCTCGCTGCACTTCCTGTCCGACCGCACGGGGTGGTGGAACCTCTACCGCTGGTCCGCCGACGCCGGCGTGACCCCGCTCGTGGTGATCGACGCCGAGATCGGCCTGCCCGCCTGGCAGCTCGCCGGCGCCCGCCACGCGAGCGTCGGCGACCGGGTCGTGTTCGCGCGCTCGTCGCAGGGCTTCGACGCCCTGTGCGTGCGCGCCCCCGAGGGCACGGTGACCGAGCTCGACACCGGGTTCACGGCGATCCGGTCGGTGCGGGCGGACGGTCCCGACGCCGTCGTGTGCGTCGCCGGCTCGCCGACCGCCGAGGCCGGGGTGCACCGCGTCTCGGTCGACGGCACCGTCACCACGCTGCGCGCGCCCCGCGACCTGGGGCTCGACCCCGCGACGATCTCGGTGCCGGAGCCGATGACGTTCGCGTCGGTCGACGGGGCGGGGCGCCCGCGCGACGCGCACGCGCTGTACTACCCGCCGGCCCGGACGCACAGCGCGCCCGCGGGCGAGCTCCCGCCGCTGCTCGTCGTCATCCACGGCGGCCCGACCGGGCAGGCCAGCCCGGTGCTCGCCCTGGGCCTGCAGTACTGGACGAGCCGGGGCTTCGGGGTGGTCGACGTCGACTACGGCGGCTCCACCGGCTACGGGCGCGCCTACCGCGAGCAGCTGCAGGGCGCCTGGGGGATCGTCGACGTCGCCGACTGCCTCGCCGCGGCCCGCGCGCTCGCCGACGCCGGGCGCGTCGACCCGCACCGGCTGGCCATCCGGGGCGGCTCGGCGGGCGGGTTCACGACGCTCGCCGCGCTGGCCCGCGACGACACCCCGTTCTCGGCGGGCGCCGACCACTTCGGTGTCGCCGATCTCGAGGCGCTGGCCCACGACACCCACAAGTTCGAGTCGCGCTACCTCGACGGTCTCGTGGGCCCGTACCCGGCGGCGCGCGAGGTCTACGTGGAGCGCTCGCCGATCACGCACGTCGAGCGGTTCGCCACGCCGTTGATCGTGCTGCAGGGCGACGAGGACGCGATCGTCCCGCCCAACCAGTCGGAGATGATCGTGGAGGCGCTGCGGCGCCGGCGCGTGCCCGTCGCGTACCTGCTGTTCCCCGGCGAGCAGCACGGGTTCCGCAAGGCCGAGAACATCCGCCGCGCCCTCGACGCCGAGCTCGCGTTCTTCGCCGAGATGTTCGGCTTCGCGCTGCCGGCCGAGGAAGGCATCGAGCCCGTACCGATCGAGCGCGGATGACCGGTGCGTGCTTCCGTCCCGGGCGCGTGCCGGGCAGAGTGAGGGGCGTCACTCCGAGTGAGGGGAGAGCGCCATGGCGACCTCACGACTGGGCCGCTTCTTCGGGCGCGGCCGCGACGCGCAGGCGGTCGAGACCGCGCCGCCCGCGTACACCGGCGTCGGTGCGCCGCGCCCCTACGACCCGCCCCCGGGCGCGCCGGGCCACGGCATCGCCGGCTACGGCACGCCCCCGCCGCCCGCGCCCGCCGGGGTCGTGACGCGCGCGCAGTACGAGGAGGCCGTGCGGCGCCGGCGCGACGCCGACCAGCACGTCGGGGTGTTCGAGCGCTTCGACGCCAAGCTGAGCGAGCAGATCCACCAGGCCACCGAGGCGGGGCGGACCGACTACGTCCGCGAGCTGCTCTCGCGCCAGCGGTCGGTGCGCGCCCGCCTCGAGGAGGCGACGATGCGGCGCAACCGCCTGCTCGGGGTCGAGGAGGAGTACGCCGCGCGCGGGGTCTAGCGCCGTCGGATCAACGCCGGCGGATCAGCGCTGGGTGTGCGGGACGACGTAGACGGCGGTGCCGTACGCGGCGATCTCGCTGGCGGTCTGGGCGATCTCGTTGCAGTCGAAGCGCAGCGCGAGCACGGCGTTGGCGCCGAACGCCATCGCCTCCTCCGAGAGCCGCCCGAGCGCCTCGTGGCGCGAGTCGGACAGCAGCTTCGACAGGCCCTTGAGCTCGCCGCCGGCCATCGCCTTGAAGCCCGCGCCCATGGTCGAGAACATGTTGCGGCTGCGGACGGTGAGCCCGAAGACCTCGCCGAACACGCGGACGACCTCGTAGCCCGGGAGGTCGTTCATGGTCGAGAGCAGGATCGGGTAGCGCTGGCCCTGGAACTGTCCCGGGTGCTGGCCGTGCTGCTGCTGCGGCTGGTTCACAGGCGCGGAGCGTAGCGGCGCAGCCGCCGGCCTGTCGTGCCCGTTGTCGCCGGTCAGACAGGGTGCGCGTGCAGTGCGGCGCGGGTCATGGTGATCAGGATGCCGGCGGCGACGTCGGCGCCGGTGTGCGTGGCGCTGCGCGGGGTCGAGTTCATCAGCCCGAACGCCGCGTGCGCCGCGACGCGGGCGGCCACGTCGCTCGCGGCGAGCCCGGCCCGGACCAGCGCGCCGACCCAGATCTCGACGTAGGCCCGCTGCAGGCCGCGCACCCGCCGGCGCGCGTCGTCGGGCAGGTTGGCGAGGTCGCGGTCCTGCACGGTGATCAGCTCGGGCTGGCGCAGCGCGAAGTCGGTGTGGAAGGCGATGAGCGCGTCGAGCAGGTCGACGGGGTCGGTGTGCTGCGCGGCGCGCTCCTGCCCGCCCGCGAGCAGGTGCTCGCTGATGCCGACCAGCATCTCGGCGAGCAGCCCCTCCTTGGACGGGAAGTGCCGGTAGAGGGCCGGCCCGCTGACCCCGACCGCGGCGCCGATCCCGTCGATGGACACGCCGTGGAACCCGTGGCGGGCGAACAGGCGCGCGGCCTCGCTGAGGATCTGCTCGCGGCGGGACGTGGTGACCGGCACCCTCGGCACACTAACGCCTCTTGCCAGGCGTTGTGAACGGACGCTAACGTGAATGAGCGTTAACGTGACCAGAAGGAGGTCGAGCGTGGCCGCGCCCACCACCGATGTAGCGACCGGGCACCGGGAGCTCGTCGCCGACCTGCGCGAGCGGCTCGCGACGGCGCGGCTCGGCGGGCCGGAGCGCTCCCGGCAGCGCCACGTCGAGCGCGGCAAGCTGCTCCCGCGCGACCGCGTCGACGCCCTGCTCGACCCGTCGAGCCCGTTCCTCGAGCTCTCCCCGCTCGCCGCCACCGGGATGTACGGCGACGCCGCCCCGGGCGCCGGGATCATCACCGGCGTCGGGCGCATCGCCGGGCGCGAGTGCGTCGTCGTCGCCAACGACGCCACCGTCAAGGGCGGCACCTACTACCCGATGACGGTGAAGAAGCACCTGCGCGCCCAGGAGGTCGCGCTGCACAACCGGCTGCCGTGCATCTACCTCGTCGACTCCGGCGGCGCGTTCCTGCCCGAGCAGGACCAGGTCTTCCCCGACCGCGAGCACTTCGGGCGCATCTTCTACAACCAGGCGACGATGTCCGGGCTCGGCATCCCGCAGATCGCCGCGGTCCTGGGCTCGTGCACCGCGGGCGGCGCCTACGTCCCGGCCATGAGCGACGAGGCGATCATCGTCCGCGACCAGGGCACGATCTTCCTCGGCGGCCCGCCGCTGGTGAAGGCCGCGACCGGCGAGGAGGTCACCGCCGAGGAGCTCGGCGGCGGCGTCCTGCACGCCCGCACCTCCGGAGTCGTCGACCACCTCGCCGACGACGACGCGCACGCCCTGTCGATGGTGCGCGACATCGTCGACACCTTCGGCCCCCGCGCCCCGATGCCGTGGGAGCGCCGCCCCACCGTCGAACCCGACCACGACCCCGAAGAGCTCTACGACGTCGTCCCGGTCGACGGGCGCACCGCCTACGACGTCCACGAGGTGATCACCCGCCTCGTCGACGGCAGCAGCTTCACCCCGTTCAAGCCCGACTACGGCACGACGCTGGTCACCGGCTTCGCCCGCCTGCACGGCCACCCCGTCGGCATCGTCGCCAACAACGGCGTGCTCTTCCGCGAGTCGGCGCTCAAGGGCGCGCACTTCGTCGAGCTGTGCGACCAGCGCGGCATCCCGCTGGTGTTCCTGCAGAACATCACCGGGTTCATGGTCGGCCGCGAGTACGAGGCCGGCGGCATCGCCAAGGACGGCGCCAAGATGGTCACCGCCGTCGCGACCACCCGCGTGCCCAAGCTGACCGTCGTCATCGGCGGCTCCTACGGTGCCGGTAACTACGCGATGAGCGGGCGGGCCTACTCGCCGCGCTTCCTGTGGATGTGGCCCAACGCGCGGATCAGCGTCATGGGCGCCGAGCAGGCGGCGACGGTGCTGGGCACGGTCGGGTCGTCCGACGCCGAGGGTGTCCGGGAGCAGTACGAGCACCAGGGCCACCCGTACTACTCCACCGCGCGCCTGTGGGACGACGGCGTCATCGACCCGGCCGACACCCGCACCGTCCTCGGTCTCGCGCTCTCCGCCTGCGCCAACGCCCCCCTCGACGCGCCGCACTTCGGCGTCTTCCGGATGTGAGGGACACCGTGTTCAGCAGTGTGCTCATCGCCAACCGCGGCGAGATCGCCGTGCGGATCACGCGGACCCTGCACGCGCGGGGCCTGCGCGCCGTCGCCGTGTACACCGACCCCGATGCGGGCGCCCCGCACGTCGCGGCCGCCGACGTCGCCGTCCGCGTGCCCGACTACCTCGACGGCGCCGCGATCCTCGAGGCCGGACGCGCGGTCGGTGCGCATGCCGTGCACCCGGGCTACGGCTTCCTCGCCGAGAACGCCGGGTTCGCCCGGCAGGTCGCCGACGCGGGGCTGACGTGGATCGGCCCGCCGCCGGCGGCCATCGAGGCGATGGGCGACAAGATCCGCGCCAAGGCCACGGTGGGCCCGGCGGGGGTGCCGCTGGTGCCCGGCTCCGACGGGTCGGGGCTCGACGACGCGCAGGTCGCCGCGGCCGCGCGCGAGATCGGCTTCCCCGTGCTGCTCAAGCCCAGCGCCGGCGGCGGCGGCAAGGGCATGCACGTGGTCGAGCGCTCCGAGGACCTCGAGCAGGCCATCACCGCGGCGCGGCGCGAGGCGCGGGGGAGCTTCGGCGACGACACGCTGCTCGTCGAGCGCTACGTCACCGACCCCCGCCACGTCGAGATCCAGGTGCTCGCCGACGCCCACGGCACCGTCGTGCACCTCGGCGAGCGCGAGTGCTCGCTGCAGCGCCGCCACCAGAAGGTCGTCGAGGAGGCGCCGTCCGCGGTGCTCGACGCGACGCAGCGCCACGCGATGGGCGAGGCCGCGGTCGAGGCCGCCCGCGCCTGCGGCTACGTCGGCGCCGGGACCGTCGAGTTCGTGACGAACGCCGACGCGAGCGAGTTCTTCTTCCTCGAGATGAACACCCGCCTGCAGGTCGAGCACCCGGTCACCGAGGAGGTCGTCCGGGTGCGCGGCGGGCGGCTCGACCTCGTCGCCGAGCAGCTGCGCATCGCCGCCGGCGAGGAGCTGGGCTACGACCAGGGCGACATCGCGCTCGAGGGCCACGCCGTCGAGGTCCGCCTCTACGCCGAGGACCCGTCGCGCGGCTTCCTGCCCACCGGCGGCCGGATCCTCGACCTGGTGTGGCCGGCGAACGCCCGCGTGGACGCCGGCGTCGCCACCGGCACCGAGGTCGGGTCCCGCTACGACCCGATGCTCGCGAAGATCATCACGTGGGGCCCTGACCGGGCGAGCGCCCTCGACCGCCTCGACGCCGCGCTCGCGGGCACCACCGTGCTCGGCGTGCGCACCAACCTCGCGTGGCTGCGCACCCTGATCGCCGACGACGACGTGCGCGCCGGGCGCCTCGACACCGGGCTGATCGCGCGCCTGCCCGTGCCCGCCGAGGACCTCCCCGACGACGTCCTCGCCGCCGCGGCGCTCGCGGGGCTGCTGGACCTGGCGGACAGGACGACCGGCGACGACCCCTTCGACCGCATCGGCGGCTGGCGCCTCGGAGCCGACCCCGCCCCCGCGCGCTGGCGCGTCGTGCCCGCCGCCGGCGCGACCGGCGATCCGGTGGACGTCGCCGTCGCCGGACCGCCCGAGGACGCCGTCGTCACCATCGGCGCCGAGGGCCTCCCGCGCCCGGCGCAGGGGCGCCGCGACGGCGCCGACGTCGTGCTGACCCTCGACGGCGCCACCCGCCGCTTCCGCACCGCGACGACCGGGGGAGCCGACGGCGTCCGCTGGCTCGGCCGCGAGGGCGGGGTCTGGGCGCTGCGCGAGCAGGAACGCCTGCGCGCCGCCCGGACCGCCGCCGGGGCCGGCGCGGACGGCCCGCTCACCGCGCCGATGCCCGGCACGGTCACCGCCGTGGAGGTCGCCGAGGGCGACCACGTCACCGCAGGCCAGCGACTGGTCGTCGTCGAGGCCATGAAGATGGAGCACGTGGTGTCGGCGCCCGTCGACGGCGTCGTGAAGGACCTGGCCGCGAAGGCCGGGGCCGCCGTCGCCCTCGACGCGCCGCTGGTCACCGTCGTGCCCGACTCAGGAGAATGATCATGCAGCTGTCGGACGAGCACGAGGCCCTGCGCGCCACGGTCGAGGAGTTCGCGCAGAAGGAGGTCGCGCCGGTCATCGGCGAGTACTACATCAAGGAGAAGTTCCCGTACGACCTCGTCGCGCAGATGGGCGAGATGGGGCTGTTCGGGCTGCCCGTCCCCGAGGAGTACGACGGCATGGGCGGCGACTACGTCGCGCTGTGCGTGGCCCTCGAGGAGCTCGGGCGCGTCGACCAGTCGGTGGCCATCACGCTCGAGGCGGGCGTGTCGCTGGGGATCATGCCGCTGCTGCGCTTCGGGTCCGACGAGCAGAAGCGCCAGTACCTGCCCGACCTCGCCACCGGTCGCCACCTCGGCGGGTTCGGGCTCACCGAGGCCGGCGGCGGGTCCGACGCCGGGGCCACGCGCACCACCGCGAAGCTCGACGGCGACGGCTGGGTGATCAACGGGACGAAGGCGTTCATCACCAACTCCGGCACCGACATCACCTCGCTGGTCACCGTCACCGCCGTCACCGACCGCGGCGAGGACGGGAAGAAGGAGATCTCGGCGATCCTCGTCCCCTCCGGGACCCCGGGCTTCACCGTCGCGCCCAGCTACTCCAAGGTCGGCTGGAACGCCTCGGACACCCACGAGCTCTCGTTCGACGACTGCCGCGTGCCCGAGGAGAACCTCGTCGGGCAGCGGGGCCGGGGCTACGCCCAGTTCCTGTCGATCCTCGACGAGGGCCGGGTCGCCATCGCCGCGCTCTCGACCGGCGCCGCGCAGGGCTGCGTCGACGAGTCGCTGCGCTACGCCCGCGAGCGCGAGGCGTTCGGCCACGCGATCGGGACCTACCAGGGTATCCAGTTCAAGATCGCCGAGATGGAGGCGCGCACCGTCTGCGCCCGCCTGGCCTGGCACGACGCGGCCGAGAAGATGGCCGCCGGGCTGCCGTTCAAGAAGGAGGCGGCGGTCGCGAAGCTCGTGAGCTCCAACGCGGCGATGGACAACGCCCGCGACGCCACCCAGATCTTCGGTGGCTACGGCTTCATGAACGAGTACCCGGTGGCCCGGCACTACCGCGACTCCAAGATCCTCGAGATCGGCGAGGGCACCAGCGAGGTGCAGAAGATCCTCATCGCGCGGCACCTGGGGCTGTGATGGCTTCATCACTCACGTGCGCCGGAGGCGCCTCTCCCGCAGCGCCAGGAACAGCGGGAACGTGAAGGCCACGGCGACGACGAAGCTGAGCACCACGAGCAGCCCGATCACGAGCGGGCGCAGGCCCAACCGGCGGCCCTCGACGACCATGACGACGCACGCCGCGATCGCCATGACGATGATGTCGACGGCCGCCGAGCTGCTCGCGGGGTTGGCGAACCAGCCGCCGACATAGTCGGTGCCGCCCGTCGCGAAGAACGCGAGGTTGAAGTACCAGGTCCCGATCAGGCCGATCACCGAGAGCGTCGCGTAGACGGCGACGAGGACGGGGCTGCCGGAACGGGTGGGGGCGACGGTGGTCATCGGGTCTCCAGGGTGTGCTCGGGTGTGGTGCGGGTGCCGCCGCGCAGGGCGAGCACGGTGGCGGCGGCGGTGCCGGCGACGAGGACCGCCGCGGTCGCGAGGGTCGTGCCGTCGGGGGCGAGCAGGGGCTGGCCACGGAGGGCCTGCCACGTGAGCAGCACCGTCAGGCCGGTCCACGCCGCGCCGGCGACGCCGACGAGGTGGGCGCGCACCCGGGCGTCGCGCAGCAGCGGGCGGCGGGTGGCGAGCAGCCCCAGCCCGAGCGCGAGCAGCGGCAGCCCCTGCAGGGCGTGCAGTCCGACGAAGTGGGCGATGCGCAGGTCGCCGCCCGTGGTGCTCCACCCGACCAGCGGCAGGCCCGGCCCGCCGTCGGGGACGGCGACGGCGTGGGCGCCGATGGTCGGCATCGCCCCGGTCGCCTGCGCCGCCGCCACCTGGGCGCCGGTGGGGCCGGTCATGAGGAACGCGACGGCCATGCCGATCAGGGTGACGACGAGGCCGAGGCGCACGGCCCACGCGGTGTCGACGGCGAGGCCGCGCTCGCGCAGCAGCAGGACGCCGAGGCCGGCCGTCGCCAGCCACAGCACCACGATCGTCGTGCCCATGACGCTCCAGACGGCCGCGTCGAGGGACGTGGCGACGTTGAAGTGGCTCGGCCGTCCACGCACGACCTGACCGACGATCGCGATCATCTCGATCGTGCCCGCCGCCGCGACGACGACACCGGCCCGGCGGGCCCAGCGGCGCGTCCGCGGCACCGTGACCAGCGAGATCATCCAGGCCAGGGTGGCGGAGTACAGGACGAAGCTGACGGAGAACTTGAGGGGCTTGGCCCAGATGGGCTGGCCGCCGAGCAGGCGGGGGTCGAGGAGCAGCCCGGCGAGACACACGACCGCGAGCGCGGCCATGGCGGCGCAGAACACGGCGAGGGCGCGTGACTCCCTCGTCATCGATCGGATAGTGACGCTGTCCATGAGTGGAGAGTAGAACTATCCATCGATGGTGTCCAGAGAGGAGAGCGATGCGGATCGGGGAGCTGAGCCGGGAGACGGGCGTGAGCGTCGCGTCGATCAAGTACTACCTGCGGGAGGGGCTGCTGCCGGCCGGCGAGCTGACCAGCCCGAACCAGGCGCGGTACGGGGCGGCGCACGTGCGGCGCCTGCGCCTGATCCGGGCGCTCATCGACGTCGGGGGCCTGTCGATCGCGGGTGCCCGGGATGTGCTGGCCGCGGTCGACGACGAGACGGTGTCGCTGTACGACGCGCTGGGGCGGGCCCAGGCCGCGGTGATGACGCGCACCGACGCCGTCGAGGACGACGCCACCGAGCGGGCGGAGAAGGCCCTCGCGGAGATGGTCGAGCGGCGGGGGTGGATCACCTCGGAGCGCAACCCGGGGTGGCGGACCGCCGTGGACGTCCTCGCGACCCTCGAACGCCTCGGTGGTGAGCGGGTCGCCGGCCTGCTCGACGTCTACGCCGAGGCGCTGGAGGCCGTCGCGCCGCACGAGGTCTCGGCGGTCATCGACGCCGGGGAGCGCGAGCGGTCGGTCGAGCGCATGGTCACCGGCATCGTGCTCGGCGGTGCCCTGATCGCGGCGCTGCGCGGGATGGCCGAGCAGTCGGTGTCGGCGCGCCGGTTCGGGCCGCCGCCGCCCGACCCGGCGGCTCCGGAGGAGTCGGGCTAGCGTCCGCGGCCATGGCCGCACGGATCGACTTCCCCTCCCGCATCGGCGTCTGGTGGACCAGCGACACCTGGTCGATCCGCGACGCGCAGCAGGCCGCCCGCGACATCGAGGCGATGGGCTACGGCTCGCTGTTCTACGGCGAGGCCTACGGCAAGGAGACGCTGACCCAGGCGGGCGCGTTCCTCGCCGCCACCGACCGCCTCGTCGTCGGCACGGGCATCGCCAACATCCACGCCCGCGACCCGATCGCCGCCGAGAGCGGCGGGCGCACGCTCACCGCGCAGTACCCGGGCCGGTTCGTCCTGGGGCTGGGCGTGAGCCACGCCCCGCTGGTCGAGCGCGGCCGGGGCGGCACGTACGCGAAGCCGCTGGCGACCATGCGCGACTACCTGCAGCGCATGGCCGCGGTGCCCGAGCAGATCGAGCCCGGCGTCGGCCGCCCGGCCCGCCTCGTCGCGGCCCTCGGGCCGAAGATGATCGAGCTCGCGGGCGCCGAGACCGACGGCGTGCACCCCTACCTCGTCACCCCGGAGCAGACCCGGGTGACGCGCGAGGCCCTCGGCGCCGACAAGTGGGTGGTGTCCGAGCAGGCGGTGGCCGTCGGGGGCGACGCCGACGACGCGATGCGCCGGGCGCACACCCACCTCGAGATCTACTCGGGCCTGCCGAACTACCGGAACTCGTGGCTGCGCCAGGGCTTCGAGGAGTCCGACATGCCCCGCGGCGGCTCGGACCGCCTGAAGAAGGCGCTGGTCGGGATGGGTGACATCGACACGATCGCCGCGTCGGTGACCGCGCACCTCGACGCCGGCGCCGACCACGTCCTGGTCCAGGCCCTCGGCGAGAACCCGATGGCCGACCCCCGCGAGCACCTGCGCGAGCTGGCCGCCGCCCTGGGTATGTGAGCGAACTTCGGGGCTATAGCCCCGAAGTTCACTCACGGAGGTCGGTGCGGATCGGATGGCCCGGGGGGATCTCGACGAGGACGATCGCGCGGCCGTCGGGGTCGGCGATCCAGCACTCGTCGAGGCCCCACGGCTCGCGGCGCGGCTCGCGGGTGATCGTCACGCCCCGCTCCCGGAGCTCCTCCACCGAGGAGGGCAGCGAGCGCACCTGCAGCCACAGGGCGTCGTCGCCGACCGCCACCGCGCCGGCCTTCGAGAGCTCCAGGTAGCCCGTGCCCAGGAAGAACACCACGCCGCCGGGGAACTCGCGGGCGACCGCGAGCCCGAGCGTCTCGGCGTAGAACCGCCGCGAGACCTCCCAGTCGCGGGGACGCACGAGGATGCGGCTCGACAGGATCTCCACGCTCGTTCCCTCCGTCACGCGTCACGGTTCGGCGGCCGGACTCGGGGAAACTCGACGAGGTGAGTTCCCCCGAGCCGGATCCCCGGCGCTGGCACGCCCTCGCGGTGTGCCTCATCGCCGGGTTCATGACGCTGCTCGACGTCAGCATCGTCAACGTCGCCCTCCCCTCCATGCAGCGGGGGATCGGCGCGTCCGCGGCGGAGCTGTCCTGGGTCGTGTCGGGCTACGCGCTGACGTTCGGGCTCGTGCTCGTCGCCTCGGGCCGGCTCGGCGACGACCGCGGCCGCAAGAAGATGTTCATGATCTCGCTGGCGCTGTTCACGCTGACCAGCGTCGCGGCCGGGCTCGCGCCGAACGCCACGTCGCTCGTGGTGTTCCGCCTGCTGCAGGGCGCCGCGGGCGGGATGCTGAACCCGCAGGTCATCGGCTTCATCCAGCAGCTGTTCACCGGGCGCGAGCGGGGCCGCGCGTTCGGGCTGTTCGGCGCCGCGATCGGCATCTCCACGGCCATCGGCCCGCTGCTCGGCGGCCTGCTGCTCGAGTGGGGCGGCCAGACCGACGGCTGGCGCTGGGTCTTCTACGTCAACGTGCCGATCGGCGTCGCCGCGCTCGTCCTCGGCGCCCGGCTGCTCCCCCGCGACACGGCCACCGCCACCGAGAAGCGCCCGCTCGACGCGATCGGCGCGGTGCTGCTCGGCGGCGCCGTCGTCGCGGTCATGGTCCCGCTGGTGCTCTCCGAGCGGGACCCGGCGAGCGCGCCCTGGTGGCTCCTGGCCGTCGCCGTGGTCCTGCTCATCGTCTTCGTGCTCTGGGAGCGCCGCGCGCGCCGCACCCACGGGCACCCGCTGGTGAACTTCGCCCTGCTGCGCACCCGCAGCTACGCGCTGGGCACCTCGCTGGGCCTGCTGTACTTCGCCGGCTTCACCGCGATCTTCTTCGTGGTCACGCTCTTCCTGCAGAACGGGCGCGGCTACACCCCGCTCGAGGCCGGGCTCGCCCTGACCCCGTTCGCGCTGGGCTCGGCGGTGTCCTCGGCGATCGGCGGGCGGCTCGTGTCCCGGCTGGGCAAACCGCTGGTGGTCGGCGGGCTGGTCCTCGTCGCCCTGGGCCTGATCGCCGTGGACGTCGTGCTGCGCCTCGATCCCGAGCAGGTCGGCTGGGCGATCGCCGCCCCCCTGCTGCTCGCCGGCGTCGGCAGCGGCTTCGTCATCGCCCCGAACCAGACGCTGGCGCTCGAGGAGGTCCCGCCCCGCGAGGGCGGCACCGCGGCCGGCGTGCTGCAGACCGGCCAGCGCGTCGGGTCGGCCGTGGGGATCTCCGCGGTCGGCGCCGTGTTCTTCGGCCAGCTCACCAGCACCGGCGGCGACTGGGCGCTGGCGATCAGCCGCGGCCTCGTCGGCGCGGTCGCGTTCGTCGTGCTCGCGCTGGTCCTCGGGCTGATCGACCTGCTGCTCGGGCGCCGCCGCCGGGCCCCCGCCGGCACGCCGGTCGCGGAGGCGCCCGCGACGGCGGTGGCCGAGCACGGCGAGGGGCTGCGGGGGCACGTCACCGACGGCTCGGGTGCCGCGGTCGACGGCGCCACGCTCACGCTCGTCGACCCCGACGGTCACGAGGCCGCGACGGCGACCGCCGACGCGGGCGGCGCCTTCCGGCTCACCCCGCCCGCGGCGGGCCGGTTCCAGCTGGTCACGCGCGCGGACGGCCACCGCCCGGCCGTCGCGTGGGTCGACGTCCCGGGCGACGCGCAGGCCGTGCGCGACGTGGTGCTCGAGGCGGTCGCCCGATCGTCGGCGGGTTGACCCCCGAGTAGCCCGGGTATCTGGCCCTGCGCGAGGCGCCCAGCACCGGTGCGCCGGGAGGAGGCAGTCATGTCGAGCGAGAAGAAGACCGACAACAAGATCCAGGAGGCCAAGGGCAAGGTCAAGGAGTCGGTCGGCAAGGCCGTCGGCAACGAGAGCCTCGAGGCCGAGGGCAAGAAGGACCAGACCGTCGGCAGCCTCAAGAACGCCGGCGAGAAGGTCAAGGACGCCTTCCGCGACTGACCTGCCCCGGACCGGCGCGCCGCCGCCCGCTCGGAGCCGCTCGGATCAGAGCCTCTTGAGCGGCGGCGGCGCGACGCCGTCGTCACCCGAGAGCGACGCCTGCGCGGGCGAGCGCGCCAGCACGACGACCCCGCCCAGCGCGAGCACCAGCCCCACCACGAACCACGGCACCCCGCCCTGGCGCACGCCGTCGCCCAGCGCGATGAGCCCGATCAGGCCCGGCACCAGGGTCTCGGTGACCGCGAGCACCGCCACCACCGGGCCGACCGCGCCCCGCCCCAGCGCCACCGTGTACATCGCGAGGCCCAGGACGGCGAAGCCCAGCAGCGCCCACACCACCGGGTCGGTCACGGCCGCCCGGGCCATCTCGCCCAGCGACCCCTCCAGGTCGACCATCCGCACCGCGACCGCCGTGCCCCCGAACGCCAGGCCGGCGAGGAACGACAGCAGCATCGCGCGGTGGCTCCGGAAGGCCACCGGCACCGACACCACGAGCAGGACGCCGAACGTGACGCAGAGCGCGACGATCCCCGCGGTCGACGGGGTGAGCGTCGTGTCCTCGACGCTCGCGCTCGCCACGATCAGCGCCAGCCCGACGACGTTCGCGGCGGCCGCGGCGAGGTCGATGCGGCGCAGCGGGGTGTCGAACACCCAGTGCGACGCCACCACCGTGATCCCGACCTGGCCGGCCACGATCGCCTGCACCGCCACGATCGGCATGTACCGCAGCGCGAGCACGGTGAGCACCCAGCCGCCGATGTCGAGCGCGAGCCCGCCGAGGTACATCGGGTGCAGCACGACCGTCACCGCGCGGGTGGCGCGGCGGGCCGCACTCGCCTCGAGGAGCGCGGCACCGGCGTTGGCGCCCGCCGCGGCCAGCGCGGCGAGCAGCCCCAGGAGGAGCACCCGCCCAGTCTGCCCCGGGATGATCGGGACAGGTGTCGCGGAACCCGGCGCGTCGCCGTCTCTCGTCCATCACAGCGTCCATCACAGGAGGAATCCGTGGCCCTCGACGCCACTGCCGTGACGTTGCTGGTCCTCGGGGCCCTGATCGGGATCGCGGTGCTCGCCGACCGCGTGGCCGGCGGGGCGCTGGCGGCCGTGCCGGGCGCGCTGCGCGACACCGGGATCGTCGCGGTGCTCGTCCTCGCCGCGGGCGCGGTGTTCGCCCTGGTGGCCACCGACGAGGCCCTCGCCGACGCGGACGCCCCGGTGCTGGGGTGGGTCCTCGGGATCCGCTCCCCGGGCCTGACCGACGCCGCCGAGGCCGTCTCGCTCGTCGGCGGGACGGTCGGCACCGGCGGGCTCGCGGTCGTGGCGGCGGTCGTGCTGTTCGCCCGCGGGCACCGGCGGACGGCGCTGATCTGGGTGCTCGGCGTGCTGGTCGGTGCGCTGGCGATCCGCCTGGTCAAGGTGGCCGTCGAGCGCCCGCGCCCGCCCGAGGCGCTGCGGCTCGCCGAGGAGACGACGGCGTCGCTGCCCTCGGGGCACGCGCTGATGGCCGCGCTGGGGCTGACACTGACCGCGGCCGCGGTGATCGCCCTGACCGTCGGCACGCCCCACGCCCGCCCGGTGCGCGGGGTCGTCGTCGTGCTCGCGGCGCTCGGCGCCCTGCTCGTCGGCGCGAGCCGCGTCTACCTGGGCGTCCACTGGACCACCGACGTGCTCGCCGGCTGGTTCCTCGGGGCCGCGCTGGCCACCATGTGCATCACGCTCGCCCGGGTGCTCGACGCCCGCGCCCGCCTCGGCGATTCCCCCGACACCGCTCCGGAACCGGCGGAGAATCGTCCGGACGCGACTCAGTCGACGGAGTGACCCCCTTTCGGGTGGCCAAGGCACTTCTCGAATACAAATGAGCGCCCGATTGCTCCGTCCGAGATGATCTGCCTACGCTTGTCTCGTCCGCGCGGGTGAACGAGGTGAGCCGTGGTTGCCGTACCGCTGCTCGTGCTGGGCGCCCGGTTCGGCGGCCTCGCCACCGCGCTCTTCCTCGCCCACCAGGGCTTCCCCGTCCACGTCATCGACCGCGACCGGCCCGAGGACGTCGACCGGGGCCTCGCCGTCCTGACCCCGGCCGCGCTGCGGGAGCTCGCCGCGCTCGGGCTCGCCGACCCCCTCGCGGCGCAGGCGTGGGAGCCGCGCCGCCTGGCGCACGCCGACGCGGACAGCGGCGCGGTCCTGCGCGTCGCCGACCTGGGCCCGGTCGTGCGCGCCCGGTACGGCCGGCCCTACCTGCTCGCCCCGCACGCCGTGCTGCGGGCGCTGCTGGTGGCGGCGTGCGCGGCCGACGAGATGGTCACCGTCATCTACGGGCGCAGCGCCACCGCGGTCGAGGACCTCGGCGACGCGGTGCTGGTCACCGACGACGAGGGCGGGCGCTACCGGGCCGAGGCGGTGATCGGTGCCGACGGGCCGGGCAGCCGGGTGCGCGCCCACCTCGGCGGTGGCCACGCGCTGTCCAGCCCGTACCTCGTGCACCGCGGGCCCGGTCCGGCGCCGGTCGACGACGTGCTGCGGCTGTGGTCGTCGCCGACGCTGCACGTCACGCAGTCGGCGGTGGCGGGAGGCGGCGGGGAGATCTCGATGACCGTGCGCGTCGACGCCCTCGAGGACATGCACCGCGACGGCGTCGCCGCCGTCGCCGGCCGGCTGCTGGCGCACGCCGCGCCCGAGGTCCGCGCGGCGGTCGGCGAGGCCGTCGTGCTGGCGCCCTCCCGGGTGCACCGCCACCACGCCCCGCTGGAGCGCGGCGCCCGGCACCGGCTGACCGTCGTCGGCGGCGCGGCCCAGCCGATGCTGCCGCACACCGCGCAGGCGGTGGCGCTGGAGCTCCTCGACGCCGCGACGCTCGGGCGGGCCTTCGACCACGCCGACGGGCGGATCGTGCCCGCGCTCGAGGAGTACGCGTACGTCCGCGCGCATCCCCGGGCCGCCGTCGCCCGCCGCGCCCACGACTTCGCGGCCCTCTGCCACGCCGACGGGCTCGTGCGCCGGATGCGCGACCGGCTCTGGCGCACCACCGCGGTCGACGCGACCGCGGCGATCGTCGACGCCGCCCGGGGCCCGGCGCCCGGCGGCCCGCCGGGGACGTCCGCCGACGGTCACCGCCCCGGCCTCATCGAGCCCGTCGTCCGGTCGGCTCCCGGGCGCACGCCCCCGGGCCCGCCGGGGCCCGCCGGGCCCATCGCCGGCTGACAGCCCCTCGCCCCGCGGGCAGGATGCGGCCGCGTGACCGTTCCTGATCTCACCCCCGACACCGTCGTCGCCAACGGGGTGCGGCTGCACTTCCGCCACGGGGGCTCCGGTCCGCCGGTGGTGCTGCTGCACGGCTGGCCGCAGACGGGGCACTGCTGGCGCCATGTCGCCGGCCCGCTCGCGGCCGACCACACCGTGATCGTCCCGGACCTGCGCGGCTACGGCGCCAGCGACAAGCCCACCGGCGGCATGGACAAGCGCACGATGGCCGCCGACGTCTCCGCGCTGGTCCGGGGCCTCGGGCACGAGCGGGTCGCGGTGGTCGGGCACGACCGCGGCGGGCGGGTCGCGCACCGCTGGGCGCTCGACCGGCCCGAGGAGGTCACGCGCTTCGCGGTCCTGGACATCGCGCCGACCCGGGCCACCTGGCAGCGCATGGACGCCGCGCTCGGGGCGAAGTACTGGCACTGGCTGTTCCACCTCCAGCCCGACCTGCCCGAGCGGCTCGCCGGCGCCGACGTCGAGGGCTATCTGCGCTACTTCCTCGAGAAGTGGACCTACGCCCGCGAGGGCCTGGAGCCCGCGGCGGTCGCGGAGTACGTCCGCGCGTTCTCCCAGCCCGGCGCGCTGCGCTGCGGGTTCGACGACTACCGCGCCGACCCGGTGGACGCCGAGCACGACGAGGCCGACTTCTCCGCGGGCCGGCGCGTCACCCAGCCGCTGCTCGCGCTGTGGGGCGCCGAGGGGGTCATGGGGCAGACGCTGCCGATGCTCGACCTGTGGCGGGAGTACGCCGACGACGTCCGCGGCCGGGCGATCGAGCGGTGCGCGCACTTCGTCCCCGAGGAGCGGCCCGACGAGGTGCTCGACGAGTTGCGCACCTTCCTCGCGGAGGCATAGTGGCGGAAGTGAGCAGCCCGCTGAAGGTCGAGTCCGATCCCGAGGAGCTGGGCTTCGACCCGGCCCGACTGGCCCGCATCGACGACCACTTCGCCCGCTACGTGGACGACGGCCGCCTCGCCGGGTGGCACGTGGTGGTGGCCCGCGACGGGAAGGTCGTGCACTCGTCGACCGCGGGCCGCCGCGACGCCGAGGCGGATCTCCCCGTCACCGACGACACGCGCTGGCGCCTGTACTCGATGACCAAGCCGATCACCTCGGTGGCGGCGCTCATGCTCTGGGAGCGTGGCGCCTTCGAGCTCACCGACCCGATCAGCCGCTGGCTCCCCGAGTTCGCCGCCCCGCGCGTGTACGTCAAGGGCTCGGCAGGCAAGCCGCTGACCGAGCCCGCCACCGAGCCCATCCGCGTGTGGCACCTGCTGACCCACACCGCCGGGCTGACCTACGGCTTCCACCACGCGCACCCGATCGACGCGATGTACCGGGCGGCCGGCTTCGAGTGGTCCGCGCCGCGGGATCGCGACCTCGCCGGCATGGTCGAGACCTGGGCGGGCCTGCCGCTGGTGTTCCAGCCGGGCTCGGAGTGGAACTACAGCCACGCCACCGACGTGCTCGGGCGGCTCGTCGAGGTCGTGTCCGGGAAGTCGCTCGACACGTTCCTCGCCGAGGAGATCCTCGAGCCCCTCGGGATGACGTCCACCGGGTTCGTCGTCGACGACGCCGAGCGCCTGGCTCAGCTCTACGTCCAGAACCCGGCCACGGGTGGCTTCCTGACCGCGGAGGCCGCCGGCATGGGCGCGCTGGCCCGCGAGGTCCTGGAGCCGACGTGGCTCGGCGGCGGGGGCGGTCTCGTCTCGACGGCCGCGGACTACCACCGCTTCACCCGGATGCTGCTCGGTCGCGGCGAGGTGGACGGTGTGCGACTGCTCGGCTCCCGCACCGTCGACTACATGGGCCGCAACCACCTGCCCGGCGGTCTCGACCTCGAGCAGGTCGGGCGGCCGCTGTTCGCGGAGATGCCGTTCAACGGGGTCGGCTTCGGGCTCGGCGTCGCCGTCGTGACCGACCCGGTGCGCTACCGCACCCCGACCAGCGTCGGCGAGATGTCGTGGGGCGGAGCCGCGAGCACCGCGTTCTGGGTCGACCCCGTCGAGCGCATCACGGCGATGTTCTTCACCCAGCTCGTGCCGTCCAGCGCCCACCCCATCCGCACCCAGCTGCGCGGGCTCGTCTACCAGGCGCTCGTGGACTGAGCCGTTCGCTCCGTGTCCGGCGATCCGGACGAGGGCGCCCGGACCCGGCCCGTCGCGACCGTCCCGGGCGATCATTGTCGCGCTCCGTGACCGGTCGGAGACGAAGCGGGCGGTCCGGATCCGGTGCGACCGTCACTCGGGAAGGGGGCTGCATCGTCGCGATCGTGTGGGTAGCGTCGTCGCGACTCGGACGAGGGACGCGGCCGGGCACGGTGCGTGACCGGCGGCGTCCCCGTGACGAGTGATCCCGCCGCGCGAGCTGTGGCAGCGGGTCGGGACCAGGCGGCCACCGGGAGCCAGCATGAATGCGACGTCAGGACCGCGACGACGACCGAACGGACCCCACCCCGAGCGGACGACGGCCGACGAGCCGTCGGTCCCCGCGCAGCGCACGGCGGCGGACGTCTACGGGGTCAGCGACGAGCAGGTGCACCGCGCGCGCATCGCCGTCGCCCGCAACTCGCTCGACTCCGACGACTGCCGCGAGCTGCTCGACATGCTCGGCCTGATCGGTGAGGGAGGCGACCCGCCACCCGTTCGGCGCTGATCACGGTCGTCCCGCCCCGGCGCCCGCCCGACGCCGATCGTCCGACGGTGGACGATCTGCGGTGTGGGCGCCTGTGGGTGAAAGGACATCCCGCTACCGTGGCCGCCGATGTCCGACACCGTTGATCCGCCGCGCCACCCCGAGGGGGCGACCGGCGAGCCGCCGCGCCAGGCGCGCGCGGTGGCGACGCGTGGCGCCATCCTCGCCGCGGCGGCGGAGGAGTTCGCCGCGCGCTCCTACCACGAGGCCTCGCTGTCGCGGATCCTCGAACGCAGCGGTGTCACCAAGGGCGCCCTGTACTTCCACTTCGTCTCCAAGGAGAGCATCGCGCTCGCCGTGGTCGACGAGATGGAGCGGCTGTGCCGCGGCATGGTCGAGCGCTGTGCCGCGCTCGGCCTCGACCCGTTGCGGACCGCCGCCCAGATCGCCCGCGAGATGCAGGACGCCCTCGACGGGCCGGAGCTGAGGGCGGGCCAGCGCCTCTGCGGAGAGGGCCTCGCCGGCCCGCAGCGGCCCGGCTGGCCGTTCGCGTTCTGGCAGGAGGTCTTCACCGACCTGTTCCTGCGCGCCGACGCGGCGGGCCTGTTCGTGCCGGCGGTCGACCCGTCGTCGTTCGCCCGGACGATCGTCGACGTCTCCGCCGGCGCGTTCGTCGCCTCGCTGGCCACCACCGAGCTCACCGACCTCGCGCAGCGTGTCTGCGAGAACTGGGAGCTGCTGCTCGGCGCCGCCGCCGACCCCGCGTGGCTGGAGGGCTGGCGCGCGACCGGTGGCATGGGTGCTGTCCTCGGGCCGCACCTCGGTCGACGGTGACCGGACGCGGGGGGTGGGTGCCGGGCGGCCGGGACCGGTCACCTATGCTTGGTCCGCTCCCAACGGGTACGCCGTTGGCGGGTAAGGTCCTCAGCCAGAGGGTCGCGCCCCCATCGTTCAGCGGCCTAGGACTCCGCCCTTTCAAGGCGGCAACGCGGGTTCGAATCCCGTTGGGGGTACGGTAGGACAAGCACGATCAAGGCCCAGTGGCGCAGTTGGTTAGCGCGTCGCCCTGTCACGGCGAAGGTCGCGGGTTCGAGTCCCGTCTGGGTCGCTCCATCGGTCGAGGTCCTCCTCGACCTCTCGGCCAGGTAGCTCAGTCGGTACGAGCGATCGCCTGAAAAGCGATAGGTCGGCGGTTCGACCCCGCCCCTGGCCACCAGCGCCCACCAGCGGAAACGCTCGGTGGGCGTTCGTCGTTGACGGGCCTACTTCAGCAACGACTTCAGCAACCGCCCTCACAGGTCCTCCCACTCGATGGCGTCGAGCGCCTGGCGCATGGCGTCGAGGTTCGTGTGGGCGTAGATCGCCATGGTCACGTCGATGTGCGCGTGGCGGGCGATCGCCTGGACCACGTGCGGCGGGGTCCCGAGGTCGAGCAGCAGGCTGACCACGGTGTGCCGCAGGTCGTGGAGCCGGACGTCAGGCATCCCGACGCGGTCCCGGAGCTCGGCGAAGTGCCGGTTGAGGTTCCGCGGCTCCCTCGGCGTGCCGATGGTCGAGGGGAACACGAGGTCCTGGTCCTCCCAGCGGCTCGCTGACGCCCGCTCGTCGTCCTGACGCCGGCGGTGCTCCTCGAGGACGCGACGCGTCACCTTGGGCAGCGGGATGGTGCTCTCCGACGCGTCCGACTTGGCCGGCCCGATGTAGAGCTGGCCGGCGGCGCGGGCGACCGTCTGCGCAACGGTGAGCGTGGCCCGCTCGAAGTCGATGTCCTGCCAGCGGAGCCCCAGGAGCTCGCCGTGGCGCAGCCCGAGGGTGGCCGCGGTGACGTAGAGGGCGTACCAGCGCGTCCCCTTCGCCGCGTCGAGCAGGCTCTTGGCCTGGGTCACGGTCAGCCCCTTGCCGACCTTGTACTTCGGTGTCGGGACCTTCACGAGCTTGGCGACGTTGCGCATCACCAGCTCCTCGCGCTCGGCGTTCCCCAGCGCGTTCCGCAGCACGGCGTGGACGTACTGGACCTGGCGCGGCGTCGGTCGGCGCTCGCAGCAGCGCAGGCCCGGGCGACAGCACGCCGGCTGCTTCGGCTTCCGGCGGGCGTGGCGGCCGTTGGTGCAGCACAGGCACTTGCCTCGGACCGTGTTGATGAACTGCCGGACGTCGGCGCCCATCAGCCGGTCGAGGCGCTTCTTGCCGAGGATCGGGACGATGTGAAGCCGGACCACCGACTCGTAGCCGTGGTACGTCGTGAGCCGGCGCTCGACCTTGACGATCGAGAGCCAGTGCTCCATGTACTCGGCGACCGTCATCGAGCGGTCCGGCACCGGGATGCCCTGCTCGTTGTTCGACTGCAACCGCAGCAGCTTGTCCTTCACGTCGTCGAAGGACTTGGCCGAGACGTACTTGCGCTCGATGCGGCCGGAGGAGGTATAGACGTACGCGGAGCCGATCCAGAGGCCGTCGCTGGAGCGCTGGTAGATGCTCCCCTCGCCGTTGACCTTCTTGCCCCGTTTGCGGTCCTTGCCGGCCATCAGGCGACCGCCTCCGCCTCGAGCAGCGCGGCCACGTACTCCTCGAGCGAGGTGCGCGGGATGCGCCGGGAGCCGCCGATCTTCACCGAGCGGAGATCACGGTTGCGGAGCAGGTCGTACACCTTGCAGCGGCTGATCTTGAGAATCTCGGCGGCTTCCTCGGCCGTGTAGAGCAGTGCATCCATCGGTGTCAGCTCCTCGAGTCGGTGATGCGGAGGGGTCGTGCCTGCCGGGCTCGGCGCAGGAGTCCCGCGATGGCTGTAGCGGTGACGTGGTCGAGCTCGGCGACGGCGACCAGGGCGCGGTGGTCGGTGTCGGTGAGGTCGAGCCCGGCCAGGGGCCGGACGAGGACCCTGATGCGGCACTGGAACGCCTCGTTCTCGTTGCCGCTCACGGCTGTTGCCCGTCGTCCGGAACGTCCGCAGCGCGATCCGCGGCGCCGCCGAGCTGGTGGGCGAACTCGCCCGCTGAGCTGCTCACCGCGGGCCCGAGGGTCGGGAAGGCGGCGAAGAGCAGGACGAGGGTGACGACGCCGGAGACGAGCGCGGGTGCCGCTTTGTGGCTCTTGACCAGCAGCGCCGTGACGAGGGCGGCGATGATGACCATTGCTGTCAGGTTCATCGGTGCGCCGGCCTTCCGTGGGTGGCGAGGCGGTCGCAGTACTCGGCGTAGTCGCCGAGGTAGGGGACGCGGAGGCGTTCGCAGTCGCGGCCGAGCCCGGAGAGGTAGGCGATGCCGGGATCGGCGTTGGCGTGCTCCTGCCCGAAGCGGCGGGCGTCGGTGCCGTGGAGCATCTCCAGCGAGTCGGCCGGAACCCTGAAGCTCAGCCTCAGGGCGAACTGGTCGCGGGCGTAGCCGCCTCCCACAGCGGTGGCCTCGAACCGCTGGGCCAGCATCAGGACCCGGAACGCGGCCTTGCGCCCCTCGGACAAGAGCCGGAGGACGGCGGAGCGGATGCGGTCGCCGACCGGGACGCCCTCGCCGCGCTTGGGCTTAGGCAGCCCGTCGGCGGCGCGCAGCAGGCCGGGGAACTCCTCGAGCACCACGAGGACCGTCGGCGTGCCCATTGACGGTTCGATCTTGTCCCGACGGGCCGGGATGGTGGCCAGCCGACGGTCCATCTCGGCGACGAGGTCCTCGAGCAGCACGGCGTGCGCAGCGATGTCGGCGGTCCCGACGACTTGGTGGGGTCGGTGGGCGGTGTCGTCCCAGGCGCGTCCGAGCAGGAGCCCGGTGATGTCGGAGCCGGCCACGAGGACGTCGGGGGCGGCGGCGAGCTGGGAGAGCAGCCCGTAGCAGAACGCGGACTTCCCTGACCCGTTCTGGCCCTGCACCCCGAGGTGCGCGGGGTCGGTGACGGCGTGGCCGAGGGTGATGCCGTCCTCGGTGCGCCCAAGGATCACCGCCTCTGCCCCGGAGGCGACGGTGAGGGCGGGCAGCCCGAACCCGTCGGCCAGCGGGTCGTGGCCAAGCACGACGAGGCGGACCCACCGACCCGCGAGGGGCTCGACCCGGAGACCGTGGCCGCCGAGGGTGTGCGCCAGACGAGGTCCGTTCTGCTTGCTGGTGAAGTCAGCCGGCTCTTGGCCGGGCAGCAGCTCGACGGTGAACCGCAGCGGCGGGCCGGGGCGGACCTCGCCGATGCGTGGGGTGCGGATCGTGATGCCTGCGGCCACCTGGACGTAGTGGCAGATGCCCAGCCCGGAGCAGGCCTCGCGGAACTCCCCGCGCAGCGCGTTCGCGAAGGCGATGACCGATGCCTCGTAGTCGCGCTGAGCGCGCCGCTCGCGCAGCCGTGACAGGAACCCGGGGCTGCGTGCGCCGCCGGAGCGGTATCCGCTGTGGGTGTGGTCGAGGCGTTCAAGGGCGGTCATGGTGCGAGTCCCTTCTCCTCGCAGAGCCAGCACACCGATCCGTCGACCGCGGGCAGGGCGAACAGCAGCGAGCACGCCGGGCACATCGCGTCCCGGTCCACTTCCGGGTCCGGGGTGCCGGCGGCGCGGGCACGGCGGATCGCGCGCAGCTCGGCGGGGGAGCGGCCGGCCCAGATGCCGTAGGCCTGTCCGGACTCGACGGCGTAGGCCAGGCACTCGCGGCGCACCGGGCAGCCGGCGCACACCCGCCCAGCCGCGATGAGCGCACGGGCAGCAGCGCCGGTCGTGTAGTCCTCGGAGGCCAGGAAGAACAGCTCCGGGTCGGTGTCCCGGCACGCGGCACGGGTCTGCCAGCTCATGACGCGACCGCCTCGGTCTGCGCGGGAGCCTCGCCTCGCCGAGTACGCGGCGCAGTGGAGGTAAGGGGACGGACCTCCTGGCAGCGGTACCAGACCTGCGCACCGGTGGCGTTGCCCTCGCGGTCCTTCTTGTCCATCACGCCGATCTCGAACCCGACCAGCTCGACCGGCGTGGCGGGGGTGAGGTCCTCGGCGGGCTGCCGTTCGGCGACGAGCCCGACCTTGATGATCTCGTTGGTGGCCCGCCCGAACTGGCGGAACCGGGCGACGAGCTGGGCCTCCCACTTCGGCAGGCCGTCCTTGGTGGTCTCCTGCCGGAACGCGTCCCCGAACGCGGTTTTCGGCTCGCAGGACAGGAACAGCAGCGACTCGAAGGTCGCGGCCTGGTCGATGGCGAAGTTCTGGATCATGGTTTCTCCTGGGGTTGGTCAGGTGTGGACGGGTCGGTGGCCGAGGTGGGAGAGCGCGGCGTGGCCGCGGCCGAGGGCTCGTCCGGCGCCGAGCAGCCCGGCGTGGCCTTCGCCGAGCCAGGCGATGAACTCGACGAGGCGCTCGCCGGGGTCGCGCCCGGTGTCGTCGAGGAGGCCCGCGGTGCCGTTGGCCATGGCGCAGCGCTGCGCGAACAGCACGACCTGCGGGAGCCGGTCGACCAGCGTCACGACGGAGCCGAGCGCTCCGTAGAGACCGACCACCTCGACCAGCCCGTCACGCGCCGCGTGGTTGGCCAGCCGCACCGCCTCGGCGCCGTCGTCGAGGGCGGCGATCAAGGGGTCGGTCCGTCTTGCTACTTCCGGGCGGGGCACCAGTCGGCGGCCGGCTCCGGAGTCGTCATCCACCTGCACGGTGACCTCCCTACACATACGACGTCGGACGTCCGACGTCCTGTGTGTGGAACGTAGCACGCGCAGGAGGCAACGCAAGTAGGACGTAGGACGTCCTGTCACTAAGGTTGCCAAGAGCAGCAACGATGGATGGCAACTAACGACGGGCACGGAGGCCGGCGTGGCACTCGAGGCAGCGAAGTCGCAGTACCGGCAGGTCGCTGACCTGCTGCGCGAGGGCATCGAGCGCCAGGACTACGCCCCGGGCTCGACGCTGCCGGCGGAGTCCGAGCTCGCCGCGGAGTACGGCGTGTCCCGCGTGACTATCAACCGCGCCGTGCAGCTGCTCCGCGGCGAGGGGCTGGTCCGCGTGCTCCGGGGGCGGGGCACTGTCGTCCGGGCTATCCCACCGATCCGGCGCAACAGCAGCCGGCGCTACGCGCGGACCGCTCGCGAGGAGGACGGCAGCCGCGGCGCCTTCGACTTCGAGATCAGGCGCCTCGGTCTGAAACCGTCGACCAAGCTGGCCCAGCTCGGCCAGGTCGCACCCCCGGAGACCGCGCGCGACGTCCTCGGGCTCGAGGTCGGCGAGATGGTGCTCATCCGCAAGCGCGAGATGTTCGCCTCCGACGAGCCGGTCCTGCTCGCCACCTCGTACTTCCCCTGGGACCTCGCCGAGCAGGCCGGCGTGACCGACGTCGACACCGGCCCGGGCGGCACGTACTCACGGCTGGCCGAGATCGGCAAGGGGCCGGTGCGGTTCACCGAGGACGTGCGAGTGAGGACCCCGACAGCGGCCGAGGAGCGGTTCTTCGCGCTGTCGGAGACCCAGCAGGTCTACGAGATCGTCCACATCGCCTACCTCGAGGACGGCACCGCCGTCGAGTACCGCGAAGACGTCCTCCCGACCTACCAGTGGATCATGCACTTCGAGTGGAACGCCGAGAACGGCAACGGCGACCAGGAGGCCCAGCATTGAGCCCCGCCGGCCTGCACGTCATCAGCGCCGAGCTCCCGGCCGGCGACGCCCCCAACGAGGACCGAGTCCGCATCGGCAAGAACGCGGTCGTGGTGCTCGACGGCGCCTCGGGCAGCGACACCCGGGTCACCGTTGCCGACTACGTCGATCACTTGGCCGGCGCCCTCATCGAGGTCCTGGACGCCGAGCAGGACATCCCGCTCCCGCACGCGCTCGCCGACGCCATCCGCTCGACCGTCGCCACGCTGCGACTCATGCCGGGGGAGTCGCCGTCCTCCACGGTCAGCATCGCCCGCCGACGCGGCGACGAGATCGACCTCCTCGTCTTGGGCGACAGCCCCATCTACCTCGGCCCCGACGGCGAGCTGCTCACCGACGACCAGCTCGCCCGCCTGGACCTCCCGAGCAGGACGAAGGCATACGGGCGCTTGCGCCAAGGCACCGGCTACGACGAGGTGCACCGCGATCTCGTCCGCGCAGTTCGTGCCGAGCAGTTGCCCCTGCTCAACGAGCCCGGCGGCTACTGGATCGCCGAAGCAAGGCCGGAGGCCGGGCACCAGGCCGTCACTCGCACCGTGCCCGCGGACCTGCCCTGGCTCGTGATGCTCACCGACGGTGTCGATAGGCCGCTAGGCCACCTCGGCGTCCCACTTGCTGACGTGGTCCGGCGCACCCGCGATGAGCTTGAGGACTTGCTCCAGGAGCTCCACGAGTGGGAAGAGGATAAGGACCCGGCAGCCCACGAGCTCCCCCGATTCAAGCAGCACGACGACAAGACCATTGCGCTGGCACTGCCGTGACTGAGAGCCCGCTCCACTCGGTGTCGGTCGCAGGAGTCGCGTTCGACGAGGACGGCCGGGTTCTCCTCATTCGCAGACAGGACAACGGCCAGTGGCAAGCGCCAGGAGGAGTTCTAGAACTTGCTGAGACTCCCCAACAGGGCGTCGTGCGCGAAGTCTTCGAGGAGACCGGCGTACTAGTCGAGGTCGAGAGACTCACAGGTGTGTACAAGAATCTCGTCAAGGGGGTCGTGGCGCTAGTCTTTCGTTGCCATCCGATCAGCGGTCAGCCAACCTCGTCTGACGAGGCCGCTGAGGTCGCTTGGGTTCCACTTAACGCTGGAACAGATAGAATGAATCCCGCATTCGCGGTGCGGGTCTTTGATGCTTCGCGTGAAGCAGGGCCCCCTGTCCCTTGTCGCATTCATGACGGCGTACACCTCCTCTAATCTCCGGGCCTGCTCCCCGCGCGCTCCCTCCCACCCGCTGTCGCCCTCCAACGAGCGGGCTGATCACAAGCCTTGGCGTGCGCGCTTGCGCAAGATGGGTGTCTGCCAGAGCCGTCTTGCTCAGGGTCCGCCCACTGTGCTGGAACCGGGTGGCGTACGGCACAATGCGGCGCATGGCGACGACGGTCTACGACGTCCTGGACGACCTCCGGCGGGTAGCGACTTCCGAAGCTGACAAGGGCTCTCGGTTTGAGCAGCTGATCGTCAGCTACCTAAAGACTGACCCGACTTTCGCTGATCAGTTCAGCGATGTATACATGTGGCAAGACTGGCCGGGTCGGAACGGTCGCCCCGATAGGGGCATTGATATCGTCGCAGTCGACCGGCTAACTCAGAACAACGTGGCAATTCAATGCAAATTCTACGATTCAAAGCACCACGTATCGAAACGCGACATCGACACCTTCATGTCTGCTTCTGGGACGACCGAGTTCAACGAGCGGATGATCGTCTCTACGGGCGCAGATTGGGGTCCGAACGCTGAAGCGACCCTGCAGCAGCAGGCCATCCCGGTCCGACGAATCGGAATCGCTGACCTCGAGGCATCAAACGTCGACTGGGCTCAGTTCTCGTGGGCGACGCCAGACGTTATGCCTACGAAAGGGAAGAAGACCCTGAGGCCGCATCAACGGACGGCGGTCGATAAGGTAAGACTCGGCCTCGAGGGGGCTGCGCGGGGAAAGCTAATCATGGCTTGCGGAACCGGAAAGACCTTCACCTCCCTTCGTCTTTGCGAGGAGGCGGCAGGTGCGGGCGCAACTGTGCTCTTCCTGGTTCCGTCCATCTCGCTTCTTTCGCAAACCATCCGCGAATGGGCTACCGAGGCTGAGATCGACCTTCGGATGCTCGCCGTCTGTTCCGACGTCAAGGCAACCAAACGTTCAGACGCGTTGAACGAAGACATTTCGGCCGTTGACTTGGCCTTGCCGGCGACCACTGACCGCACAAAGCTCCGCCAGCGGTGGGCGAGGGCTAACGAGGACGACACCGCAATGACGGTTGTCTTCTCCACATACCAATCCATTGAGGTCGTCGCAGAGACCCAACAAGCCGCCGGCTTCCCGCCCTTCGACCTCATCATCTGCGACGAAGCGCACCGAACGACAGGAATTACTCTCCCTGGGAGCGAAGACTCGTCGTCTTTCGTGAAGGTCCACGACGACGGTTACCTCAAGGGCGCCAAGCGACTCTACATGACCGCGACCCCACGTCTTTACCGAGATGACTCGAAAAAGAAGGCTTCTGACTCAGAAGTACTCCTAGCGTCCATGGACGACGAGGAGATTTTCGGCGAGGAGCTCCATCGCCTAGGGTTCGGGGAAGCGGTGGAAAAGGACCTGCTGACCGACTATCGAGTGCTCGTACTGGCGGTGGATCAGCAGTACGTCAGCCGCAACTTTCAGGATGAGATGGCTGCGGGCGGCGAGATTCCGCTTAGCGACGCGGCAAAGATAGTCGGGTGTTGGAACGGCCTATCGAAGAATTTCGAGACGACAGAAGATGAAGCAAGCACGCCGATGCGGCGGGCCGTGGCTTTCGCGCGGGATATTCAGGCGAGCAAGTCGATCGCCGGTTCGTTCTCGGCCATTGTTGACAGACATATCGATGCGCAGAATGGGTCAGGGCACGCCCACGAGGAGCTCAAGGTCCGATGCGAACACGTCGACGGGACCTTTAACGCACTAGAACGAAACAAGCGTCTAGATTGGCTTCAGGCTGAGACTGAGGACAACGAGTGTCGAGTCCTGACCAACGCACGTTGCCTTTCCGAAGGCGTCGACGTGCCGGCACTCGATGCCGTTATGTTCCTTACGCCTCGCTCGTCCGAGGTGGACGTAGTGCAGTCAGTTGGCCGGGTCATGAGAAAGGCGCCGGGGAAGGACTTCGGTTACATCATCCTGCCTATTGCGGTCCCGGCGGGCGTCACGCCGGAAGTTGCGCTGCAAGACAACGATCGCTATAACGTGGTTTGGCAAGTCCTTCAGGCGTTGCGAGCCCACGATGACCGCTTCAATGCCACGGTTAATCAGATTGATCTAAACAAGAAGAAGCCAGACAAGATTCGAGTCGTTGGTGTACCTGAACCCGGGTCGGGCGATGGTAGCGACGGCGGCGGCGACTCGCAGCAGGCGTTCGAGTTCGACTTCGGCGAGTTTCGCGAAGCGATCTATGCGAGGATCGTCCGCAAAGTTGGCGAGAGGCGTTACTGGGAGAGTTGGGCGAAGGACGTCGCGTACATCGCCCAACAGCACATCGAGCGAATCAATGGCCTCTTGGCGGAGCCAGAGTCGCTCGCTGCCCAAGAGTTCTCATCGTTCCTAGACGGCCTGAGAGGGAACCTCAACGAAGGCATTTCGGCTGTGGACGCGGTCGAGATGCTGGCCCAGCATTTGATCACCAGACCAGTATTCGAAGCTCTCTTCGCTGATTACAGGTTCGCCGAACACAATCCTGTTGCTCAGACGATGGAGAGCATGTTGGCGGTGCTCGATCAAAATAGTTTGGACACCGAGAATGGTTCACTAGAGGGTTTCTACAAGTCGGTCCGTTCTCGGACGGAAGGCATCGATAACGCTGAAGGTCGACAGAGAATTATCGTAGAGCTGTACGAGAAGTTCTTCAGCACCGCCTTCAAGAAGACGGTAGATCGACTAGGTATCGTCTATACGCCGACTGAGATAGTCGATTTCATCTTGCGGTCGGCGGACGAAGCGCTGCGCTCGCACTTCGACACTAACCTGAGCGCTGAGAATGTGCACATCCTAGATGGTTTCACTGGGACGGGAACCTTCGTTACGCGCCTGCTTCAGCTAGGCGTGATCGAATCGCACGACCTGGCAAGGAAGTACGCAGGCGAGATTCATGCCAATGAAATTCTCTTGCTGGCGTACTACATCGCTGCGGTGAATATCGAATCCACCTATCAGGACGTCCGTCGCCGAGATGCCGGCTTCGACGACGAGGCCGAGATGCCGTACGAGCCTTTCCCTGGACTGGTGCTAACGGACACGTTCCAGTCTTACGAGGACGGCGACAGGGATGACCTAGCGATCTTCCCAGAGAACAACGAGCGCATCTCTCGCCAACGAGAACTCCCGATTACCGTTGTTGTGGGAAATCCGCCATATTCTGTTGGGCAGAGTTCCGCGAATGACGACAACGCAAACGAAAGCTACCCGACCATCGATACGGCGATTCGCGACAGCTATGCGGAACGCGCGTCTGGCACTCTTCTTCGGAATCTTTACGACTCGTACGTTCGCGCGATTAAGTGGGCGTCGCTCAGGATCGGCGACCGCGGGGTCATCGCTTATGTTACGAACGGCAGTTGGGTAGACGCCAACGCCTTCGATGGCATGCGGTTGTCCGTCGCGGAGGAGTTTAGTGACATTTATGTCTTCAACTTGCGCGGGAACCAACGTACGGCTGGTGAGGTCTCCCGCCGAGAGGGCGGAAAGATCTTTGGTAGCGGTTCTCGGGCGCCAGTGGCTATCGCAATCTTTGTCCGTGATCCAGCGAGGCCGACTCCTGCACGCGTGCACGACGCGGATGTGGGTGAATATTTGACCCGTGAGCAGAAGCTGGCAAACGTCCGGGACGCTGGCTCGTTCGCTGGGCTGACCTCAGTCGCAGATATCACGCCTAACAGTTTTGGCGACTGGCGTGAGCAGCGGACTGAGGAGTTCGCTAGCTTCATTCCTGTCGCCGGTGATAATGGCATCTTCCCTGAGTACTCACTCGGAATCTCGACCAATCGGGACTCTTGGACTGTTGGTTCGTCACGGGAGTCTGTCGAGCGATGCGTGCAGGCCCTGGTGGCAAACTTCGACCAGGCAATCACGAGAGGCGCTGACGCGAGCGAACTCTCGAGTTCGCAGGTAGCTTGGTCGAGGTCGCTACGCGCACGGTATGAACGAGGCCGGCTCCTGTCCTCGGAGGAGCATCCGGTTCGGAAGGGCGTCTATCGCCCCTTCTTCCGCCAATGGACTGTGAGTGCAGGTCCTCTAGTCGAGGCAGCGGGCAGGACTCCACGCATGTTCGACCGGGAGAATCAGGTCGCCATCTGCATCTTGCGACCAAACGAGCGGACGCCCTTCTCGGTCATGGCCGTCGACTCGCCTCCCAATCTGGGACTCTTCATGGACGCCCCTGATGTCTACCCCCTTTACCGGGTGCCCGCTCCTGCGAGAACGATCGACCAGCTCGACGTCGAGGTCGAAGGCGAGTCGTACAACATTGCGGCTGCAACATTGTCGACGTTCAGGGCGGCGTACGGCGCCGACCTGAGCGAGTTGGACGTGTTCCACTACGTCTATGGCCTCCTACATTCCCGGCAGTATCGGGAGACATACTTCGTCGATTTGAAGAAGAGCTCGGCTCATGTCCCCCTCGTCAAAGACCCGTGGCCCTTCATGCAGGCCGGCAAGGACTTGATGGAGCTCCACGTCGGATATGAGTCGGTAACCCCATACCCGCTAGCGGGTCTTCCTGCGACCGTACCGGCCGGCGAGTCCGGTTTTGACTATTGTCGGCTTAGCGAGATGGCATTTGGTCGGAAGCGGAGTCCGTCTGGTAAGCGCGAGGCAGACAGGGGGACGATCGTCTTCAATGAGAGGATCACCCTGAGCGATATCCCCGAGACTGCCTACTCATACCAGCTCGGGTCTCGGTCGGCGGTGGAGTGGCTCATGGACCGCTATCGCGTGAAGACGGATAAGGCCTCGGGCATAGTCTCTGACCCGAACGACTGGGCGCGGGAAGTTGGAGACCCGCGCTATATCCTCGACCTGGTGGCGCGCGTCGTGACGCTTAGTGTGGAGACCGTGCGTCTCATGGATGAGCTGCCAGCGTTCGAACTGCTACCAAGGGTCGAAGACGTGCGTTCGAAATGAGGGTATCGCATAGAATACTGCGAACAGGCGAGTGTTGCGAGGACGTCTGCACGTCCCGAGAGGAAAGCAAGTGACTGGCGGGCAAGAGGCGCCCCGTAGCGACGCCAGGCGTAGGTCGCTGTCACAGATTGCCGACGACAACCAGAAGGCGGTCATCGCTATAAGCATCGCTGTCATAACGGCAGCGACGCTAGTGTCTGCGCTGACAGACTTCCCCTTATGGGTCAAGACTGCCTTGCAAGTGCTTGCCGCCGTGTTCGGGGCTCTGCTCGGCGCATATTTCCAGAAGGACAAGACGCGAACGAACATCTCTGTACATGCTTCGGGTGCCACTCGTCAGTTGTTAGATCACACTGCCGGTATCCGGGATATAGTTGTTCTTAGCCAGGAGCAGCGGCTTGCTATCCAGCGGAGCCCGCAAGGTCGTTCCATCAGGCCAGATTCTCTGGTGATGCTGCTCGAAGTTATTGAGAAGGACGGGCGGAAGCTCTTGCGGAGCGCTCGTACTGCAATCGGCTCCTGGGAAGACTTGACGTCGGAGGCAGTTTCGGCGGAGATGCAGCGATACGTGAATAGAGACGAAGAATCGGCCGTCCAGCAGGAAGGAAAGGCTGACAACAATGGCTAACCCCGCTGTACGTGGCCGAGTCGCTGACATCAATCGACCGTACGAAGTGGTCATTAATCGAGGCTCTAACTACGGAATTCATGTGGGGGACATCTTCAAGATCTTGACGGGTCATACTGAAGACATCATTGACCCTGACGACCCAAACGGAGAACCTCTCGGCACAATTAGAAGGGTGGCCGTCCTGGTCAAGGTTGCGCAAGTCGCCGAGAAGCTGTGTATAGCGCGTACGTTCCGCCAGGTCGAGCAACTCGTCGACAACAGCGCTCTTGCCATGACTAAGATCAACTTGTTTAATCCGCCCGAAACGGAATGGGTGCAGGAGCCGCTCCGGGTGGCGTCGCGTCCTGACGACGATACGAGAATCCGGGTCGGTGACGAAGTTGAGTTGGTTGAGAGGGAGCTCGGCGAAGACGAGATTCCAATGACAATCATCGAGTCGCCGTAGCGTCTTTCGTGCTCGTTCTATTCGACCCGAGAAACCGTGGGCATCCCGCTGGCGAGGGAGCGAACGAAACTCGGAGCATCGTTGACGGCGACCCAGCCGCGGTTGCCGTTGCTCATGAGTTGTACTTGGGATCGTGAGCGGCGGTAGCTGACGCGGCCGGTGGCCTGATTGACGCGCGGCTTCCATGTTTGCTGCGTGCGACGTTGAGCTTTGGCCCAGCGGCGGGCGATGCGGCCGGCGCGGATGCCGTCCTGGGGCGAGACGTGGACGGTGCGGACGGTGCGCTGGAGGCACCAGACGCCCCAGAAGCGGCCGGGCCCGGTGCCGGGTTTGGACCACGCGGGTGGGACGTGGTGCTGGTACTCCTTCGAAGCCATGAGGCCGTGCTTGGTGAAGTACGCCGCGACCCGGCGCGGATCGGTGGCGCGCAGGCCTTCGGCGTAGTCCAGCGCGGTGCCGGCGCGCTCGTGGCGGCGGCGCTGCTCGGGGTCGGGGTGGTCGACCACGTCGGCCCACGCCGCTGACAGCCACACCGCGAACGTCTCGCCGGTGGTCCGCGAGCGCCCGTGCGGCGGGGTGCAGAGCATGTGCACGTGCGGGGCGCCCCGGCGTTGGAACTCCAGCTTCCACACACACGCCCACTCCTCGCCCCACGCGCGGGCGTAGCGCTTGCGTAGCGCCTTCAGATGCCGCTTCAGGTCGGCGCCGGTGGGGACGACGGTGAGCCAGTCGCCGGGGTAGGTCAGCGTGACCATCGCCGGGAGCCGGCCGGAGGCGTAGAGCGGGGTGTAGTCCAGCTCGCAGAGCCGGCGCACCATGTTCGCCCTGCTCTTGCGCGACCAGGACGTGATCGCGGTCCGCGGAGTGGGCGGTTCGGGCCATTCGCCGGTGGCGATGTGCGCGGCCACCGCGGCGTCGATGTCCTTAACATGTGCGGCCCGCGCCCGTTCCTCGGTCCGGTCCCGCCGCGCCCAGTCCCGGCAGGCCACGGCGAAGACGCCCGGGCCGACGGTCAGCTCCCACCGCGGCCCCTCCGCGAGCGTTCCGGGCTCCTCGTGGACCGCGGGCAGCATCATGGCGGCCGCGTCGACGAGCTCGGGCGAGGGAAACGCCGGCGCCCACAGCCCAGCCACCGAGTCCGGGACCGACGTCTCGTCGAGGCCGTCGAACTCGATGTCGGTGCTGTCGCTGGGCCCGCGGCCCGATATGGCACATAGAACAAGCCCAGGCGGCCGGCCCTCGGCTGACGCCGGGGCGGCGGCCGGGTCCGTCGCGACCGGCTTACGCCGGTCGCTCCTGTCTTCGACCCGCTGCGGCGTGCCGGCCACTCCTGCCCCGGCCGCCCACGACGACAGCGAGGAGGCGGGCGCCGGCGTGTACGTGCGCCAGGGATCAGGCAGGGCGGGCAGCGAGCGCCGCGACGACCGAGCCGACGACGACGCCGAGGACGTGTGGGCCCGGGTGCTCGAGGTGGGGGAGGGGGACACGGCGAGGCCTCTCGAAGAGGCCGTCCCGCGGCGTGTGACCGGATGCAGACGCGCGTCATCGCCACAGGACCCGACGGGGTCTGCGGTGGGCGCGTCAGAGGGCCGTCTCGCGGCCCTGAGGGTCAGAGCGGCGAGACGGCGACGAACGGGATCAGCGGATAGGGGAGCAGGAGCCTTCGGCGACCAGGCGCTCCGCTCTGGACCAGGGCACCGACCTCAGGAGAGGGGGTCCGAGTGGCGAGCGGGTCGGGAGTGCGGTGGTGGTCGGGACGGGGTCTCGCCCTCGTCGGCGCTTCCGGGGTCTGACAGCCCGCTCGCACCGCCGCAAGGGCCACAGTCAGCAGGACAGCCGGCGGTCGTGCGGAGGAAGCGGCCCTTGCCCCGGCACGACCGCCCTGTCCGAGGCGACCCCGCGCCGCCGAGGGAGAGACCCCGAAGCTGAGCCGCGGCAGGAGAGGTAACGCCGTGCGGATTCTGGCGGATATTTCTGTGCAGGCGGGTTGGGGTCCCTCTGCACCATTCGGCATCCCTGGGGGGAAACGATCATGAATAAGCTCGCACGTTCGACCGCTGCGGTCGTCCTCGCTGTCGGCGTCTTCCTCGCCGGCGGGGCGCCGGTTGCCATGGCATCCGCCCCTACTGAGGCGGCATCGAGTCAGCACGTCAACGCCGGTCGCGGTGGCAGCGGTAGCTGTACCAACCCGAACTTCTGCGATGGACCCGGCAACAGTCACAGCGCCAGGTACGAAAAGATCAAGAAGTTCAAGCAGCAGCTCAAGCGGGCGATCGAACGGGCGATCGAGCGGGCCCGCGAACACCACGGAGGCGGCAACAACGGCGGCGGCAACGGATGCGAGCCCGTCTGCTGAATCGGCTCTGCCGTCGAACCCCTGTTCGATGGACAGGGGGAGGCGCGCCGGGCAGCCTCGGCGGCCATGCGGACGATCAGGACGTGGCGCGCCCTCCGTCGTGAGGGCCGCGGGCTCTCCCTTTGGGCCGTCGCACGCGGCTGGAGCTGAGGGCCGGAGCGCTCCGGGGTACTTCAGCAGTACTTCAGCAGCGGGCTTGGATTCGAGGCCGTCTGCCGGAGTCCGCGGGTGACGTTTCCCCTGCTCAGGCGACTGGTCGAGACGAGCTGAAGGCCGTCCCGGGCACCTGAAAAGCGATAGGTCGGCGGTTCGACCCCGCCCCTGGCCACGCCGGCCCACCAGCGCGCACGTGCGGTGGGCCTTTCGTCGTCTCGGGGCCGAGTACTAGGCCTCCTGAGTGAACGCGATGGCTCGGATGCTGTCCGAGCGTGACACTGGGCGATCCGCTGCCGGGCACACCACCCGCCCGATGTCCAGGGATCGAGGTCCTGTCGTGGCCGCTCGCACCGTCACCGTCGGCGTGGTCCTGCTCGCCGTGCTCGCGCTCTTCGAGCTCGCCTACGCGTTCCTGGCCGACGTGCCGGGCGACCAGAGGGTGTTCGGGCTCGTCGTGGGGCTGGGGACACTCGCCGCGCTGGGCCTGTGGGCCTCGGGGCGCGTGCCCCGGATCGCGATGTGGGTGGCGGTGGTGCTCATCGGCATCACGGCGCTCGCCGCGCTCGCCTCGTTCTTCGCGCCCGGCATCTCGATCGGGGCCCACGTGGTGTCGGCGGTGTTCCTCGTCCTCGCGATCGTCGCCATCGTGCTCGTCCGCGGCGAGCTCGGTCCGCGGCGTCCACGCGCCCAGACCGATCAGCGGGTCGCTTGACACGGAGACCTCGTGTGGATCGGCGTAGGTCGTACGGCCATCGGGCCGATGGACAGTCCGTGGCCGGACGGGTACTCCTTGCTACACCTCTGCCGGTGGTCGACCCGACGGCCGCAGCGAGGTCTCGACGAGGACCCCGGAGGCGCCGTCATGATGCCGCCGACCGAGAACGAGCGATCGATGGTCCCCGCCGACGTCTACCGCGCCGAGGGCGTCCTGGCCGAGCGGCTCTCCATCGACCTCGAGGCCGCCGCGGAGATGCTGCGCCGCGAGGCGGCGGCGCGCGCGATGACGATGGTGGAGATCGCCCGCGAGGTGCTCACCGGGGCCTGGTCGCATCACGTGCTCGACCCCTGGGGCAGCTGCTAGGCGCATCGGGTGACGAGCGGGTCAGGTATGTCGTGACCGCTGTCACACTCGGTCGTCCCGACACGCGACGACGGGAGCGTCCGATGCCGATGATGGTGCTGACCAGGCTGATCCCACCCGAGAAGTACGAGGACTGGCGGGCGGGGCTCGAGGCGTTCGGCGGTCCGCGGCGGGCGGAGTACACCGCGGCGCGGACACGGCAGGGCATCACGCGGCAGGACGTGTTCGTCGAGCACACCTCGGACGGGCCGATGGAGATCATGGTGATGGAGGCCGACGACCCGGCCCGCGCGCTGGAGATGATCGCCACGTCGGAGGAGCCGTTCGACGTCGAGTTCCGCGGCTTCCTCCTGCACACGCTCGGGCTCGACCTGGCGCAGCCGCCGGCGGGGCCGCCGCCCGAGCAGGTGCTCGATTGGACCGCGCCGGCCCACAGCCCCGCATAGCGCGGGATCCCGACCGCTGGACCCGCCCGGCGTGCCGACCGGCGCGAACCCGTCACACCCGGCGCCGGGCACGTAACGGCGTCACCCGATCGAGCGACCTTCCCGCGAGGAGTCGGCACGACGCTGGGGGTTCGGCGTGGAGTGGGTCGTGGCGTTGGTGGTGTTCGCGGTGGTCTCGGTCGTGGTGATCGGGGTGCCGCTGTACCTGGCGATGAGGTCCTGGTCCGGCCGGGCCGACCGCCGGGCCGCGGAGGCCCGGCGCCGGGCGTCGTCCGCCCACCCCTCGACCGCCACCGGCGGCCGACCGCGCCGGGTCCTGCAGCCCTGACCGTCAGCCGGTGACCAGCTCGACGTCACCGGCACCGTGGTCGCGGGCGTACTCGAGCATGCGGCTGAGGTCGCTGATCCCGTTGCTCGCCGGCAGCGGCGCGAACTGCAGCGTCGAGAGCACGCCGAGCGCGCGGCCGTCCGCGGAGAGGAACGCGCTGCCCGAGTCGCCGGGGATGCCCGGCGTGACGGTGAGGACGTCGTGGTTCCAGCCGTTGCCGGTCTCCCCGGCGACCGTCCCGATCTTCGGGCTGAGCAGCGTCACGCCGCCGCGCAGCTCCGAGTTGCCGTAGCTGCGCACGACCTCGCCGACGCGGGCGCCGTCGGTGTCGACACCGGTCGGCCCGCCGAAGAACGGGACGGTGCCCGAGGCGGCCGCCGCGTCCTGCGGGGCGAGGCGCACCAGCGCGAAGTCGTTGTGGGCGCAGGCGTCGGGGTCGGTCTCGCCGGCCTCCTGCATCGCGAGCCAGGAGTTGTAGACGAGCTCGCCGGGCTCGCGGGCGCCGCCGACCTCGACCTCGGTGCCCAGCGGCAGCGACGCGGAGTCGCAGCCGTCGGTCTCGGTCGCCGCGCCGGTGCCCGAGCAGTGGGCGGCCTGGCCGATGAAGACGTCCTCGCCGTCACGGAACAGGAAGTTCGCGGTGCACTGCGCGCCCTCGGTGCGGGTCTGGACACCGGGGTGCACGCCGGGCGCGGTCGGCGTCGGACCGGGGTCGCCCGGTGCGGCGAGCGCCGGCGCGCCGCCCAGCCACGCGGCGGCCGCGAGGGCCGCGCCCGTCGTGAGGGCGGCCAGCGTGCGTCCTGCTCCCATACCTGAACTCCCACGAGCCGAGGGGCACATCCGACTCGTTCAACGGACAGGTCACGATCGGGTGACGGGCCCGGCGCGATCAGCGGGACTGCAGCGCGGCCCAGGTGGTCGCCGCGGCGACACCGCCGTCGGCCACGAGGGTCTGGCCGTTGACCCAGCGGCTCTCGTTCGACATGAGGAACGCCACCACCGACGCGATCTCCGAGGCCTCGGCGTCGCGGCCCGCCGCACTGCGCTGGCGGGCAAGGCGGCGCGGGTCGGTGGAGCGCTCGACCTCGGGCAACGAGGGCGTCCGCACCGTGCCGGGGGCGACCGCGTTCATCCGGACCCCGTCGCCCCAGGTCAGCGTCGACGACGCCGTCGTGTACGCGAGGACGGCCTCCTTCGACACGTCGTAGACGGAGCGGTCGGGGCGCTGCTCGCGGCACCAGCGCATGCCCTCGGCGAACGTGCGCGTGGCGAGCAGCGGCCGGAGCTCGGCGAGGTGGGCCACCCAGTGCCGCCCCTCGGACGACGACACGTTGACCACCGATCCGCCCCGGCGGATGCGGCCGACGAGGCTCTCGGTGAGGTGGCGCATGCCGAGGAAGTTGACCGCCAGGACGGTCTCGACCGGCGCCGTGCCCGGCACGCCCGCCACGTTGGCCAGCGCGTCGACCTGGCCGTCGAGACGGTCGACGGCGGCGTCGATGGAGCCCGGGTCGGCGAGGTCGCACGGGACGTGCGCGATCTCGCGGTCGGGCGGCTCGCGCCGGTCGAGCCCGACGACGGACACGCCGTGGCGTGTGAGGAACTGTGCGAGCGCGCGCCCCACCCCGGAGGAGGCTCCGCTGACCAGGAAGACCGTGCTCATGGCGAGGCCACAGTAGCGAGGCCCCCACGTCACCCCGTCGGCGCAGTCCCCCGCGCGCAGCGACGCACCAGCTCCGCCTCCTGCGCGGGGTCGAATCCGGCGGCCAGCGCAGGGCGCCCCTGATCGCGGTGCCGGGCGAGGACGTCGCGGGCGGTGTCGACGGCGGGCCGGAACCGCAGTCCCGCGGCGAGCGCGGCCGAGGAGTCGATCGCGTCCTGCGGGATCTGGTCCTCGGGGAACCACAGCGGCCGCTGCTCCTCCTCGACATCGCTGAGCTCGGCGCGCAGCGCGTCCTCCCCGGCCCAGGACCAGGTGACGTCGCCGGGGCGCCCGCCGGCTGCCTCGAGACAGGCGTCGAGCACCGCGGCGAGGGGTTGCGCGCGCAGCGGGCCGACCGTGTCGAACGTCCCCGCGCGCCCCTCGGCGAGGGCCCGGACCGCGAAGGCCGCGATGTCACGGGCGTCGCTGTACTGCACGGCGCGCCGCGGGTCGCCGGGCGCGAGCACCGTGCGCGACGCCTCGCCCGCCAGCGCGCGCGCGAGGCGCACCGGCCACCACGTGAAGCGGTCGGACGGGTCGCGGGGGCCGACCATGACGCCGACGCGCAGCACGGTCAGCGGCCCGTCGAAGGCGCTGCGCACGGCGTCCTCGGCGGCGAGCTTGGCCAGCGAGCGCTCCTGCAGCGGATCGTCCGGCGGGGCCTCGCCGGGCCGGCGCACCGGCGCCTCCTCGTCGGGCACCGCCGGGCCCTGCGGGTGGTAGACGCTCATGCCCGACACGTAGCCCAGCGCGCCCACGGCACCGCGGAGCCGGTCGGCCGCGACCCGTACGGCGTCCGGGTCGGAGAAGGTGTCGAGCGCGGCGTCGAAGGTCCGCCCGTCGAGGGCGGAGAGGTCGCCGTGGCGGTCGACGGCGAGGGCCTCGACGCCGGGCAGCGGCGCGGAGCCCGAGCGGCTCGCGACCGTCACGTCGTGGCCGGCGCGCTGCGCCTCGGCCGCCACGTGGAAGCCGAGGAAGCCGCCACCACCGAGCACCAGGAGCCGCATCGGGGCGGCTACCCCGCCCGCGTACCGTGACACCTGCGTGGCCGCGGGTAGCGATCTTCGGCCGTCGGGGTGGCGATACTTGGCTGACGCAGGCGAAAGATGTGACCGTCTGTGCTCAAGAGCGATTCCGGCCGGAACCCGCTCCCGGGGCGTGGTGGGGTGAGGCCCGCGCCCCGGGGCGGCCCATCGGCTCCCCTCGCGATGGCGCACACGGCACGATGGGGTCGTGCAGCTCCACCTCGTCGACGCCTTCACGTCCTCGCCCTTCACCGGCAACCCGGCCGGTGTGTGTCTGACCGACGCCGACGACGCCGCCTGGATGCAGGCCGTCGCGGCCGAGGTCAACGTCTCCGAGACGGCGTTCGTCGACCTCTCGACGCTCGCGGTGACGGGCGAGGTGGGCCTGCGCTGGTTCACCCCGACGGTCGAGGTGGAGATCTGCGGGCACGCGACGCTGGCGAGCGCGCACGTGCTGTTCGAGCAGGGCCTCGCGACCTCGCCGATCGCCTTCCGCACGGCCTCCGGCGTGCTGCTCGCCGAGGCGCTGCCCGGCGGCGGCATCCAGCTCGACTTCCCGGTCGACGAGCCGGTCTCGGCGCTGCCCGACGGACACATGGCCGACGAGTTCGCCGACGCCCTGGGCGCCGCGGTGGTCGAGCTCGCCCGCTGCCGCTACGACATCCTCGTCGAGATCCCCTCCGCCGAGGAGGTGCGCGACCTCGAGCCGGACCTGTCGGTGCTCCGGGCGGCCAGCGGGCGCGGCGTGATCGTCACCGCGCGGGCGGCGGACAACGCCGGTCCCGGCGCGCCGGACTTCGTGTCGCGGTTCTTCGCCCCCGCCGTCGGCATCGACGAGGACCCGGTGACGGGCTCGGCGCACTGCTGCCTCGCGCCCTACTGGGCCAAGCGTCTCGGGCGCGAGCGCCTCGTCGGCGCCCAGCTCTCGCCGCGGGGCGGCGAGGTCGGCGTCGAGCTCGCCGGCGACCGCGTGTACCTGCGGGGTGACGCGGTGACCGTCAGTCGCGGGGAGCTCGTCGCGGCGGCCACCCGCCTCTAGAACGACCCACCCGTTCGGACCATCGACTGGTGTTCCGTCCCATTTCCACCTACTCTCCGTAGCGTCAGTTCGTCGGTCGACACCGGGAGTCACCAGTCATGTGGATCGTCGGCCTCGTGCTGATCGCGGTCGGGGTGGCGGGGTACGTCGCCGCCCACAACCGCCGCAAGAGGCACCACGCCATGATCGCCGCGGAGACCCTGCCGATCGCCGAGCTCGAGGAGCACCGGCGCACGCTGGCCGACCTCGGGACGACCGGCGGCTTCCGCAAGGTCTGCGAGGTCGTCGGCGCGGCGCACCCGCACCCCGACGGCCCGCTGCGCGCGCCCCAGAGCGGCGTCGAGTGCGTCTGGTACCGGCAGACCGTCGTCCACAAGATCAGCGAGTCGTACCGCGACTCCGACGGCGACTGGCACCGGCGCGAGCGCAACGACACGGTGCTCGACGACACCTCACGACAGGGCTACGCCCTCGTCGACGACTCCGGGATCATCGGCGTCGACCCGAACGGGACCGCGCCCGACCGCCCCGAGAAGATCCACGAGCGGTTCGAGCCGGGCGGCGGTGGCGGCGGCGGGTTCTGGAACCGCGGCAGCGAGTCGCTGGGCATGACCTACACCGAGTGGGTCATCCGCCCCGGCCAGCGGCTCTACGTCCTCGGCGAGGTCCACGACCGGATCGGGCCGCTGGTGATCGGCAAGCCGGAGTCGTCGTCGGACCCCTTCATCGTCTCGACCCGCTCCGAGCAGGAGCTGCGCGACGCCGCCGCGGGGTCCCAGCGCTGGTTCGCCTGGGGCGGCACCGGCCTCGCCGTGCTGGGGCTCGTGCTGGTCGTGGTGGCGCTGGTCTAGAGATCCCCGCCCTCGTCGAGCAGCCGGTCGATCTCCCGGCGCAGCAGGCCCAGGCGGGCCTCGCGCACGAGCGGGATGTCGCGGCGGCGCCGGCGGACGTCGGCGAGGTCGATGTCGATCGTGCAGGTCTCCTCGGCCTCCGCGCCCTCGCCGCACTCGCCGACGACCTCGCCCCACGGGTCGACGACGTGGCTGCCGCCCCAGAACGTCAGCCCGCCCTCCACGCCGACGCGGTTCACGAACACCACGAACAGCTGGTAGAGCCGCCCGTAGAACGTGGTGATGTTGCGCCAGTACTCCTTGGAGTCGTAGCGCTCCGGCGACATCGACTGCGCCGAGTTCGCCGGCACGAGCAGCAGGTGCGCGCCGTCCTGGACCGACAGGAAGGCCACCTGCGGCTGCCAGGCGTCGTTGCAGATCAGGGTCGCGGCGCGGTGCCGGCCGCCCCGCACGCCGTAGGCCCGCGAGTGCTGGCCGGGCAGGAAGTGCTTGCGCTCCTCGAACGTCGAGTACGTCGGCAGGTAGAGCTTGCGGTGGGTGTGGACGAGGCGCCCGCCCTCGTAGTAGCCGGCGCTGTTGTAGGTGTGCAGCCCGTGGCCGCCGGCCTCCGGGAACCCGAGCAGCACGCCGGCGTCGCCGGCCCGCTCCGAGATCTTCAGCAGGCGCGGGTCGTCGGGCGCGAGCGAGAGGTCCTGGGGCACCTCGCCGATCTGGTAGCCGGACAGGGACAGCTCGGGGAACACGACGAGGTCGGACTCGGCGTCGACGGCCTCGCTCACGACCCGCTCCGCGCGCTTGAGGTTGCCGTCGAGGTCGCCGAGCGCGGCGTCGGTCTGGGCGAGGGTGATGCGCACTCGGGGGCTCCTCGGGGTCGAGGGGACGGGACGACTCCGGGCCACCCCGGCCGCCTCAGCGCGACCGGCGTGCCCGTCGCGCGACGAGGACGATGAGGCCGGCCCCGCCCAGCAGCGCCATCGCTGCGGCCGACCCGACCAGCGCCACGGTGCGCGATCCGGAGTGTGCATCCCGGCCGTCGGTCAGGTCGACCCGCCCCGCCCCGGCGGGGGAGACCGACGCCGGTCCGGGGCCGGTGAACTCGTCCGGACGGACGTCGGCGACGGCGGCCACCGGGTCGACGGTGCCCGCGCCGACCGCGTCGTCGCGCCCGCTCGCGGGGCGGTCGGCCGACGAGGTCACGCGCGCCATCACCTGGCGCGCGTCGAGACCCGGGTAGCGGGCGCGGACGAGCGCGACCACCCCGCTGACGTAGGGCGCGGCGAAGCTCGTGCCCTCGATGGCGATCGGGCGCCCGGCCCCGATGGGCGTGATCGTGTCGACGAGCCCGGGCCCGGCGGGGTCCAGGGACACGATCTCCGAGCCGGGCGCGGCGAGCGACACCCACGGGCCCCGGATGCTCTGGGGCGCGGGCAGCCCGTCGCGGCGCGTGTAGCCCACCGAGAGCACGTCGTCGCCGAACCACGCCGGCGCCACCACCTGCCCCGGGCTCTGGCCGTCCTGCGACTGCACGCAGGCGCCCGACCCGGCGTTGCCCGCCGCGGCCACGACGACCACGTTCGCGTCCACCGCGGCGCGCACCGCCGCGCGCAGGGCGGCGAGGCCCCGGCCCGCGTCCGCGGCGGGGACGCAGGCGGCCTCCGAGATGTTGATGACCGTGGCCCCGAGGCGCGTGGCGCGCAGGACCGCCTCGGCGAGGGTGTCGACGTTGCCGCCGCCGTCGGTGCTCGAGCCGTCCGGCGCGGTGGTGGCGACGGTGGCGCTGGACTGGCGGATCGACAGCACGCGCGCATCGGGGGCGACGCCGACGAACCCGGTGTCCGGGTCGGGCGCGGCGGCGATGATCCCGGCGACGAGCGTGCCGTGGCCGTCGCAGTCGAGCAGGCCACCCTGGGCGCCGACGAAGTCGCCGCCGTCGACGAGGCGCCCGGCGAGGCGAGGGTGGGCGCTCACCCCGGTGTCGATCACGGCGACGGTCTGGCCGGCGCCGCGGGTGAAGCGCCAGGCGTCGGTGAAGCGCAGGCGCTGCTGGGTCCAGGGCGCGCCCGCGATCGCCCCGCCGCCGTCGGAGCGCACGCACGGCACGCGCGACCGGACCCCCGGCAGCGGGCGCGGGTCGGGGTCGAGGCGGGCGAGCGCGGCGGGGTCGGGCGGGGGCGGGACGGGCGCGTCGGCGGCGGCCACACCGGGCGTCGCGAGGACCAGCACGGCGGCGATCACCGCGACGAGCGCCCGCCCGAGGATCTCCCGCACGTCTCGAGAGAGTAGGAGGTGCGCGGCCCGTCGGTGGGCGCTTCCGGAGGTCCCGGTGCCGGGGAGCGCTCCCTCACCGTCGCCGACCCCGAGCGTCGCGCGCCCTGGCACCGGAAAGTGCTCGCCAGGGACGCACGCGCACCCGTTCATTCACCCTGATGGTCTAGTTCTCCGTCTTGTCGTCTCTCTCCGTAGCATCCACGCTGATCAGGGGAGGGACGATGACCGCGACGACGACGTGTGACGACCGGCCGCCGGGCGGTGGCCCGGCGCCGCGCTGGTCGCCGCGCCGGCTCGGGCACCACCGCTACCTGTGGTGGGCCGGGGCGCTCGTGCTCGCCGCCGTCGCCGTGGGCATCGCGATCGGGCTCGACACCTCGCCCGGCCCCGGCCTCACCGACGGTGGCGCGTTGGCCGTGCTCGTCGCCGTCTGCCTGCTCGCCCCGGTGCTCGTGTGGATGACCGGCCTCGAGCTCGTCACCGCCGTGCGCCGCCGCGTGCGCGACGACGTGCGGGACTACGGCACCGGGCAGGCCGCCCGCGGCGCCGCGCCCGCCGCCGTGCCCGGCGAGCGCCCCTGGCCGCGCCCGGCCGAGGAGGTCCTCCTGCACGTCGACGTCGACCACGTCGCCGACGCCGCCCGGGTCGTCGAGCGCGCCGTGCCCCACGGCCGGCACCGCTGGATCGAGACCGGCCGCGAGGACCTCCGGCTGCGCAGCGGGCGCGGCACCCTTCTCGCCACCGGCCCCGACGGCCTCGTCCGGCACCGCGCCACGCGCCGCGCCAGGCCCGGCCACCACCGGGCCCGCTGGGACCTCGAGCTGGACGGGCGCCACCTGGCCTTCGAGGTCCACGGCCTGCAGCCGGTGCCCCGGCGCACCCTGCTCGAGCCCGACGGCACGGCGTGGCTCGTGCAGATGGGCACGCCCTCGCTGCTCGACCAGCTCCGCGGCGGGCGCGCGGCGCGCCTGCGCCCGCACGGCCGGCTCCCCGAGGACCTCGCGCCGGACGCCGTCGCGTTCTGCCTCTGGCTGTTCTGCGAGCTCGAGACCCACCAGGACCGGGTCCGCAGCTACGGCCGCGAGTACGGCGCCGCCACCCCCGAACCGGTCGCCGACGCGTGGACCGGCCACGACACGACCGCGACCCCGATGCAGGAGGCCCGCCCGTGACCGCGACGCTCGACCCCGCGCGCCCCGCCCACGGTGGCCCCGCGTCCCGGTGGTCACCGCGCCGGCTGGGCCACCAGCGCTACCTGTGGTGGCTCGGCGCCCTCGTGCTCGCGGGCGTCGCCGCGGCGATCGCAATCACCTCCGACCCCTCGCCGGAGCCGGGCATCGCCGACGACGGCGCCGTCAACGTGCTGACCGCGGTGATCATCCTCGCGCCGTTCCTGCTCTGGGGCCTGATCCACCAGGTCGTCTCGGCCGTGCGCCGCCGCGTGCGCGACGACGTCCGCGAGTACGGGGTCGGCCAGCCCGTCTCCGTGCGACCGGCCGACACGGAGCCGGGCGACGAGGCGGACCGGGTTCGCTACCTCGTCGAGGTCGACCACGTGCCCGGCGCCGTGGCCGTCCGCGACCGCCGCGAGCGCGGCGGCCCCGGCGCGTTCCTCGACGACGGGGCGCGCCGCCTGCGCCTGCGCGCCCGCTCCGGGCAGATGACCGCGAGCGGCCCCGACGGCCCCGTGTTCGTGGCGCGCCGGTTCGGCCCCGCGGGGCAGCGGCGCTGGGAGATCGCGGTCGAGGGGCTGCGGCTGCGGTGCGAGGTGCGCGGCTCGTTCCCGGTGCCGCGGCGCACGTTCGTCGACGACGACGGGACGGCCTGGCTCGTCGAGGTCGGCCGGGCCCGGCGCGGGCGGGTGCGGCCCCGGGGGCGCGTGCCCGAGCGGCTCTCGCCGGCCGCCGCGGCGTTCGTCGTCTGGTTCGTCGCCGAGCTCGACGCGAAGATCCGGGCCGCCCGGGACGCGCCCCTGACGGGCGGCGCCGCCGCGGACTCCGGTGACTCGTCGTGGTGGGACAACAGCTCCTCGGAGTCGGGCGGCGACAGCGGCGGCGACGGCGGCGGCAGCAGCGGTGACTGAGGACGTTCACCGTCCGCTCAATCGATCGAGAAGCGCCCCGGGACGGCCTAGGCTGGACGGTGTGGCCCGCCCGGTGATCCTGACCGTCGACGACGACCCCGCGGTGTCCCGCGCCGTCGCCCGCGACCTGCGGCGCGAGTACGGCGAGCACCACCGCATCGTGCGCGCGGAGTCGGGGCCCGCGGCCCTCGACGCCCTGCGCGAGATCGCGCTGCGCGGCGAGCAGGTCGCGGTGCTCCTCGCCGACCAGCGCATGCCTCGGATGTCGGGCGTCGAGTTCCTCGAGCAGGCCATGGACCTGTTCCCCCGCGCCCGCCGGGTGCTGCTCACGGCCTACGCCGACACCGAGGCGGCGATCACCGCGATCAACGTCGTCGACCTCGACCACTACCTGCTCAAACCGTGGGACCCGCCGGAGGAGAAGCTCTACCCGGTGGTCGACGCCCTGCTCGCCGCGTGGCGGGAGTCCGCGGACCGCCCCTCGGCGACCATCCGCATCATCGGCAACCGCTGGTCGTCGCGCTCCTACGAGCTGCGCGACCTCGCGGCGCGCAACCAGGTGTCCTACGACTTCTTCCGCGCCGAGGAGCCCGCGGGCGCGCGTCTGCTCGAGGCGGCCGGCGCCGACCCGGACCTGCTGCCCGTCGTGATCACCGATGACGGGCGCGCGCTGGTGCAGCCCACCGACGCGCAGGTCGCCGAGGCCGCCGGCCTCGCCACCACGGCGTCGGCGGAGGTCTACGACCTCGTGGTGGTCGGCGGCGGTCCGGGCGGGCTCGGCGCGAGCGTGTACGGCGGCTCCGAGGGCCTGCGCACGGTGCTCGTCGAGTCGCGCGCCACCGGCGGCCAGGCGGGCACGTCGAGCCGGATCGAGAACTACCTCGGCTTCCCCGACGGCGTCTCCGGCGACCAGCTGACCACGCGGGCGCGGCTGCAGGCCGAGAAGTTCGGCACCGAGGTGATCACCACCCGCACGGTGACCGCGCTCGAGCCGCGCGGGCGGGCGCGCGTCGTGCGCTTCGACGACGGCTCGGAGATCACCGCCCACGCGGTCGTGCTCGCCACCGGCGTCTCGTACCGGATGCTCGACTGCCCCGGTCTCTCCGACCACACCGGGCAGGGCGTCTTCTACGGCGCCGCGGCCACCGAGGCGGCCTCGTGCGCCGCGCAGGACGTCTACGTCGTCGGCGGCGCGAACTCCGCGGGCCAGGCCGCGATGAACTTCTCCCGGCACGCCAGCAAGGTCGTCATGCTGGTGCGCGGCCCGTCCCTGACGGCGTCGATGTCGCACTACCTGATCGAGCAGATCGAGGCCAACCCGCGCATCGAGGTGCGCACCGGCACCGAGGTCGTGGGGGCGTCCGGCTCCGACCACCTCGAGAAGCTGACGTTGCGTGACAGGAACAGCGGCGACGAGGAGACCGTCGAGGCCTCCTGGCTGTTCGTGTTCATCGGCGCCGCCCCGCGCACCGACTGGCTGGACGGCGTGGTCGCCCGCGACGATCGCGGATTCGTCCTCACGGGGCCCGACCTGCCCCGCGAGGAGAACGGACGTGTCCCGGCGGGATGGGAACCGGAGCGGGATCCGTTCCACCTGGAGACGTCCGTGCCCGGGGTCTTCGCCGTCGGCGATGTCCGGGCCGATTCGGTCAAGCGCGTCGCGTCCGCGGTCGGTGAGGGCGCGATGGCGGTGAGTCTGGTGCACCGATGGCTGGAGAACCGATGACTGAGCCTTCTGGATCCCGCTCCGCGGGCTCCGCGGGTGGCGGGACAGAGCAGCTCCCCGAGAAGATGACCCGCGACGAGCTGCGGGAGCTGTTCCTCTTCGAGAAGCTCGACGACGCCCAGCTCGACTGGGTCGCCGAGCACGGCGACGTCGTCGCGTTCTCCGCGGGGGAGACCGTCTGCCGGCAGGGCGACCCCGCCGGCTGCTTCTGGGTGCTGCTCTCCGGCGAGCTGGCGATGCTGCAGACGATGCGCGGCGACGAGGTCGAGACCACGCGCACGAGCCAGCGCGGCTCCTACGGCGGCTCGACCCAGGCCTACATCCCCGACGCCGACCAGACCTACAACCACACGCTGCGCGCGACGCGGGACGCGACGTTCCTCGCGCTGCCCGCCGCCGAGTGGGCCGAGGCCCTGCGCGCCTGGTTCCCGCTGCCGATCCACCTGCTCGAGGGCGTCGTGGTCGGCATGCGCCGCACGTCGACGATCCAGAGCGAGCGCGAGCGGCTGCTCGCCCTCGGGTCGCTGTCGGCCGGCCTGACCCACGAGCTGAACAACCCGGCGGCCGCGGCGTCGCGCGCCACCGAGTCACTGCGCAGCCGCGTGGCCGGCATGCGCCACAAGCTGGGGCTGCTCGCGTGCGGCAAGCTCGACGGGCCGACGGTGGCGCAGCTGGTCGAGCTGCAGGAGGACGCGGTCAACCGCGCCGAGACGGCCCCGGACCTCTCGGCGCTGGAGGCCTCGGACGCCGAGGACGCCCTGGGCGACTGGCTCGAGGACCGCGGCGTCGGCGGCGCCTGGGACCTCGCGCCGGTGCTCGTCGCCGGCGGGCTGGACGCCGAGTGGCTCGACAAGGTCGAGCGCGCCGTGCCGGAGGGCTCCATCGAGGCCGCGGTGCGCTGGATCGCCTACGCCGTCGAGACCGAGACGCTCATGGGCGAGATCACCGACGCGACCACGCGCATCGGCAACCTCGTCGGCGCCGCGCGCCAGTACTCGCAGCTCGACCGCGCGCCGTTCCAGGAGGTCGACCTGCGCGACCTGCTGAAGTCGACGATGGTGATGATGAGCCGCAAGTTCGAGGGCATCAAGGTCGTCAAGGAGCTGGACCCGGACCTGCCGAAGATCCCGGCCTACGCCGCCGAGCTCAACCAGGTGTGGACCAACATCATCGACAACGCGATCGGCGCGATGCACGGCCACGGCGACGGCACCGGCACGCTGACCATCCGGACGCGGCGCGACGGGACGAACGCGATCGTCGAGATCGGCGACACCGGTCCCGGCATCCCCGACGACGTGCGCCCGCGCATCTTCGAGCCGTTCTTCACCACCAAGGACGTCGGCGAGGGCACCGGCCTGGGCCTGGACATCTCCTGGCGCATCGTGGTCAAGAAGCACCACGGCGACATCCGCGTCCACACCGGCCCGGGCGGCACCACCTTCGAGGTCTGCCTGCCGATCGAGGGCCCGACCCGCGAGGACGTCCCGGGCGACGACGAAGATTAGTTACACGAGCTAACTATCGGGGAACTCCTCGTCCGTCACCGTCGACGAGGAGGTCGTGGCCATGTGTGGCATCGCGGGAGCCGTGGACCTGGCGCGTGGGGTGGACCGCGCCGAGGTCGAACCGATGGTCGAGACGATGAGCTGCCGGGGCCCGGACGACGCGGGGCTGTGGCTCTCCGAGGGGGAGCGGCCCCGCGCCGCCATGGGGCACCGCCGCCTCGCGGTGGTGGACGTGCCCGGCGGGCGGCAGCCGATGACGCTCGAGCACGGCGGCGAGACGCTGCTGACGCTGGTGTTCTCCGGCGAGGTCTACAACTTCCGCGAGCTGCGCCGCGAGCTCGAGGGCCGCGGGCACGCGTTCCGCACGTCGTCGGACACCGAGGTCGTGCTCGTGGGCTGGCTCGAGTGGGGCAGCGAGGTCGTCGAGCGCCTCAACGGCATGTTCGCGTTCGCGATCTGGGACACGCGGCGCGAGGAGCTCTTCCTCGTCCGCGACCGCATGGGCGTCAAGCCGCTGTACTGGTACCCGACGCCGGAAGGGGTGCTGTACGGCTCGGAGCCCAAGGCGATCCTGGCCCACCCGCGCAGCGAGGCCGTGCTCGACCTCGACGGGATGCGCGAGCTCCTCGCGCACGTCAAGACGCCGGGGCACGGCATCTATCGCGGCCTGCACGAGGTGCGTCCCGGGTCCTGGGTGCGCGTGCGCCGCGAGGGCGTCGACGTCCACCGCTACTGGCAGCTCGAGGCCCTCGAGCACACCGAGGACCGGGACGCGACGGTCGCGCACGTCCGCGAGCTGCTCGACGACATCGTCGACCGCCAGCTCATCGCCGACGTGCCGCTGTGCGCGCTGCTCTCCGGCGGCCTGGACTCCTCGGCGATCACCGCGCTCGCGGCGCAGAAGCTGCGCGCGCAGGACGCCGGCCCGGTGCGCTCGTTCTCGGTCGACTTCGTCGGCTACGAGGACTCCTTCAGCGCCGACCCGATGCGCGACACCCCCGACGGCCCCTACGTCCGCGAGCTCGCCGAGCACGTCGCCGCCGACCACTCCGCGATCACGCTGTCCAACGACGACCTCACCGACCCCGACGCCCGCGCCGCGGTGCTCGCCGCGCGCGACGTGCCGGTGTCGATCGGGGACATGGACACCTCGCTCTACCTGCTGTTCAAGGCGATCCGCGGGCGCTCCACCGTGGCGCTGTCGGGGGAGTCGGCCGACGAGGTGTTCGGCGGCTACCGCTGGTTCCACGACGCCGACGCCGTCGCCGCCGACACGTTCCCGTGGATGGCCGCGGCGCGCACCGGGCCGCTGGACCTCTCGACCTCGCACTTCGCCCCGGACCTGCGCGAGCGCCTCGACCTGCCGGACTACGTCGATGCGTCGTACCGGGACGCGCTGGCCGAGGTGCCGCACGTCGACGGGGTGAGCGCGCAGGAGCGGCGGATGCGCGAGGTCTGCTACCTGCACCTCACGCGCTTCGTGCAGATCCTGCTCGACCGCAAGGACCGCATGAGCATGGCCAGCGGGCTCGAGGTGCGCGTCCCGTTCTGCGACCACCGGCTCGTGCAGTACGTCTTCAACACCCCGTGGGCGCTCAAGACCTTCGACGGCCGGGAGAAGAGCCTGCTGCGCGCGGCGACCCGCGACCTGCTGCCGGCCTCGATCGTCGACCGCGTGAAGAGCCCGTACCCCTCGACGCAGGACCCGGGCTACGAGAAGGCGCTGCGGACCTCGGTGGCGGACCTGGTGTCCGACCGCGACGCCCCCGTGCGCGAGCTCGTCGACGTCGACGCGCTGCGGACCGCGATCGACGCCCCGCAGGACGGCCCGAGCATCGACACCGACCGCGCGAAGCTGGAGTCGGTGCTCCAGATCGACGCGTGGTTGCGCCGCTACCGGCCGACGCTGGCGCTGTAGCGGGACCGTCAGTGGGTCGCCGCCCCGGTGAGGTTGCCGGCCAGGCGGCGGCTCACCACGGGCAGCCGCGCGGCACGCAGGACGGTGCGGCGCACCCACTGGTCGCGGCGGTGGCGCGGGACGAAGGTCCCGGCCGCGCGCCGCCCGGAGCGCTGGACGGGCTCGACGACGGGACGCCAGGCCCGCTCGTGCGCGTCCAGCGCGGCGTCGAGGTCGTCGTGGGCCGCGACGGCGTCGGAGAGGGAGACCGCGCCGGCGATCGCCAGTGACGCGCCCTGGCCGGCGAGCAGCGAGACGGCGTGCGCGGCATCGCCCGCGAGCAGCACCCGGCCGTGCACCCAGCGCGGCACGACCGACTGCGCCACGACGTCGAGGTAGGGGTGGGCCGGCACCCGGTCGGCCACCGCGGCGGCCCACGGGCCGTGCCGGTGCAGCTCGTCGACGACGGCGCGGTGCGGGTCGTCGGGGAGCCGGGTGCCGCCGCGGCGCACCACGAACGCCGACACCCGCTCACGGTCGACGGCGAAGAGCCCGACCTGGCCCCCGACGACGTCGGTCAGCACCACCTCGTCGCCCAGCCGCTGCGCGAGGTCCGGGGCTGCACAGGTGAACGCGGCGGTCTGGAACCCCAGGGGCCGCAGCAGGGACGCCTCGTCGCCGACCACGAGCCGGCGCACCCCGGAGTGCAGGCCGTCGGCGGCCACGAGCAGGTCGCCCTCGAGCACCGCGCCGTCGTCGAGGGTCGCCGCGACCGGGGCGCGGGGGAGCGCCCGCTGCTCCACGGCCGTGATCGTGCGTCCGTACCGGACCTCGACCGACGGCGGCAGGGCCTCCCGCAGCGCCTCCTCGATCTCCGGGCGCAGGATCGAGAACCACCGCCCGCCCGCGATCCCGGCGAGGACCTCCAGCGGCAGGCGTCCGGTCGTGCGGCCGTCGCGATCGACGTAGCGGGCCGAGCGGTAGACCCGGCCACGGCGGCGCAGCGCGGGCAGCACCCCGAGGCGTTCGGCGGCGGGCCAGCCCGGCCCGAAGAAATCGATCATGTAGCCGTCGCGACGGGGCGCGGGCGCGACCTCGACCACCGTGACCCGCCAGCCGAGGCCGCCGAGCGCGGTCGCCGTCGCGAGCCCGGCGATCCCGGCGCCGCTGATCACTGCGTGCACGGGTGTCCCCCCGCCGTCAGGGCCGTGAGCGCGGTGTCCACGGCGCGCACCGGGAGCTCCGGGTCCAGGGCACGGTGCAGGGCGATCCCGTCGAGCACCGCGGTGAGCACGGCCGCCGACTCCTCGGCGGTCCCGCCCGGCACGCCCCGGCTGACCAGCCAGCCCGCGAGCCGCGTGCGGAAGTCCGTGACGACCGCCCGGAGCGCGGCGGCCAGCGCGGGGTCGCGGGAGGCGGCGAGGTGGGTCTCCGCCATGAGCAGGTGCACCGGGTCGGCGGCGTCGACCTGCGCGACCGACTCCCGCAGCAGGGCGAGACCGGCCGGCAGGTCCGGCGCGTCCTCGAGGGCGTCGAGGCCCTGGCGGGCGAGCGTCGCGATGCGGCCGGTCGCGGCCTCGGCGAGCAGCTCCTGCTGCGAGGCGAAGTGGTAGTGCACCAGTCCGGGGCGCACGCCCGCCCGCTCGGCCACCGCGCGGGTGCTCACGCGCCCCCAGCCGAGCTCGCCGACGAGGTCGGCGGCGGCGGTGAGCACCGCGTCCCGCGTGCTCCGGCCCCGGTCGTTCCCCACACCCCTGTCCTACCAGGAAATTGGTCGATCGTCCAAATCCGCGGACGAAGGGGCGCCCCCCGGTCACCGTGGGGCAGCACGGCGACCGGGGGACGCGAGACCCCCTGCGGCCGGGCGCGGTCGGTCGCAGGGGGGACCGGGTCGTCCCCGCGGGGACGGCTCGGGGGTCGGTGGTCCGTCGACGCCGATGTCGCCCGGCGCGACCGCCGGTCGGGACGACCTGCGGCGACTCCGGAGCGAACAGCGGCGACAACGGCACCAGTCCAACGAGCGAAGTCGCCCGGGCGATACGCACTCTCGCTGTCCTGCCCGCGATTCGCGCCCAACGGTGCCCCGGTTCACCGGAGCGGGGGACAGATCGGTTGTGATCCACGTCTCACCGGCTCCGGTGTGCGGTCCCGCGCGGGGATACGCGTGGCCCGGCGCCGCGCGCCGCCGGTGGGACACTGGAGGACGTGCAGACCGCCCAGGGACCGGACCGCTCCCCGGAGCTCGACCCGCCGACGGACCCCGTCCTCCGGCCGGTGCCCGCCGTGCGCACCGCCGACGAGGACCCGCCACCGCGGCCCGGCAAGGTGCCCGGCGCGACGCCCACCGGGTTCGTCGACGACCCGGAGAAGCGGGCGCGCCTGCGCCGCATGAAGGGCGTCGCGCTCGGCTTCCTGCTCGGCGCCGCGGTCGTGTGGATCGTGTTCCTGCTCTGGGAGAACAACGGGGGCCCGGCGTTCACGGGCTACGTGCGCGCCGCCGCCGAGGCCGGGATGGTCGGCGGGCTCGCCGACTGGTTCGCGGTCACCGCGCTCTTCCGTCACCCGCTGGGCATCAAGATCCCGCACACCGCGCTCATCCCGCGCAAGAAGGACCAGCTCGGCGCGAGCCTGTCCGGGTTCGTCGGCGAGAACTTCCTGGCCCCGCGGGTCGTGGGCGAGAAGCTGCGCGCCGCCCAGATCTCCCTGCGCCTCGGCGGCTGGCTCTCGTCGCCGGGCAACGCCGAGCGGGTCACCGCCGAGCTCGCGACCGTCGTGCGGGGCGCCGTGACCGTGCTGCGCGACGACGAGATCCAGGCGGTCGTCGACCAGGCCGTGACGAAGCGCGTGGTCGCCCAGCCCTGGGGCCCGCCGCTGGGCCGGCTGCTGGCGGGCGTGCTCGCCGACGGCTCCCACCGCCGGCTGGTCGACCTCATCTGCGACCGCGCCTACGACTGGGTGCGCACCAACCACGAGACCGTCATGGCGCTGGTGAGCAAGCAGGCGCCGAGCTGGTCGCCGCGGTTCGTCGACGGGATCATCGCCGACCGCCTCTACGCGGAGGCGCTGTCGTTCGCCTGGGCGGTGAAGTCCGACCAGGAGCACCCGCTGCGCAAGGCCATCGACCGCTTCCTCGTCTCCTTCGCCGCCGACCTGCAGGACGACCCCGAGACCGGCGAGCGCGTCGAGGCGATCAAGCAGCAGCTCCTCGAGCACCCCGACGTGCAGGCGCTGATCTCGCGGGCGTGGGCCACCGGCAAGGCGATGCTCCTCGACGCCGCCGAGGACCCGTCCTCGCAGCTGCGGCTGCGCGTCACCGACGGCATCAAGCGCTTCGGTGAGCGTCTGGACACCGAGGCGGAGCTCCGCGACAAGATCGACGGCTGGATCGTCGACGCCGCGTCGTACGTCGTCGGCAACTACTCGCAGGAGATCTCGACGCTGATCTCGGACACGGTGTCGCGCTGGGACGGGTGGGAGACCTCGCGGAAGGTCGAACTGCAGGTCGGCCGCGACCTGCAGTTCATCCGCATCAACGGCACGCTCGTCGGCGCCCTGGCGGGGCTCGTCATCTACTCGGTCGGCGAGCTGCTGATCTAGGCCCAGAGCATGGCGCCGAGGGCGAGGCCCAGGCCCGCGGCGCCGAGGCCGGCGAGCGTGGAGACCAGGACGTTCATGACGCTCGCCGTGCGGGCGCGCTCGTCGGCGAGGCGGACGGTCTCGTACGCCAGCGTCGACCAGGTCGAGAGGCTCCCGCAGAAGCCCACGCCCACCGCGAGCACCGCCGCGTGGGGCGCCGGGCCGCCGAGCACGAGGCCCAGCACGAACGACGCGACGACGTTGACGGAGAAGGTCCCCCACGGGAAGCCGGTGCCGTGGGTGGACTGCAGCCAGCGGTCCGTGAGGTAGCGGGTGGGCGCGCCGAGCGCGGCCCCGAGGGCGACCAGCAGGACCGTCATCGGGTGACGCGCCGGGTCACGGCCATCGCGAGGGCGCACGCGCCCACCGCGCCGACGATCGTGGCGCCGAGGGCCGCCAGCGCCGTCGCCCGGTGCCCGCCCAGCAGGAGCGTCTGGGCGTCGACGGCGAACGTCGAGAACGTCGTGAAGCCGCCGAGGACGCCGGTGCCGAGGAACGGGCGCGCCAGCGGGTGGGCCGCGCGCACCTCGGTGACCACGACGACGAGCACGCCCATGAGCAGGCTGCCCAGCACGTTGATGCCGACGGTGCCCCACGGGAAGCCCCCGGGCGCGGTCGGCAGGGCCAGCCCCACCGCCCAGCGTGCGAGCGAGCCGAGGATGCCGCCGGCGGCCACGGCGGCGACCGCCGGGCCCTGGCCGCGCAGCACCGTCGTCGGGGGTCCGCTCACCGGCCCAGACGGTAGCCCCGTCGCCCGTCCGTGTGTGGGGCAGGCCACGTGACCAGCGCAAGCACGGTGCTTGCAAGAGCTAGCACTCGTGTTAGCGTGGATGTCAGCGAGATCGGAGGAGGTGGTTCCCGGTGGCAGGCGACGGGGTCGAGAAGATCGGCCAGGCCGTCGAGGACATCGGGGCCTACATCCGCCGGCAGCGCGAGGGCGCGGAGGTCTCCCTCCGTCAGCTCGCCAAGGTCGCGGGGATCAGCAATCCCTACCTGAGCCAGATCGAGCGCGGACTGCGCAAGCCGTCCGCCGAGATCCTGGCCCAGATCGCGACCGGCCTGCGGATCTCCGCCGAGGCGCTGTACGTCCGCGCCGGGATTCTCGAACCCAGGGAGTCCTCGCCGGTGCTGGACGCCGTGACGGCGGACCCGGACCTGTCGGAGCGCCAGAAGCAAGTGCTCACCGACATCTACGAGTCCTTCCGCCGCGGCAACGCCGCCGACGCCGGACAGGCCGTGACCGCGGCCGTCGAGACCGCCGTCGGGCACAGCGCGGCGCCCGAGGACGACAGCACGAACGAGAACGACCACCGACCCAGGAGTGGAGACAACCATGCCGGTCACCTTCCCGACCAAGTTCGACGTCCGTGAGGCCCGCGACCAGGCCAACAAGGTCGTCTCCGAGGCCATCGACCCGCTGCGCCACCCGGCGCTCGCGGTGCTCGGGCTCGGTGACGTCGCCGTCGCGACCGCCCGCGAGGCCGTGACCCGCGTGCAGGCCGGCGCCACCGAGGTGCAGGCCCGCGTCGAGGACCTGCCGGCCGAGCTGCAGGAGCTGCGCTCCAAGCTGACGACCGAGGACTTCCGCCGCCTGGTGGACAGCTACCTCGCCGCCGTCCGCAGCGTCTACGCCGACCTCGTCAAGCGCGGCGAGACGACCTACAAGGACATCAAGGCGCAGCCGCAGGTCAAGCAGGCGCTGGACACCGTCGACCAGGTCTCGACCGAGATCGAGGGTCGCCTCGAGGACGCCGTCGAGGGCGTCCGGGTGCGTGGCGAGGACGTCCTCGCCGAGGTCACCAAGCAGACCCGTTCGGTCGGCGAGCGTGCCGCCCGCGCCACCCAACGCGCCGCCGCCGAGGCCGCCGAGACCGTGGCCGAGGCCGGGTCCGAGCTCTCCGAGGACATCAAGGAGGCCGGCGACGAGGTCGCCTCCGAGACCCGGAGCGCCACCCGCAAGGCCGCGGCCCGGACGGCCCCGAAGAAGCAGGGCCCGAAGAACGCGCCGAAGTCCGCGGCCACCGCGACCGCGAACGCCAAGAAGGCCCCGAAGAGCTGACCACCGCTCACGCCGCCATGACGCTGCGGTGACAGCACTGCTCCGTACGGCCCCGGGACGCTCCGCCGTCCCGGGGCCGTCGTGCGTCGGGGCTCGACCGCGTGCCTGTCGTCGGCCCGAGGAGGGCACGTATCGTGGTGGCGTGTCGGTCCTCTACAACCTCGACGGCTACGTGCTGCTGGTGCTGTGGCTGCTGGGGATCCCGGTGGGCCTCTACGCGTTCGTGCACGCCCTCATGCAGCGCTCCGACGCCTTCACCGCCGCCGACAAGCTGACCAAGCCGGTCTGGTGCGCCATCACCGGCGTCGGCCTCGCGATCCTCGCGATCTCCACCAGCGGCCCGTACAGCTTCCTCTGGCTCGTCGGCATCATCGCGGTGCTGATCTACATCGTCGACGTCCGCCCGCGCGTCACCGAGATCCAGCAGGGCCCGCGCTGGTGACGGCGGCCGCCGACGCGGCCCGCGCGATCGCGGGCTCGCTGGCGCCCGAGCCCGCCCTCGACCGGCCCGACCTCCTCGCCGCGCCCGTCGCCGACGCCCTGCGTGCCCTGCCCGGCGATCTCGCGGCCGACTGCCTGGTCGCCGCGATCGACCCCGGGCTCGCCGACACCGCCGCGTTCTGCGAGGCCTACGGCTCGCCGCTGGAGGCCTCGGCCAACTGCGTCGTCGTCGCCGGCGCACGCTCCGGCGAGCGCCGCTTCGCCGCGTGCGTCGTGCTGGCCACCACGCGCGCCGACGTCAACACCGTCGTGCGCCGGCGCCTCGACGTCCGCAAGGCGTCGTTCGCGCCGATGGACGAGGCGGTCGAGCTCACCGGCATGGCCTACGGCGGGATCACCCCGTTCGGCGTGCCCGCCGGGTGGCCGGTGCTCGTCGACGCCGCCGTGCTCGCGTCGCCCGCCGTCGTGGTCGGCAGCGGGCTGCGCGAGAGCAAGCTCCTCGTGCCCGGCGCCGTGCTGGGCGAGCTGCCCGCGGCCGAGGTCGTCGAGCGCCTGGGTCGCTGAGCTAGCGGCCGCCCTCCACGCGCGCCCGCCAGAGCGCGGAGATCGACGCCCCCGGCTGGTCGTAGACGGGGTTGTTCGCGGTGGTCGGGAAGGCGAGGTTCGACCCGGGCGCCGAGCTGAACGGGTGCCGGGCGACCTCGACGTCGTTGAGCGTGACGATGATCGTGCCCGTCGTCGCGATGGTGCCGCTGTTGACCAGGCGCACGGTGACCGTGCAGGTCGGGGTCCGGCAGGTGTTCTCGCCGCCCTCGACGGTCAGCGCGAGACGCGGGCGCTCGGTGATCGCGACGATGTAGCTCTTCATCGTCGGCGCCTGGCGGGCCAGGTCCGCGACGGTGGCCAGTGCCGCCGGGGCCGCCCGGTCGACCGTCACCGGCGTGGTGCGGCCCTGGCCGAAGCCCGGCAGGTCGACCTCCACGAGCGTCGGGGGCTCGCCGTCGACGACGGTGACGCGGCGGCCGTCGGTGCCGGGCGTGAGCACCCGGGCGTCCCGGCCGCCCACGACGACCTCCTCCTGCTCGCCCACGTCGGCGGCCGCGAGCCGGTCGGCGAGCGCGTTCGGCGGCTGCTCCCACGACGTGAGCCCGCGCGGCAGCACGGTGAAGGCGTCGGAGAGCCACTGGTCGGTCAGCCGGGCGGCGAGCTCGGGGCGCGGGGCGTCGCGCTCCCACCAGGCGCGGTCGCCGCGGATCGCCTGCTCGCGGCCCGCCAGGACGAACTCCGCGCGCCCGCCGCCGTCCCGGGTGACGGTGCCGGCCGCGTTGCCCTCGCGGTCGACGGTGATCTCCAGGTTCGCCGGCGCGCCCCCGGCGTCGGGGAGGCGACCGCGATAGGTCGCCCCCTCCCAGCCGCGCACGTCGGCCACGGTCGCCGCCAGCGTCTCCGACGGCGGCGACCGGCGGGTGACCAGCAGGACCACCGTGGTCGCGAGCAGCAGCACGACGACGGCCACCGCGACCCCGATGAGCAGGCCCTTGCGGCGCGGGCCCGGGGCGCCGGCACCCGGCGCGCCCGTGCCCGGGGGCGGGCCGAACGGGCCGGTGTAGCCGTAGGGGCCGCCGGGTCCCTGACCCGGCGGCGGGTACCCGGGGCCGCCCGGGCCGGGGAACGCGGCGGTGCCCCAGGGGCCGGGCCCGCCGGTGCCGGGTGCTCCCGCGGCGGCGGCCCACGGCGCGGCGGGGGTGCCCGGGCCCGCGGGCGGGCCGGGCTGCCAGGGGCCCGGTGTCTGCCCGGGCGGCACGTCGTGGCGCTGCGTGCCGGCCGCCCCGCCCATCGTCTCCCGGCTCGCCTGCGGGATGCCGTCGGGCGGGGTGTCGGCGTCGGCGTCGGCCTCGCTGTCGGTCTCGGTGTCGGCGGGCGGGGTCGCCGACGCGGCCGTGGGGTGCACGGCGGTCGCGCCCTCGCCCGCGTTCCCCGCGGCGGACGCGGCGGCCGTGGGGTGCACGGCGGTCGCGCCGTCGCCCGCGTCGGCGGCGTCGGATCCCGGAGCGCTCCCCGTGGAGGAGGTGCGGTGCACCTCGGTCGCCGAAGCGTCGGGGTCGGTGTCGGACCCGGAGTCCGGGTGGTCGTCGCGCCGGCTCTCGTCGTCGCCCGCCACGGCCGCCCCCCGTACCCCGTCGCACCCGCCTGTGCGCGCACCGTAGCCCGGACGAGGGGTCCTGAGGAGACATCCGGCGCAGAAATGACGATCTCCGCGTGCGGCGTCTAGCGGAACACGACCGTCCGGCCCGCGTGCACCTGGACGCGGTCCTCGAGGTGGGCGCGCAGGCCGCGGGCCAGCACGAGCTTCTCGACGTCGCGGCCGCGGCGGATCATGTCCTCCGGGGTGTCGGCGTGGTCCACGCGGCTGACGTCCTGCTCGATGATCGGCCCGGCGTCGAGGTCCGGCGTGACGTAGTGGCAGGTCGCGCCGACGAGCTTCACGCCGCGGGCGTGCGCCTGGTGATAGGGCCGCGCGCCCATGAACGAGGGCAGGAAGCTGTGGTGGATGTTGATCGCCCGGCCCGCCCAGCGGTCGCACAGCGCGGGCGTGAGCACCTGCATGAAGCGGGCGAGCACGATCGCGTCCGGCTCGTGGGGGTCGACGATCTCGGCGACCTGCGCGAACGCCGCGTCCCGGCCCGAGCGCTGCTCGTCGTCCTGCGCCCGGGACGGGAACGGCACGTGGTGGAACGGGACGCCGTGCGCCTCGGCGACCGGGCGCAGCACCTCGTGGTTGCCGACGACCGCACGCACGTCCATGTCGAGCTCGCCGCCCCAGACCCGGCCCAGCAGGTCGTGCAGGCAGTGCGACTCCTTGCTGACGAGCAGCACCACGCGCGGCGGCTCGGCGGTGTCGCGGACCCGCCAGCGGACGGGCTCGCCGCCGGGGACCTCGAGCTGGGCGGCCACCTGGCCGATCACCGCGCGCAGCATGTCGGCGCCGCCGGGCACGGACTCGCCGTCGACGACCTGGCGCGTGGAGAACCAGCCCGCGGCGGTGTCGGCGTGGTAGGCGGCCTCGGTGATCGAGGCGCCGATGCCGGCGAGCCGGCCGGTGATGGCCGCGACGATCCCGGTGCGGTCCGGGCAGCTCAGCGTGATGACCAGCCGGCGCACGCCTCAGCCCCGCGCGAGGCGCCGGCGGGTGAAGGCGTCCTCGGCGTCGAGCAGGTTGCCGACCTGCTCGACGACCACGCCCTCGATCTTGCCGCCGACCATCGGCACGCTGACCGTCGCCTGCCCGTCGACCTCGGTGACCGCGCCGCCCCCGTTGTCCGAGAGGCGCTGGGTGCCCGACATCGTCCCGGGCAGGCCCCGGACGGTCACCTCGAAGGTGCCGTCGTAGCCACCTCCGCTGCGCGGCGTCCAGGTCTCGTGGCGGTCGAGCACGAGGTCGTCGCCGGTGAAGCGGCGGACCACCGAGGGCAGGAACTCGACGGGCACCGAGTGGCGCAGGCGCAGGCGTGCCCCGGAGTCGTCGACGGCGTGCTCGAGCAGCGCCGGGTCGTTGCCGCCGAGCTCGGCGAGGCGCTCGCGCAGGTGGTCGGCGTCGACCAGCTCCGCGTACACCTCCTCGGCGGGTGCGTCCCAGGTGGCGCGGTGGGTGATGCGGCGTGACACGGGCGGGAGGTTACCGTCGGACGGCGTGACACCTGGTCCGACGGCAGCTGCGACACCCGGCACGACGCTCGACACGGCCCTGCTCGCTCCCCACACCACCCTCGGGCTCGGCGGCCCCGCCCGCCGGCTCGTGCGGGCCACCACCGCCGACGAGGTCGTCGAGCGCGCCCGCGCCGCCGACGGGGCGGGCGAGCCGCTGCTGCTGGTGGGCGGCGGGTCCAACCTCGTCGTGGGCGACGCCGGATGGCCCGGGACGGCCCTGCTCCTCGACCACCGCGGCCACCACGTCGTGGCGCGCGACGAGGACGCGGTGGTGCTCCACGTCGAGGCCGGCCACGACTGGGACGCGCTGGTCGCGGACACCGTCGCGGCGGGGCTCGGCGGGCTGGAGTGCCTCTCGGGCATCCCCGGGCGGACCGGCGCGACCCCGGTGCAGAACGTCGGCGCGTACGGCGTGGAGGTCGCCGACCTGCTCGTCGGCGCCGACCTCTACGCGCGGCGCACCGGGCGGCGCGGACCGGTGGCGGCCGCCGACCTCGACCTGGGCTATCGCACCAGCAGGCTCAAGGGCGACCGCAACACCGACGGCGAGATCGTGCTCGGCGTGCGCTTCCGCCTCACCACCGACGGGCTCTCGGCGCCGATCCGCTACGGCGAGCTCGCCCGCGCGCTGGACGTCGAGCCGGGCGCGCGGGTGCCGGTCGCCGCGGCGCGCGAGGCGGTGCTGGGGCTGCGGCGCGGCAAGGGCATGGTCATCGACCCGGACGACGCCGACTCCCGCAGCGCCGGGTCGTTCTTCATGAACCCCGTGGTCGACCCGGACACCGCCGCGCGGGTGGCGGCCCGCGCCGAGGAGCGCGGGCAGGCCCCGATCACGGCGTGGCCGCAGCCCGACGGGCGGGTCAAGCTCTCCGCCGCGGCCCTGATCGAGCGCGCCGGCATCCCGCGCGGCCACCCCGGCGAGCACTCCCCGGTCCGCGTCTCGACCAAGCACACGCTCGCGCTGACCCATCGCGGCGGGGGGACGACCGACGACCTGCTCGCCCTCGCCCGCGACGTCCGCGACCACGTCGACGACGCCTTCGGCCTCGTGCTGCGTCCTGAGCCCGTCCTGGTCTCCTGCGCTCTCTAGGTACCGCGTGGGGTGTTCGTCCCGAGACCCCGCTCACGATCGCTGGGCCACCCGTGTGAGCCCTCCGCGCCCCTGACAACCGGACCCGGGCCGGCCGCGTCGTGCGGTTCGGGATCGATCAGGAAGGGGCTCCACGGGTGCGGGGTCGTGTGCAGGGAGTGCTGGCGGTGGTGGCGGCGCTGGTCGCCGTCGCCGCGGTCGTCGTCGGGTGCGCGGCGGCGGGGGCGACGCCCCGGTCATCGGGCACGAGCGCGTCGGCCGAGCCGCCGACCGTGACGACGACCGCCGTGCCGGGGCGCACCGACGTCGACCCGGGCGGCGAGATCAGCGTCTCGGCCCCCGGCGCGACCCTGCGCGACGTCGCGCTCACCGGCGCCGACGGCCGCGCGATCGCGGGCGCGACGAGCCCCGACGGGCACCGCTGGGCGGCGACCGAGGCGCTGGGCTACGGCAAGCCCTACACGTGGTCCGGCACGGCGGTGGGCGCCGACGGGGCCGTGACGCCGGTCGCGGGCGGCTTCACGACGGTCGCCCCGGAGCGGGTGGTGCGGGCCCAGTTCGCCCAGCCCGACGACGCGACGGTCGGCGTCGCGGCGCCGGTCATCATCCAGTTCGACGGGCCCGTGTCCGACAAGGCCGCGGCCGAGCGCGCCCTGTCGATCCGCACGAGCGTGCCCACCGAGGGCTCCTGGGCCTGGCTGCCCGACGACGCGCTGGGCTCGCGCGTGCACTGGCGCCCGAAGGACTACTGGCAGCCCGGCACGGTCGTCGACGTCTCCGCGGACCTGTACGGGGTGGCCCTGGGCGACGGCGCCTACGGCCGCGAGGACCTCACCAGCCACCTGACCGTCGGGCGCTCGCAGATCGTCCGTGCCGACGTCACGAGCCACCGCATGGTCGTCATCCGCGACGGGCAGCAGGTGATGGACGTGCCCGCCAGCTACGGGCTGGGCAGCGACCCGAACCGCATCACGCGCTCGGGCGTCCACGTCGTCACCGAGAAGTTCGACAACAAGCGGATGACCAGCGCCCAGTACGGCTACGACCTCGTCGAGCACTGGGCGGTGCGGATGAGCAACAACGGCGAGTTCATCCACGCCAACCCGGCGTCGGCCGGCGCGCAGGGCTCGAGCAACGTCACCCACGGCTGCGTGAACCTCTCCACCGCCGACGCGCGGGCCTACTACGACACCGCGCTCTACGGCGACCCGGTCGAGGTCACGAACTCCCCGGTCGCGCTCTCGGCCGCCGACGGCGACGTCTACGACTGGGCCATCGGCTGGGAGCAGTGGCGGGAGATGTCGGCGCTGTCCTGAGGCGCGCCTGACGCCCGTCGGCCCCCGGTGGCACGCTGGGGCCGGACGGTCGCGCGAACGGGGGACGCATGGGTCGGGTGCTGGGCGGGGTGCTGGGCGCGCTGCTGCTGGTGGTGCTGGCCGCCTGCGGGTCGGGCGCCCCGTCGGCCCCCGCCGCGCCGCCCCCGCCCGTGCGGGTCGACGTCGCGCCCGCGGCGAACGCCACCGACGTGGCGCCGCGCGCCGGCGTCGCGGCCACCACCGAGGGCACGTTCACCGACGTGACGCTCACGGCCTCGCCCGGCGGGCCCGTCGCCGGCACCCTCTCGCCCGACCGCAAGCGCTGGACGCCCGCGGGGCCGCTGGCCTACGGCGCGACCTACACCTGGGGCGGCACCGCGACGGCCCCCGACGGGCGCTCCTCACCGGTCACCGGCTCCTTCACCACGGTCGCGCCGGCCGAGACCGTGCGGGCGACGCTGAACATCGGCGACGGCCGCGAGGTGGGGGTCGGCGCGCCGATCACGCTGCAGTTCTCCGCGCCCGTGGAGGACAAGGCGGCGGTGGAGCGGGCGCTGCAGGTGCGCACGTCGGTGCCCACCGAGGGCTCCTGGGCGTGGCTGCCCGACCAGGACGGCGGCTCGCGGGTGCACTGGCGGCCGAAGGAGTACTGGCGCTCCGGCACGCAGGTCGACGTCCGGGCCGACCTGCTCGGCGTCCCGTTCGGCGGCGGTGCCTGGGGGCGCGAGGACCTCACGACGTCGTTCCGCATCGGGCGCGCCCAGATCGTGCGGGCCGACGTGAACAGCTTCCGGATGGTCGTCGAGCGCGACGGCCGGCAGGTGATGGACGTGCCCGCGAGCTACGGCCTCGACTCCGACCCGAACCGCACCACGCGCTCGGGGATCCACGTGGTGTCCGAGAAGTTCACCAACAAGCGGATGACCAGCGCCCAGTACGGCTACGACCTCGTCGAGCGCTGGGCGGTGCGCATCAGCAACAACGGCGAGTTCATCCACGCCAACCCGGCGTCGGCGGGCGCGCAGGGCTCCAGCAACGTCACCCACGGCTGCATCAACCTGTCCGAGGCCGACGCGAAGGCCTACTACGACTCCGCGATGTACGGCGACCCGGTGGAGGTCACCGGTTCCGGCGTCGACTACTCCGAGCGCGACGGCGACATCTACGACTGGGCGATCCCGTGGACCGAGTGGCAGGGCATGTCAGCCCTGTGACCGGCGGTGGAACCGCATACCGGTCGCCTGGTCGCGGGGCTTGAGCACGATGGTGTCCAGGTTGACGTGCGACGGGCGGCTCATCGCGAACGCGACGACCTCGGCGACGTCGTCGGCCACGAGCGGAGTGATCCCCTCGTAGACCTTGGCGGCCCGGGCCTCGTCGCCGTCGAAGCGCACCAGCGCGAACTCGGTCTCCACCGCGCCCGGCGCGATCTCGGTGACGCGCACGGGCTCGCCGAGCAGCTCGCCGCGCAGCGTGCGGTGCAGCGCGCCCTCGGCGTGCTTCGCCGCGGTGTAGCCCGAGCCGCCGTCGTAGACCTCGAGCCCGGCGATCGAGGTGATCGTGACGACGTGGCCGTCGCCGGAGGCGATGAGCAGCGGCAGCAGCGCCTTGGTGACGCGCAGGGTGCCGAGCACGTTCGACTCCCACATCCAGCGCCACTTGTCCTCGTCGGCCTCGATGACCTTCTCGGTGCCCTGGGCGCCGCCGGCGTTGTTGACCAGCCCGCGCAGCGGCTGCCCGCCGTCGACGAGCTCGCGGACCGCGCCGGCGAACGCGGCGACGGAGTCGGCGTCGGTGACGTCGAGGGACAGGGCGGTGCCGCCGACCTCGTCGGCGATCTCCAGCAGCCGCTCCACGCGGCGCGCGCCGAGCACGGGGTGCCAGCCGTCGGCGGCGAGGGCCCGCGCGCTGGCCGCGCCGATGCCCGAGCTGGCACCGGTGACGACGACGAGGGGGCGGGCGGTGCTGTCGGTGCTGTCGGGGTTCGGCGCGCTCACGCCCCGCACCCTAGGACCCCCGTGAGGTGTCTCGACGAAGCCGGACGGCGCCCGCCCACCTAAGCTGGCGGGGTGACCCCGGCGGCGACGACGGCATCGGTGGAGTCAGCGGCATCCACGGCCCGTTCGGAGAACCGGGTGATCCGTCACCAACCGGGACGACCCCGGCGCGTCGCGGTGATCTCGCTGCACACCTCGCCGCTGGCGCAGCCCGGCACCGGCGACGCCGGCGGGATGAACGTCTACGTCGTCGAGACCGCCCGGCGGATGGCCCAGCGCGGCGTCCAGGTCGAGATCTTCACGCGGGCGACGTCGTCCGACCTGCCGCCGGTGGCCGAGCTCGCGCCCGGCGTGATCGTCCGCCACGTCACCGCGGGCCCCTACGGCGGTCTGGGCAAGGAGGACCTGCCCAGCCAGCTGTGCGCGTTCACCGCCGGCGTGCTGCGCGACGAGGCCCGCCACGAGCCGGGCTGGTACGACGTCGTGCACAGCCACTACTGGCTCTCCGGGCAGGTCGGGTGGCTGGTCCGCGACCGGTGGGGCGTCCCGCTGGTGCACACCGCGCACACGTTGGCCAAGGTCAAGAACGCGTCGCTCGCGGACGGCGACCGCCCCGAGCCGCTGTCACGGGTGGTCGGCGAGGAGCAGGTTGTGGCCGAGGCCGACCGGCTGGTCACCTCCACGCAGGCCGAGGCGGACGACCTCATCTCCGCCTACGGCGCCGACCCCGACCGGGTGCGCACCATCGCCCCGGGCGTCGACCTGCGCACGTTCACCCCGACCCGCGACCGCGACGAGGCCCGGGCGGCGCTCGGGATCGGGCCCGACGCCGTGACCCTCGCGTTCGTCGGGCGCATCCAGCCGCTCAAGGCTCCCGACGTGCTGCTGCGCGCCGCCGCGACGATGCTCGCCCGCCGCCCGGAACTGCGCGCCCGGCTGGTCGTGCTCGTCGTCGGCGGACCCTCGGGCACCGGCCTGGCGGCGCCGGAGTCGCTCGTGTCGCTGGCCCGCGAGCTGGGTATCGCCGACGTCGTGCGCTTCCTGCCCCCGCGCGGCGGCGACGAGCTCGCGGCGGTCTACCGGGCCGCCGACGTCGTCGCGGTCCCCAGCCACTCCGAGTCGTTCGGCCTCGTCGCGCTCGAGGCCCAGGCGTGCGGGACGCCCGTCGTCGCGGCCGCCGTGGGGGGCCTGCCGACCGCGGTGGCCCACGACCGCTCCGGGCTGCTCGTCACCGACCACGACCCCGGCCACTGGGCGGACGCGCTCTCGCGGGTGGGGCTCGACCAGGCCGAGCGCCAGCGCCTCGCGGCCGGCGCCGTCGAGCACGCCGCGATGTTCTCGTGGGACCGCACCGCGGACGCGCTGCTCGCGACCTACGCCGAGGCGTCGCGCGCCCTGGGCCGCGACCGTGCCGCGGGGGTGGCGGTGTGAGCGCCCCGGATCTCGACGAGCTGGAGAAGGTGCTGGTCGCCGCGCTGGACGAGCGCGAGCTGACGTACCTGAAGCGCGGGCCCGGGCGGCTGTTCGTCACCCTGCCCGGCACGAAGAAGCTCGCCACCCACTGCTGGCTGGTGCTCACGCCGCACGCGCTGCTGGTCGAGGCGTTCGTCTGCCGCCACGCCGACGAGAACTTCGCGGAGGTCTACCGCTTCCTCCTGCAGCGCAACGCCCGGCTCTACGGGGTGCACTACACGATCGACCGCGCGGGCGACATCCACCTCGTCGGCCGGGTGCCGCTGGTCGCCGTGGTGGACGAGGAGATCGACAAGATCCTCGGGCAGGTGCTCGAGGCCGCGGACGGCGACTTCAACACGCTGCTCGAGCTCGGCTTCGTCACCTCGATCCGCCGCGAGTGGGCCTGGCGCGAGTCGCGCGGCGAGTCGCTGGCGAACCTCTCGGCGTTCGCGCACCTGGTGGAGGACGACCGGGGCACGCGCTGACCAGCGCTGCCCATGGGCCACGCCGCCGGCGTGGGACGGGGGGCATCCGACGCCGGCGACGGGCGTAAGGGAGCCGCTCAGGGGCGACCGACTCGGGCCGATCGCGAAACTGGATCGGCGTCCGGTTACGCAGCCTCCCACCACGCAAAGCGTAGGACAAGCATTCCTCATGCGGCCGAACGGGTGACCCCGCTCTCCTGAGGCGCCCATGTGATCACAGCGAGCAGTGGGCGCGTCGCCGTACCGCGGGGTAGGTTTGCCCCGACTTGTGCCGCCCGCCCGACGAGGAGACCGTCCCGCATGATCGTTCGCAGCCCCTACGACGACATCGACGTCCCCGACGTGGGCCTGCCCGAGTTCCTCTTCGGCGACCTGGGCGACGCGGCCGAGCGAGTGGCGATCATCGACGGGCCGTCCGGCGCGCAGACCACGTTCGGCGAGCTCGCCGCCGCGGTCGACCGCTTCGCGGCGGCGCTAGGCGAGCGCGGCCTCGGCCGCGGCGACGTCATCGCCCTGTTCGCGCCGAACAACCCGTACTACCCGGTGGTCTTCCACGGGGCCCTCGCCGCGGGGCTGGCGGTCACCACCATCAACTCGCTCTACACCCCCGACGAGCTGGCCTTCCAGCTGCGCGACTCCGGCGCCAAGCTGCTCGTGACGGTGTCGCCCTTCCTCGACCGCGCCCGCGCCGCGCTGCGCCAGGACGGCATCGTCGTCGCCGAGACGATCCTCCTCGACGACGCCCGCGACGACGCCAGCACGCCGATGCCGGAGAGCACGCTGGCCGACGCCCTCGCGACCACCGCCGAGCGCCCGCAGGTGACGGTCACGGGCGACGACGTCGCCGCGCTGCCCTACTCGTCGGGCACCACGGGGCGGGCCAAGGGCGTGGTGCTGACCCACCGCAACCTCGTGGCGAACCTCGTCCAGTTCCAGGCGGTCAACGCGAGCACCGGGCCCGACTCGAAGATCCTGGCCGTGCTGCCGTTCTTCCACATCTACGGCATGACCGTGATGATGAACCACGGCATCTACGTGCGGGCGACCGTCGTGACGATGCCGAAGTTCGACCTGGCCGACTTCCTCCGGACCATCTCCGAGCACCGGGTCGACCGCGTCTACATCGCCCCGCCCATCGCCGTGGCGCTGGCCAAGCACCCCATGGTCGACCAGTACGACATCGACTGCGTCGACATCGTCTTCTCCGGTGCCGCCGCCCTCGACGCCGACCTCGGGCACGCCGTCGGCAAGCGACTGAACTGCACCGTCCTGCAGGGCTACGGGATGACCGAGCTGAGCCCGGTCAGCCACGCCATGCCGCAGGACCGCCCCGAGATGGACCTCAGCTCGATCGGCGTGGCGCTGCCCAACATCGAGTGCAAGCTCGTCGACCCGGAGACCGGGCAGGAGGGCGTCGAGCGCGGCGAGCTGTGGGTGCGCGGCCCCAACGTCATGCGGGAGTACCTCAACAACCCCGAGGCCACCGCCGCGACCCTGGACGCCGACGGCTTCCTGCACACCGGCGACGTCGCCACCGTCACCGACGAGGGCGTCTTCTCCATCGTCGACCGGGTCAAGGAGCTCATCAAGTACAAGGGCTACCAGGTCCCGCCGGCCGAGCTCGAGGCGCTGCTGCTGACCCACGAGGGCATCGCCGACGCGGCGGTCATCGGGGTCAAGGACGCCGAGGGCGAGGAGGTCCCCAAGGCGTTCGTCGTGCTCCAGCAGGGCGCGCAGCTCTCGGACGACGACGTCATGTCCTTCGTGGCCGAGCGCATCGCCCCGCACAAGAAGGTCCGCGTCGTGGAGTTCATCGAGCAGATCCCGAAGTCGGCGTCGGGGAAGATCTTGCGCAAGGACCTCCGCGCCCGGGAGCAGGCCCCGGCCTAGGGTCGCTGACCCGCTGTTTCGGTCCACTGACCTGCGACGACGCCGGATGACCGATGTGAAGTCTCTGTGAGGCTCCGTAGCGGTGCGGCGTTGTGTCCGGGTTTCCACGGAACAGTCACGGAACGGATCTTGCATAGCCGATCAAGCCTCTCCGTCGAGTAGATCTTGGATGCGGGCGTTGTAGGCGTCGCGCTCGCCGTCGAGGCACGCGGCGTAGACCGAGAGCAGGACCTTGACCGAGTGGCCGGCCCGCTCGGCGACCTCCGTGGGCGGCACCCCGGCGTTCAGCCAGGACGACAGCGCTGCGTGCCGGAGGTCGTACGGGCGGGCCGCCAGCGGTGAGGCCGCCTGCGCCGGGCTCAGGCCGATCTCGCGGGCCTCTTTCCAGATGCGCGTGTAGACCGACTCGCGCACCCGGCCGCCGCTCAGCGCCGGGAACAGCCGGCCGTCGGCTGCGGCGCCGTAGCGATCCAGGTGGTAGCGCAGGATCGCGACGAGCGCCGGCGGAGCGGGGACGCGGCGCACGGCCTCGCGGCGGCGACGCTTGAGCGGGCGGGCGTCGGGGTCGCGCAGGCCGTCGTTGTAGTGCTCGCCCGAGACGCCGGTCAGCGACCCGGAGAGGACCAGCTCGCCCCAGCCGGCGGCCGGGAGCTTCGCGTCGGTGTCGCGGAGCTGCTGGGCCTCACCGGGACGCAGGCCAGCGTAGTAGAGGCAGGCGAAGAACGCCCGCAGCCGCCAGCCCCGTTCCCGGTCGCTGCGCCGTCGCCCCGAGACGTAGGTGACGGCCGCAAGAAGCTGACGCGCCTGGGCAGGATTGACCACCACCCGCGGGTCAACGCCGCCGGTGACCTGAGCCGTGCCGGTGCGTCGGCCCGTGACGGGGTTGGCGGCCAGGACGCCGGTGTCAACCGCGTAGCCGGCCACCCGGTGCAGGACGGCGCGGCGCTTGTCGAGCGTGGAGGAGGTGACGGCTCGCCCGTCGGCCGCGGTCCCGAGGTCGTGCAGGAGCGCGTCCAGGGCGAGGGAGTCGGCGAGGTCGCTGACTGGGCGGGACGCGCGGCGCAGCCAGGAGACCGCGGCCCGGTCCTCGGGGCTCAGGGCCTCGTCACGGCGCGGCGGCGGCAGAAGGTGGGTACTGGCGAGGCGTTGGAGGTCGGTCTCGTCAGGACCCTGCTCGAGCGGGCGGACGAACTTCGGCGTGATCGCAGCCAAGTTGACCACCGCCGCGCGCCGGCTGTTGGGCGGCGCAGTCGGCCAGATGTGGTCGACGTAGGCCACGGCCAGCTCGAGGAACGTCCCGACGCCCCGCTTGCGGGTCAGGGACGGCGGGAGCCCGGTGGCGACGTCGAACGCCTCGCCGGCCCGACCCGCGCGGACGAGCTCGGAGCGGAACGACTCGGCGAGCGCCTTGGTGGCGTACCACTCGGAGTGCTCCCGGCCAGCAGTCCGCCAGCGCACACCCCACGGCCGGCTGCGGCCAGTGCGCTTGGTCAGCTTCCAGAACTGCACCTGGAAGGTGCTCTCGTCGCTCATGCCGCGCCGTCCCGGTGAGCGTCGAGCCAGTCGAGCAGGTCGCCACGCCGGACCCGCAGGTGGCCGTTGGGGAGGCGGAAGCACGGCGGCGCCACCCGGCGCTCCCGCCACTCGTAGAACGTGTCGCGGGAGACCCCGCCCAGCTCGGCGAGGACCTGGCGCACGGTCAGCAGCTCGTCGCGGTCGACCTTCGCCGCGGTCGGTCGGTTCATCGGTCAGTCCTCCGTGACGTGGCGGCCGAGGTGGCCGAGGTGGTTGTGGGCGGCGGTGGCGTGGGTGCCGGCGGCGTCGAGGTCGGCGACCACGAGCGCCAGGGCGTGGCCGGCGTCGGTGATGGCGCCGGCCGGGTCGGCGCCGCGGTCGTCGAAGTGGTCGGCGGGGTCGGCTCGTTCGGAGCTGCGGACCAGGAACCCGACGAGCTGCGGGAGCCGGTGCAGGAGCTCGTCGAGGGCGCCGACGACGTCGTAGGCGTCCGTGAGGGCGAGCGGCGCGCCGTGGGTGGCGTGGATGGCGAGCGCGACGCTGGTCGACGCGCCGGTGAGGTGGCGGGCGAGGTCGGTCACGGCCGTTCTCCGTTCTGCGGGACGTCCGCGGCGCGATCGGTGGCGGCGCCGAGTTGGTGGGCAAACTCGCCGGCGCTGCTGGACACCGCGGGGCCGAGGGTCGGGAAGGCGGCGAAGAGCAGGACGAGGGTCACGACCCCGGAGACGAGCGCGGGCGCGGCCTTGTGGCTCTTGACCAGCAGGGCGGTGACGAGGCCGGCGATGACGACGAAGGCGAGCAGGTTCATCGCTCGGCCCTCCGGGCGTAGGCCTGGACGCGGTCGACGTACTCGCCGTACTCACCCAGGTACGGAACGCGGATGCGCTCGCAGTCGCGGCCGAGCCCGGACAGGTAGGCGATGCCAGGAGCGGCGTTGGCGTGCTCCGGCCCGAGCGCGCGAGCGTCGGTGCCGTGGAGCATCTCGAGCGAGTCCGCTGGCACCCGGAAGCTGAGCCGCAGGGCGAACTGGTCGCGGGCGTAGCCGCCACCGACCGCGGTGGCCTCGAACCGCTGGGCCAGCATCAGGACCCGGATCGCGGCCTTGCGGCCCTCGGAGAGCAGACGCAGCACGCAGCTGCGTATGCGATCGCCCATCGGGGTGCCCTCGCCGCGCTTGGGCTTCGGGCGCGCGTCAGCGGCCCGGAGCAGGCCGGGGAACTCCTCGAGCACCACGAGCAGGGTCGGGCAGTCCGGCCGTGGGGTGATCTTGTCCTGGCGGGGTGGAATCTCGCCCAGGCGGGCCTCCATGACCAGGACCAGTTCCTCGAGGAAGTTGGCGTGCTCCTCGAGGTCGTCCAGGTTGGTCATCTGGTGGACGGCGTGCGGGGTGTCGTACCAGGCCGGTCCGAGGACCAGGCCGGTGATGTCCGAGCCGCAGACCAGGACGTCATCGGCGGCGGCGAGCTGGGAGAGCAGCGCGTAGGTGAACGCGGACTTCCCGGAGCCGTTCTGGCCCTGGACGGCGATGTGGCTGGCGTCGGCGATCGCGTGCCCGAGGGTGATCCCGTCCTCGGTCCGTCCGAGGATCACCGGCTCGGACCCGGAGGCCACCGTCAGAGCTGGCAGAGCGAATCCATCGCGCAGGGGGTCGTGGTTGAGCACGACGAGGCGGACCCACCGACCGGGCATCGGTTCGACGCGCAGGCCGTGTCCGCCCAGGGAGTGGGCGAGCCGGGGCCCGTTCTCCTTGCTGATGAAGTCGGCGGGTTCCTGGCCTGCCATCAGCTCGACGGTGAGCGTGATGGGAGGCCCGCCGTGGACGGCGCCGACCCGCGGGGTGCGCACGGTGATCCCGGCGGCGACAGAGACGTACTGGCACAGCCGCAGGGCGGTGCAGGCTTCGCGGAACTCGGCGGTGATGCCCTGGGCGAGGCGGTGGTGCGCGGCCCACTGTTCGCGTTCGGCGCGGCGGGCGCGCCATCGGCTGATGAAGCCGGGCGGGCGGCGGTGGCCGGCGGCGGGTGGGCGGGTGCGGTCGAGTGTCTTGGTGGTCATGACCGGCTGCTCCGGTGGGTGCGGGCCCGCTGGCGGCGGGCGCGGGAGGGGGAGGCGGCGACCTGGACCTGGGTGACCTCCCAGGTCGACGAGCCGCAGGCCGGGCAGCGCTCGAGGGAGAGCTGGACGACCCCGTCACCGGAGTCGTCGCCGATGGGCGCGGGGCTCCACTGCTCGACGCAGCCGGCCGCGCGGCAGGTCAGGACCAGCTCGTCGAGCAGCGCGGCGGTGCGGACCTGCACGCGGGCGCGGGGACGGGTGGGGGCGGCCATCAGGCGGCCGCCGTCTCGTCGCCGCCGGTCTTGCGGGCCGGGCGGACACCGCCAGTGACGGCGGGGCGGATGGCGGTGGCGGAGAAGGACACCTCGATGCCCTTGGCGCCGTTGCGCGCGGGCCGCACGCGGGCGGAGAGGTCGTCGAAGGTGACTTCGCTGTAAGGCGGCAGCTCGGGTGCCTCGTGGCTGACGATGCGGACGCCGTGCAGTTCGGGGCGCCCGTCGCGGCCGGTGTCGAACAGGCAGTCGTAGATGCGCACCGGCGCGCCGGTGGCCTCGTCGATCAACGGCTGTCCGCTGGACCGGCGCCCGTTGGGGCCGTCCTCCCAGCGCTCGAGGGTCTGGCTGTGGCCGGTAGCGATCGCCTTCATCCTGGCTTCGTTGATGGGCGCGTTCAGCTCGTACATCGGGGTTCTCCTGGCGGAATCGGCACCCGCGTGTCGGGGTGTGCCTCTACCGTCAGGGCGGTCCGAGCGTTCGACCCGGAAGAAAATTCCGGGGTCGTCGAGCTGGGCGAGAGGACGGTCTTGCCATGCGCGGGATGACCGAGTCACTGACCATCGGCGAGCGGGTCGCGTTCTATCGCCGGCGCCGCGGACTCTCTCAGGAAGTCGTCGCCGGTCTCGTCGGGCGCACCGAGGACTGGCTGAGCAAGATCGAGAACAACCGGGCCGAGCTGGACCGGCTTTCGGTGATCCGCAAGTTCGCTGACGTCCTCGACGTCTCCCTGGGCGATCTGCTCGGCGAACCAACCTTCCTGGACTGGACCGCCGACAGCGGCACCGCAACCGTCACCGCGCTGCGTACGGCGCTGATGGACTACCGCCAGCTGAACCCGATCCTGCGCCGCACCGGGAGCACCGCGGAGGCGCCGGCGATCGCGCACCTCGAGCGCGACGTGGCCGACGTGTTCGACGCCTACCAGGCCGCTCGTTTCGGCTTCGTCACCGCGCGGACCTATTGCTGGCAGACGCGCTGCTGGCCGTGGACACCCACGAGTGGCCCCAGCTCGAGCGTGCGCACGCGCTGCTGGCCCTGTCGTACCAGGTCTCGGCGTCGACCCTGACCAAGCTGGGCGAGTGCGACCTGGCGTGGATGGCCGCCGACCGGGGCCTGGCCGCGGCCCAGCGCGCCGGCGACGTCACCGTGATGGGGTCGCTGTTCCGCTCGGTCGTCCACTCCCTGCTCGCGACCGGCCGGTACGACGCCGCAGCCCAGCTCACGGCCGACGGCTCGGACTACCTCAGCGACTCCCTCGGCTCCGCCGACGCCGGCCTGTGGTCGGTCTACGGGTCGTTGTTCCTCGCCGGCGCGATGGCCTCGTCACGCATGGAGGACCGCGGCCTCACGCGCGACTTCCTCGAGCAGGCTCAGCACGCAGCCGGCTATGTCGGCGCCGATGGCAACCACCTCTGGACTGCCTTTGGTCCCACCAACGTCGCGATTCACCGCGTGGCCACCGCGATGGAGCTGGGAGACGTCCAGGTCGCGATCGACCTCGGGCCACAGATCGACACCTCAGCGCTGCCCACCGAGCGCCGTGTACGCCACGCCCTCGAGACGGCCCGCGCGCTCTCTACCTCCAACCGTCGCGACGAGGCGCTGGCGACGGTGCTCGGCGCCGAGCGCCTGGCCCCCGAGCAGGTACGTCACCACTTCATCAGTCGGCAGCTCGTCCTGTCCTGGATGAAGAACCCTCGCGGCACCGTGAGCACCGAGCTCGGCGCCCTCGCCCACCGCCTCCGGCTCGCCGCCTGAACCGGCCCAGCCTGGGCCCGTACCCTCGGCGTCATGTCGTCGCCAGAGGACAGCTTCGCCACACCCCGGGTAGCCGCCGGCGCGCTCTTCGTTGACGCCGAGGGGCGAGTGCTGCTTGTCCACCCGACCTACAAGGACACCTGGGATATCCCCGGCGGCTACGTCGAGCGCGGTGAGTCTCCGGCCAGTGCGTGCCGCCGCGAAGTTCTCGAGGAACTTGGTATTGACCGAGTGCCAACCCGGTTGTCGGCCGTAGATTGGGCACCCCACGAACGTGAAGGCGACAAGCTGCTCTTCATCTTCGACTGCGGTGCGCTCGGCTCCGATGAGCACAAGATACGCCTCGATGGGCGGGAGCTCGATGCTTGGGAGTGGGTCGCTCCTACAGAACTCCATCGCTATCTTGTCGAGCGACTCGAGCGGCGCATTCATGCGGTTACTGCGCAAAGTCAGGATCCTGGGTTGTATCTCGAGCATGGCGTCCCAACCTTCGGAGGGCGCGTTCTTCGCTGACGCTTGATGGAGCGCCGCGCGGGGCACGAGATTCCCGTTGCTTCGCAAGATTGCTTCACGATAAAGGGGGGCTAGTGGGACGCGCGTCTCGCAAGAAAGCCGAAGCCCGGGAAGCCAGGCGTCGCCGACCAGAACTGCTCGAGAACCTGCAGGAGTCCGTCGACTTCTTGAAGGCTTCCTCGGCAGCGTTCGATGAGGGCTTCGAGGCCGAGGCAAAACGACTGGCTGTGACTATCAGAGTGCTCCTGCATGACACCGAGAAGTCAAAGTCACTGCTCAGTCAGCTCGGTGTTAAGGAGGACCTCTACCTCTACGATACCTCTGAGGGCATCATCCCGACCAATCTCGCGCCTACGCCTGGTCTCGTGATGATGCAGATGACGGCCGGTCAAGGTGGAAGATATGTCCCACCGCTCGGCGACCTTCCACCATCTCGCATTCGGCCTGCGGTTAAGTTCGGGAAGTGGTGGGGCGACAACGTAACAAAACTTCAAGACGGCACCTTCTGGACGAGAAGAAAGTACGTTCTCGTTCTCGCGAACAAGGAGGGCGGCGCGCACGTTGATCCTGTCCTCGACTCTGATTACGAGAACCTTGCGCGCAAGAACGCTCTAGGATTCGAGTTCTCAGACTCGCTCTCTGGGCGGGAGGGCGACTTTGAAGGCAGCGCTGTAGCTGCCTCCGTTAGGCAGATTGCCTACGAAGTCACCGAGTCTCTGAACGACTTCGGGAAGGACCTACTGCGCGCCTAGCCTCGTCGGGCAGTTGGACTCGGTAGGCCAACCCGATGGACAAGGGTTCCACCGCCGTTGCGACGAGGATGTCAGCCACCGGGCGAGATGCTGTCGGCCTACCGATCCCATGGCGGACACGGTCGGGCAGTCGCCGGAGTGCGGCTGACAAGCTCGCGCCCCTTCATTGCGGAGCTAGTCTTGAGGTCGCGCTCGGTCGCCACATCATGAGCGGTCGGCGATTATCATTTGGGCTATGAGCCCATGGATCACGTTGATCGGTACCCTGCTCGGAGTGGTGCTGGGTGGTGGGATCACATTTCTGAATAACATCCGTCAGAGGAAATGGGCAGTCGAAGATCGAGATAAGGCCATCATTGAAGCGCAGCAGAAGTGGCGCCGAGAGGCTGGAGAGGATCGAGCTTCTGCGCTTCGTGACGAAAGGCGGGCGACATACGCCAAGATGCTTCGTGCTCTCGACGAGGCGTATAGGCAGAACAACCTGGCTAGGACGAAGATGGACCACGGTTTACTGTCTAGTCGGGGCGACGAAGCTGTAGAGGCAGTTGGAAGCATCAACGAGGCCGGAACGACACTTGCTGAGGTGGAGATTATCGGCCCGAAGTCCGTCAGCGACGCAACCCACAGCGCGCTGCAGGTTGTCATGTACATCGCCACACTGCTGGCGAAGAAGGAGCCGCAAGTTGACGAGATGGCGTCAGCCGGCGACCTGATGAAGATCAAGCGGAAGGAAATGGTGGAAGCGATGCGGACGGCGCTGTCCGCAAGCTATGACGCGGAGCTGCCGAGAGCGGGAAGCTAAGATCATCGGCTTCGCGCCGCGAGCTCACGAACCGTCGTCGGGCGGGGAGGGGCCGGAGGCAACAATCCAAGCCGCAGCGACCAGCCTGTCCGACCACTGGGATCGATCAAGTCCTGGCTCGGAGCCGCTTGCGCAAGCCCGTATTCAAGGCCCCGCTCCTTGAGCCACTGGCAAGCAGAAGAGAGGCCACCGCGCTCCGCAATATTAAGAAGGTCAACTTCGCGGTGTTGAGCGATCAGCCAGTCCCAACTATCAGGCGTCAAACGAACCCGAACGTCTGTTTCCTGTTCCTCTTCTGCGATCTCCTCGTCGCTGGCTTCGCGACCGAGCCCGGCGAGGGTACGCAGGTCGCGCTGGCCACGTGACGACGTGAGCTGGCGGCGGCCGTCGGAGGCTTCTTCCCATTCCCACCAGCGCGCCAGCGCGGTCTCCTCGTAGGTGTCGACGGCGTCGGCGAGGAGCTGCATCGGGGTGCGGCCGCCCTGGCTGCGGCCCTGCTTGCTGGCGGCGCCGGTGACTTCGTGGGCCATCTTGGTGAAGTAGTCGGCCAGGTCGCCCTCGCCGAGCTGGGTCTTGCGCAGGTCCCAGCCGTGTCCGTCGGAGGCGTCGAAGCCCTTGCGCTCCAGGGCGCGGCGCCAGCGCCCGAACATGCGCGCGCCGACGCCGGCGGCGACGAGCTCGGCGGACACGTCGTCGGCGAAGCACAGCAGGGCGTGGACGTGGACGTGCCAGCCGTTGGCGCCGTCGGTGACCTCCACGACCCGCGCCCAACCGAGCAGTCCGCCGAACAGGGCGGAGTCCTTGACCCACGTCGAGCCGGAGGTGACCGCAGCCCAGGCGTAGCCGAGGACGTCCCAGCAGCCTTCATTGGCCTTGATCCCGACGAGTTCGATCTCCTCGGCCTCGGCGGCGCGCTCGTCGACGTCCCACCCGTTGGCCTCCGCCACCTCACGGTCCGCGCGGCGCTCCTCGAGCAGGTCCCGCCGCCGGCGGTCGGCCGTGGAGAGCCCGAGGCGGTCGCCGCGCGAGTGACGCATCGTCAGCGTGAGCATGAACGCCGACCCGCCCTGCTCGTGGACCGCGCGCATCACCGCGGCGAGGTCGTCGGCGCGGCGGGTGGCGACCTTGACCGCGCACACCGGGCAGGTCCACACCGACCCGCAGTGCTTGAGCCCGCCGTACGCGGCCGAGCGGGTGCCGTCCTTGTTGGTGATCACCCCCAGCGTTGGGCCGCTTTCGGGGCCGCCGATCTTGTGGCCGCACTGCTGGACCCGCTTCAACTGCGAGATCGGCCGCAGCTGGCGACGGCGGGCCCAGCGGTCCCGGCGACGGGCCTGAGAGCGCTCTTGACGCTTCGTCTCGACGGACGCGTCACCCTTGCCCGCACCACCAGCACGCCCCGGGCCACGACGGTCGCGGGTGTGGTCCTCGCGGCGGCGCCGTCCGGGTCGAAGAGCTGTTACCCCTTTACCGAGAACCCGCCCGCTCACCGGGCACCACCCACGGTCATGCCCGGAGCTGGCGCGCCGGCGTGCCCCGGCCCTGCCGGGCCACGCCTCCCCGCACCCCCTATGACTGCGTCGGGGGCGGGGCGGCGGACCCGGGCGGGCCAGGCCACCACCACGACGACAGCGACGACCTGGACCACGGCGGGCACCAGGAGCAGCACGAGGCTCGGCCTCCGGCGGCCAGGCGCTCCGCCCTGGACCAGGGCACCAACCTCAGGAGAGCCCACCCGTGCGACGAGCTCGGGGCAGAGATGGTGGTCGGGGCAGGGCCTCACCCACGACGACGCGCCCGAGGGCTGCCAGACCGCCCGCACAGCCGCAAGCGCCACCAGGCCACACAGCCGGCCATCGACGGCAGGGGCGCTTGCACCCGCACGAGCGCCCCGGCAGGGCAGAGCCCGCGCCGCCGAGGGAGAGACCCCGAAGCCGGGTTTCATGAGCCGAGGACATGAACCGTGCGCTCGCAGGCTGCTGTGTGCGAAAGTCAAGAGCGAGGTCAACTCAATGGCCAGAGCACCGGTCACGAACGCTCGAACAAGCTGGTCGGGCAGCCCGAGGAGACCGCGATGACCGTCGCAGTGAACCCCATCGATCTCGCCACGGGCGTGCTCGTCGAGCGCTACCAGCTGACCGTCGAACGGGCGATCACGATGCTGGAAGAGCTGGCTTCCACCAGCGAAGCAGGCGTCGATGAGTACGCCTCGTGGCTCGTCGCGCGCTGCGGCGACTCGACCGTTCGCCTGAAGCCGGCCGACGAACCAGCCCACGTGCGCCGGGCGATGGCGTACATCGCGGCCAACGCAGACAGCGACATCGGGATCGAGAACATCGCCCGTGCGGCGCGAGTGGGGCCGCGAGGGCTGCAGAGCGCGTTCCAGAAATCCCGCGGGCAGACACCGATGGCGTTCCTGCGCTCGGTGCGGATGAACAACGCCCACGTCGACCTGGTGGCCGGCGACCGGACCAAGGGCGACACCGTCTCCGAGATCGCCGCACGACGGGGCTTCACCAACGCCGGCCGTTTCTCCGTCGAGTACCGGAAGATCTTCGGGTGCAGCCCGAGCTACACACTCCACCGCTGACCAACACGTGCGCCGGCCGTCGAGACCAAGGGCACCGCCGGAGACCCGGGAGACACATCGATGGGTGAGGCTGCAGGCAGCAAACGCCGCCACGCCCAGGCGAGCGCCGAGGCCGCACACGAGCGGGCCAGCGAAGCCCAGCGACACGCGCGGGACGTGGCCCAGCAGCTCAGTTCGACCGCGGAGCGGGTCGCGGACACCTTCGATGACGTCGCCGACCGCAAGCATGAGCAGGCCGACGCCGCCGACGCGCAGGACGCTTCTGGACACCGGGCCGACGCGAGGCGTGCCCGAGAGTTCGCGGACAAAGAGCGCTCCGAAGGCAAGCGACTGCGCGAACAGTGGGACCTGCGGAGCTGACCTACCGGTGCTGACGGACAGGCCAGCAGGTCGGGTAACACCCTTCCCGGCGGCGACGCTGGCCCCGTTCGAGACGGCCGATTGCGGGTGCTTGCTAGCGACCCGGCAAGAATGGCTCCTCGATCTCCATGGCCGCGTGTCGCCGCCACCGACGTTCAGTGGCGCCGAGGTTGACCCGTGCCCGTGCGGCCGCGGATCGGAGCCGGTCGTGCGCCGCACCGGGCCCGAGGTCTCTCGCGGTGCGTTCCAGCCTCGCTGCCGCCTGCTCCCGGCCGAGACTGACGTCGACGAGCACATCGAGCACCCGGGCCCGCAGCCGGTGCGCGTCACGCAAGAGCGAGTTCGCGAAGTTGAGGTCCCCGCACGCCTCCTCCAGCGGGTCGGTAGCGGTACCGCCGGACCAGGCTTCGTCGATGCCCGCGGAGCCGGTGCTGTCCAGCTCCCACGGCATGTGGCCGTCCATGGAGCCAAGTTTGCATCGCGACATCCAACGCGCGCGATACCTAGCCCTCGCTGGGCCGTACGGGGCGATTCACGGAACCACCACGGAACACGGGCACGGCGTGGGAGTGGCCGGCAACCTGTTCGTGCAGGTGATGGGGCTGTTGAAGGCGACAATGTGAGGTCCTGCGCAAGGACCTCCGCGCTCGCGAGCAGGCGCCCGCGTAGGCGCGCCGGCACGGTTCAGCCGGAGCCGGAGGCATCGACGAGCAGCGCCCGCCCCGGCCCGCCGAGTCCGGGGCGGGCGACGTCGATGGCCGCGAGCGCCCGCCACCGTCGTCGCGCGCCGTCGAGATTGGTTCGTGCTCGCGCCGCCGCGACGCGTAGCCGCTCCTTGGGAACGCCGGGACCGAGGGCCGCCGCAGAGCGCTCGAGTCTCTCGGCCATCTGCTCCCGGCTGATGCCGATGTCGGTGAGCACGTCGAGGACACGACCCCGCAACCGGTGGGCGTCCCGCACGAGAGAGTCCGCGAAGTTGACGTGCTCGCACACGAGTGCCAGAGGGTCGCGGGGGAACCCGCACGTCCCGGCGTCCTCGCGGCCCGCGGAGCCGGCGCCGTCCGGCTCCCACGGGATGTCCTGACCCACGGTGCCGAGTCTGGGCCACCGCGGCGCACCGGCGCCAGGCACGCCTCTGCTGCCCCGGTCCCGCCACGATCACCAGCGTGTCCCGGGGCCCGGTTTGTGGAGGCGGGGTGCCGCCTCGATGATGGGGCCATGGGGAACGGGCTGGAGGCGAGTTCGCCGGACCCGGACAGCGATGCAGCTCAGGACCTCCGCTCCGTGGTGGAGCTGCTCCGGCAGCTCGACGTGCACCTGGACTCGCTCGACACGGACCTCCTGACGGGGGACTCGCCCGTCGCGGAGGAGAACCGCGCCATCCGGGGCGCGCAGGCCAACCTGGCCCGCAGGCGCGCCGTCGAGGTCAGGGCAGCGCTCGCCCGGACGCGAGAGCACGCCCGCCACCTGGCGTCGAGGATGCGGGCGCTGCGGGAGTCGCGGCCCGATCATCCGAGCCCCGCGGACGGCGGCGGCGCCGAGCTCGCCCGGGCGCTGGACACCGCGGCACGACGGATGGCCGGTTACCGGGGGCTCGACCAGGCGGTGGAGCTGATCGTGCGCGGAGCACTCGACGCCGTCCCGCAGGCCGGCCACGTCGGCGTCACCCTCACCGAGCGGGACGGCCGCATCACCTCGCGTGAACCGAGTGACGACGTCGTGCGGGACCTCGACCGCCTGCAGGACGAGCTGGGCGAGGGGCCCTGTGTCGACGCGATCCGGCGTGGGACCCGGACGCTGGTGCCGGACATGGCGGACGCGGACGACGTGTGGCCGCGGTTCGCCCCGGCGGCCGTGGAGCGAGGCGTGCGGCCGATGGTGTCCTTCCCGCTGTTCCAGAGCGCCATGGCCGGCGCGCTCACCTTCTGCAGCGACACCGCCGGTTCCTTCGACGACCACGCCCTCGATGTGGCGGCACTGTTCGCCTCGCAGGCGGCACTGGTCCTCCAGGGCGCCGGCCGCATCGACCAACTCAACGTCGGGCTGCAGAACCGCGACCTGATCGGGCAGGCGAAGGGCATCCTGGTCGAGCGGTTCGGGACGGACTCCGAGCAGGCGTTCGCGATGTTGGTGGAGTCCTCCCAGCAGACCAACATCAAGCTGAACGAGGTCGCCCGGTGGGTCGTGCGTGACGCGATCGAGCGCCGGGACGGGTCGCCCTAGCCGCGGCCCGCGGCAGCGGGCCCGCGGCCACGACCACCACGCGTGGCTGACGGTCCGTGGCGCGTCGGCCACCCGCCGAAGTGGTGCCGGCCGGATGCCGCCGGGATGCTTCTCCGCTGATCGGAGCTGGTGCACCCTGGCCTTCTCGTTGAGACGCGGGAGACCCGGATGAGTGCCACGAGCGTGGACCCCACCGACGACAAGGCCACGTGCCTCCGGGCCATGGAGATCATGAACGCGGGCACGGTGGAGGACTTCGCCGAGGTGTACACGGCGGACGCGCTCGACCGGGAGGACCACGAGCATCCTCCGCTGCGTGGCCCCGAGGGCCTGCACCGCAGCGCGTCACGCCTGCGCGCCGCCTACTCCGACATGCGATGGGACGTCCACGCCGTGGTGCAGGACGGTGACCTGGTCGTCCTCCACGCGACCATGAGCGGGCAGCAGACCGGGACCGCCACGGCCTTCAAGCCCGGTGGGGAGGTCGCCGCGGTCTTCCCGTCGCGAGGCCGGACGTTCTCGGTCACGCAGACGCACTGGTTCCGCATGGAGGGAGGCAAGATCGCCGAGCACTGGGCGAACCGGGACGACCTCGCGATGTGCCGACAGCTCGGCTGGCTCCCGCCGACGCCCGCCTACATCGTCAAGATGGTCCGGGCGCGGCGGCAGGCGCAGCGGGCGGCGAAGGTCTGAGCACCGCCCGCCGTGGAGACGTGAGCCACAGGAGCCGCCTGTTCCCGCGTCCTGGGCCGTCCTGGCACCATCGCGAGGCCGGTCCACGCAAGGTGCCGACTCCTCCCGAGTGAGCGCCCAGTGATCGCGAGACGCCTGTGACGCACCCCCGAGGTCTCCGCGAGGGCACGGCGACCACCGCCGACGTGCTCGCCGCACTGGCCGGCGAGATCGAGCTCCACGAGGACCTCGCCCGGATCGGGCTCGAGCGGGTGGACGTCGATCCCGCGGTCGAACGGCTCCTGCGCCGCCGCCTGAAGCGCTCACCGCGCGGCAGTCATTGAGACAGCAAGCGAAACAGGAATACCCTCGACGAGCAGCGGTCGAGCAGGCGGCCGCGCCCTCGCAATCGCTCGGCGGAGTGCCCGCCCCCGGACACCGTCTCCCCGCTGTGCGCGCCCATCGTCGCCGGCGGAGGGGGCCGTGACCACCAACGAAGCGCTCATCGTCTCCCTGCGCACCGCGGCCCGGGAGCTCGCCGCGCGCCCGTGCCTCCGCGATCTCCGGGACGCGCTCTCGCGGGTCGTGGAAGCGGCCGTGGACACGGTGCCCGGTGCCGACGCCGGTGGCATCTCCCTGGCCGAGCACGGGGAGGTGCACTCCCGCCACCCGACGACCCCGGCCGTGACCGCGCTCGACCAGCTGCAGGCCGACCTGCGCGAAGGCCCGTGCATCACCGCGATCGAGGAGCCTCCCCGCGACGGCCTCGTCCTCGCCGACGACCTGGACGGCGCCGACGCCGCGCGATGGCCGCGGTTCGCGCCCCGGGCCGTCGAGTCCGGCTACCGCTCGATGCTCTCCACCAGCATCCCGATGACGCGCACGTCCCGCGCAGCGCTGAACCTCTACGCCGCCGACCCGCACGTCTTCGGCCCCGACGACCAGCTGGTCGCGGGCCTCTTCGGGGCCCAGGCCGCGGTGCTGCTCTACAGCGGCGAGAACGTCGACCAGCTCAACCACGCCGTGGCGAGCCGCGACGTCATCGGCCAGGCCAAGGGCATCCTCATGGAGCGCTTCACCGTCGACGACGACGAGGCGTTCCACATGCTCGCGCGGTCGTCCCAGGACACGAACATGAAGCTCGTGGAGGTCTCGCGCTGGTTGCAGGGCGAGGCGCGCAAGAGTCGTGCCGAGCGGCACGCCGAGCGCCACGGCTGACGACCACGGGTGGTGAGAGCCCGCTGACCACTCTCGGCGGCCGAACGGGGGAAGTTGTTCGGTGAGGGGTCTCCGCGTTCGCGCCACGGATACCCAGATGGCGCCGATCGGATTACCTTCCGGGGGCGATGACCGAGGCCACGTCCGCCGTGCTCCGCCACCACGTCACCACGGACGACCCCGAGGAGGCGGCGGCACACCAGGCTGCGTACGCCAGCTTCCGCCACGAGCCGGTCGCCCGGGACGGCTTCGCGTTCGACCTCTCGGCGGCGTTCGCCGGGCCGTTGGGTGTGAGCCGCATGCGGCACACCGGACGCTTCCGCGCCGAGGTCGACCCGCCGGGGCAACTGATCGTCCTCGAGGTGACCGACGGCGGCATGTGGATCGCCGACGACGGCCACGACGTCGCGGACCGGCTGATGCTCGCGCCGCACTGGTCGTCGTCGCCGCACACCGCCGGCTGGGAGCGCGTCGGCCTGCGCATCACGACGCTCGAGCTCGACGCGGTCGCCCGCGTCGGTGTCGGCGTCCCGGGCTCGGACCCGCCGGGCCCCGACGCGCCGGGCGTCCGGTTCGGGAGCATGACCCCGCGCTCCGCGCAGCTGGCCCGCTACTGGACGAACCTGGTCGACCACGTCGAGCGGGCGATGCTCGCGAACGACGAGCTGATGGCGTCGCCGCTGGTCCGCGGCGAGGCCCTGCGCCAGTTGGCCGCCGGGGCGCTGTTCGTGTTCCCCAACAGCACGCTCGACCGGCCGGCGGCGAGCGCCCGGACCGCGGCGGAGCCCGCCACGGTCCGCCGGGCCATGGACTTCATGGATGCCCACGCCCACGAGGACGTCACGATCGTGCAGGTGGCGGAGGCGGCCCGGATGGGTGCGCGCGGGCTGCAGGCGGCGTTCCGTCGCCACCGCGAGCAGTCCCCGCTCGACTACCTGCGGCGGGTGCGCATGGAGCGCGCGCACCACGACCTGCAGGCCGGCGACCCCACGCGGGGCGACACGGTGGGGAGCATCGCCGTGCGGTGGGGCTTCGCCAACGCGGGGCGGTTCTCGGTCGACTACCGGCGGGCCTATGGCCGCTCTCCGAGCGACACCCTCCGGTGCTGAGCAGGGCTTCTCGTCGCCTCGTCCCGTGGTGCACCATCGACACCGACGGACACGACCGGTTCAGCCACGAGCCGCCCATCGTCACCGCACTTCCGCTGGGGACCCGATGTGGCGCGATCACGACCTCATGGACGCCCTCGCCGACGACCCTCCCGAGACGGCCACGTCGCTCTCGGAGTGGCTGGGCGAGCAGGACGTCGAACACCTCGCCGCGATCGCGCGCGAGGCACGCTCCACGGACGGCTCGTTCGGGCGCCGACTACGCGCAGTAGATCGTTCGCACGATCCACTGGACGTATAGCGCATGTGTTGCTCGCTTGACGAGGACGTGGGGAAGGAGGACCGTCGGCACCGGCGGCGAGCCTGTCTCGCAGCCGGCGCGGCCGGTGGCGGTCGATGCCCGGGCCCCGTCGGCCGCCCTCCCCCCGCGTGGCCGACGGGGCCTCGCCGCGCTCGTACGGTGGGGTCGTGGAGCTCCTGCGGACGCCCGCCACCGCCGCCGCGACCGTGGTGGCGGCCCTCGCCGCCGCCGGGATCGCCGCCACGATGCTCCTGGCGGGGCCGGGTGGGATCACCGTCGCGCTGACGGCGGTGCAGGCGGTGCTGCTGCTCGCCGTGCGCGAGGGCGCCGTGGGCCTCCGTCGCTTCCTGCTCGCGTGGACCGGCCAGGCCGGCCTGACCCACCTCGTGGCGGGCGGCCCCGGCGTCGAGTCCGCGCTGGTCTACCTGGGTGTCGGACTGGTCTTCGCGGCCGTCGTCACGGCGGGCCTGGCGCTGTGGCAGCCCGAGCCCGAGCCCGAGTACGAGCCCGCGCACGAGCCGGGTGAGCGCCGCGGCGGCACGCAGCCCCTGCCCGTCGTGGACGGCGACTGACCGCCCGGCCGGCCCGCGCGGGCCGGCCGGGGTGCGGTGTCAGCTCCCGAGGGAGGCGTCGAGCGTGATCGTCGTGCCCGCCAGCGCCTTGGAGACGGGGCAGGTCTTCTCGGCGGTCGAGGCCAGCTCCTGGAACTTCGCCTCGTCCACGCCGTCGACGTCGGCGCGCAGCGTCACCGCGATGCCGCTGATCTCGAACCCGCCGCCCGTGGCCGGCGAGAGCGTCACCTCGGCGCTGACGTCGATCGACTTCGCGGTGAGGTTCTCGCTCCCGAGCACGCCGGAGAGGTTCATGGCCAGGCACGAGGAGTGCGCCGCGGCGATGAGCTCCTCGGGGCTGGTCTGGCCGTTGGGGTCCTCGGCGCGGGTGGGGAACGAGACGTTGAACTGGCCCGCGTTCGACGAGTCCAGGGTCACGTGACCCTTCCCGTCCTGCAGGCCGCCTTCCCAGTGGGTGGTCGCGTCGCGGCTCGGCATCGTCGCCTCCTGTGGTGCGGTTCGGTCAGCTGGCGGACGACTCGCCGTCGACGCCGCGGAAGGCGATCGTCGAGGCGGTGAGCGTCCGGAGGAGCACGATGAGCTCGTGACGCGCGCGGTCGTCGAGACCGAGCGCGCAGCCGATCGTCGCGGGCACGTGGGCGACGCGGTCGCGCAGCGCGCGCCCGGCGTCGGTCAGGTGCACGGTGACGGTCCGCTCGTCGCGGGCCTCCCGGCGCCGCTCGACGAAGCCGGTGCCCTCCAGCCGCTTGAGCAGCGGCGAGACGGTGCCGTAGTCGAGCGCCAGCGCGGCACCGACGTCCCGGACCGTCCGCGGCTCGGACTCCCAGAGGGTCAGGAGGACGAGGTACTGCGGATAGGTCAGCCCCAGCTCGGCGAGCAGGGGCCGGTAGACGTCGGTGACCGCGCGGGACGCCGAGTAGAGCGCGAAGCACGCCTGCTCGGACAGCAGCAGGTCGTCCCGGGCGCCCTCGTCGGTGCTCATCGCCACGAACCTAGCGCACGACTACATCGTGCACAATTTATCGGCCGACCCGCTTGCGCCCGGACACCTTGTTGTAGATGACCAGCAGGATGATCGCGAAGATGATCGAGCCGATCCAACCCAGCGGGTTGGAGAGCTCGATGCGGCCGCTGAACAGCGAGAACACCAGGCCGCCGACGACGGAGCCGAGGATGCCGAGCCCGATCGTCGCCAGGATGCCGATGTTGTCCTTGCCGGGGACCAGAGCCCGCGCGATGAAGCCGACGATCAGTCCGAAGACGATCCAGCCGAGGATGGTGAGGATCATGGGTCCCGCTCCGTTCCAGGGGTACGTGCCGTGCAGCGGCCACGTTCCCGCGTTCCGACGGGCTCAACCAGTGTCTCGACGGCCTTTTCCTGCGTTCGCCTGCACGTCACCCCACGGCGCCGGTGACCGACACGCCGGCCGGTGTGCCGATCTCGGGCTCGAGATCCACCAGGTCGAACACGCGCATGGACGCCGCGCGCCCGGCGGAGCAGGTCAGCGGCGTGGGGGAGGCGACCCACCGCTCGCGCACCACCACCCGGACCGCGCCGCGCTCGGGGCCGCCGTCCAGCCGGACCGTCGTGGCGCCGTCGTCGCCCGCCTTGACGTCGAGCACGCGCAGCGCGTCGACCCGCGGCTCCTGGAGGGCCAGGCGCGCGTGGTGCTGGGCCGCCTGGGCGGGCGGGGTGAGGAAGGAGCGCCCGCGCACCCACACCGTGTCGACCTCGCCCGCGGCGTAGCGCTCGACCACCGCGACCGCCTCGGTGGCGGGCACGCGGCCGAGCACCAGGCCGTGGGGGAGCAGGACGACGTTGGCGGCGAAACGGTCGCCGCCGGTGTGGGTGGTCTCCCAGGTGCGCTCGGGGTGGGCGGTGCCGAGCTCCGCGGCCACCGGACGCCCGCGCATCGCGCAGCACGCGTCGTGGCGGCCGTGCGCGCACACGAGGTAGATCGGCTCGGACGACGGCGTGGTGACCGCCTCGACGTCGGCCAGCGCGGCCGGCAGGTCGTCGGGGGAGTCGACACGCCCCCAGCGCACCGACTCGGCGCCCGGCGTGGTGTCAACGACCGCGAAGCGCCCGCGGTCGGCGAGGGGCTCGCCGCGCAGCCGCGGGCGGCGGATGAGCTGGAAGCGCCCGCCGCGGGCCCGGCAGAAGGCGCCGATCGCGTCGACGACCTCGGGGGCGAAGCCGGCGTCGCCGAGCGCCTGGTGGCCCCACGGCCCCGGGTGCTCGACGAGCAGCCAGCACCGCGCGGGCGGGGCGGTCGCGACGAACGGGTCGTCACGGTCACGGGCGGCGTCCGAGCAGCGGAAGGTCCCCGTCGTGCCGGCCCCGTCCGACGCGGTGGAGGTCATCCCCAAGTCATACCCGGCCCGGGCGCCGGGGGACACCCGTGGCGGCGGACCGAGGTGAGGGTGACCTCACTCCGGCACCAGCACGCCCTCCTTGAGCAGCCGCCGGACGACGACCGCGCCGTCCTCGGGCGCGAGCCCGGGCAGCTCCCCGGCGGTCGCCGGGCGCCCGTCGAGCAACCGCGCGCAGGCGTCGCGGGTGCCGGCGGGGAGGGTGAGGGTCCGGTCGGCGAGCTCGAGGACGACGGCGTCGTCGGCGCCGGCCTGCTCTCGCAGCCGGTGGTGCAGGCCGTGCCGGAGCCGCACGGTGGTCGTCGCGCCGGCGGAGGTCGCCGCGGCGGCCTGGACCAACGGGGCGATCGCCTCCGGGCGGTTGCCCGTCCACGCGCGTCGGCGCAGCCGGCGGGCTACGCGGTCGGCGCGGCCGGTGTCGGGCTCGGCGAGGGTCTCGGCCAGCCGTGCGGCGACGGCCTCGACGTGCGGGGCGAGCTGCGCGGGGTCGGACGCGTCGATGCCCAGCGGCAGCGAGGCGCGCAGCTCGGGGTCGCTCGTCAGCGCGTTGACCAGCGCGTCCACGACCGCCCAGCGGGTCAGGACGTGGACGCCGACGGTCAGGTGCGCGCTGACCTCGCCCTGCGCGGTCGCCGAGTGCAGGTAGCCGCGCGGGAGGTAGAGGGCGTCGCCGGGTTCGAGAACCTCGTCGATCAGCGGTTCCTCGGCGGCCCGGGCGGCCACGGCGTCGGCGCGGTCGTTCCACGGCTGGGAGCGCAAGGGGTCGGCGTGCACCGGCGCGTGCACGTGCCAGCGCTTGGTGCCCGCGACCTGCAGGACGAAGACGTCGTGGACGTCGTAGTGGGCGGAGAAGCCCTGCGACGACGCCGGCGTGACGTAGGCGTTGGTCTGGGCGGGGTGCCCGAGCTCGGCCGCGAGGGCGGTCACGAGGTCGGCGACCGGCGCCCAGGTGCGGTGCACGCCCTGCAGCACCACGGTGTGGCCCTCGGCGAACAGCGCGGCGACGCGGTCGTCCTGCACCTGGTCGGCCACCTCCGCGCCGACCCCGCCCTCGCCGGTGAAGTGCCGGGAGTCGACCACCGTGCCCTGCTTGGCGATCCGCAGGAACGGGGTGCGCAGGCCGCGCCGGGAGAGCAGCTCGTCGACGGCGCCCAGGTCGAACAGGTCGCCGAACGCCGCCGGGGTGTCCCCGTCGGGGGCGTGCTTGGCCAGGTCCGCGGCGCGCGAGAGGCGGGCCTCGCGACCCCAGGCGGCCGCGGCGAATTCGTCGAGGTCACCCGCGACGACGCGCCGCAGCGCCGGGCGGTCCTCCGACCGCCCGGCGCCGGGAACTGACGTGGTCGTCACGGAGCCTCAGGCCCCACCGTCGGCGCCGCCGTCGGAGCCGCCGCCGCGGGCGCCACCGTCGGCCGGGCCGTGGCCGGCACCGCCGTCGGCGCCACCGTCCGCGCCGCCGTCGGCACCGCCGTCGGCGCCGCCACCGGCCGCTCCGCCGTCGGCCGGGCCGTGACCCGCACCGCCGTCGGCGCCACCGTCCGCGCCACCGTCAGCGCCGCCGTCGGCGCCGCCACCGGCCGCTCCGCCGTCGGCCGGGCCGTGACCCGCACCGCCGTCGGCGCCACCGTCGGCGCCGCCGTCCGCACCGCCACCGGCGGCTCCGCCGTCGGCCGGGCCGTGGGTGATGTCGTCGTCGTTCACGTGGTTCTCCCTGGTGATCGTCGTCGATCCGGGAGGCCCCGCGAGGAGTGCGGGCCACCCGGTGATGGGGGGTCGCGAGCAGACTGCTCCGACGACGCCAGCCGTACCCGGCCCGGCGTGATCTCACGCGCGCGGGCCCCCGGTGGCGTGGTGCCGTCGCCGAGCCGCTGGCATGGTCTCTCGCCATGACCTCGGAGGGAACCGTCGGCACGCTCGTGCTGCTGCGTCACGGCCAGAGCGACTGGAACGAGAAGAACCTCTTCACCGGCTGGGTGGACGTCGCGCTCTCGGCGACGGGCGAGCAGGAGGCCCGCCGCGGCGGGGAGCTGATGGCCGAGGCCGATCTGCTGCCCGACGTCGTGCACACCTCCCTGCTGCGCCGCGCCATCAACACCGTGAACATCGCGCTCGACGTCGCCGACCGCGGCTGGATCCCGGTGCGCCGTGACTGGCGGCTGAACGAGCGGCACTACGGCGCGCTCCAGGGCAAGGACAAGAAGCAGACGCTGGAGGAGTACGGCGAGGAGCAGTTCCAGATCTGGCGCCGCTCGTACGACACCCCGCCGCCACCGATCGACCCCGACGACGAGTACGCCCAGACCGGCGACCCGCGCTACGCCGACCTCGGCGACGCCCTGCCGCGCACCGAGTGCCTCGCCGACGTGCTCGAGCGGATGCTGCCCTACTGGCACGACGCGATCGTCCCGGACCTGCGCGCCGGGCGGACCGTGCTCGTCGGCGCGCACGGCAACTCGCTGCGCGCGCTGGTCAAGCACCTCGACGGCATCGACGAGCAGACGATCCCGGGGCTGAACATCCCGACCGGGATCCCGCTGCGCTACGACCTCGAGGACGGCGCGGACGGCGACCTGCGCCCCACCAACCCCGGCGGCACCTACCTCGACCCGGACGCGGCGCAGGACGCCATCGCGGCGGTGGCGAACCAGGGGCGCTGACGCGCCGGACGTGAACGGGGGACGAACGCCGGGCCAACCCTGTCCCCCGGAGGCGTCGGACAGGTCACGAGCTGCGCACGGACAGGGCCCCGACGCCCCTACCATCGACAGATGTGACCGTCCCCGTGCTGGTGGCCGTCGTCGTGGCCCTCGCGGCCGCGGCGATCGGCGCCGTCGCCGGGGCCGCCGCCGTGCGCTGGAAGCGCGACGAGCCGGAGCGCGAACGCGCCCGCGGCACGCGCGGCCCGACGGTGGCCGAGCTGCTGGCGCGGCTGGTGCGCCGCTCCCAGTCGGGCATCGCCGTCATCAACCGCTTCGGTGATGTGGTGCTCGCCAACGAGCGCGCCGAGAGCCTCGGCGCCGTGGTGGACGGCCGCCCCGACCCGCGGGTGGCGGCGGCCGCCGAGCGCGTCGCCACCGGCGCCGAGCCGGCCGAGGTCGACCTCTCGCCGGCGACCCACCCGCCGGGCTCGACGCCGCAGACGATCATCGCGCAGGTCCGGCCGCTCGGGGACGGCTTCGCGGTGGTCGACGCCACCGACACCTCCGCCGCGGTCCGGCTGGAGGCCGTGCGCCGCGACTTCGTCGCCAACGTCGGCCACGAGCTCAAGACGCCGGTGGGCGCGCTCGCCGTGCTCGCCGAGGCGGTGCTCGACGCCGACGATCCCGACGAGGTCGCCCACTTCGCCACCCGGATCCTCAACGAGTCCCACCGCCTCGGCGCCCTCGTCACCGAGCTGATCGCGCTGTCCCGCCTGCAGGGCGCGGAGAAGCTGCCCGAGCTCGTGCGGGTCGACGTCGACGAGGTGCTCACCGAGGCGCTCAAGCGCGTGCGCGTGCCCGCCGAGGCGGCGAGCGCCGCGGGCACCGAGGAGGCGCCGGACCCGCGGGACCGGTTCCTGCTCGACGCGCCGAGCGGCCTCGAGGTCGCGGGCGACCGCACCCTGCTCGTCACCGCGCTGTCCAACCTGCTCGAGAACGCCGTGGCCTACTCGCCCGAGGGCGCGTCGGTGTCGGTGCGCCGCCGCCGGCAGGGCGACCGCATCGAGATCTCGGTGACCGACCGCGGCATCGGCATCGCCCCGGAGCACCAGCAGCGCGTGTTCGAGCGCTTCTTCCGCGTCGACCCGGCCCGCTCGCGCGCCACCGGCGGCACCGGGCTCGGGCTCGCCATCGTCAAGCACGTCGCCGCCAACCACGGCGGTGAGGTGCGGCTGTGGAGCCAGCCCGGCGTGGGGTCGACCTTCACGCTCCGGGTGCCGGCCGCCCCGCCCGACGACGCCGACGACGACCTCGACGCCGACGATCTCGACGCCGACCTGGCCCTCACCACGGCGGGGTCCGGACCGGACCCGGCCCCGTCCGCCACCGGAGGTACTCCATGACGCGCGTGCTCATCGTCGAGGACGAGGAGTCCTTCGCCGACCCGCTGGCCTACCTGCTGCGCAAGGAGGGCTTCGAGACCTCGGTCGCGGGCACCGGCGCGGCCGCCCTCGACGACTTCGAGCGCCACGGCGCGGACATCGTCCTGCTCGACCTCATGCTGCCCGGGATGAGCGGCACCGACGTCTGCAAGGCGCTGCGCCAGCGCTCCTCGGTGCCCGTGATCATGGTGACGGCCCGCGACGCGGAGATCGACAAGGTCGTGGGCCTCGAGCTGGGCGCCGACGACTACGTCACCAAGCCCTACTCGGCCCGCGAGCTCATCGCGCGGGTGCGGGCGGTGCTGCGCCGGGGCCAGGACGGCGAGGGCGAGGGCGCGGCGCCCGGGAACGGCGGCGAGCGCCAGCTCCTCGAGGCCGGCCCGATCCGCATGGACGTCGACCGCCACGTGGTGACGGTGGAGACGGGCGACTCCGAGGGGCGCGGGGTCGAGGTCCCGCTGCCGCTCAAGGAGTTCGACCTCCTCGAGTACCTCCTGCGCAACGTCGGCCGGGTGCTCACCCGCGCCCAGCTCATCGACCGGGTCTGGGGCGCGGACTACGTCGGCGACACCAAGACACTCGACGTCCACGTGAAGCGGCTGCGGGCCAAGCTCGAGCCCGAGCCGTCGGCGCCGCGGCACCTGGTCACGGTGCGGGGACTGGGCTACAAGCTGGACGCCTGAGCCCCACCGTTAGGATCGGGGCGTGCGACTCGGGGTGCTGGACGTGGGGTCGAACACCGTCCACTTGCTGGTGGTCGACGCCCACAGCGGCGGCCACCCGACGCCGACCCACTCCACGAAGACCGCGCTGCGTCTCGCCGAGCACCTCACCGACGGCCGGCTCGAGGACGCGGGGGCCGACGCGCTGGTGGCGGCGACGGCCGACGCGCGGCGCCAGGCCGTCGAGCTGGGCTGCGAGGACCTGCTCGCGTTCGCGACCTCCGCGGTGCGCGACGCGTCCAACTCGCCCGCCGTGCTCGAGCGGGTGCGCGAGGAGGCCGGCGTCGACCTGCAGGTGCTGTCGGGCCCGGACGAGGCGGCGCTGACGTTCCTCGCCGTGCGCCGCTGGCTGGGCTGGTCGGCGGGCCACCTGCTGGTGCTCGACATCGGCGGCGGCTCCCTGGAGATGGCGGTGGGACGCGACGAGGCGCCGGTGCACGCGATCTCGGTGCCGCTGGGCGCGGGGCGGCTCACCCGCGACTGGTTCACCGCCGACCCGCCGCAGCGCAACGAGCTCAAGGCGCTCACCGAGTACGCCCACGAGGTGCTCGCCCCGGCCGCGCACACGCTGCTCGGCGAGGGCCCGCCCGACCGCGCGGTGGTGACCTCGAAGACGTTCCGCTCGCTGGCCCGCCTCACCGGTGCCGCGCCGCGCAGCGCCGGCCCCCGGGTGCGCCGCCGGCTGAGCGCCGCGGGGCTGCGCCAGGTCGTGGCGTTCATCTCCCGGATGAGCTCGGCGGACCTCGCGGAGCTCGAGGGCGTGTCCGCCAGCCGCAGCCACCAGCTCGTCGCCGGCGCGGTCGTCGCCCACGAGGCCATGACCGCCCTGGGCCTGGAAGAGGTCGAGGTGTGCCCCTGGGCGCTGCGCGAGGGGATCATCCTCGGTCGTCTCGACCAGCTACAGCCGGGCGGTGGGATGCTGTCGGTCGGCGGGCCCCTGGCGACTGGACGGCCGACACTGCACGAGGCACGGTAGGTGTCGTGAACAGGGACGACGGGCCCCGACCAGGTACCCAGCGCAGCGTGGCCGAGCTGCTGGCGGCCTACAGCGCGGAGTCCCAGCAGCCCCGCCGTCGCCGCCCCGAGCCCGAGGAGAGCGGCGGCGCGCCGCCGGAGCCCGCCGGCGGCTGGTACCGGTCGCCCGACCCCGCTCCGCCCGCGACCGGTGGCCACGACACGTCCCGTGACAGCGGCTACGACACCGGCGGCTACGACACCGGTGGGTACGAGTCCGGTGGGTACGACGCCGGCGGGTACGGCAACGGCTACACCGGCGGCTACGACACCGGCGGGTACGACCGGGGCGCACGGACCGGCGGCTACGGCTACGACACCGGCCAGGACACCGGCCACGACCCCTACGGCGCCGGCTACGGCAGCGGCTACGACGGTCAGGGCTACAACAACTCCCCGTACGACGGCCAGGGCTACGGCGGTGGTCAGGGCTACGGCGCCGCGGGCTTCGGCGGCCAGGGCTTCGGCGGCGACGGGCGGGGCGGCACCGAGTACGCGCCGCGGGACCCGTGGGCCGGCGCCCCGTCGGCACCGCCGGCCCCGTCGGGCCCGCCGGCACCGTCCCGCCCCGCGATGCCGCCACCCGGCCCGCCGCCGGCCCAGCCGGCGCCACCGCCCGCCCCGCCGGCGACGGGCACGCAGGCCTTCGGCGTCCCGCCGCGTCCGCCGGGCCCCCAGGCTCCGCAGGGCCCGCGCCCGGTGTCCGGCCCCGGCGTGCCCGCCGCGCGCGCGGGCGACGGCGGCCCGTCGACCGCCGTGTCGCCCGCCATGTCGCCTGCCGTGGTGCCCGGTGCCCCGCCGCAGCGGGGCGGCGGCCCGGACGACGACCGCGCCGGCCCGCCCACCGCGGCCTCCGCGATGGCGCGCCCCGACCTCGACGACGACCTCCACGACGACCTCCCGGACGAGGACGACCGCTTCGACGACCGCTTCGACGACGAGCCCGACGACGCCCCCGCGGGTCTCGGTCGCGCGCCCGGGCGCACGCGGTTCTCCGACGATCTCGACGAGGACGAGTACGACGACCTCGAGGACGACGAGCGGGAGGCCCCCCGCAGCTCGGCGCGCGACTGGGCGGTGATGATCGTCCAGCTGGTGCTCGGCGCGCTGCTCGGTGCCGTGCTGTGGACCGTCTTCTCGTACCTGTGGCAGGAGCAGCCGGTCGTCGCGCTGGTGCTCGCCGCCGCGGCCACGACCGGCCTCGTGTTCGGGGTGCGCGCGCTGCGCCGCTCCGACGACCTGCAGACCACGGTGCTCGCGGTGGTCGTCGGGCTGGTCGTCACGGTGTCGCCGGCCGCGATCGTGCTGCTGAGCCGCTGATCCGTGGTCTCCCGCTCGTCGCCCCGTGGGGGCCCGCCGGTCGCGCTGTCGACCGCGTCCGTGTTCCCCGAGGACATGGACTCCGCGTTCGAGGTCGCCGCCGAGCTGGGCTACGACGGCGTCGAGCTCATGGTGTGGACCGAGCCGGACAGCCAGCGCCTCGCGACGGTCGCCCGCGCCTCGGAGCGCACCGGGATGCCGGTGCTCGCGGTGCACGCCCCGTGCCTCGCCATCACCCAGCGGGTGTGGACGCCGGACCCCGCCGAGCGGCTGCGCCGCAGCGCCGTGCTCGCCGCGAGCCTCGGTGCGCCCACCGTCGTGCTGCACCCGCCGTTCCGCTGGCAGCGGCGCTACGCCCTCGGGCTGGCGCGCCAGGTCGACGAGCTCGAGCGGGCCCACGGCGTGCGCATCGCGATGGAGAACATGTTCCCGCTGCGCCGCGGGCGCCTGCGCTGGTCGAGCTACACGCCCGGCCACGACCCCACGAAGCCCGGCGCGCGGTGGTACACGCTCGACCTCTCCCACACCGCGACCGCCGCCGACGACGCGCTCGCGCTGCTCGACCGCATGGGTGACCGTCTCGTGCACCTCCACCTCGCCGACGGCACCGGGCTCGAGCGCGACGAGCACCTCGTCCCCGGCCGCGGCACGCAGCCGTGCGCCGAGGTGTGCCGGCGCCTCGGGGCGTCGGGGTTCGAGGGCACCGTGGTCGTCGAGATCAGCACCCGCCGGGCGCGCTCGCGCAACGAGCGGCTCGACATGCTCGCCGAGTCCCTGCTCTTCGCACGGCTGCACCTGGGCACCGACCTGCCCCGCTCCCCGGTCTGAGCCGCCCCGCGGGAGGATCGCCACCATGAGCACCCCCACGGTGGCCGTCCTCGGCGGCGGGAAGATCGGCGAGGCCCTGCTGGGCGGGCTGGTGGCCGCCGGCCGCGCGCCCGGGTCACTGCTCGTCGTCGAGGCGGTCGCCGCGCGCGCCGTGGAGCTCACCGACCGCCACGGGATCGTCGCGGTCGGCGCGCCGGAGGCCGCGCGCCGCGCCGACGTGCTCGTCGTGGCGGTCAAGCCCGGCGACGTGCCCGCCGCGCTCGACGAGGTCCGCGACGTCCTCGCCGGGCGCGCGCCGGGACAGGACCGCCCGGCGGTGATCTCGCTGGCGGCGGGCATCCCCACGGCGGCGATCGAGGCCCGCCTGCCCGCGGACACCGCGGTCGTGCGGGTCATGCCGAACACGCCGATGCTCGTCGGCCGCGCGATGTGCGTGCTCTCGCCCGGCGCCGCGGCGGGGGAGACGGAGCTGGCGGCCGCGGAGGAGCTGCTCTCCGCGGTCGGGCGCACCGTGCGCGTGCCCGAGAGCCAGCAGGACCTCGCGACCGCGCTCTCGGGCTCCGGGCCCGCCTACGTGTTCCTGCTGGCCGAGGCCATGATCGACGCCGGTGTGGCGCTCGGCCTGCCGCGCCCGGTCGCGACCGAGCTCGTCACGACCACCGTCGAGGGCGCGGGCGGGCTGCTGACCACCCCGGGCAGCGACGGCCGCGAGGGCGCTGACGGCACCGTGCCGCACCCGGGCCTGCTGCGCGAGGCCGTGACCTCGCCCGGCGGCACCACGGCGGCCGCGCTGGGCTCGCTCGAGGCCGACGGGGTGCGCGCCGCCCTCGCGCGGGCCGTCACGGCCGCCCGCGACCGCTCCGTGGCGCTCGGGCGCCAGTACGGGTGAGCTGATCGCGCCGGGCGGGCGGGAGGTCCCGTTCGTCGTGACGAGATCGTGTCGGGCGGTCCCGGCGTGGACGCTTGACGCGTCTGCCTGCGCGGCTGCCGCACGAGCGGGTGTACTCGAACCAGACGTCACACGCGTCCCGCTACCCTCACCCGCACAGCACGGCGTGTCGAACCGCCGGGAGGGGAAGCCCGGCGGCACGGCCTGTGCTCGGAAGGCGTGACCCATGCCCAACAACACGACGGGCCCCGGCCCGCGACGGGCGGACGGGGACAACTTGGCGAGGGTGCAGTTCCTGACCGTCGCCGAGGTCGCCGCCGCCATGCGGGTGTCGAAGATGACCGTGTACCGGCTGGTGCACAACGGCGAGCTGCCCGCGGTCCGGGTGGGCCGCAGTTTCCGGGTGCCCGAGGACGCGGTCCACGAGTACCTGCGCGGCTCGTACTTCGACGCCGGCTGACCCCCGCTCCACGGGTCCGGCGAGACGATCGCCGCACCCCTCCACCACCGGTCGTCGTGGAGACGGCCGGTACGGTGGTGTGTCTGCGACCGGTCGGTCGCCTGCTGCTCACGAGAGGTTTCCTATGGGTTCGGTCATCAAGAAGCGTCGCAAGCGGATGTCGAAGAAGAAGCACCGTAAGCTGCTCCGCAAGACCCGCGTGCAGCGTCGCAAGCTCGGCAAGTAGGGCCGGGGTCCCGGCCCCGAGCCGGGAGGGCCCGCCCGTCCGCGAGACCGCAGGAGATGCCAGCCCATGTCGGAGGCGCCGTCCGTCGTCCTCGTCACCGGGGTCAGCCGCTTCCTGGGCGGCCACCTGGCGGCGCGGCTCGCCGCGGACCCGTCGATCGAGCGCGTCCTCGGGGTCGACACGACGCCGCCGTCGCGCGAGATGCGGCGGCGGATGGGACGCGCCGAGTTCGTGCGGGTGGACATCCGGAACCCGCTGATCGGCAAGGTCATCTCCACGGCGAAGGTCGACACCGTCGTCCACGCGTCGCTCTCGGGCAACCCCGGTCAGTCCGGGGGCCGCTCGATGATGATGGAGATGAACGTCATCGGGACGATGCAGCTGCTCGCGGCCTGCCAGCGCTCCGACACGGTGCGCCGCCTGGTGGTGAAGTCGACCAGCGCGGTCTACGGCGCCAGCAAGCGTGACCCGGCGACGTTCACCGAGACCACCGAGCCGAAGGCGATCCCGCCCGGCGGGTACGCCAAGGACGCCGTCGAGATCGAGGGCTACGTCCGGAGCTTCTCCCGGCGCCGGCCCGACATCCCGGTGACGACGCTGCGCTTCGTCAACCTGATCGGCCCGCGGATCGACACGTCGTTCGTGCGGTACTTCTCGCTGCCGGTCGTCCCGGTGGTGCTGGGGTACGACGCCCGCGTGCAGCTGCTGCACGAGGAGGACGCCGTCGCGGTGCTCGAGCGGGCGGCCGCCGAGGACCTGCCCGGGGTGTTCAACGTCGGCGCGGCCGGGGTGCTGATGCTGTCCCAGGCCATCCGGCGGGCGGGCCGCATCTCGCTGCCGGTCCCGCAGCCGGCCGTGCCGCTCATCGGGCGGTTCACACGGCGAGCCCGGCTCGTCGACTTCTCGCCCGAGCAGCTGCGCCTGCTCAACTTCGGCCGGGTCGTCGACACGACGAAGCTGCAGAACGAGTTCGGCTTCACGCCCCGGTGGACCACGGTCCAGGCGTTCGACGACTTCGTGGCCGGGCGCAACCTGCGCCCGGTGATCGACCCGGCGACCTTCGGCCGGGCCCAGGACGCGGCGCTCGCCGTGGCCCGGGCCCTGCCCTCCGGCACGTGACCGGCCCGCTCGACCCCGACCGACCGTCCGCTCCTCGCTCCACCAGAGGTGACGTCATGCCCGAGGCCCGGGTGATCCCGCTGCGCTCCGACGGCGGACGCCCCCGACCCCGCACGCGGCCCGCGCCGCGGCGGGCGAGCCGTCCGGGTGTCGGATCCCTGCAGGAGCGCACCGAGGCCGTGCGCGGGCCGGATCCCGAGGTCGTGGACGCCGTCGAGGGCGGCGAGGTCGCCGCCCTGCCGACCCCCGAGGGCCCGACCGACCTCGAGGCGCGGGTCGCCGAGGTCGGCGACTTCCTGCAGCGCCGCCTCACCGGCCGCTACACCGTCGACGAGTTCGGCTTCGACCGCGACCTCACCGAGAACGTGGTGATGCCGCTGCTGCGCCCGCTCTACGAGCACTGGTTCCGCGTGGAGACGATCGGCACCGAGAACGTGCCGCTCTCCGGCGGCGCGCTGCTGGTGGCCAACCACTCCGGGACGCTGCCCCTCGACGCCCTCATGACGACGGTGGCGGCGCACGACGACCTCGCCGTCCCCCGCTACCTGCGCATGCTCGCGGCCGACCTCGTGTTCGGCCTGCCCGGCGTCGGCGCCGCGGCGCGCAAGGCCGGGCACACGCTGGCCTGCAACGCCGACGCGGAGGCGCTGCTGTCCGCCGGGGAGCTCGTCGGTGTCTGGCCCGAGGGGTTCAAGGGCATCGGCAAGGACTTCGCCGACCGGTACAAGCTCCAGCGCTTCGGGCGCGGCGGGTTCGTCTCGGCCGCGCTGCGCTCCGGGGTGCCGATCATCCCGTGCTCCATCGTGGGCGCGGAGGAGACGTACCCGAAGATCGCCGACATCGGGCCCCTGGCCCGCCTGCTCGGCGTCCCGTACTTCCCGGTCACGCCCACCTGGCCGCTGCTCGGGCCGCTGGGCCTCGTGCCGCTGCCGTCGAAGTGGTACATCGAGTTCGGCGAGCCCATCCACACCGACGCCTACGAGCCCGGTGCCGCCGACGACCCGATGCTGGTGTTCAACCTGACCGACCAGGTGCGCGAGAACATCCAGCAGACGCTGTACCGCCTGCTCGCGGGCCGGCGGAACGCATTCCTGGGGTAGCCGGGCGTTGTTCCGGCCCTCAGGCTGTCGTTCGGGCCCTCGTTGTCGGGGGTCGGCGCTAGCCTGGTGTCGTGTTCGAACAGCTGTTCGCATCGTTGCCGGAGGGGCTGGCCGCGGCCCCTCCCGGCGCGGCGCTGGGCGCGCTGTTGGAGCAGGTCGACCCACGGGCGGTGTCCCCGCACGACACGGTGGTGCTCACGGCGGCGTGGCGCCGTCAGCTCTCGCACCACGAGGCGCGGTTCGCGCTGGTGGCGCGGGAGGCGGCGCTGGCCGACCCGGACCGCCCGGGTGGGCGCCGCGAGGGCTACGGCGAGTTCTGCACCGATGAGCTGCGGGTGGTGCTCGCCGAGTCCCGCACCCGGGTGTCGAAGCTGTTGGGGCAGGCCGAGACCGCGATCGCGGCGATCCCGGAGTTGTGGGCGGCGTGGGACGCCGGGCAGATCGACACCGACCGGGTCCGGATCTGTGTCACCTGGACGGCGTCGCTGTCGGCCGGGCACGCCCGCCGGGTCATCGTGCGGGTGCTGCCCGAGGCGCCGCGGCTCACGCTGTCGGGGTTGATCGAGCGGATCCAGCAGCTCGCCACCGCGATCGACCCGCAGTGGGCGGCGCGGCTCTACGACAACGCCCGGCGTCAGCGGCGGGTGCGGGCGCGGCGCACCGAGTGGGCCTGTCAAGTTGTCTGTGTAAGTTGATCTATGGGTCGGTCAGCTGAGGTAGGGGCCGATGCGGTCGGGGTAGGCCAGGGCGAGAGCGCCGAGGGCTTGTTTCCAGCCGAGCACGGTGCTGCC
>NZ_JBHSKG010000022.1:0-111703 GCF_042657905.1 Actinomycetospora rhizophila | reverse complement strand
GCCGCCGCGCCCAGGACTCCAACTGCTCCCGTTCGTCCTCGGAGAGCACGATCGCCACCGGCGCAGGTCCACGAGCCATACCTCGAACCTAACAACCGCTGCCGAACTTCCGACTCAGGACACTAGCGCCCGGCCGGCGAGATGTTCAGCGACATGCCCGCGAGGCCGCGGGAGCGCACCGAGAGCTTCTCGGCGACCGCGCGCAGGGCCGCGCCCGCCGAGGACTCGGGCTCGCTGAGCACCAGCGGCATCCCGGCGTCGCCGCCCTCGCGCAGGCGGGTGTCGATCGGGATCTGCCCCAGCAGCGGGACGTTGCCGCCGACGGACTTGGCCAGCGAGTCGGCGACGATCTGCCCGCCCCCGGAGCCGAAGAGGTCCATGCGGGAGCCGTCGGGCATGTCCATCCAGGACATGTTCTCGATGACCCCGGCCAGGCGCTGGCGGGTCTGCAGGGAGATCGCGCCGGCGCGCTCGGCGACCTCGGAGGCGGCCTGCTGGGGGGTGGTGACCACGAGCAGCTCGGCGTTCGGGATCAGCTGCGCCACCGAGATGGCGATGTCGCCGGTGCCCGGGGGCAGGTCGAGCAGCAGGATGTCGAGGTCGCCCCAGAACACGTCGGCGAGGAACTGCTGGAGGGCGCGGTGCAGCATCGGGCCGCGCCAGACCACGGGGGTGTTGCCCGGGGTGAACATGCCGATCGAGATCAGCTTCACGCCGTGGCTCTGCGGCGGCATGATCATGTCGTCGACCTTGGTCGGCTTCTCGTCGGTGCCGAGCATCCGCGGCACCGAGTGGCCGTAGATGTCGGCGTCGACCACGCCGACCGACAGGCCCTTGTCGGCCATCGCGGCGGCGAGGTTGACCGTCACCGACGACTTGCCGACCCCGCCCTTGCCGGACGCGACCGCGTAGACGCGGGTCATCGAGCCGGGCTGGGCGAACGGGATGACGGGCTCGTCGGAGTCGCCGCGGACCGTCTTGCGCAGCTCGCGGCGCTGCTCGTCGTTCATGACGTCGAGCTCGACCGACACGGCCGTGACGCCGGAGACCGCGGACACCGCGGTGGTCACCCGCTGGGTGATGGTGTCCTTCATCGGGCAGCCGGCGACGGTGAGGTAGACGGCCACCTCGACCTTGCCGTGGTCGAGGACGTTGATGTCCTTGACCATCCCCAGCTCGGTGATGGGCTTGTGGATCTCGGGATCCTCGACGCCGGCCAGGGCGGACCGGATCGCGTCGACGGATGGTGCTGCGGCCATCGGACCCTTCTCGGACTCGGCGTAGGTCGGTCCCGGGGAGTGTGGTGCCCCCGCGCCGGGACCGGGGACGGGTGCCTCCCACGGATCGTGGGTCCCGTCGACTGACACCCATGCTACGTGCCGCCTCCGGCGCTGCGCCGGGCACGCGGAGCGTCCCCCGTCACCCCCTGGTCACACGCCCTTCACGCGGCGTGCGCGGCCCGCCGGCTCAGTGCCCGTTGCGGTGCCGGTCGCCGTCGGTCGCGGCGTTGTGTCCCGCCTGGTCGAGCGCCCGGGCCAGGGCCTGCTCGAGGTTGCGGGCCACGGCCCGGTCGACGGCCCGGTCGACGGCCCGCGCGACGGCCTTCTCCAGGGCCTTGTCGGTGCGGCCCTCGGCGTCCCGGGTGCCGTCGCGCACCCCGCGGACCTGGTCGAGCTCGCCGCGCAGGTAGTCGCGGGTGACGACCTCGCCGAGCTGCAGGCGCATCGACGCCAGCTCCCGGGCGAGGTACTCGGTCTCGGCGGAGAGCCGGCCCGCGCGGGAGCGGTCCTCCTCGAGGGACACGCGGTCGCGGTCGTCCTGGCGGTTCTGCGCGAGCAGGATCAGCGGCGCCGCGTAGGCGGCCTGGGTGGAGAAGGCCAGGTTGAGCAGGATGAACGGGTACGGGTCCCACTGCAGGCTGAGCGCGAAGACGTTGAGCGTGATCCAGGTGACGACGATCACCGACTGCCACAGCAGGAACGTGCCCGTGCCGAGGAAGCGCGCGAGGCTCTCGGCGACGCGCGCGAACCACTCGGTGTCGACCGTCAGACGCAGGCGGCGGGTGCCGGCGGGCTGGTCGAGGCGCCGCCGCGCGCTGGCCTCAGGCACGGCCCGCCCCCGGGAGGGACGCGGGCGGGGCGGGCCGTTCGGGCCGGGGCGCGGGTTCGGGGTCCGGCTGCGAGCGCCAGTCCTCGGGCAGCAGGTGGTCGAGGACGTCGTCGACGGTGACCGCCCCGACCAGGTGCCCGCCGTCGTCGATCACCGGGCCGCAGACGAGGTTGTAGGTCGCGAAGTAGCGCGTGACCTCGGCGAGCGTCGCGTCCGGCCCCATGCGGGTGAGCTCGGAGTCCAGGACGCCCGCGACGAGGTCCGAGGGAGCCTCGCGCAGCAGCCGCTGGGAGTGCACGCAGCCCAGGTAGCGCCCGGTCGGGGTGGCCGTCGGCGGCCGGCACACGAACACCATCGAGGCCAGGGCCGGGGTGATGTCGGGGTTGCGGACGTGGGCGAGCGCCTCGGCGATCGTCGCGCCGGGCTGGAGCACGATCGGCTCGGGCGTCATGAGCCCGCCCGCGGTGTTCGACGAGTACGACAGCAGGCGCCGGACCGGCTCGGACTCCTCGGGCTCCATGAGGCCGAGGAGCTCCTCGGACTCGGCCCCGGGGAGGTCGGCGAGCAGGTCGGCGGCGTCGTCGGGGTCCATCTCCTCGAGCACGTCGGCGGCGCGCTCGGTGGTGAGGTGGCGCAGAAGGTCCTGCTGCTCCGAGGACGGGAGCTCCTCGAGCACGTCGGCCAGGCGGTCGTCGCCCAGCCCGTCGGCGACGTCGTGGCGGCGGCGCTGGGGAAGGTCCATCAGCGCGTGCGCGATGTCGGCGGGGCGCATGTCCTCGAAGGTGGACAGCAGCTGCTCGGTGCCCTGCCCGGTCTCGTCGAGCGAGAGCCCGGAGATCGCCGCCCACGGCAGCACCTGGATCGGGCCCCGCCGGCCGAGGCGCCCGACGAGCTCGCGCACCGCCAGGCGCGTCACCAGCCAGTCGCGGCTGCGCTGGTGCTCCATGAGCACGTCGACCACCTGGGCATCGGTGTCGTGGTCGACGACGCGGACCCGTGCGTCGAGCATCTCGCCGACGACGAGCACCTCGTTGGGGCGCTGGGCGAACGCCCGCAGGTTGACCTGCCCGGTCGCGAGCGTCACCGCGGCGGCGTCGATCGCCGTGACCCGCAGCATCGGCACGAAGATGCGCCGCCGCGAGCCCACGGTCACGACCAGGCCGAGGACGCGGGGCGGCCGCGGGCCGACCGACACCGCGCACACCGCGTCGCGCACGCGCCCGATCCGCTCGCCGTCCGGCCCGAGGACGGGCAGCCCGACCATGCGGGCCACGAACACCCTGGCCATGGCGGTAGTCACGCCAGCAGGCTAGCTCCCGTCGCCGGTCGAGCTGGATCGAGTCACCTCTGAGAGGGTCGCCACCTCGGCCGATGAGGCGCGGAGACCCGTGCCAGCATCGGCCGCCGGTCACGTGCAAATGGAGGTCAGCTACTCGTGAGTGTGGAGAACCGCCCCCGCCGGTCGTGTCTGGCGGTGCCCGGGTCGAGCCAGAAGTTCATCGACAAGGCCCGGACCCTGCCCGCCGACCAGATCTTCCTGGACCTCGAGGACGCCTGCGCACCGCTGGTGAAGCCCGAGGCCCGCAAGACGATCGTGGCGGCCCTCAACGAGGGCGGCTGGGAGGGCAAGACGCGCGTCGTGCGCGTCAACGACTGGACCACCGAGTGGACCTACCGCGACGTCACCGAGGTCGTCGAGGGCGCCGGGGCCAACCTCGACGCGATCATGCTGCCCAAGGTGCAGACGCCCGAGCAGGTCCACGCCCTGGACTTCCTGCTCACGCAGATCGAGAAGACGATGGGGCTCGAGGTCGGGCGCATCGGCATCGAGGCGCAGATCGAGAACGCGCGCGGGCTCAACAACGTCGTCGCGATCGCCGAGTCGAGCCCGCGTCTGGAGACCATCGTCTTCGGCCCCGCCGACTTCATGGCCTCGATCAACATGAAGTCGCTGGTCGTCGGCGAGCAGCCCCCCGGCTACACCGAGGGCGACGCCTACCACTACATCCTCATGCAGATCCTCATGGCCGCGCGGGCCAACGACCTGCAGGCCATCGACGGCCCCTACCTGCAGATCCGCGACGTCGACGGCTTCCGCCGCGTGGCGAACCGGGCGGCGGCGCTGGGCTACGACGGCAAGTGGGTGCTGCACCCCGGCCAGATCGACGCCGCGAACGAGACGTTCTCGCCGTCGCAGGAGGACTACGACCACGCCGAGAACATCCTCGACGCCTACGAGTGGTTCACCTCGGAGGCCGGCGGCGCCAAGGGCTCCGCGATGCTCGGCGACGAGATGATCGACGAGGCCTCGCGCAAGATGGCGCTGGTCATCGCCGGCAAGGGCCGCGCGGCGGGCATGAGCCGCGGCGAGCGCTGGACGCCGCCGGAGAGCTGACCCGATACTCGTCGGTAACTTCTAGACAGCAGGAGCACCACGCATGGCACGCCTCGCCCAGACCGCCGGCCTGACCGATGTGCAGCAGGAGATCCTGTCCACGGTCCGCGACTTCGTGGACAAGGAGATCATCCCGCACGCGCAGCAGCTCGAGCACGACGACGTCTACCCGCAGGACATCGTCGACGGGATGAAGGAGATGGGCCTGTTCGGGCTCATGATCCCCGAGGAGTTCGACGGTCTGGGCGAGTCGCTGCTGACCTACGCGCTGGTCGTCGAGCAGATCGCCCGGGGGTGGATGAGCGTCTCGGGCGTCATCAACACCCACTTCATCGTCGCCTACATGCTGCGCCAGCACGGCACCCCGGAGCAGAAGGCGCACTACCTGCCGAAGATGGCGACCGGCGAGATCACCGGGTCGTTCTCGATGTCCGAGCCCGACCTCGGCTCCGACGTCGCCGCCATCAAGACCAGCGCCAAGGCCGACGGCGACGACTACGTCGTCAACGGCGCCAAGATGTGGCTGACCAACGGCGGGTCGTCGAACCTGTCGGCGGTGCTGGTCAAGACCGACGAGGGCGCCGAGAAGCCCTACCAGAACCTGACGACGATCCTGGTCGACAAGGAGCGGGGCTTCGGCAAGGTCGCCGACGGCCTCAGCATCCCCGGCAAGATCGACAAGATGGGCTACAAGGGCGTCGACACCACCGAGATGGTGTTCGACGGCTTCCGCATCCCGCAGTCGCAGGTCCTCGGCCACGCGCCCGGCAAGGGCTTCGCGCAGATGATGGACGGCGTCGAGGTCGGCCGCGTCAACGTCGCCGCCCGCGCCTGCGGCATCGCGATCCGCGCCTTCGAGCTCGGCATCGAGTACGCCCAGCAGCGCTCCACGTTCGGCAAGCCGATCGCGCAGCACCAGGCGATCTCGTTCAAGCTCGCCGAGATGGCCACGAAGGTCGAGGCGGCGCACCACATGATGGTCAACGCGGCCCGTCTCAAGGACCGCGGCGAGCGCAACGACGTCGAGGCCGGCATGGCCAAGATGATCGCCTCCGAGTACTGCAAGGAGGTCACCGAGGAGTCGTTCCGCATCCACGGCGGCTACGGCTACTCGAAGGAGTACGAGATCGAGCGCCTCATGCGCGAGGCCCCGTTCCTGCTCATCGGCGAGGGCACCTCGGAGATCCAGAAGACGATCATCAGCCGCGGGCTGCTGAAGGACTACAAGCTGCGCTGATCAGCGGTACCGTCCTCCGTCACACTGCTCCGTCACACCGGCACCCCGCCCGGGCACTCCCGGGCGGGGTTCGCCGTTGGACAGGACGAGATCGTCGAGAGGACAGCGAGGGATCGTCGTGACTGCGCCGTTCACCGGGAACCGCCCGGGCGCCCAGCCGGGGCTGCCGAACCTCCCCGAGCCGCCGTCGGGCTGGCCGGTGGGCTCCTACGCCAAGTACGAGGAGGCCCAGCGCGCCGTCGACCACCTCGCCGACAACGAGTTCCCCGTCGCCGACGTCACCATCGTCGGCGTCGACCTCATGCTCGTCGAGCGGGTCATCGGCCGCCTGACCTGGGGCCGCGTCCTGGCCACCGGCGCCGCGTCCGGCGCCTGGCTGGGCCTGTTCGTGGGCCTCGTGCTCTCGCTGCTCTCGCCCGCGGGCGGCATCGGCGGGCTCGGCGCGATCCTCACCGGCCTCGTCATCGGCATCGTGTTCGGCGTCGTCTCCGGAGCGATCACGTACGGGGCCTCGCGCGGCCGCCGCGACTTCACCTCGCAGAGCCAGCTCGTGGCCGGGCGCTACGACGTCCTGTGCCAGCCCCGCAACGCCGAGAAGGCCCGCGACATGCTCGGCAAGCTCGCGATGGGCACCGACGGCTGATCCCGGTGCGAGCGATGCGGCGTTGCTGGCGTGTGACGCCAGGATCGCCGCATCCTCGCCGGCGCGACACGCCGGCGAGGGCGATCACGCTCAGAGCCAGCGGTTCTTACGGAACGTCCGCCAGAGCACCGTGCAGATCGTCAGGATCACGAGGATCACCGCCGGGTAGCCGAACTCCCAGTGCAGCTCGGGCATGAAGTCGAAGTTCATGCCGTAGATGCCGGCGAGCATGGTCGGCACGGCGAGCAGGGCCGCGTACGCGGTGATCTTGCGCATGTCGTTGTTCTGGCGCAGCGTGATCTTGGCCAGCACCGCGTCGACGAGCGTCGTGAGCAGCTCGTCGAACGAGGCGACGCGCTCGGCCACCGTCGCGAGGTGGTCGTCGACGTCGCGGAAGTAGCTGCGGACCTCCGAGGGCACGAGCGGCGAGTAGCCCTCGGTCAGCCGTCGTATGGGCTGGACCAGCGGGGTGATCGCGCGGCGGAGCTCGAGGACCTCGCGCTTCATCAGGTAGATCTGCTCGGCGCCGACCTCGCTGTAGGGCGCGAAGACCTCGGTCTCCATCGTGTCGATGTCGCCCTCCACGCCCTGGGAGACGTCGAGGTAGGCGTCGACGATGTGGTCGGCGACGGCGTGCAGCACGACCGCCGGGCCCTGCGCGAGGTGCTCGGGGTCGGCCTCGAGCATGTGGCGCACGCGGCGCAGGCCCGAGTGCTGGCCGTGGCGCACGGTCACCACGAAGTCCTCGCCGAGGAACACCATCAGCTCGCCGGACTCGACGATCTCGTTAGCGGTGGTCGGCGACGCGTGCGCGACGTACCGCATGGTCTTGAACACCGAGAAGAGCATGTCGTCGTAGCGCTCGATCTTCGGGCGCTGGTGGGCGTGCACGGCGTCCTCGACCGCCAGCGGGTGCAGCCCGAACACCTCGGCGATGTCCTGGATCTGCTCGGCGTCGGGCTCGTGCAGCCCGATCCACACGAAGCCCTCCTCGCGCCGGCGTACCTCGGCGATGGCCTCGCGGTGGGTCCAGCGGCCGTCGAGGCGCTTGCCGTCCACGTAGACGGCGCAGTCGACGACGAACGCGGCCAGCGGGACGTGGGGGACCCGCGGGTCCGGCGTGCGCGGGCGCCCGGGGCGGATCACGCGGGCTCCGGCGTTGCGCAGCGTGGGCAGGGCAGGCATGGGGACCTCCGGGGACCGGACGGAGTGACGGGGGCGGGCACTGCGGCCACCGCGTCCCTCCCGGACCACCCCGCGGCGCTCAGCGCCCGGGCGTCACCGGGGAGGGGACGCGGCCCGTACTCGGGGGCAGGGCAGCGGCCCTGCGATAGGAGTCGTCCACGTCTCACCTCCCTCACCTCGCGCGACACGACCTTCGCCGATCGGCCATCCTAGCGACCTTCGCCGGAGCTGTCGGTCCCGGGCACGACGTCACCTGGATCGGCACCCGCACGACCACAGACGTTCAGGAGGCGGATCCGTGCAGTTCGGTCGGTACTTCGAGGAGTTCGAGGTCGGCGCGACGTACAAGCACTGGCCGGGCAAGACGGTCACCGAGTACGACGACCACCTCTTCTGCCTGATCACGATGAACCATCACCCGCTGCACCTCGACTCCCACTACGCCGAGGGCACGCAGCAGGGCCGCAACGTCGTCGTCGGCAACTACGTGTACTCGCTGCTGCTCGGGATGTCGGTCGCCGACGTGTCGGGCAAGGCGATCGCGAACCTCGAGGTCGAGTCGCTGCGTCACGTCAAGCCGGTGTTCCACGGCGACACGATCTACGGCGAGTCGACGGTGCTCGACAAGAAGGAGTCGTCGTCGAAGAACGACCGCGGCGTCGTGCAGGTCGAGACGATCGGCTACAACCAGGACGGCGTCGTCGTCTGCATCTACCGCCGCAAGGTGATGGTGCCCAAGCGCCCGGCGTCCGAGGGCACCGACGAGGCCATCGCCGCCGAGCAGCCCCGTCGCCCCGTGCCTCAGCGCGACTGACCGGGCAGACAGTCCCAGCCGCGGAGGGCGGCGGTCAGGCCGCTGACCAGCGCGCCCTCCGCGTCGAGCGCGGCGTAGGCGGCGCCGTCGACCCACCGGGCGTCGGCGGCGTCGTCACCGGCCCGCAGGACCGTGTCGGGGTCGCACCCGTCGGGCAGCCGGCAGCGGAAGTCGTGGATCGCGAACGTGCGCCCGTCCGGCGCGGGCCGGCGCACGTGCCCGACCTCCTCGCCGACGACGACGGCGAGCCCGGTCTCCTCGGCGACCTCGCGGGCCGTCGCGTCGCGGGCGGACTCGCCCGGCTCGACCCGGCCGCCGGGCAGCGACCAGCGGCCGGCCTCGGGGTCGTGCGCGCGGCGGATCAGCAGCAGGCGGCCCCGCGGATCGGTGACGATCCCCCCGACGCAGGGGATGTCCCCGGACGTGTCGGGCGACGCGCCGCCACGCGCACCGGGGTCACCCATCGTCACACGAGATCACACTAGTATCACCCGGGTCGCCCGCTGCCCGTCGCGGCCCGGACGACCCATACTGATCACGACACGGCGACGACCACCGCGAGGGACACCTGGTGAACGCGAAGAAGATCGGCATCATCGCGGGCGTCGCGTTCGCGCTCTTCTTCGTCATCTCGCAACCCCAGGCTTCGGCCGATCTGGTGCTGAGCATCCTCACGATCCTGGGCGATGCGGCAGCATCGGTGGTGGAATTCATCCGCGCGCTGTTCTAGGTCCGGAGGCCCGACGTGCTGGCACCCCGCGAGGTCGACGAGTACGTCCTGCCCACCGAGCGGCGGGTGATCCGCTTCCGGCGCCACTGGGCGGTCATCGTCAGCGAGGTGCTGCAGGCCGTCATCCTGTTCGTGCTGCTCGCGCTCGGGGCGGCCTACCTGCCGCAGAACGTCGTGCTGGACAACCTGTTCTGGTACGGCGCGCTGCTCGTGCTGCTCAAGACCAGCTACAAGGTCAGCGAGTGGTGGGTCGAGAAGGTCGTCGTCACCGACAAGCGCGTGATGCTGACCAAGGGGATCTTCACCCACCAGGTCGGCATGATGCCGTTGACGAAGGTCACCGACCTGACGTTCGAGCGCACCCTCAACGGCCGCATGCTCGGCTACGGGACGATGGTCATCGAGTCGGCGGGCCAGATCCAGGCTCTCAACCGCATCGACTTCCTCCCCGACCCCGAAGAGGTCTACGAGGCCATCTCCGAGCTGGTGTTCGGCGACAAGCGCCAGACCCGCTCCTACACGCTGCCGGGGTCGGGCTTCGGCGGCGCGCGGGCCCGCCGTCGGTGACGATCCACCGGTGACGATCGACCTCCACACCCACTCGTCGGTCTCCGACGGCACCGAGACCCCCGGCGAGCTCGTGGCGACGGCGGCGGCCGCCGGCGTCACCGTGCTCGCGCTGACCGACCACGACACGACCGCCGGGTGGGACGCCGCGGCCGGCGCACTGCCGACCGGCATGCGGCTCGTGCGCGGGGCGGAGTTCTCGACCGAGAGCGACGACGGGCACGGCCGCACGGTCACCGCGCACCTGCTGGGCTACCTCTTCGACCCCGCCCATCCGGCGATCGTCGCCGAGCAGGAGCGGGTGCGGGGCGCGCGCCGCCGGCGGGTGCAGGACATGGGCGACCGCATGACCGCCGACTTCCCGGACATCACCGGCGACTCCCTGCTCGCCCGCCTCGCCCCCGACTCGCCGGCCGGCCGGCCGCACATTGGGCGGGCGCTCGTGGAGCTCGGTGCCGTGGGTTCGGTGTCGGAGGCGTTCGAGCACATCCTGCGCAAGGACGGCCCGTACTACGTCGAGAAGGACAACACCCCGATCGCGAGGGCCATCGCGATGATCCACGACGCCGGCGGGGTGGCGGTGTTCGCGCACGCCTTCGCGCGGCGGCGGGGCCCGTGCGTCGACGCGTCGGTGATCCGCGAGCTCGCCGCGGCCGGGCTCGACGGCGTCGAGGTCGACCACCCCGACCACGCCCCCGAGGACCGCGCGGCGCTGCGCGCGCTGGCCGCGGAGACCGGCCTGCTGGTCACCGGCTCGAGCGACTACCACGGGGCGAACAAGGCGACGGGCATCGCGGTGGAACGGACCGCGGCGGCGGAGCTCGACAAGATCGTGGAGCGGGCGACGGGCGTCGAGGTGCTCGCGGGCTGAGACCCCCGCGCCACCTAGGCTGGGGGTGATGAGCATGCAGCTGGGTCTGGACGGCATGCCCGCCCGCCTGGTCCGCGTGACCCCGTCGCGTCTCGCCACCTGGCAGGACTGCCGGCGCCGGTACCGCCTGACCTACCTCGAGCGGCCGGCGCTGCCGCGGGGCGGTCCGCGGGCGGCGAGCACGCTCGGCGCGGTGGTGCACAACGCGCTGCACGCCGTGTACGGCGAGCCCCCCGCCCGGCGCAGCGCCGCGCGCGCCGCCGCCGAGGTCGACCGCCACTGGTCGTCGGAGGGGTTCCGCGACGATGCCCAGGTCGCGGAGTACCGGGAGCGCGCCCGGACCTGGGTCGCCGACTACGTCGAGCGCCACGGCGTGGACGGGGCGCCGGAGCCGATGGGCGAGGTCGTGGGCCTGGAGCGGTGGCTGTCCGCGCCGGTCGGCGCCATGGTCGCCGAGGGCCGCGCCGACCGGCTCGACCAGCGCGACGGCGAGGTGGTCGTCGTCGACTACAAGACCGGGCGCCACGTCCCCGACGCCGACGACGCGCGCCGCTCGCCCGCGCTCGCGCTCTACGTGCTCGCGGCCCGGCGCACCCTGCGGCGCCCGTGCCACCGGGTCGAGCTGCACCACCTGCCCAGCGCCACGGTCGCCGCCGCCGACCACGACGACGCGGGCCTGGCCGGGCACCGCGAGCGTGCCGAGGCCGGTGCCGTCGCCCTCGGCGCGGCCGCCGACGCGCTGGAGGAGGACCCGCGGCGCGCCGAGGACCTCTTCCCGCCCGCTCCCGGACCCCGCTGCGGCGCCTGCGACGTGCGGCGCCACTGCCCCGAGGGCCGCGCCGCCGCGCCGGCCGACCCGGCCTGGGCGGGGCTCGCGCCGTGACCGCGCGGCCCGACCCCGATCACCACGACGCCGGCGGCCCGACCCCGCCGCGGTCCTGGGCGCCCCACGACGCGCCGACCCCGCCCCGCGGCGACGTGCCGGGCGTGACGTCGACCGGCTCGTGGGTCTCGCCCGAGCGCTGGACCTCGCCCGCCGGGGTGCCCCGCGCCGCGACGCGCCGGCAGCGTTCACGCGGCGCCGGACGCCCGACCCCGCCCGGCGGGTTCGCGGTGGCCTCGCCGCGCCCGCCCGGGCGCCTCGCCGGCACCCGGCGCCGCCTCGTCGCCCTGGCCCGGGTGCTCGCGGGCGGGCTCGTGGTGCTCGCGGTGGTCGTGATCGTGGCGCCGTGGTTCCTCGGCGGGCCGGGACCGGGCCTGGACACCGTCGCCGGGCACCTGGTCGGCGCCGCCGCGGCGGTCGCCGCCACCGCGGTCGCCGCCCACCGCCGCACGTCGCCCGTGCTGGCCGTCGCCGCCGCGGCGTCGGTGCCGGTGATCCTGTTCCTCGTGCTCGCGACCGTCTGGTGGGCGTGACCGTCGCGCGAACGGGGACTTCGCGCGCCTAGAAGCAGCGAACGCCACGTTCGCTGCAACAGATCGGGGCTCAGGACGCCCCGGTGCGCTCGCGGGCGAGGGCCTCGCGGGCGATCGGGCCGTGGCGCCAGTGCTCGGGCAGGGCGAGGACGGCCGTGCGCAGGGCGCGCAGGGTCAGGGTGGCGCCGAGGTCGGTGGTCGGCAGGGCCGGGACGCCGTGCATCCGGCGCGCCCACCGCGGCTGCAGCGCGAAGCCCAGCGCGGCGACCGCCGTCCACGCCGGGCGGGCCGGGGTGGTCAGGGTGGTGCGCAGCGACATCGGGGGCACGAGCAGGCGCACCACGGCGGCGCGGCTGACCGGTGAGGCGCGCAGGTCGCGGCGCACGTCGGCGACGTAGTCGGCGACCTCCGCGCGGCTGGCCGGGACGTCGCCGGCGCCGAGCAGCCGGGCCGCGACGACCTGCTCGCGGTAGAAGTCGTCGGCCTCGGCGTCGCTGATCGGCGCCCCGGCGCGGCGCACCGCCCCGAGGAACGAGCTGACCTCGGTGACGTGCACCCAGCGCAGGAGCTCCTCGTCGCCCGCGGCGTACCGGCGCCCGGTGACGGGGTCGGTGCCCCGAACGAACTCGTGGGCCCGGCGCACGCGCGCGGCGGCGGCGTCGACGCGCCCGCGGTCGGCGTAGGTCACCGTCATGACGTACTCGGCGGTGCGCTGCAGGCGCGGCCAGAAGGCGGTGTCGAAGTCCGAGTGCTCCGAGACCCCCGCCATCGCGAGCGGGTGCAGGGCCTGCAGGAACAGCGCCGACACCCCGCCGACACCGGCGGCCGGGTCGGCGAGCACGCGCCAGGTCGTGCTGCCCGGACCGAAGTACCCGTCAGCGGGGTCGGGAGGGAGGCTCACTCACCCGAGGATGTCGTCGCGCAGCCACGTGCGCCACGTCGGGACGAGGACGTCGAGCAGCGCCGAGGGGTTCTCGACGTTCGGGGCGTGCGCGGCGTGGGGCACCGCGGCGAACTCGGCCTCGAGCCGGTCGGCCATCGTGCGCTGCATGCTCACCGGCCAGGCGTCGTCGTCGGTGCCGCACACGACCAGGCACGGCACCCGCCGCGCCCGCACCGCGGCGACGAGCTCGGCGGTGCGGTCGTCCTCGGAGCGCAGCGCGTCGCCCATCCCGAGCAGGCCCGCCACGGCGGAGCGCCGCAACCGGTCGCGCAGCAGGTCGACGACATGCGGGTGGGTCGACGACCACTGGCCCGACGCGTCGCGCAGGGCGATGACCTCGTCGATGCCGCGGCGGCGCAGCACGGGCTCGACCACGTCGAGGTCGCTGCGGCGCCGGCCCATCGGCAGCTCGCCGGGCCCCGAGTCCATCAGCGTCAGCCCCCGCACGGGCGCCCCGGCCAGCACGGCCGCCCGGGCGACGAGACCGCCGTACGAGTGCCCGAGCAGCAGCACCCGCCGCCCGGCCGCCGCCTCGTCGGCGACCACCCCGGCGATCACCGGGCCGAGCGCCGACGGGCGGTACTCGTGCTCGGCGTCGGGCCCCGGCGACTCGTACTGGCCCGGCAGGTCGATCGCCAGCACCCCGATGCCCGCGGCCGCGATCGGGTCGATCAGCGGCGCGAAGTCCTCCTTCGAGCCGGAGTAGCCGGGCAGCAGGAGCGCCGTGGCGGGCGGCCCGCCCACCGAGGCCGACTCGTCGGGGTCGGCGCGCAGGCCCGCGAGCGGCCCGAGGGACGACGCGACGACGACGGGGCGGGCGGCGTGGGGGTGGCGCTGGGCCTCGCCGGGGCCGACCGTCAGGGCGGCCGGGGTGGCGTCGGGGGGCCGCAGGTCGGCGCCGTCGGCCGACCCGCTGCCGGGTGCGGCGGCGGGTCCGGCGGTGCCGGGGGTCTCGGGGCGGCCCACCTCGGTCAGTCTGCCGTATCCGGGGTCAGCCCGGCGGCCGGAGCGCGACCACCGTCGCGCCGCGCAGCTCCACGAGCGTCGTGCCCGTCGCGGCGACGGCCACCGGGCTGCCCGGGGCGAGGTCGCGGCGCACGGGGACGGTCGGGCCGCGGGGGGTGCCGGTGGCCGCGTCGAGCACGGCGAGGCCGTCGGGCACCGGCACGAGGGCGACGGCGGCCGGGGCGCTCCCGGGCCACGCGGCACCGGCGCCGAGCGTGCCCGGCAGCGTCCAGCGCGGCCGCAGGTCGCCGGCGTCGAGCCCGACGGTGGCCGTGCCGGTCCACCACAGCAGCACCGGCCCGACGGGGCGGACCGTGGCCGCGAGGTCGGGCGGGTCGGTGGTGGGGCCGGCCGCGGGGCCGAGCGGGAACACCGTCTCGGGCACGAGCGTCTCGGCGTCGGCCGAGGTGCCGACGACGTGCAGCGTCCCGTCCGGCGCGGCCCAGGCGGCGCGCTGGTCGGTCAGGGCGACGAGCCGGGCGCCGCGCACGCCGAGCAGTGTGCTCGAGCGCTCCTCGGGCTTCTCCGAGCTCTGCGGGTCGGCGTCGAGGACGGTGAGGCGGTCGGAGTCGTCGCCCGGGCAGCGCTGGATCATGCCGATCGTGCCGCCGCCGACGGCGATCGACCCGTTGGTGCACTCCGCGCGCGGCTGGGCGTCGGGCGGCTGCACGGGCGTCGGGACGCGGCCGACCTCGGTGGTGAGCACGAGGTCCGAGCGCCACGTCTCGACGTGGTCGGCGCCGGTGCCCGTGACGTGGTCGCGGTCGGCGAGCAGGCGCGTGCCCTCGCGCAGGTCGGCGTTGCGCGACGGGCCGCGCGCGCCGGTGTCGGGCTCGAGGGCGGCGACGTCGGAGCACCAGGTGCCCAGCGGGCCCTGCGTGCGGTACACGGCGAGCACGTCGCCGAAGCCGGTGCCGACGGTGCACGGGGCCTCGGGGCGCGCGTAGCGCCAGGCCTCCCGGCCGGTCACCGGGTCGTGGCCGACGACCCCGTCCGGCCCGGCGGTGACCACGGCCGGCCCGACCGCCAGCGGCGCCGGGGTGGACGGGCTCTCGGCCCGCCAGGCCTCGGTGAGCGCCGTGGGCACCGGCCCGTCGGGGCCCGGCTGCAGCGGCGGGCCGTCGGACTGCAGCTCGGTGTCCTGCGCGTCCCCGGAGGCGAGGACGAGCAGGGTGCCGACCACCGCGGCCACCGCGAGCATGGCGATGGCCACGAGGTCGCCGCGGCTGCGGCGCTCGGGGCGCGGCAGGCGGCGCCGGGGCGGCCCGCCGTCCCCCGGATCCGCGGACCCGGGGGACGGTCGTGCCGAGGTCGGTGAGCTCACCGGCGGCGGTGCTACTCGGCGGGCGCCGTCGTGGCCTGCGCGAGGTCGGCGGTCGGCGTCTCGGCACCGTCCGACCCGCGCGACGCGCCGGACCCGCGGCCCCCGCGGCGGCGACGGCGGCGCCGGCCGCCCTCGCCCTCGGTGCCCTCAGTGCCCTCGCCGGACGCCTCCTCGTGGCGCTCGGCGCTCTCGGCGCCCTCGGCGGTGCTCTCCTCGGTCTCGGCCCCGGACTCCGGCCCGGACACGACCTCGCCGCCCCGGCGGCGGGTCCGCGAGCGCGAGCTGCGCTTGCGCCGGGGGCTCTCGCCCTCGTCCGCGGCCGTCTCGTCGGGGGAGTCGGCGGCGTCGGCGCCGCGGCCGTTGCGGGAGCGGCCGCCGCGCGAGCGGCCCCGGTCGGCCGTCTCGCGCTTCGGGCCGTCCTCGGCCTCCTCCTCGGCCGGCCGGCGCCGGCGGGCGACGCGGCCGGTGGCGCCCTCGGGGATGCCGAGGTCGGCGAAGAGGTGCGGCGAGCTGGAGTAGGTCTCCGGCGGCTCCGGCGCACCGAGCCCCAGGTCGTCGGAGATCATCTTCCACTTCGGGAGGTCGTCCCAGTCGACGAGCGTCACCGCGATGCCGGTGAGGCCCGCGCGGCCGGTGCGGCCGATGCGGTGGATGTAGGTCTTGGCGTCGTCCGGGCACTGGTAGTTGACGACGTGGGTGACGCCGGTGACGTCGATGCCGCGGGCGGCCACGTCGGTGCAGACCAGCACGTCGATGCGGCCCTCGCGGAACGCCCGCAGCGCGTGCTCGCGGGCGCCCTGGCCGAGGTCGCCGTGGACGGCGCCGACGGCGAAGCCGCGCTCGGCGAGCTCCTCGGAGACCTTGCTCGCGGTGCGCTTGGTGCGGGTGAACACCATCGTCGGGCCGCGGTCGGTGGCCTGCAGGGTGCGGGCCAGCAGCTCGACCTTGTCGAGCGCGTGGGCCCGGTAGACGAACTGGGCGGTCTTCTCGCCGATCGCGCTGGCGTCGACCTGCTCGGCGCGGATGTGCGTCGGCTGCGTGAGGAACGTGCGGGCCAGCGTGATGATCGGCCCCGGCATCGTGGCCGAGAACAGCATCGTCTGGCGGCGCTCGGGCAGCATGCCGAGGATGCGCTCGACGTCGGGCAGGAAGCCCAGGTCGAGCATCTCGTCGGCCTCGTCGAGCACGAGACCGCCGACCTTGGCGAGCACGAGGTGGCCCTGCTGGGCCAGGTCGAGCAGCCGGCCGGGCGTGCCGACCACGAAGTCGACGCCGCGCTGCAGCGCCGCGATCTGGCCCTCGTAGGGGCGGCCGCCGTAGATCGAGACGACGCGGGTGCCGAGGTTGGCGGACGCGCCCTCGATGTCCTTGGCGACCTGCACGCACAGCTCGCGGGTCGGGACGACGACGAGCGCCTTGGGCATGCCGTCGCTCGGCGTGCCCAGCCGCTGCAGGAGCGGGACGCCGAAGCCCAGGGTCTTGCCGGTGCCCGTGCGGGCCTGGCCGATGACGTCCTCGCCGGCGAGCGCCAGCGGCAGCGTCAGCTCCTGGATCGCGAAGGTGCGCTCGATGCCGGCCTTCGCCAGCGCGCTGACGATCGCGGGGTCGACGCCGAGCTCGGCGAAGGTGGGGGAGTCCTCGGTGACGGGAGCACCGGCCTTGAGCGGCTCGGCGACCGGTTCCTCGTCGGTGGGGTTGTCGGGAGTGATGGTGGTCAGGGGTCTGCCTCTCTCGCGTCTCGCGCGCGAGGCTTGCTGGCTTGCTCGACCACGTCCGGGGTATCGGCGACGGTGCCCGCTCCCTCGTCGGAGCCGGGCCCCACGTCACCGGACGCGGGAGAGCCGGCAGAGGCGCCCGCACGCTCGGGTGCGTCTCGCGGCGCACGACGGCGACCGGGACGGTCGGCGACGGTGCATGCCACCGCGGGACGTCGCCATGGTACCGGTCGGCCCGGGACCGCCGCGTCACCGCCGGGTCCCCCCGGCGGGCCCTAGGGTGATGGCCCGTGACCGAGCACGATCACGGCCGCCCCGCCGCCACCCCCTCGACGGCCGCTCCGGACCCCGCCCCCGACCCCGCGCGGGACCCCGGTCCGGGGGCCGTCGACCTGCTCGGAGCCGTGGCCTACGGCGCCCTGACCGCCTTCACCAGGCTCGCCGCCGACGCCGCGCTCGCCCCCGACCTCACCGGCCGCGCGGAGATGGCCGCGCTCGCCGCGGTCGAGATGGCCCACGTCGAGCGCATCCGGGCGCACCTCGAGACCCACGGTGTGGACCTCGTCACGTCGATGGCGCCGTTCGCGCCCGTGCTCGACTCCTTCGCGGCCCGCACGGCGTCGCGGGACTGGGGCGAGGCGCTCGTCGGCGCCTACGTCGGGCGCACCCTGGCGGTCGATCTGGTGGCCGCGACGGGCGCCACCACCGACGGGCCCGGCGCCGACCTGCTGCGCGGCCCGGACGCGGGCCGGGAGGCGAGCGGGGAGAGCGGGTTCGACGCGTTCGCCGAGCGCGCCGTGCGCGAGGTCGCGGCCGACGAGCAGACCCGCGGGCGCCTCGCGATGTGGGGCCGGCGGCTGCTGGGCGAGACCCTGGCCGCGGCCGCCGAGGTGCTCGACGCCCACCCGCAGGCCGCGTCCGCGCTGCTCGGCGGCACGTCGCGCTCGACGGTGTTCAAGGCCCTGAAGTCGCGGCACACCAAGCGGCTGGCCGCACTCGGGCTGTGAGCCCGACCCTGCGCCGCCCGGTGGACTAGCCTCGCGCGGGCACAGGCACCGGGCCGAGCGGAGGAACGCGTGGAGGTCAAGATCGGCGTGGCGGAGAGCCCACGCGAGCTGGTGGTCGCGAGCGACCAGTCGCCGGACGAGGTGCAGGGGCTCGTCGACGAGGCGCTGGCCTCGAGCGGCGGCACGCTCGTGCTCTCCGACGACAAGGGCCGCCGGTACGTCATCCCCGCCGCCCGCATCGCCTACGTGGAGATCGCGCCCCAGGAGGGCCGCCGCGTGGGCTTCGGGGTCGGGAGCTAGGGAGAGATCGGGCGCCGGGGCGGGATCGCCCGCTCCGGCGCCCACCCCTCCCGGCGGCTATCCCTCCTGGCGAGGGAACCCGCCGATGCCGCGCCACGCGAGCTGGGACATCAGCGTGATCGCGTCCTCGCGCGGGGGCTGCAGGCCGGCGTCGAGCCAGTAGCGCGCGGCCGTCGTGGACAGGCCCACCAGGCCCACCGCGAGCAGCCGGGCCCGCTCGGGCTCGAGCCCCGCGTCGGTGGTGACCGCCTCGGTGACGGCGTCGATGCAGTCCGAGGTGGCGCGGTCGACGAGCCCGGCGATCTCCGGCGTCGCGCGCGTGTCGGTCTCGAACACGAGGCGCATGGCGCCGTCGCGGGACGACACGACGTCGAAGTAGGCCTGGATGGTGGCCTGCACGCGCGCCTTGTTGTCGGTGGTCGAGCGGATCGCCGCGCGCACCGTGCGCACCATGTCGTCCGCGGCGCCCTGCACGAGCGCGCGGTAGAGGTCGAGCTTGCCGGGGAAGTGCTGGTAGAGCACCGGCTTGCTGACGCCCGCCCGCTCGGCGATCTCGTCCATGGCGGCGGCGTGGTAGCCGCGCGACCCGAACACCTCGCGCGCGGCCTCGAGCAGCTGCGCCCGGCGCGCCGAGCGGGTCATGCGCGGCCGACCCGCGGCCACTCCGGGGCGGTCCGGAAGCCGCGCCTGCCCGTTCATCCCCGCGGCCCCCAAAGTCCTGCTCGCCCGGGCGGCACCGGTCTCGACCGCCCCGAACGCCCGACCCTACCCATCGGGTGACGTCCGCGCGGGTCGCGCCACGCCCGACCTGCCCGGTGGACGGGGCCGCGACGCGTGTTCAGGCGCAGGTCACCGTGACGTCACCCGCCCGACATCGCATGATGGTCGGCATGATCGTCCGCCGCCCCGCGCCGTCCACCGGCCCGTCGCGGTCCGGACGCCGCGGCGCCACCTCCCCGGCGGGCACCCCCGAGCCCCCGCTGGCCCCCGTCACGGCTCTGGGGCCGACGGGCACCGCCGCCGACCCGACGCCGTACTGGCCGGGCCGCGAGGTGACGGTCGGCGACACGACCCTGCACGTGCGCGAGACGCCGGGGCCCGCGGGCGAGACGGCCGTCTACGTCCACGGCCTGGGCGGCTCGTCGAACAACTGGACCGAGCTCGCCGGCGCGCTCTCCGGGCGCTGCCGCGGGCTCGCGGTGGACCTGCCCGGCTTCGGGCGCACACCGCCGCCGGCCTCGGGCGACTACCGGCCCGCGGCCCACGCCGCGACGCTCACCGCCTACCTCGACGACCTCGCGCGCGGCGGTACCGGCCCGGTGCACCTGCTCGGCAACTCGCTGGGCGGGGCGGTGTCGCTGCTCGCGGCGGCGGCGCGCCCGGACCTGGTGCGCACGCTCACCCTCGTCAGCCCCGCCATGCCCGACCTGCGCCCGCTGCCCTCGCGCCTGGGTGGCCGGCGGGCGGCGCTGGCCCTGCTGCCCTGGCTCGGGGCCGGCGCCCGGGCCGAGCAGGCCGCCTGCACGCCGCGCGAGCGCCTCGCGCGCACGATGGCGCTCTGCCACGCCGACCCGCGCCGCGTCGGCGAACGCGCCTTCGCCATGGCCGCGCAGGAGGCCGAGGAGCGCGCCGGGCTCGCCTGGGCGCCCGAGGCGCTGCACCACTCGTTCCTCGGGCTGGTGGGCACCTGGCTCACGCCGTCTCCGCGCTCGCTGTGGGCGGCCGCCGCGCGCATCACCGCCCCGACGCTGGTCGTGTGGGGCGAGGTCGACCGCCTCGTCGGCGTGTACCGCGCGGCCCGCACCGCGGCCGCCCTGCCCGCCGGGCGGCTGCTGCGCCTGCCGGACGTCGGGCACGTCGCGCAGATCGAGCGCCCGCAGACCGTCGCGCGCGCCGTGCTGGGTCTCCTCGACGCCGCGGCCGACGGGTCGTGGCCGGCCGCGGGGGAGCCGGTGCGCCCGTCCGCGACGGACGAGGTGGCCCGGCGGCAGCGGCGGCCCCGCCTGCCGCTGGGCGTCGCCCGAACGGGCGCGTGTGGGACAGTTCCCGTGTGACCCGGCCGGCCAGGCGCGCCGATGGGGAGGAGGCCCCGGCCGACTCCTCGACCGACGCCTCCCCGGCGGGCGGCGAGGGCCGGGCGAATCGTCCCGGACGTCCCGGTTCGTCGACGGCGGTGCGCGACCGGCCCCGGTCGTCGGGCCGGGCCCGCGGGCGTGACCAGCGGGGACGCGGCGCGCCCGGACCGGGGTGGGGCCGCCCGTCCGACGGCGGGCGCGGCGGCGGCTCGTCGGTGCTGCGCTCCTGGCGCACGTGGGTGATCCCCGCGCTCGTGGTGCTCACGGTGCTGGCCGTCGTCGAGGCGGTGTCGCCCGACGGTGACGCGGGGTCGGCGTCGCCGCTGCTCGCGCCCCCGACCGCGGCGAGTCCCACGCCGGTGGTCACCGAGGCGCCGCGCGGCGCCGGGCAGAACGTCGACATCCCGTCCGCGGAACTGCCCGCGGGCGGCGCGTTCCCGGTGACCGGCAACGGCACCTGGCACGTCGTCCCGGGCACGACGCCGCAGGCCGGCACCGGCCGCGTCTACACCTACACGGTCGAGGTCGAGGACGGCATCGTCGTCCCCGAGGGCGAGCAGGCCTACGCCACCGCCGTCGACGCGACCCTGACCGACCCGCGCAGCTGGGTCGGGTCGGGGCAGATCGCGGTGCGGCGCATCGACGCCGGCGTGCCCGACTTCCGCGTCAGCCTGTCGGCCCAGATGACCATCCGCGGGCTGTGCGGCTACTCGCTGCGCTACGAGGCGTCGTGCTGGAAGTCCGACATCGGCCGCGTGCTCATCAACGGGTCGCGCTGGGTGCGCGGCGCCGCGGCGTTCGAGGGCCAGCTCGGCCTGTACCGCCAGTACGCCATCAACCACGAGGTCGGGCACGTCTTCGACAACCCGCACGTGCCCTGCCCCGAGACCGGCGGGCTGGCGCCGATCATGATGCAGCAGAGCTTCGGGACCGCGAACGACTACCTCGCGCAGCTCACCGAGGAGAACCCGCAGGGCACCCAGATCCCGCGCGACGGGAAGGTCTGCCGCCCCAACGCGTGGCCGTACCCACAGGGCGCCGTCACGCCCGCGGGCTGACGCCTCGCCGATCGGCGGGGAACATGGCGGGGCGCGCGGCGGTTGACCGTCGTGAGGACCCGACGAATGCAACCGATAGGGAGTTGAGTGCCGTCATGGCATCCCTGCCGCCCCTGGTGGAGCCGGCCGCGGAGCTGACCAAGGACGAGGTCGCCCGCTACAGCCGCCACCTGATCATCCCCGACGTCGGTGTCGACGGGCAGAAGCGTCTGAAGAACGCGAAGGTGCTCGTCGTCGGCGCGGGTGGCCTCGGCAGCCCGGCGCTGCTCTACCTGGCCGCCGCCGGCGTCGGCACCCTCGGCATCGTCGACTTCGACGTCGTCGACGAGTCGAACCTGCAGCGCCAGGTCATCCACGGCCAGTCCGACATCGGGAAGTCGAAGGCGCAGTCGGCCAAGGAGTCGGTCGCCGAGATCAACCCGTTCGTCACGGTCAACCTGCACGAGACGCCGCTGGACTCGTCGAACGCGCTGGACATCTTCCGCGACTACGACCTCATCCTCGACGGCACCGACAACTTCGCCACGCGCTACCTCGTCAACGACGCGGCCGTGCTGCTGGGCAAGCCCTACGTGTGGGGCTCGATCTTCCGGTTCGAGGGCCAGGTCTCGGTGTTCTGGGAGGACGCCCCGAACGGCCAGGGCCTGAACTACCGGCACCTCTACCCCGAGCCCCCGCCGCCGGGCATGGTCCCGTCGTGCGCCGAGGGCGGCGTGCTGGGCGTGCTGTGCGCCTCGATCGGCTCGATCATGGTCACCGAGGCCATCAAGCTGATCTGCGGCATCGGCGACCCGCTGCTGGGCCGGCTCAAGGTCTACGACGCCCTCGACATGGAGTACCGCGAGGTCAAGATCCGTCGCGACCCGAACGCCACCGAGGTCACCGAGCTCATCGACTACGAGGCCTTCTGCGGCACCGTCTCCGACGAGGCCCAGTCGGCCGCGGCCGGGCACACCATCACCGCGGTGGAGCTCAAGGAGAAGATCGACGCGGGCGACAAGTTCGAGCTGATCGACGTCCGCGAGCCGCACGAGTGGGAGATCGTCCGCATCCCGGGTGCCAAGCTCATCCCGAAGGACAAGATCCTCTCGGGCGAGGCGTTCTCGGAGATCCCGCAGGACCGCCAGACGATCCTCTACTGCAAGTCGGGCGTGCGCTCCGCCGAGGCGCTCTCGGCGCTGCACGGCGCCGGGTTCTCGAACGCGGTCCACGTCGGTGGCGGCGTCACCGGCTGGGCGCAGCAGGTCGACACCTCGCTGCCCACGTACTGAGCCGCGCGCCGGTTCCGAGCGAGGGGCCCCCTCGCGCAACAGAGCCGGCGAGGGGTGCCCCTCGCCGGCTCGTCGGTGCCGGTCCCCGAGTGAACGAAGGGCCCCTTCGGTCGACTGGATCGACCGGAGGGGCCCTTCGCTCAGTACGGGGTCAGTGCGCGCCGGCGGTGGCCGGGGTGCGGTCGGTCGAGGTGTCCTCGTCCTCGTCGTCGCCGCGGTGGGTCTCCTGCTCGATCGCGTCGCGGACCAGCGACGGGTCGTCCAGCACCGCCTGGAAGCGCTCGTCGTCACGCTCGCCGCACCAGCCCGCGACGACCATCGTGGCGACGGTGTTGCCGATGACGTTGGTCAGCGCGCGGCCCTCGCTCATGATGCGGTCGATGCCGGCGATGATCGCGATACCGATCGCGATCGACTCGGTGGTGTAGAACTCGCCGCCGAACGCCTGCAGGGACGCGGCGAGGGTGACGAGCCCGGCGCCGGAGACGCCCGCGGCGCCCTTCGAGGTGAGCAGCATCAGCGCCACGAGGCCGAGCTGCACGCCCCACGGGAGGTCCTGCCCGCCGGCCTGGGCGATGAACAGCGCCGCCATGGTCAGGTAGATGCAGGTCCCGTCGAGGTTGAACGAGTACCCGGTGGGCAGCACCATGCTGACCGTGGAGCGGGACGCGCCCGCCGACTCGAGCTTGGCCAGCAGCCGCGGCAGGACGGTCTCCGACGAGGACGTGCCCACGATGATGAGGATCTCGTCCTTGATCATCCGGATCAGCTTGAAGACGTTGAACCCGGAGATCGCGCTGACGGCGCCGAGCACGACGACCACGAAGATCAGGCAGGTGCCCCAGAACGTCACCATCAGCGCGAGCAGGTTGCCGAGGCTCTCGCCGCCGAGGGCGCCGACCGTGTACGCGATGCCGCCGAACGCCGCCACCGGCGCGAGGAACATGATCAGGCGGATCATGCCGAAGATGACCTTGGCGATGAGCTCGATGCCGCCGACGACGCGCTTGCGCAGGGCCGGGGCCAGCATCGACGTCGCCGCCGCCACGAGGATCGCCAGCACGAGCACGCGCAGGATCTCGTTCTCGACGAACGGGCCGAAGAAGCTGTCGGGCAGCAGGGTGTTCTCGATGAACTCGAGCGCGCCGCCGCCCTCGGAGCCGCTGGCCACGTCCGCCTGCGCCTCGGCGAGCGTCTCCGGGTCGGGCGGGATGGGTGGGAAGCCCGCGCCCGGCTTGACGATGTTGACCACGATCAGGCCCAGCCCGAGCGCGACCAGCGTCATCAGCAGGAAGTACGCCAGCGCGCGGACCGCGATGCCGCCCGCCGTCGCGAGGCTCCCGATCGACGCGATGCCGACGATCACCGTGCAGAAGATGACCGGCGCGGTGATCATCTTGATGAGCTGGATGAAGATGTCGGGCAGGAACTTCAGGTCCGAGGCGAAGTCGGGGGTCACGAGGCCGACGACGACGCCGGCGGCGATCCCGATCACCACCCAGAACCACAGCTGTGTCCAGACCGCACTGCGCCGCGGCGCGGCACCGCCACCCCCGGGTGGGGGAGCGGTCGCTTCCTGGGTCGACATCGTTGTCTCCTTCCGCGGCGAGGTGGCGTGGGTCTCACCTGGCGGCTGAGGTTAAGTGCGCGTCACCCTCCGTGCGAGATCAGTGGCGCGGAGTTGGGGATGAGTTGAGGAAAGGGCCCGCAGCGTGAAGGTGGTGCTGGTCGAGGACAGCGACGCCGTGCGCGGCGCGCTGGGCACGGCGCTGCGCGCGGCCGGCTACCGCGTCGTGCCCGTCGGCACGGGGGCCGAGGCCCTCGAGGCGGTGACGGGTCCCGACGCGGACGCCGACCCGCCCGACATCGTGCTGCTCGACCTCGGGCTGCCCGACCTCGACGGCGTCGAGGTGTGCCGGCGGCTGCGGGCCCGCTCGACGGTGCCGATCATCGCGGTCACCGCGCGGGGCCACCAGCAGGCCCGGGTGCTGGGCCTGCGCAGCGGCGCGGACGACTACGTCGTCAAGCCCTTCGCGATCGACGAGCTGACCGCGCGCATCGAGGCGGTCCTGCGCCGCAGCGCCGGGCACGTCGTCGCCCCGGTGGTGGAGGTGGGCCCGCTGCGCATCGACCTGTCCCGGCGGGTCGTCGAGGTGTCCGGGCGCGAGGTGAGCCTGCGGCGCAAGGAGTTCGACCTGCTCGCGGCCCTGGCCCGCCGCGACGGCGCCGTCGTGTCGCGCGCCGACCTGCTCGACGACGTCTGGGGGCTCGCCCCCGACGACCCCGGGCTCGAGGCCGGCCTGCACTCGCTCGAGGTCCACGTCGCCGCCCTGCGCAGCAAGCTCGACGCCCCCGGCGCGGTGGTCACCGTGCGCGGGGTCGGCTACCGGTTGGCGGCCGGGGAGCGCTGAGACGGCTCGCCGGAATCCGCCGGTCGCGGCACCAGCGGGAGCGTCACCGTGAACACGGTCCCGCGGCCCTCCTCGCCGGGCACGACCTCGACGCGCCCGCCGCGCCGGTCGACGACCCGGCGCACCAGCGCCAGCCCCAGCCCCCGCTCGCCCGACCCGCGCGCCTTCGTCGACCAGCCCGCCGCGAACGCCGCGTCGGGGTCGGCGAGCCCGGGGCCGTCGTCGGCGACCCGGATGACCTCGGAGCCCCCGACGGCCCGCACGTCGAGCTCGACCACCCCGCCCGTCCCCGCGTGCGCGCTCTCCAGGGCGGCGTCGAGGGCGTTGTCGACGAGGTTGCCGACGACCGTGACCCGGTCGGTCGAGGCCTGGTCGTCGCCGGCCTCGGCCGCCGAGAGCGTCGTCTGCTCGCCGACGCGCAGCTCGAGGCCCCGGTCGCGCGCGTCGGCGGCCTTGTCGAGCACGAGGGCGGCGAGCGCGGGATCGGCGAGCCGGTCGCGGAGCTCGTCGTCGCTGCTCGCGAGCAGGTCGCGGCTCCAGCGCTGGGCCAGCTCGCGGGCGTCGTCCTGGGCGCCGAGCTCGATGAGCGTGGACACCGCCTGCAGGTGGTTGGCGTGCTCGTGGGCGGCGAAGCGCAGCGCGCGGGTCACCGAGCGGGCGTCGTCGAGCTCGCGCGTCATCGCCTCGAGCTCGGTGCGGTCGCGCAGGGTCAGGACGATGTCGGGCGCCATGTCGTCGGGTCGAGCTCCCCTATCGGCGTGCTGTCTTGATCGCTCCGTCTCCCGCCCGGCCAGCTCCGTCCTGTTCAGCAGCAGCAGGCGCTCGCCGACGAGCATCGTCTCGTCGGTGACGGGGGAGCGGTCGGCGAGGCGCTCGCGCAGGGCCGGGTCGACGCCGAGCTCGTCGAGCGTGGGACCGGCGGCGCGGGAGGGCTCCAGGGCGGTCGGCAGGCCGAGCAGGCGCGCCGCCTCGGCGTTGAGCACGACGACCCGCCCGGTGTCGGCGTCGAGCACGAGCAGTCCCTCGCGCATCGCGGCCATCACGGCCTCGTGGTGGCGGTGCAGCGCGGTGATCTCGCGCGGCTCGAGGCCCAGGGTGTCCCGCTTGACGCGGTTGGCGGCGACCATCGCGAGCCCCACCCCGAGCGCGATCGCCACGGCGGCGGCGAGCGCGAGGATGCCCAGCTCGCGGGCGATGCGGTCGGCCACCTGCACGCGCAGCTGCCCGACGGCCACCATCCCGACCACGCCGCCGTCGGCGCCCCGCACCGGCACGATCGCCCGCACCGAGAGGCCCAGCGTGCCCGGGAACGTCTCGACCAGCGTCTCGCCGGCGGACGCGGGCAGGAAGGTGCCCTGGTAGGTCTCGCCGATCCGCGCCGGCTCGGGGTGGCTCAGCCGGGTGCCCGACGGGTCCATCACGGTCACGAACGAGACGCCGGTGCCCGCGCGCGTGGTCTCGGCGGCCGGCTGGACGCGGGCGACGTCGCGGGCGGCCACCGCGTCCGCCAGCCCCGGTGACGACGCGAGCGCCACGGCCACCGCGACCATCTTGTCGGCGGCGTCGCGCTCGATGGTCTCCCGCGTGCTCCAGGCGCTGACCCCGCCCGCGATCACCGCCGCGAGCACGACCGTCGCGATCTCCAGCGCGAGCAGGCGGCGCACCAACGACGAGCCGCGGCGGCCGCCCCGAGGAGAGCTCACCCGCGCACCGTCGCGTCCCGGCCCCCGCGGCGCAAGCGGGTCCCCGCTCCCCGTCGCGGAGAGCGACGACCGTGGACCGGGCCGGGACGATCACGCTCCGCCACCGCCGGACGACCGCCGCGCGGACCGACCACGGGTCTCCGACGGCCCCGCGACGGCGTGTCGCGGGGCGGTGGGCGGAGCGCCCGGCGGCCCCGTCCGGGGTCGCGTCCGTGATCCTGGACGCCCTGCTCGGGGCCGGTGCGCGGCCCGCGGCACCGAGAGCGCCGGGACGAATAGGACGCCCGGGGACGAGGGGGTACGGACCCGGCGCAACGGGGGGTCGGTGAGTACCCACGCCGCGTGACCGGGCGAGCCCCGGAGATATCGTCTGACACACGACGAGGTGACGACCAGGACACGGTCGCGCCGCCGTGGGTGGGGAGGGGGCAACGCACGGTGACGACGAGGGGCACGCGGACGCGCCGGTCGACGCGACGCTGGGGCATCTGGACGATGACCGCCGTCCTCGCCGTCATGGTGCTGACGGTGCTCACGGTGTCGGGTCTGGTGAACGCCGGCATCGGCAACGACGCGCACGCCCGCGCCCCCGAGGGCCACGACGCGGTGCCGGCCGGCGTCAGTACCGGCGGCCCGATCATCGACGCCCGCGCCGACCCGGTGCGCTCGGCGCGGCTCCCGGAGCGCACGGTCGCGCTGACGTTCGACGACGGCCCCGACCCGGTGTGGACGCCCGCGATCCTCGAGGTGCTCGCGCGCCACCGCGTGCCCGGCACGTTCTTCGTCGTCGGCTCGATGGTCGCCCGCCACCCGGACATGGCGCAGCGGGTGGTCGCGGCGGGCTCCGAGATCGGCGTCCACACGTTCACCCACCCCGACCTCGCCGGCGTCACCGACTGGCGCCGCGACCGCGAGATCGCCGACACCGAGCTGGCCATCGCCGGCGCGACCGGCGTCTCCACCCACCTCGTGCGCCCGCCGTTCTCGTCCACCTCCGACGCCCTCGACGACCCGGGCTACGGCACCGTCGTCGCCGCCGGGCGCGCCGGGTACGTCACGGTGCTCACCGACGTCGACGGCGAGGACTGGCAGCGCCCGGGCGTCGACGCGATCGTGCGCAACGCGACGCCGCAGAACGGGGCCGGCGCGACGGTCCTGCTGCACGACGCGGGCGGCGACCGCGCCCAGACCGTCGCCGCGCTCGACAAGCTGATCCCGGTGCTGCAGGCGCAGGGCTACCGGTTCACGACGGTCAGCGACGCCGCGGGTCTCGGCCCCCACGGGCAGCCCGCGCCGCCGCGCGACCGGCTCGTCGGCCAGGCGCTGCTCGCGACCGTCGGCGTCGCCCAGGGCCTCGTGACCCTCATGCAGGTCGCGCTGATCGGCGTCGGCGGGCTGGTGATCCTGCGGCTGGTCGTCATGGTGGTCGTTGCCCGGCGGCACGCCCGCCGCCGGCAGGACCCGGGGTTCTCGTGGGGCGCGCCGGTCACCGACCCGGTGTCGGTGGTGGTCCCCGCCTACAACGAGGCCGAGAACATCGAGGCGACCGTCCGGTCGATCCTCGCGAACGACCACCCGCTCGAGGTGGTCGTCGTCGACGACGGGTCGACCGACGGCACCGCCGACCTGCTCGAGGACCTCGCCCTGCCGCGCGCGCGGGTGGTGCGGCAGGCCAACGCCGGCAAGTCCGCGGCGCTCAACCGCGGCGTCGCGGCCGCGAAGCACGACCTCATCGTCATGATCGACGGCGACACGATCTTCCAGCCGGACACCGTGGCGCAGCTGGTCGCGCCCTTCGCCGACCCGGCCACCGGCGCCGTCGCCGGCAACGTCAAGATCGCGAACCGCGACCGGCTGATCCCGCGGATGCAGCACCTGGAGTACGTGGTCGGCTTCAACGTCGACCGGCGCGTGCAGGACTCGTGGGGCTCGATCTCGACGATCCCGGGCGCGGCGGGCGCGTTCCGGCGCGAGGCGGTGCAGGAGGTCGGCGGGCTCTCGTCGGACACCCTCGCCGAGGACACCGACCTCACGATCGCCCTGGGCCGCGCGGGCTGGCGCGTCGTCTACAACGAGCACGCCCTGGCGTGGACCGAGGCGCCGGTGTCGGCCGGGCAGCTGTGGCGCCAGCGCTTCCGGTGGAGCTACGGCACGATGCAGGCGCTCTGGAAGCACCGCCGCGCCCTGCGCGAGCGCGGCGCGTCCGGGCGCATGGGCCGCCTCGGGCTCGCCCACATCGGCGTCTTCCACGTGGCCCTGCCGCTCGCCGCGCCGCTGGTGGACCTGCTGTTCGTCTACGGCCTGCTCTTCGGCGACCCCGCGGTGGCGCTGATGCTGTGGGGCTCGATGCTGCTGCTCCAGCTGATCGCGGGCGTGCTCGCGTTCCGGATGGACGGCGAGCCGCTCGGCCCCCTGTGGGCGCTGCCGGTGCAGCAGCTGATGTACCGCCAGCTCATGTACGTCGTGCTCGTCCAGGCCGTGACCAGCGCGCTGACCGGCGCCGGCGTGCGCTGGCAGAAGCTGCAGCGCGTCGGGGCGGTGGCCGAGCACCTCGACGCCCCGCAGGCCGCCGACGGGCGCTCGCGTCCCGCGGCCGACCGGCTGCCGGCGCCGGCGGTGACGCGCGGGCCGGCGCCGGACGACGCCCCCTCGTCCGAGGTGCCCGTCGCGACGGCCGCCGACAAGCCGAAGGGCGGCGGCCGCGAGCGCTGGCTCGACCTGCTGCGGGCGGTGGCGCTGCTGCGGGTCGTCACCTACCACGCGTTCGGCGGCGGCTGGATGAGCATGGTCTTCCCGTCGATGGGCGTGATGTTCGCGCTCGGCGGGTCGCTCATGGTCCAGTCGCTGCGCCGCGGCGAGGCCCTCGACGTCATCGGACACCGGCTGCGCCGCCTGCTGCCCCCGTTGTGGTTCTTCGGGCTGCTCGCCGTGCCGGTGATGCTCTGGCACGGGTGGGCGGCGCAGGACGCCGACGGCACGGTCGAGTCGCCGCTGGTGTGGTCGAACCTCCTGTACTGGCTCTTCCCGCTGATCGACCCGCCGGGCAGCGACTGGGGCGCCGACGCCGTCGTCGGCCTCTGGTACATCCGCGCCTACCTGTGGTTCGTGCTGCTCACCCCGCTGATGCTGTGGGCGTTCCGCCGCCGGCCGGCGGTGGCGCTGGCCGTCCCGCTGCTCGTCGTCGGCCTCGACGCCGTCCTCGGGTCCCCGCTGGGCGAGTGGGGCGCGATCGGCCCCGTGCTCGTCGACGGCGCGACGTTCGCGGCGTGCTGGATGCTCGGCTTCGCCCACCGCGACGGCACGCTGCGCCGCATCCCGGTGCTCGCGGCGTGGGGCGCGGCGGCCGTGCTCGTCGCGGGCGGCCTGCTCTGGGCGTTCAGCCATCCCGCCGGCGACGACGGCGTCGACCTCAACGACATCCCGTTCGCCCAGGCGCTGGTGTCGTTCGGCGCCGTGCTGCTGGTGCTGCGGCTGAACCCGCAGGTCGCGTGGCTCGAGCGGGTGCCGCTGCTCGGGCGGCTCGTGACCGTGGTCAACGCGCGGGCGATCACGATCTACCTCTGGCACAACGTGGCGATCGCGTTCGCCCCCTCGATCGGCGACGTGTTCGGCTGGGACTCCGAGGGCCAGCACTTCCTCATCGCCGTCTGGCTGATCATCGTGGCGGTGCTCGCGTTCGGCTGGGTCGAGGACCTCGCCGCGGGCCGCGCGCTCTCCCTGCTGCCCGACGGGCGCGGCAAGGCGCGGCCGGCGAAGCGGGCGGTCGAGGGACCCCGCCCGCCGGTGATCCCCACCGACGTCGAGAACGGCGAGACCTCGGCGCTGTCGCAGGGCTCGCTGCGTGCGCGCTTCGCCCGGCTGACCGGGGCGGCGCCGGTGCCCGGGCCGCACGCCGACCGCGTCGCGGCCGTGGTCCCGCCGCGGCCGCGACCGGGTGGGCCGCCGGCCGGGCGGCGTCCGGTGCCCAGCTCGCCCCCCACCGGGGTCCCGGTGCCCGGCACGGGCCGCTACACGCGCGTCCCCGTCGGCGCGGCGCCGGGACGTCCGGGCGGGCCCGTGACGGGGACGTGGGCCGGCGGGCCCGTCCCGGCCCCCGTGCCCGGGCCGGCGCCCATCCCGGCGCCGCCGCCCCCGCTGCCTTCGCCCGCGCCTGCGCGATCGGCACCCCGTCCCGGGAACGGGCGGCCGGTGCCCGCGGGGCCGACCGGGCACGTGCCCCGACGGGCGTCCGACGAGCCGGCGCCGTCCTCCGGCGACGGCCGCCCGCGTCCGCCCGGCCGCCACCACCGGGCCGACTGAGGATCACCCGCCGCGGGGCGCCGCGGTCTCCGTCAGCATCGTGCGCACGAGCTCGTGGTCGATCTGGTCGACGCGCCGGTACCGGATGCACGACCGGCCCACGTCCAGGTGCGCGAGCTCGTCGCGGTGCCGTTCGAGCACGTCGGGACGCTGGACGTAGAGCGAGAGGTACTGCTTCTGGCTCGCGAAGGACAGCTCCGGCTCCCCGTCGCGCACGTAGGTGGGCATGCCGTGGCGGATCTCCTCGGTGAACCCGGGCAGGAGGTCGAGGCAGTCCCGGCGGATCGTCCGCAGGGCCTCCTGACGGCCCGGGGCCGCGGCGGCGATGTAGGCGTCGACGTCCTCGTGCGCGGTCATGGGTGACGTCTCCTCCGGTCAGGCCGAGATGAGGGGCTTGTAGCCGAGCACCGAGGCCGCGCCGTCGAGGTAGGCGCGCCGGTGGTCCCGGGGCACCCAGTCCTCGACCGGGTGCACGGTCAGCATCCCGGCGCCGGCGATCCGCCAGTGGTACTCCTCGGCGCGCGCGAGCGACGCGTCCTGCTCGCCCTGCACGCGGGCCTGCTCCTCCTCGGTCATGCCCGGCACGGTGCCCGAAGGGGCTCAGTAGTACCAGGGGAAGGGGCTCCAGTCAGGGGCCCGCTTCTGCAGGAACGCGTCCTTGCCCTCGACGGCCTCGTCGGTCATGTACGCCAGCCGCGTCGTCTCGCCCGCGAACAGCTGCTGGCCGACCAGTCCGTCGTCGGGGAGGTTGAACGCGTACTTGAGCATCCGCTGCGCCTGCGGCGACTTCCCGAGAATCTCGCGCGCCCACTGGATCGCCGTCGTCTCCAGCTCGGCGTGGGGGACGGCCTCGTTCACCGCGCCCCTGTGGTGCATCTGCTCGGCGGTGTAGGTGCGGCCGAGGAAGAAGATCTCGCGGGCGAACTTCTGGCCGACCGCCCGCGCGAGGTACGCCGACCCGAACGCGGCGTCGAAGCTGCCGACGTCGGCGTCGGTCTGCTTGAAGCGGGCGTGCTCGGCGCTCGCCAGCGTCAGGTCGGCCACCGCGTGCAGCGAGTGCCCGCCGCCGGCCGCCCAGCCGTTGACCACGGCGATGACCACCTTCGGCATGAACCGGATCAGCCGCTGGCACTCGAGGATGTGCAGCCGCCCCGCGCGGCCCAACTCGGCGGCCGACACCTCGGTCTCCGACTCGGCGTACTGGTAGCCCGTGCGCCCGCGGATGCGCTGGTCGCCACCGGAGCAGAACGCGTGCCCGCCGTCCTTCGCCGACGGGCCGTTGCCGGTGAGGAGCACGACGCCGACGTCGGCGCTCGTGCGGGCGTGCTCGAGGGCGGAGGCGAGCTCGTCGACCGTGTGCGGCCGGAACGCGTTGCGGACCTCCGGGCGGTCGAACGCGATCCGCACGCAGCCGAGCTCGACGTGACGGTGGTAGGTGATGTCGGTGAAGTCGTGACCGGGCACCTCCTGCCACTGGGCCGGATCGAACAGCGGGGCGTCGGTGTCGACCATGGCCGCGAGCCTAGGAGCAGCGAGGTCGTGGGCGCGCTCACGTGGTGGTGGGCGGCCGCCTTCCTGGGCTCCCGGTTTCGAGCGAGGGCCACCTTCGATCGGATAGAGGGGCGAGGGGCGCCCCTCGCCGGAACAACGGTGTCGGCGAGTGGCACGTTCGGCATGATCATCAGGTTGATCGAGCTGCCGAAGGTGCCTCTCGCCCCGGGGGCCGGGTCCCGGCACCCGACGCGTTCGTGTCGCGGAGAACGTGCCCTCCCGCGCCATACTGCGTCGCGTGGCCTACGACGAGCAGCTGGCGGAGCGCCTGCGCGCGACCCTCGACGGCCAGGACGGCGTCAGCGAGAAGCGGATGTTCGGCGGGCTCGCGTTCCTGCTGCACGGCAACATGGCCGTCTGCGCCGGCAGCGGCGGTGCGCTGATGGTCCGCATCGACCCTGCGCGGGCCGAGACCCTGCTCGCGCACGAGGGCGTCGCGCCCATGGTCATGAAGGGTCGCCCCCTGAAGGGCTGGCTGCTCGTCGACCGCACCGTCCTCGACGACGCGAGCCTGCCGCGCTGGGTCGAGGAGGGCCTGTCCTACGCGGAGTCGCTCCCGGTCAAGTAGGAGCCGCCGGCCCCGGTCAGGACGGGCGGAGCCCCGCCGCCGCGGCCCGACCGGCCGCGGGGGCGTCGTAGCCGTAGACCCAGGACAGGTCCCCGTCCGCACCGCTGTCGCCCGCGGAGGTCAGGTCGCGGGCGCCGGAGAAGCGCTCGCCGTTGCGCCGCGACTGTCCCTGGATGCGGTCGGTGCGGGGGCGGCGGGTGGCCTCGTAGGTGGCGAGGCGCTCGGGCACGTCGCCGTCGGCCTCGCCGAGCAGGGCCGCGAGGACCGCGGCGTCCTCGATCGCCTGGTTGGCGCCCTGTCCCATGTGGGGCAGCATCGGGTGCGCGGCGTCGCCGAGCAGGACGACGCGGCCCCGCGACCAGGGCGCGAACGGGTCCCGGTCGGCGAGGTCGTAGCGGTACACCTCGCCGGCCCGCGCGAGGACGGCGGCGGCCTCGGGGTCCCAGCCCGCGTAGGCGACGCGCACCGTGTCCGGGTCGACGCGGAAGGACCACTCGTCGGCGCTCCCATCCGGCCGGGGCACGAACGCGGCGAAGTTCAGCGTCCCGTGGCGGTCGACGGGGTAGCTGAGCAGGTGGCGGTCGGCGCCCAGCCAGGCGTTCTGCCCGGTGGCCAGGCGCTCGGGCAGGCCGTGCCCGTCGACGAAGCCGCGCAGCGCCGAGATCCCCGAGGGACGCAGCGCCGGCGGGGTCACGACGGCCGCGGCCGACCGGGACCGGAGGCCGTCGGCGACGACGACCACGTCGGCCGTCGCGGTGGACCCGTCGGCGAAGCGGACGACGGGCCGGTCGCCGTCCCCGTCGACGTCCACGCCGACGCACTCCCGACCGTGGTGCACGACGCCCGGCCCGAGGCCGTCGAGGACGATGCGGACCAGGTCCGCCCGGCGCATCCCGAGCAGCCGGCCGGTGTCGTAGTGCGCGAGCTCGGCGCCGTCCGCGGCGAGCATCCGCATCGTGGGGATCGGCGCGCCGGTCCGGTCGAGGGCGGGCCCGAGTCCGAGCCCGGCCAGGACGCGGTGCCCGTTGGCGGCGAGCCCGAGGCCGGAGCCCACCGGCGGGACGCCGTCCCGCCGCTCGTACACGGCGACCTCGACGCCGCGCCGCACGAGCGCCAGGGCGACGGTGGCGCCCCCGATCCCGCCGCCGACCACGGCCACGCGCAGCCCCGTCACGGCGGGGTCGGGCCGTCGGTCGGCATCGCCAGGGGCCTCCGGGTCGGAGCGGGTTCCTCCGGACAGTAGCGAGCGATCGGTCAGGCGAGGAGGGCGCGCAGCGCCGCCCGGTCGGGCTTGCCGATCCCGCGCAGCGGCAGCGCGTCGAGCACCGCGACCTCCCGCGGCGCGGCGCGCCCGAGGCCGGGCGCGACCGCCGCCCGCAGCGCCGCCGCGTCGAGACCGTCACCGACCACCGCCGCGACCACCCGCGCGCCCCACTCGGGGTCGGGCACGCCGACCACGCAGGCCTCCCGGACGCCGGACTGGGCCAGCAGCGCCCGCTCGACGGTCGCCGGTGCGACCTTCTCGCCGCCGGTGACGATGACGTCGTCGGCCCGGCCGAGCACCTCGAGGCGTCCGTCGGCGCGCCAGGCGCCGAGGTCGTTGGTGCGGAACTCGCCCCCCTCGAAGGCGGTGTCCGCGACGGCCCCGCGGTAGCCGGCCGCCACCGTCGCCCCGCCGAGCCGGATGCGCCCGTCGTCCTCGAGCGTCACCGTGACCCCGTCGAGCGGGCGGCCGTCGTAGACGCAGCCGCCGCAGGTCTCGCTCATGCCGTAGGTGGTCACGATCGGCACCCACGCCGCGGTCGCCCGCTCGAGCAGCGCCGGCTCCGCCGCCGCGCCGCCGAGCAGCACCGCGGTGAACCCGCGCAGGGCGTCGAGCGCCGCGCCGCCGGCGTCGAGCAGGCGCCGCAGCTGGGTGGGGACGAGCGAGGTGTAGGCGCAGCCCTCGGCGGCCGCTGCGAAGGCGGCCGCGCGGAACCCCTCGCGCAGGTCCATCACCACCGCGGGCGATCCGGCGCGCGCCGAGCGCAGCAGCACCTGGAGCCCCGCGACGTGGTGCGCGGGCAGCGCGAGCAGCCAGCGTCCCGGCGGCCCGATCCGGGTCTGTGTCGCGTCGGCGGAGGCGGTCAGCGCCGCGGCCGGCAGCAGCACCGCCTTCGGGTCGCCGGTCGAGCCGGTGGTCGTGACCACCGCGGCGATGCCGTCGTCGACGGGCGCGAGGAGGCCGGGGGCCGGCGCGGGGTCGCCCGGTCCGGTCGGGAGGACGGCGGGCCCGCGCCCCTCGAGCGCGGCGAGGGCCGCGACGCCCAGCGCCGTCGCCGCCACGGGGCTCCCGTCGGTCGGGACCGGCTGCACGGTGCGCACCCGATCTAGGCTAGGTGCGATGAACGTGGTCGCGCTCCCGCTGCGCACCCGCTTCCGGGGCATCACCGTGCGCGAGCTCGCGCTCGTCGAGGGCCCCGCGGGCTGGGGTGAGTTCTGCCCGTTCCCCGAGTACGACGACGCCGAGTCGCTCGCGTGGTGGCGCTGCGCCCGCGAGGCCGCGCACGACGGGTGGCCCGCCCCGGTGCGCGACCGCGTCGAGGTCAACGTCACCGTCCCCGCCGTCGACCCGGTGCACGCGCACCGCATCGTCACCGACTCCGCCGCGCGGACCGCGAAGGTCAAGGTCGCCGAGAAGGGCCGGGACCCGCGCGAGGACCTCGCGCGCCTCGAGGCCGTCCGCGACGCCCTGGGGCCGACCGGGCGGGTGCGCGTCGACGCCAACGGCGGGTGGGACGTCGACGGCGCCGTCGCGACGATCGGCGCGCTCGAGCGGGCCGCCGGCGGGCTGGAGTACGTCGAGCAGCCGTGCGCCTCGGTCGAGGAGCTCGCCGCCGTCCGGCGCCGCGTCGACGTGCCGGTGGCCGCCGACGAGTCGATCCGCCGCGCCGACGACCCGCTGCGCGTCGTGCGCGCCGAGGCGGCCGACGTCGCGGTGCTCAAGGTGGCGCCGCTGGGCGGGGTCCGCGCGGCGCTGCGCATCGCCGAGGCGATCGGGCTGCCGTGCGTGGTGTCGTCGGCGGTCGAGAGCTCGGTCGGCCTGGCCGCGGGCCTCGCGCTCGCCGCGGCGCTGCCGGAGCTGCCGTTCGCCTGCGGGCTCGGCACCGCGGACCTGCTCGCCGCCGACGTCGTCGCCGCGCCGCTGCACCCCGTGGCCGGTCACCTCGACGTCCCGCGACACGCGCCGCGGCCCGACCCCGCGTTGCTCGCGCGTTACGGGGCGGACAACGCCACCCGCGACTGGTGGGCCGCCCGCCTCGCCCGGGTACAGGAGCTGGCATGAGCGACAAGGACGACCGCCTCGAGGCCGGCCGCGAGATCGTGCGCGCCAAGGAGGCGCACGGCGTGAGCTGGGCCGAGCTCGCGAAGGCCCTCGACCGGTCCCTGGTGTGGACCACGTCGGCCCTGCTCGGCCAGCAGCCGCTCGACGCCGAGCAGGCCGGGACCGTCGGCGCCCTGCTCGACCTCGACGAGGAGACCGTCGAGGCGCTGACGTTCCCGCCGGTGCGCGGTGACGCCGCCCTCGACCCCACCGAGCCGGTGACCTACCGCCTCCAGGAGGCCCTGCAGGTCTACGGGTCGAGCCTCCACGAGCTCATCCGCGAGGAGTTCGGCGACGGCATCATGAGCGCCATCGACTTCACGCTGGACTTCGAGCGCGTCGAGGACCCGAAGGGCGACCGCGTGAAGCTGACCTTCAACGGCAAGTTCCTGCCCTACAAGGTGTGGTGACACCTCGAGACACGCCGGTCGCGGGTGAGGGGGTCGCTCCCTGCGCGCGAGTAGCGTGCGCAGCGTGACCGCCGCGCCCGAGCAGAAGACGGCGCCCTCGCCCGATCCGTCGGCCGAGGACGCCGTGGCCGGCGCGGATCCGGCCGGTCCGGACCCCCGCCTGGAGCACGGTCCGCCCGAGCACGTCCGCACGGCGTTCGGCGTCCGCGAGTCGGTGCCGCGCCCGCGCCCCGACCTCCCCGGCCCCGCCTGGCGGTGCGACGGGCTCGTCCTGCGCCCGGTCGCGGACACCGTGCTCGCCGCGTGGTCGGCCGGCGCGATCGAGGAGCTCGCGACCATCGGCGTCGACGGCCTGCGCCTGGCACGGCCGGTGCGCGCCAGCGACGGACGCCGCGTGGTGGCGGGCTGGGCCGCGAGCCACGACGTCCCCGGCCGGGTCGAGCCGCGCCACGACGACGTCGTCGCCGCCTCGCTGCGGCTGCACCGTGCCACCGCCCGCCTCGAGCGTCCGCGCCTCGTCGACGACCGCGACGACCTGCTCGCCCGCGCCGACCGCGCCGCGTTCGGCGAGCGCGCCGTCGCGCTGGACCCCGAGACCGGCGGCACCCTGTTCACCGAGCTCGCGCGCCGTCGCCGGCCGCTGGAGCGCCCGTCGCAGCTCGTGCACGGCGACCTGTTCGGCACCGTGCTGTTCGACCCGTCCGACCCCGGCGCCCCGCCCGCGGTGCTCGACCTCGTGCCGTTCTGGCGCCCCGTCGAGTGGGCGGCCGCGGTCGTGGTGATCGACGCGCTGGCCTGGGGCGGGGCCGATCCCGGCATCCTCACGCGCTGGGCGCACCTCGCGGGGTGGCCGCAGATGCTGCTGCACGCGCTGCTCTTCCGCCTCGCCGTGCACGCGCAGCACCCGTCGTGCACCCGCGAGTCGCTCCAGGGCCTCGAGCACGCCTCCCGGCTCGTCGGCAGCCTGCTGCCCGCGTACTGACGCGGGGTGACGCGGCCCGCACCCGGGCTTCGCGTCGCCGCAACACAGGGTCATCGTGGCGTAACACGCGGTTCCTACCGTCCGCCGCGTGCGCGGACACTGGATCGACGACTGGCGGCCCGAGGACGAAGCGTTCTGGCAGAGCACCGGGAAGAGGATCGCGAACCGCAACCTGTGGTTCTCGGTCTTCTCCGAGCACATCGGGTTCTCGATCTGGACGCTGTTCTCGGTCCTCGTGCTGTTCATGGGGCCCGACTACGGCATCGACCCCGCCGGGAAGTTCCTGCTCGTCTCGGTGGCCACGTTCGTCGGCGCCGCGCTGCGCCTGCCCTACAGCCTCGCGGTCGCCGTGTTCGGCGGGCGGAACTGGACGCTGATCAGCGCCGCCCTGCTGCTGGTACCGACCGTCCTGCTCGCCGTCCTCATGGAGCCGGGGACGTCGTTCACGACGTTCGTCGTCCTCTCCGCGCTCGTCGGCGTCGGCGGCGGCAACTTCGCGTCGTCGATGACGAACATCAACGCCTTCTTCCCGGACCGGTCCAAGGGCGCCGCGCTCGGCATCAACGCCGGCGGCGGCAACCTGGGCGTGGCGGTCATCCAGCTCGTCGGCCTGCTGATCATCGCGACGGCGGGCCCGGACTCGCCCCGCCTCCTGCTCGCGGTCTACATCCCGCTGATCGTGCTGTCCCTGGTGGGCGCCGCCCTGTTCATGGACAACATCTCCTCGGTGCGCAACGACGCCGGCGCCCTCAAGGAGGCGGCGCGCGACGCCCAGACGTGGGTGATGTCGTTCCTCTACATCGGGACGTTCGGGTCGTTCATCGGCTACAGCTTCGCGTTCGGGCTCGTACTGCAGAACCAGTTCGGCCGCACGCCGCTGCAGGCCGCCGCGGTGACCTTCATCGGTCCGCTGCTCGGCTCGCTGATCCGCCCCGTCGGCGGGTGGCTCTCCGACCGCGTGGGCGGCGTCAAGGTCACGTTCTGGAACTTCGCGGCGATGGCCGTGGCCACCCTGATCTGCCTCGGTGCCTCGGGCATCGACTCGCTGGGCCTGTTCACCGTCGGTTTCGTCCTGCTGTTCATCACCTCGGGCATCGGCAACGGGTCGACCTACAAGATGATCCCGTCGATCTTCCGGACCAAGGCGCTGGCCGCGGGCGAGGAGCGCGGGTGGGGTCAGGACGAGGCGCTGCTGTGGGCCCGCCGCATCTCGGGGGCCGCGATCGGCATCACTGCGGCGATCGGCGCGTTCGGCGGCCTGCTCATCAACCTGGCGTTCCGGTCGTCGTTCCAGGCCACGCAGTCCGGGGCGCCGGCGTTCTGGGCGTTCCTCGCGTTCTACGCCGCGTGCATGGCGGTGACCTTCGTCGTCTACCTGCGGGGCGGCCGGGCCGCGACCGACCCCCGGACCGGCACCCGGCTGTCCTACGCGGAGGTGTGAGCCGTGCGCACCGTCGTCGTCGTCGGGCACGGGATGGTCGGCCACCGGTTCGTCGAGAGCCTGCGCCGCCGCGACCCCGACGGCCTCTTCCGGGTCGTGCTGCTGGCCGAGGAGTCGCGGCCCGCCTACGACCGGGTGGCGCTGTCGTCGTACCTCGCGTCGGCGTCGGAGGCCGACCTGGCCCTGGCCGACGAGGGGTTCCTCACCGACGACCTCGTCGACCTGCACCTCGACGACCGCGCCGTCACCGTCGACCGCACCGCGCGCGTCGTGACCACCGCGGGCGGGCGGCGGGTGCCCTACGACGAGCTCGTGCTGGCCACCGGGTCGGTGCCGTTCGTGCCGCCGGTGCCCGGGCGCGATCTCGATGACGTCTTCGTCTACCGGACCCTCGACGACCTCGACGCCCTGCGCGAGGCCGCCGGGCGGGCGACCGCCCGCGCGGGGGCCGGGCGGCGCGCCGGGGTGGTCGTCGGCGGCGGGCTGCTGGGGCTGGAGGCGGCCGACGCGCTGCGGAACCTCGGGCTCGTCCCGCACGTGGTCGAGATGGCGCCGCGGCTGATGCCCGCGCAGGTCGACGAGGGCGGGGGAGCGCTGCTGCGCCGGCTCGTCGGGGACCTCGGGCTGCGGGTGCACACCGGGGTGTCGACGTCGTCGATCAGCCGCGACCATCGCGGCGGGCTCACCGTCACGCTCTCCGACGGCACCGAGCTGGACGCCTCGGTCGTCGTGTTCTCGGCCGGGATCCGGCCCGCGGACCAGCTGGCGCGCGACATCGGGCTCCCCGTGGCCGAGCGGGGCGGGGTGCTGGTCGACGGCCGGTGCCGGACGCGGGACGAGCACGTGTGGGCGATCGGCGAGGTGGCCGCCGTCGAGGGGACGACCTACGGGCTGGTCGCGCCCGGGTACGCGATGGCCGAGGTCGTGGCCGACCGCCTGACCGGCGGGGACGCGCGGTTCACCGAGGCCGACCTGTCGACCAAGCTCAAGCTGCTCGGCGTCGACGTGGCGAGCTTCGGCGACGCGCACGGGTCGACGCCGGGAGCGCTCGAGGTGCGTCTCGACGACCCGGTCGCGGGCACCTACTCGAAGCTCGTCGTGACGGATGACGGCCGCACGCTGCTCGGCGGCGTCCTCGTCGGGGACGCGTCGGCCTACGAGACGCTGCGCGGATTCCTGGGCGAGACCCTGCCCGGCGACCCGATGGCGCTCATCGCGCCGACGTCCGAGGGCGTGGCCGGCGTCGGGATCGACGCCCTGCCCGACGGCGCACAGATCTGCTCGTGCAACGCGGTGACCAAGGGCGCGCTGGTCGAGGCGATCCGATCGGGTGAGGCGTCCACGGTGCCCGAGCTCAAGGCGTGCACGCGCGCCGGGACGACGTGCGGGTCGTGCGTGCCGACGCTGGGCAAGGTGCTCACGGCGTGCGGGGTCGAGGTCTCCACGGCGCTGTGCGAGCACTTCGAGCAGTCGCGTGCCGAGCTCTACGAGATCGTCATGGCGACGGGGCTGACGACGTTCTCCGCGATCGTCGAGTCCTTCGGGCGGGGCCGGGGCTGCGACGTCTGCAAGCCGGCGGTCGCGTCGATGCTGGCGACGCTGGCCGGCGGTCACGTCCTCGACGGCGAGCAGGCCACGCTGCAGGACACCAACGACCACTTCCTGGCGAACCTGCAGCGGAACGGCACCTACTCGGTGGTGCCACGGCTGCCCGGCGGCGAGGTCACCGGCGAGGGCCTCATCGTCATCGGGGAGATCGCCCGCGACTTCGGGCTGTACACGAAGATCACCGGCGGGCAGCGGATCGACATGTTCGGCGCGCGCGTCGAGCAGCTGCCCGCGATCTGGCGCCGGCTCGTCGACGCCGGGTTCGAGTCCGGGCACGCGTACGGCAAGTCCCTGCGCACGGTGAAGTCGTGCGTCGGGACCGACTGGTGCCGCTACGGCGTGCAGGACTCGGTGTCGCTCGCGGTGGCCCTCGAGCTGCGCTACCGGGGGCTGCGCTCGCCGCACAAGATCAAGAGCGGGGTGTCCGGCTGCGCGCGGGAGTGCGCGGAGGCGCGCTCGAAGGACTTCGGGGTGATCGCCACGGAGACCGGCTGGAACCTCTACGTCGGCGGCAACGGCGGCTTCACCCCGCGGCACGCGGAGCTGCTCGCCGCCGACCTCGACACCGCGACCCTGGTGCGCACGATCGACCGGTTCCTCATGTTCTACGTGCGCACCGCCGACCGGCTGCAGCGCACGGCGCCGTGGCTCGAGTCGCTCGAGGGCGGGCTCGACCACCTCCGCGCGGTGATCATGGAGGACTCGCTGGGCATCTGCGCCTCGCTCGACGAGCAGATGGCCCGGCACGTCGCCGACTACGCCGACGAGTGGGCGGCGGTGCTCGACGACCCGGAGAAGCTGGCGCGGTTCACGTCGTTCGTCAACGCGCCGGGCGCGCCCGACCCGAGCGTGGAGTTCGTCGACCACCGCGGCCACCGCGTCCCGGCCGGCATGAAGGGCGGCCAGCCGACGACGGTGACCGAGCTGGGCTTCGGGCCGCGGATCCCCGTCCGCGGCACGGCGGAGGTGGGCGTGTGACCGAGCTGGCCGACCGCACCTGGACCGCGGTGTGCCCGCTGGAGCGGATCCAGCGCGAGCGGCCCGTCGGCGCGCTGGTGGCGGGGGAGCCCGTCGCGATCGTGCGCACCCACGACGACCGGGTGTTCGCGCTGCACAACGTCGACCCGTTCTCGGGCGCGTCCGTGCTCGCGCGCGGGATCGTCGGCGACGTCGGGGGCCGGCCGGTGATCGCGTCGCCGGTGTTCAAGCAGCACTTCGCGCTCGAGGACGGCCGCTGTCTCGAGGACGCCGGGGTGGCCGTGGCGACCTATCCTGTGCGGGTGGTGGACGGCGTCGTACAGATCGGGCACTCGTGACCGCGCCCCTGACCGGGTGGCGGGTCGGGGTCACCGCCGACCGCCGCGCCGACGACCAGGTCGAGCTGCTGCGCCGCAAGGGCGCGCAGGTCGTGCACGGCCCGACGATGCGGATCGTGCCGCTGGAGGACGACGCGCAGCTCGCGGAGATCACGCGCGGGCTGCTCGCGGACCCGCCCGCCGTCGTCGTCGCCACCACCGGGCAGGGCTTCCGGGGGTGGCTCGAGGTGGCGGCGTCGTGGGGGCTGTCTTCTCGTCTGCACGAGGTCCTGGCCTCGGCGACGCTGCTCGCCCGCGGGCCCAAGGCACGCGGCGCGATCCGGGGCGCGGGGCTGCGCGAGGCGTGGTCGGCCGACGAGACCGAGTCGTCGCCGGAGGTGCTGGAGCATCTCCTGGCCGAGGGGGTCGACGGGGTGCGCGTCGCGGTGCAGCTGCACGGCGACCCGATGACCGAGTTCCTGGGGGCGCTGCGTGAGGCGGGCGCCGACGTCGTCACGGTGCCGGTGTACCGGTGGGAGCCGCCGCCGGACCTGCCCGCGGTCGACGCGCTGATCGACGCGATCGTGGCGCGCGAGGTCGACACCGTGACGTTCACCAGCGCGCCCTCGGTGGAGGGGCTGGTGCACCGGGCCTCCACGCGGGGGCTGCGCGAGGAGGTCCTGGCGGCGTTGCGCTCGGGCGAGGTCCTCGCGTGCTGCGTGGGGCCGGTGACCGCGGCGCCGCTCGAGCGCCTCGGCGTCGTCGGCATCGCGCCGGAGCGCTTCCGGCTGGGCGCGATGGTGAAGCGGCTGGAGGAGCACGCGCGCTCGCGGGCGGGGGCATGACGGCGCCGGCCCTCGTGCTGCTCGCGCACGGCACCGACGACGCGGCGGGGTGGGCGACGATCTCGCGTCTGCACGCCGCGGTGGGTCGCGCCCTGCCCGGGGTCGACGTGCGCCTGGGCTACGCCGGGGTCGTGGGGCCGTCGCTGGCCGACGTGCTCGCCGAGCTGCCGGGGCGCGTGGTGGTGGTGCCGGCGTTCCTGGCGTCGGGGTTCCACGTGCGCGTCGACGTCCCCGAGCAGCTCGCCGCGATCGGGCGCGACGACGTCGTCGTCGCCCAGCCCCTCGGACCCGACCCCGAACTGATCTCCGCGCTGCTCGACCGGCTCGCCGAGGCCGGGTCGCGGCCGGGCGACACGGTGGTGCTCGCCGCGGCGGGCTCGACCGACCCCACGGCGCAGGAGGACCTGCGGACCGCCGCCGCGCTGCTGACCGCGCGGGTGGGGCACGAGGTGCCGGTCGGCTACATCGCGGGCGGCGAGCCGCGGGTGGCGTCGGTGGTGGCGTCGACGGCCGCGCGCGGGCCCCGGGTCGTGCTCGCGACCTGGCTGCTGGCGCCGGGCGCGTTCCACCGCTGGCTCGCCGACGCCGGCGCGTCCGTCGTCGCCGAGCCGCTGGGTGACCACCCGGACGTCGTCGGCGTGGTCGTCGAGCGGTACCGGGCGGCGGCGTGAGCGTCCGGGTGAGCACGCGCGTCGGGCTCGCGGTGCACCTCTACGCCTCGGACGGGCGCTGGATCGCCTGGTACCGGCCGGGGCTGCCGTACCTGTGGAGCACGCGCGACCGCTGGATCGGCTGGTTCCCGTGGGCGGGGGAGCCGACCCCGGAGCCGCGCGACGACGTCCTCGACCCCGCGGACGTCTACCTCGGCACGGTCGTCGGTGACCGTCTGCTCGCGCGCGTCGTGCGGCGGCCGCGGTCGATCCCGGTGCGGGTCCCGGAACCCCAGCGTCCGGTCGGCCCGCCGGATGTGGTCCGGGGGCAGGCCGTGGCTCCCCCGATCGGATTTGTCGACATCGATGTAAGTCGACTGTTCGGCGACTGAGCGCCACCCCGGTGTTTACCCGGCGTCACGATGGGGTGATGCTGTCTCCATGCTCGCCCGCGTGATCGGCACGATCGTGATCATCCTTGTGCTGTTCGCGATCATCTCGAACCCCCAGCAGTCCGCCGCGACCACCCGCAACGGCGTGGAGACGCTCGGCGACGCGGGCTCCTCGATCACCGTGTTCCTGACGAACGTGGTCAACTCGATCGCGGTCAGCACGGGCTCGCGCCCGGCGGGGTCGACGTACACGACCACCACCCCCTACGGCGGTGTGGAAACGGGCGACGGCTCCACCCCGACCGTCCGCTGACCCACGGGGTGTGTCAGCGTGGCGGCCACGCTGACGTTGAACGTCAGGAAATCCCCCATCTCGGCACGGGGACGGCTCAGGTCGTCTGGGGAACGTCGTAGAGCACCCGCGGTTCGGGCAGCGCTGCGGCCACGGTGAGGCCGTCCAGCACGTCGCGGAGGACACCGTCCGGGTCGTCGCGTCGTTGCGACGGTCGGATGCTCACGAGGTGCAGGCCGACGGCCCGCAGCGCCCGCGCGCGCCGAGCCGTGGCCTCGACCTGCTCCGGTGTGGCGAAGTGGTGCTCGACCGAGTCGATCTCCAGGGCGAAGCCCACGTCCTCGACGAGGACGTCGACGACCCCCACGGAGGCGCCCGCCAGGTCGCGCACGCGGACGTTGAAGCGCGCCGGCGGCAGCTCGCGCTGGGCGAGCCACCACTCGCGAGCGTCGAACTCGGCCGCGGAGCGGACACCGTCCACCAGGGCCCGGAGCACCGCCCGCGGGGCCGCGCTGCCCTTGCGGCACCCGGCGTCGAGCTCCTCGAGGAGCTCCTCCGGCGTGACGAGACCCCGGCGCACGGGCTCGGCGAAGAGCTCGGCGATCGCGGTCGGGTCGGTCAGCAGCCGGGCCTCGTCGGTCAACGCGCGGGGCAACGGCGCCACGGCCAGTCCGTCGCGCTCGACGGGCCGGGGCATCCGCGACGTCCGCTCGATGTGGAAGCGTCCCCAGCTACGCACCTGGCGTGCGTGGGTGACGAGCAGGTGCACCGTGTCCGGCTCCGGACCGCTGCGCAGGCCGTGGAGGCGCAGTGCCGCGCGGCCGGTGATCATCGAGTGGTCGCCGGCGTGGAGCAGCCCGGCGATCATCGTCTGGCGCCGGGTCGGCTCGCCGTTGTGCAGCGCGATGATGCCCGGACCGAGGCGCTGCCACGGCTCGCCGTCGCGGCACCGGCGGTAGGCGGTCCCCTCGGGGACGCCGAGGAGCTCGAGCTCGCGCACGGCGATGACGCCCTCGCGACTGGCTGCCCACAACAGCTCGGGCGCGATCGCCCACTCACCCCTGCGCATGTCGCCACGGTGCGCGTTGTCGGCCCGGGAGCGTGAGCGGTCCCTGCCAACCCTGTGGACGCAGACGGGCGATGTGGACAACTCCTGCCGTCGTGAGCGGGGGGCTTTCCTGACGTTGAACGTCAGCGTGGCCGCCAGGCTGAGACAACCCCGTGCCTCGGTCACCGCGGCGAAACGTGGGGCGGAGGACGACCCGCCGTCGTAGTCACGAGGAAACAGTTCGGCAATCGGCGGTTGGTGTTCTGAGTCCCGGCACGAGGTCGGCGAGGACCCGCCGCCTCCGCTTCCCCCGGCCGTCGCGCCGGTCGCCGCGAACCCCCCAGCACACCACTCGAGGAGATCCAGCATGACGAGCACCGAGCTCTCCGACGTCGAGAAGAAGAGCCTCGAGGAGATCCCGCACCCCTCGCTGCCCGAGGGCTCGAGCATCTACGGCGGGACGAAGGTCTTCCCCGACCTGCAGGCCGAGAACGGCGAGTCCTACTTCACGCTCGTGCACGGCATCGCGCACGAGTCGTCGGTCAGCTTCGTCGCCGTCCTCCAGGCCACGCGCGCGCTGCGCAAGGGCTTCGAGTCGGCGATGTACTTCTACGGCCCCGGTTCGCTGAACTGCCTGGCCACGCGCGGATTCCCCACCACGGGCACGTCCGCCTTCCCCGGCGAGCACAACATCAACGACCAGCTCAAGACGTTCATGGGCGAGGGCGGCAAGGTCTACTGCTGCCGCTTCGGGCTGTCGCTGCACGGGGCGCGCGAGGAGGACCTCATCGAGGGTGTCATCCCGACCCACCCGCTCGACGTCCAGGACGCGCTCATCCACTACGCCCGCAAGGGCGCGATCATCAACTCGACCTACCAGCTCTGACGTGCCGCGGCCGGCGCGGGGCGACCCGCGCCGGGCCGTGTCCCTTCATGTCGAGAGCTCTGGAGGTCCGCACGTGTCGTCCGATCCCGGGCTGTCCGCCCGTTCCGAACTGGCCGTCCGCGGCGTCGCGGTCGACCTCGGCCCCTCCATCCCGCTGCGCCGTCCCGGTGGTGCCGGCCCGTCGGACGACGGCCACGTGCTCGTCGACGGCCTGAAGACCACCATCCCGATCAATCCGGCGAGCCCCTATCGGCTGCGTGACGGCCGGCTGGTCCGCACCGGTCCCGACGGCGGGGTCACCGACCTCGGCGTCGCCGTCGACACCGTCGCCCGCCCCGCGTTCTACGACCTCACCACCGCCGACGGCGTCCCGTACGAGAAGATCGCCCGCCTGCACGGCGACGACGTCCTCGCCACGACCGTCGTGCAGACCTGCGTCCGCTACGGCGAGCAGGACCGCTGCCGCTTCTGCGCCATCGAGCAGTCGGTGGACAGCGGCGCCACGACCGCGGTCAAGACCCCCGACCAGCTCGCCGAGGTCGCCGAGGCCGCCGTCCGGCTCGACGGCGTGCGGCAGATGGTGCTCACCACGGGCACCAGCAACGGCCGCGACCGCGGCGCCCGCCACCTCGCCCGCTGCGTCCGCGCGATCAAGGCCGCCGTGCCGGGCCTGCCGATCCAGGTGCAGTGCGAGCCGCCGGCCCCCGACGACCTGGCGGCGCTGCAAGAGCTGAAGGACGCCGGCGCCGACGCCGTCGGCATCCACGTCGAGTCCCTCGACGACGCCGTGCGCGCCCGCTGGATGCCGGGCAAGGCCACCGTCCCCCTGAGCCAGTACCGCTCGGCCTGGGACGAGAGCGTGCGCCTCTTCGGCCCGAACGCCGTGTCGACCTACCTCATCGTCGGCCTCGGCGAGGACCCCGACGAGCTCGTCGCCGGCGCCGCCGAGCTGGTCGACCGCGGCGTGTACCCCTTCGTCGTCCCCTACCGCCCGATCCCCGGCACGCTCGCCTTCGCCGACGGCGACCCCGCGCCCGATCCCGAGCTGCTCGCCGAGGTCACCGCGCGCGTCGCGAAGGTCCTGCAGGCCGCCGGCATGCGCGGCGCCGACCAGGCCGCCGGCTGCGCGGCGTGCGGCGCGTGCTCGGCGCTGTCGGCGGCGGGGGGCTGAGCGTCGTGTCGATCCTCGACGACTCTCTCGGGCTCGGTGCCGCCGACGAGATCCTCGGCGGCCGCGCACGCCGCCCCTCCCGCGACGTCACCATCGGCGAGGCGCCCGCCGCGGACGCGCGCCACCCCGACGTGATCGCCCACCGCACCCTGCGCCGCGCGGTGTTCGTCGACGAGCAGGGCCTGTTCCGGGACGACACCGCCGGTGACCTCGACGAGCACGACCACGACCCGCGCGCCGTCGTGCTCGTCGCCCGCGACGGTGCCGGCGAGGTGCTCGGCGGCGTCCGCCTCGCGCCCGTCGATCCGGACACCACGCGCCCTGATCTCGGCTGGTGGACGGGCAGCCGCCTCGTCGTCGCCGGGACCGCCCGCCGCCGCGCGGGCCTCCGGGTCGGCGCCGCCCTCGTGCGGGCGGCCTGCGCCCGCGCCGAGACCGCCGGCGTGCTGCGCTTCGAGGCCGACGTGCAGGCCGTCAACGAGACCCTGTTCCGCCGCCTCGGGTGGCGGCGCGTGCGGGACACCCCCGTCCGGGGCCGCCCGCACGTCCGCATGCGGTGGCCGGTCGGGCGCGTCGCCGACCTCGTCGCGGCGACCAAGGCCCCGCTCGGCGAGCTCGTCGCGGGGCTGGCCGGGTCGGGGGTGCACGTCGGCGACGACGGCGCGCCGGTGCCGGGCAGCGACCTCGTGGCCGCCTGCGACGCGATCCTGCCCGCGATGGTCGAGCGCGACCCGGAGTGGGCCGGGTGGTGCGGGGTGCTCGTCAACGTCAACGACCTCGCCGCCATGGGGGCCGCCCCGACCGCGCTGCTCGACGCCGTCGGCGCGCGCGACGCCTCGTTCGCCCACCGGGTGCTCACGGGCCTGCGCGCCGCCGCCGACGCCTACGGGGTGCCGGTGATCGGCGGCCACACCCAGCTCGAGGTGCCCGCCTCGCTCGCCGTCACGGCGCTGGGCCGCACGTCCATGCCGGTGCCCGCGAGCGGTGGGCGTCCCGGCATGGCCGTGCGCCTGACCGCCGACCTGCACGGCACCTGGCGCCCCGGCTACACGGGCCGGCAGTGGGACTCGACGTCCACGCGCACGCCCGCCGATCTGCGGGCGATGGTCGCGGCGATCGGCCCCGGCGCGGCACACCGGCCCGCGGCCGCCAAGGACGTCTCGATGGCCGGGGTCGTCGGCACGCTCGGGATGCTCGCCGAGGCGTCCGGCACCGGCGCGGTGCTCGACGTCGCCGCGGTGCCCCGGCCGGTCGGGGCCGCCGTCGCCGACTGGCTGACCTGCTTCCCCGGCTTCGCACTGCTCACCGCCGACGCGCCGGACGCCCCCGCCCCATCCGCGGGGCCGGCGACGAGCGCCGTCTGCGGCGAGCTCACCGCGACCGCCGGGGTGGCCCTGCGCTGGCCCGACGGTGAGCTGACCGAGGCCGTCGCCGGCGGCGTCACGGGACTGGGTGCGGCACCGACCGGAGGGACGAAGCCATGACCGTCAGGACGTTCGCGGCCGCTGCCGCGGGCTTCGGCCGCGACCTCGACGCGGGGTTCGCGACGATCGCGACGCTGCTCGGGCAGGCGCGGGCGGCGGGCGCCGACCTGCTCGCGCTGCCCGAGGCCGCACTCGGCGGGTACCTGTCGTCGCTGCACGACTCGGGTGGGGCGGGGGAACCGGGGGACGTGCCGCCGCAGCTCGAGGTCGACGGCCCCGAGGTCCGGCGGCTGGTCGAGCTGGCCGGCGACACCGTCGTCACCGCGGGCTTCTGCGAGCGCGGCGACGCCGCGTCGGGAGGGCGTCCGTACAACAGCTGCGTCGCGGTCACCGGTGACGGCGTGCTCGGGCACCACCGCAAGGTCCACCAGCCGCTCAACGAGGACGCCTCGTACGCCGCGGGCGATCGCTTCGCGGCGTTCGACACGCCGGTCGGCCGGCTCGGCATGATGATCTGCTACGACAAGGCGTTCCCCGAGGCGGCGCGGGCGCTGGCCGTCGACGGGGCGCGGGTGGTGGTGTGCATGTCGGCGTGGCCGGCGGCGCGCACCGACCCGGCGCCGGTGCTCGCGGACGACCGCTGGACGCGGCGCTTCGACCTCTTCGACCGCGCGCGGGCGCTGGAGAACCAGATCGTCTGGGTGTCGGCGAACCAGGCCGGGACGTTCGGCGACATGCGGCTGGTGGCCAGCGCGAAGATCGTCGACCCGGGCGGGGAGGTGCTCGACACCACGGGCACCGAGGCGGGGCTGGCCGTCGCGTCGGTCGACGTCGACGACGCCGTGGACGCCGCGCGGCGCTTCATGGGACATCTGCGGGACCGTCGCCCCGCGTCGTACTCGCTGCCGCGTCCCGTGCCCGCCGTGGCGCGGGCCGGCTAGGGGGCCGGGGTGGTCCGCCTCGCCGCTGCCGCGGCCCACTTCACCCGCGACGTCGGGTTCGACCTCGACCGCATCAAGATGATCGTCTCGCACGCGCGGGACGCCGGGGTGGCGCTGCTCGCGCTGCCCGACGGTGCGCTCGGCGGGTACCTGACCGACCTGCGCCACCCGGACGACGAGTGCCTCCCGCCGTTGCTGGAGCCCAACGGCGACGAGGTGCGGTCGGTGATCGACATCGCCGGGGAGATGGTGGTGTGCCTCGGGTACAGCGAGCTGGGCTCCGGGTCGCTGCGCCACGACGCGGCGGTGTGCCTGTCGGGCGACGGGATCCTCGGCCGGCACCGCAAGGTGCACATCCCGGCCGGGGTCGCGCCGCTGTTCGCACCGGGCGACGGGTTCGCCGCGTTCGACACCCCGCTCGGGCGGATGGGCCTGCTCATCGACCACGACAAGACGTTCCCGGAGGCGGCGCGGACGCTCGCCGTGGACGGCGCGGAGATCATCGCCTGCCTCTCCGCGTGGCCGACGTCGCTGACCCACCGCGCGCCGCGGATGGCGCAGGACCGCCAGGCGCGGCTGTTCGACCTCTACGACCAGGCGCGGGCGGCGGAGAACCAGGTGGTCTGGCTGTCGGCGAACCAGAGCGGGCGGCACGGGGCACTGCACTTCCTCGGCCGCGCCAAGATCGTCGGGCCGGGCGGGGAGATCCTCGCGCGGACGTGGTCGAAGGGCGGGCTGGCGGTGGCGGAGGTCGACCTGCCCGGGATCGTCGGCGCGGCGCGGTCGGTGCTGCACCACCTCACCGAGCGCCGGCCGGAGACGTACGGCCGACCTATGACGGAGTCATGGTGCCGAAGAGGGCGCATCAGCGCGACGAAGGAGCGCTGAGATGCCCTCTTCTTGGCGCAGAAGGATGCGGATCGCCCTGCTGACCTACTCGACGAAGCCGCGCGGGGGCGTGGTGCACACGCTCGCGCTGGCCGAGGCGTTCGCGCGGGCTGGGCACGCCGTGACGGTGTGGGCGCTCGCGCGCGGGGGCGACACGGGGTTCTCCCGGCCGGTCGACCCCGCTGTGGACGTGCGGCTCGTGGCGGTGCCCGAGATCGAGGGCGAGACGGTGGGGGAGCGGATCCTGCGGTCGATCGCGCTGCTCGGCGACGCCTTCTCGGGCGCGTTCGACGTCGTCCACGCGCAGGACTGCCTGACGGCGAACGCGGTGGGCCGGGCCCGGGGGTACGCGGGGCTGTGGCGGACCGTGCACCACCTGGACCGCTTCACCACGCCCGAGCTCGCGGCGTGCCACGAGCGGGCTCTGGTGGAGCCGGCCGCCCTGGTGTGCGTGTCGGAGGCGGTGGCGTCCGAGGTGCGCGCGGGGTGGGGACGGGAGCCGGCGGTGATCGCGAACGGGGTGGAGGCCGCGCGGTTCGCCGCGGCGGCCGACGCGGGTGCGGGGGCGGCGTGGCGCGCGCGGTACGGGCGCCACGTGCTCGCCGTCGGCGGGATCGAGCCGCGCAAGGGGACCCTCGACCTGGTGTCGGCGATGGCGCGGCTGCCGGGCGTGCCGCTGGTGATCGCGGGCGGGGACACCCTGTTCGACTACCGGCCCTACCGCGACGAGGTCTTCGCGCGCGCGGCGGAGCTGGGCGTGGAGCCGGTGGTGCTGGGGCCGGTGGCCCACGACGAGCTCCCCGGGCTCGTGGCCGGCGCGGCGGTGTTCGCGTTCCCGTCGACGCAGGAGGGCTTCGGGCTCGCGGCGATGGAGGCGCTCGCCGCCGGGGTCCCGCTGGTGACGCGGGACCTGCCGGTGCTGCGCGAGGTGTTCGCCGGCGCGGCGCGCTTCGCCGACGGGCCTCCGGGGTTCGCGCGCGAGATCGGGGAGGTGCTCGCGGGGTCGGACGTCGACCCGGCCCACGCCACGGTCGGCCGTGCCCTCGCCGCCGCCCACACCTGGGAGGCGGCGGCCGCCGCGCACCTGAACCTCTACCGGCGGCGGGTCACGGGGTGAGTCAGCGTGGGGGCCACGCTGACGTTGAACGTCAGGAAATCCACCCGCTCGCGACGCGGTGGTTCGCGAGCACGACGCGTCCGTCGCGGATCTCGACGCCCTCGGCGCGCAGGCGGGCGTGCTGCTCGTCGAGGATCTGCGGCGCGCTGGAGCCGTCGGCGCGCAGGACGCGGTGCCAGGGCAGGTCCGAGCCGTCCTCGCGCAGGACGCGACCGACCAGGCGCGCCGACGTCTCGCCCACCTCGGCCGCGACGTCGCCGTAGGTCGCCACCCGGCCCTCCGGGATCGCCGCCACCGCCGCGCGGATGCGCTCGTGCCGGGTCTCGTCCACGACACGGAGTCCAGCACGTGGCGTTGCCCGCGCGGGAGCCGGGACCGGCGTGATCGTGGGGGCTTTCCTCTCGATGAACGCCAGCGTGGCCGCCAGGCTGAGACACCCCGTGCCGCGACACCCACGCGGAGCGCGCCGACCCCCACCCAGGTCCACGGCGGTGTCGGGGGGACGTGGTGAAGTGATGGGCGTGAGCCTGCCGACGAGCGCCGACCGCGCCCCCGAGCTCCGCCGCGCCGCGGCGTGGGTGCCGGGCGAGCTGGTGCTCGACGACGCCGCGCGGCGGGTGATCGAGCACGACGCGGGCTTCCTGCGCGTGCTCGGCGGGCCCGGCACGGGCAAGACCACGCTGCTCGCCGAGCGGGTGGCCCGCCTGCTCCACGCCGAGCCCGACGCGCGCCCGCTCGTGCTGGTCGGCGACCGGCGGGCGGCGGCGGCCCTGCGCGAGCGCATCGCCGCCCGCCGGCGCGCCCTCGACGACGGCGAGCAGCGGGCGCGGGCCGTCGCCGAGCCCCTCGTGCGCAGCGTCCACTCCTACGCGTTCGCCGTCCTGCGCCGCCACGCCGAGCGCCGGGGCGAGGCGCCGCCGCGCCTGCTGCCCGGCGCCCAGCAGGACGCGATGGTGCGCGAGCTGCTCGCCGGCGAGGTCGCGGGCGCCGGGGTGCCGTCGGGCTGGCCGCTGCGCATGCGCCCCGCGCTCGAGGCGCCCGCCTTCGCCGGCGAGGTGCGCGATCTCCTGCTCCGAGCCGCCGAGCGCGGCCTCGGGCCCAAGGAGCTCGCCGACCTCGGCAAGCGCCACGGCGTGCCCGCCTGGATCGCGGCCGGGCGCTTCTACCGCACCTACGAGGAGGTCACGCTGCTGCGCGCGGCGGCGGGCTCGGCCAACCCGCTGGCCTCCGCGCCGCCGCTCGACGCCGCGGAGCTGGTCGCCGCCGTGCTCGACGCCTTCGTCACCGACCCCGATCTGCTCGAGGCCGAGCGGGCCGCGGTGCGCCACCTCGTGGTCGACGACGTCCAGGACATGGACCCCCAGCAGGTCGAGCTCGCGCGAGCGCTCGGCGCCGCCGCCGACGACTGGGTGCTGGCCGGCGACCCCGACTCCTCGGTGCTGGGTTTCCGCGGCGCCGACCCGGCCCTGCTGCGCGACGCCGACCCCGGCGGCCTCGCCACCGTCGTCCTGCCCGTCGACCACCGCAGCCGCCCCGCGCTGCGCGACGCCGTCGCCCGGGTCGTCGCCGCCCTGCCCGGCGCCGGCCCGGGGCGCACCCGCCGGGCGCCGACCGCAGGAGAAGGCGACGACCCCGGCCGCGTCACCGTCGACGTCTACGCCACGGCCGGGCGCCAGGCCGCCGCGGTCGCCGACCGCCTGCGCCGCGCCCACCTCACCGACGGCGTGCCGTGGTCGCGCATGGCCGTGCTCGTCCGCAGCGTGTCGCTGTCCCTCGCGCCGCTGCGCCGCGCCCTGCTCGCCGCCGGCGTGCCGCTCGCCGTCCCCGCCGACGACACCCCGCTCGCCGCCCTGCCCGCCGTCGCCCCGCTGCTCACCGTCCTGCGCTGCGCGGCCGACCCCCAGCGTCTCGACGCCGACACCGCGCTCACCCTGCTCTCCTCGCCACTGGGCGGGGCCGACCCCCTGGCCGTGCGCCGCCTGCGCCGCGGGCTGCTGCGCCGGCACGAGGCGGGCGGCGGCGCGGCCGACACCCCGAGCGACGCGCTCATCGTCGACGCCCTGCTCGACCACGTGCACCGGGAGAAGAACCCGCTCGCGCTGCTCAGCCCGTCGGAGGCCGCGCCGCTGGGCCGGGTCGGCGAGCTCCTCACGGCGGCCGCGACGGCCATCGACGACGAGGCCTCGGTGCCCGACGTGCTGTGGGCGGTGTGGGACCGCAGCGGCCTGCAGAAGCGCTGGGTCGCGGCCAGCGAGCGCGGCGGGGTCACGGGTGCGCAGGCCGACCGCGACCTCGACGCCGTCGTCGCCCTCGTCGAGCGCGCCGCCCGGTTCGTCGAGGACCTGCCCGGCGGCACCGTCGCCGGCTTCGTCGCGCAGGCCGACGACCAGCGGATCCGCGCCGACACCCTCGCGCCCCGCGCCCCCGACGGCGAGGCCGTCGCCCTGCTCACCGCGCACGCCTCGCGGGGACGCGAGTGGGACGTCGTCGTGATCCCCGACGTGCAGGAGGGCGTCTGGCCCGACCTGCGGCGCCGCGGCACGCTGCTCGGGGTCGAGCGGCTCGTCGACGTCGCGGCCGGCGTCCCCGACGACCCCGCGGTCTCCGCGCAGGCCCCGCTGCTCGCCGAGGAGCGCCGGCTGTTCGCGGTCGCGCTCTCGCGGGCCCGGCGCGCGGTCCACGTCAGCGCCGTGGAGGCCGAGGACGTCACGCCCTCACGCTTCCTCGACGACGTCGACGGCGGGCCTGTCACCGACGACCCGGCGGAGGCCAATCGCCCGCGCAGCCGGCCCGGGCGCGCGCTGGTCCTCGCCGAGCTGGTCGGCGAGCTGCGCCGCGCGGTCACCGACCCCGACGCCGCCCCCCGGCAGCGCGAGCGGGCCGCGGCGGGCCTCGCGCGCCTCGCCGACGCCGGCGTGCCGGGCGCCGACCCCGACGAGTGGTACGGCCTGCTCGCCCCGTCCACCGAGGCGCCGCTGCGCCCGCCCGGCCCCGTCGCGGTCAGCCCCAGCGCGGTCGAGACGATCCTGACCTGCCCGCTGCGCTGGGCGCTGCAGACCCACGGCGGCGACGACGGCGACACGCTCGCCTCGGTCACCGGGTCGCTCGTGCACGCCCTGGTCCAGCGCGCGGCCGAGGGCGCCGACGCCCGCGAGCTCGCCGAGGCCCTCGACGTGGCGTGGGCGTCGGTCGACGCGGGCGCCCCGTGGTTCTCGCGGCGCGAGCTCGCCAACACCCGCCGGATGCTCGCGAGCTTCCTCACCTGGCGCGACCAGACGCGCGCCCAGCTCACCGAGGCCGCGGTCGAGCGGGCCCTGGAGGTCGATGTGGCCGAGGGCGTCCGGGTGCGCGGGCGGGTCGACCGCCTCGAGATCGACACCCACGGCCGCCCGGTGATCATCGACGTGAAGACCGGCAAGACCCCGATCTCGAAGGCCGACGCCGAGGCGCATCCGCAGCTCGCGGTGTACCAGCTCGCCACCGCGCTCGGGGCGTTCGCCGAGACCCTCGCCGGCCCCGACCGCACCGCGGCGCGCAGCACGCCGGGCGGGGCGCGGCTGGTCTACCTCTCGCGGACCGGCGGGGCGGCCAAGGAGCGTGCCCAGGAACCGCTCGACGACGAGGGCCTGGCCGAGTGGAGAGATCACGTCAGCGCCGCCGCCCGCGCCACCGAGGGCCCGCGCTTCGTCGGGCGCGAGAACGACGCGTGCCCCCGCTGCCCGGTGCGCACCGCCTGCCCGGTGCACGTCTCGGGGAGGCAGGTCCCGTGACGGTCGTGGCGCCACCGGAACTCATCGACCCCGTCGAGCTCGCCGAGCGCCTCGGCCTGCGCCGGCCCACCGAGGAGCAGGCCGGGGTGATCGGCGCGCGGTGGGAGCCCGCGCTGGTCACCGCCGGCGCGGGGTCGGGCAAGACCGAGACGATGGCCGCGCGCGTGGTGTGGCTGGTGGCCAACGGCCTGGTGCGCCCCGAGCAGGTGCTGGGCCTGACCTTCACGCGCAAGGCCGCCGGGCAGCTCGCCGACCGGGTCCGCCGCCGGCTGCGCGTGCTGGGCAGCTCGCCCCTGCTCGACGAGCTCGACCCGACTGGCGAGCGGCGCCTCGCCGCCCGTGCCGGCGAGCCGACGATCTCGACCTACCACGCCTACGCGGGCCGCCTGCTCACCGAGCACGGCCTGCGCCTGCCCGTCGACCCGGGCGCCCGGCTGCTCTCGCCCACCGCGTCCTGGCAGCTCGCCCACCGCATCGTGTCCACCTGGGCGGCCGACCTCGACACCGACCGGGTGCCGGCCACCGTCACCGCGCTGGTCCAGGCCCTGGCGGGCGAGCTCGGCGAGCACCTCGCCGACGCGGAGTCCCTGCGGGTCCACGCGGAGCGCTTCGCCCGTGCGGTCGAGGACGCCCCGCGCGCCAAGGGGCAGAAGGCGGCGCTGCCGCAGACGCTCGCGAACAAGGTCGCCGCCCAGCGCTTCCGCGCCGCGCTGCTGCCGCTGGTCGAGGAGCTCGCCGAGCGCAAGCGCGCCGAGCGCTGCCTCGACTTCGCCGACCAGATGGCCGCCGCCGCGCGCCTCGCCGAGGGGCACGAGGAGGTCGGCGAGGCCGAGCGCGCGGCGTTCCGCGCGGTGCTGCTCGACGAGTACCAGGACACCGGGCACGCCCAGCGCGTCCTGCTGCGCTCGCTGTTCGCCGGCGGGGACGGCGACACCACGGTCACCGCGGTCGGCGACCCCTTCCAGTCGATCTACGGGTGGCGCGGGGCGAGCGCGGCCAACCTCCCGCGCTTCGTCACGGACTTCCCGCGGGTCGCCCCGGACGGTGACACGGTCGCCGCCGCCCGCCACGGCCTGCTGACGAGCTTCCGCAACCCGCCCGAGGTCCTCGCGCTGGCCAACGGCGTCGCCGAGCCCCTGCGGGCGTCGGGCGTCCCGGTCGACGAGCTGCGGCCCCGGCCCGGCGCGCCCGCGGGGGACGTGCGGGTCGCGCTGCACACCGACGTCGAGTCCGAGCGCAGGTGGGTCGCCGACGCGATCGCCGACCGCTGGCGCGCCGCCGCCGACGCCGGCACCGAGCCGCCGACCTCCGCGGTGCTGGTGCGCCGCCGCGCCGACATGAGCGCGCTGGCCGCGGCGATGCGCGCCCGCGACCTGCCCGTCGAGGTGGTCGGGCTGGGCGGGCTGCTCGACGAGCCCGAGGTCCGCGACGTGGTGTCGGCCCTGCGCCTGGTGGTCGACCCGCTCGCCGGCGGGGCCGCGGTCCGGCTGCTCACGGGCGCACGCTGGCGCATCGGCGGCGCCGACCTCGCCGCCCTGTGGCGCCGGGCGCGCGAGCTGACCGCGCCCGCCGACCACGGACCGACCGTCAGTGACGCCGTGCCCGACCCCGTCGCCGCCGCCCTGCCCGGCGAGCACGCCGAGCGCGCCGGGCTGGTCGACGCGCTCGACGACCCGGGCCCGGCGGCGCGCTACTCGGCCGCCGGGTACGAGCGCCTCCGCCACCTCGCGCACGAACTGAGCATGCTGCGCCGGCGGGTCACCGCCCCGCTGGTCGACCTCGTCGCCGACGTGGAGCGCGTGCTGCTGCTCGACGTCGAGACCGCGGCGCGGCCGGGGCCCACCGGGCGGGCGCACCTCGACGCGTTCGCCGAGGTGGTCGCCGACTTCTCCTCCGGCGCGGCGGCCTCCGGCGGCACGGCGACGGTCACCGCCCTGCTCGCCTACCTCGACGCCGCCGAGGACGCCGAGGACGGGCTGACGCCCGGCGAGGTCGACGTTGCCGACCCGGCCACCGGCGGCACGCGCGTGCAGGTGCTGACGGTGCACGCCGCCAAGGGGCTCGAATGGGAGCTGGTGGCGCTGCCGCACATCGTCGACAAGGTGTTCCCGGCCTCGAAGCGCTCGGGGTCGTGGCTGACGTCGGTGGCCTCGCTGCCGGTCGACCTGCGCGGCGACCGCCCCGACCTCCCCGAGCTCGACCTCGACGACGCCGCCGACCGCAAGGAGATCCAGGAGCGGCTCGACGCCCACGAGCGGACCTTCGACGACCGCCGGCTCGTCGAGGAGCGGCGGCTGTTCTACGTGGCGCTCACCCGCTCCGAGCGCACCCTGCTGGTCTCCGGGCACTGGTGGGGCGAGACCGGCGACACCCCGCGCGGGCCCTCCGAGCTGCTCGGCGAGGTGGGCGAGCTGGTCGCGACCGGGCGCGGCGGGGTCGTCGACGTCTGGACCGAGCCGCCCGAGGAGGGCGCCGCCAACCCGATGGCCGAGGCGGTGCACGAGGCGGCCTGGCCGATCGACCCGCTCGGCGCCCGGCGCGCGGCGGTGGACGAGGGCGCGGCGCTGGTCCGCGCCGCCCGGGCGCGGCCGGAGCCACCGGGCGGGGACGACCCCGAGGGCTGGGCCGCCGACATCGAGGTCCTGCTCGCCGAGCGCGCCGCCGCCCGCGACCGCCACGCGCGCGTGCTGCTGCCCCCGCAGCTCTCGGTGAGCCAGCTCGTCGACCTCGCCGCCGACCCGGGCGCGCTGGCCCGCCGCCTGCGCCGCCCGGTGCCGCGCCCGCCCGACCCCCGCGCGCGCCGGGGCACCGAGTTCCACGCCTGGCTGGAGCGCTGGTTCTCCGCCACGGAGCTGCTCGCGTTCGACGAGCTCCCCGGCGCCGCCGACGAGGACGCCGACGCCGCCGCCGACCCCGCCGGGGCCGCGGACGCCGCCGAGCTGCGGGAGCGGTTCACCGCCAGCCGGTGGGCGACCCGGACGCCGATCGCGGTCGAGGTGCCGTTCGAGACCGAGGTCGCGGGCACGCTGGTCCGCGGCCGCATCGACGCCGTGTTCGCCGACCCCGACGGGGGCGCGACCGTCGTCGACTGGAAGACCGGTGGGCTGCCGCGCGACGAGGCCCTCCCGGCGCTGGCGGTGCAGCTGGCGGCCTACCGACTGGCGTGGTCGTCGCTGTCGGGCCTCCCGATCGAGCTCGTCCGGGCAAAGCTGCACTACGTGCGCCACGACCGGACCGTGAGCCCTGCCGACCTGCTCGACGCCGCCGGCCTGCGCGCCCTCGTCGCCGCCGTCCCCGAGGAGGAACGCGCCCCCGAGGGCGACCCGGAGCCGCCACCGGTCGCCGCCTCGCCGTACGACGGTGACGCCGACCCCGACCGCGACGACGGCCCGCCCCCCGACGTCGACCTCGACCCGCGCTGAGCGCGGGCATCATCGAGGGGTGAGCAACACCGAGGTGGCCCCGCCCGAGGTCGTGGGCACGCCGGGGCCGACGTCCGAGGTCGAGGTCCTGACGCCCCGCGCGGTGCCGCTGGGCGGGCCGCGGGCGATGACGGTGCGCCGCACGCTGCCGCAGCGCCGGCGGTCGCTGATCGGCGCCTGGTGCTTCGTCGACCACTACGGCCCCGACGACACCGCGGCCACCGGGGGCATGGACGTCCCGCCGCACCCGCACACCGGGCTCGCGACGGTGAGCTGGCTGTTCACCGGCGAGGTCGAGCACCGCGACAGCCACGGCGTCCACGCCCTCGTGCGCCCCGGCGAGCTCAACCTCATGACCGCGGGGCACGGCATCGCGCACTCCGAGGTCAGCACCCCCGGCACGACCGTCCTGCACGGGGTGCAGCTCTGGGTGGCGCTGCCCGAGGAGGCCCGCGACGGGCCGCGGGACTTCGCCCACCACGCCCCCGAGCCGGTCGCGCTGGACGGCGGCACCGCCCGCGTCTTCCTCGGGACGCTGGCCGGGTCGAGCTCCCCGGTCGCCACCGCGACCCCGCTGCTCGGCGCGGAGCTGCTGCTCGCGCCCGGCGCGCGGGTCGAGCTGGCGGTCGACGCGACCTTCGAGCACGGCCTGCTCGTCGACCGCGGCCGCGTGCGGTTCCGGGGCCGGCCCCTCGCGCCCGGCGAGCTCGGCTACGCGCGCCCGGGGCCGTCCACCCTCGAGATCACCGCCGGTGAGGAGCCCGCCCGTCTCGTGCTGCTCGGCGGCCCGCCGTTCGGCGAGCAGATCGTCATGTGGTGGAACTTCGTCGCCCGCAGCCACGACGAGATCGTGGCATTCCGCGCGGCGTGGGAGGCGGGGGAGCGGTTCGGCGGGGTCGACGGCTACGTCGGTCGCGACGGGCGTACCGGCGCGGCCGCCCGCCTGCCCGCGCCCGCGCTGCCCCACGCCACCATCCGCCCGCGTGGCAACCCCGAGTGACGACTCGCGGGCACGCGCTGTGACGACAGGAGCACGATAACCGCTCTTGTTGCACTCTCGGTAGCTGGCTACCGTCGAACATCCGGACGGGGACGATGTTCGACCACGGAGGGTGGCCATGACGGAGCTGGGTGTCCCGGGGGCGGCGCTCGCCACCGACGCGGCGCTCGCGGCTCTGCGCGGTGCCGTCACGGGCCCGGTGTTCGGGCCGGACGACGTGGGGCTGGTGACCGAGCTCGCCGGGTTCAACCTCGCCCTCGAGCACGCGCCGCTCGCGGTGGTCGGCGCGACGAGCGCGGAGGACATCGCCGCGGCCGTGCGCTGGGCCGCCGGGCAGGGCGTGCGCGTCGGGGTCCTGGCCACCGGCCACGGCGACCTCGCCCAGCGCGGCACCCTGGCGATCACCACCCGCCGCATGGACCGGGTGCACGTGGAGCCCGCGACCCGCCGCGCGACCGTGGGGGCGGGCGTGAAGTGGGCGCGGCTGGTCGAGGCGGCGGCTCCGTACGGGCTCGCCGGGCTCAACGGGTCGTCGACCGACGTCGGCATCGCCGGCTACACCACCGGCGGCGGTGTCGGGCCGTTCGTGCGGAAGTACGGCTACGCGAGCGACCGCGTGCGCCGCGTGCGGGTGGTCACCGGCGACGGCGAGATCCGCGACGTCACCGCGGCGTCCGACCCTGAGCTCTTCGACGTGGTGCTGGGCGGGAAGGACGCCGTCGGCATCGTCGCCGAGCTCGAGTTCGCGCTGATCGAGGTCCCGCGGATGTACGGCGGCGGCCTGATGTGGGGGGCCGCCGACATCCCCGCCGTGCTGCGCGCCTGGCAGGAGTGGGCGCCGACGCTGCCCGAGGAGATGACGACCTCGGTGGCGATCCTGCGGGCGCCGGACGTCGAGTCCGTCCCGGCACCGCTGCGCGGCCGCACCCTCGCGCACCTGCGCGTGGCACACCTGGGCAGCGCCGACGAGGGGCGGGCGCTGCTGGGGCCGATGCGGGCGGTCGCGACCCCCGTGATGGACACCGTCGACGAGATGTCCTACGCCGCGATCGACGCGGTCCACATGGACCCGACCGACCCGATGCCGTTCTGGGCCGACGGGTGCTTCCTGGCCGACCTCGACGCCGACGCCGTCGACGCGGTGCTCGCCGCCGCCGGGCCGCAGCAGGAGATCCCGCTGATCCTCGTCGAGCTGCGGCACCTCGCGGGCGCCGCTGAGCGGGGCACCCGGGGCCTCGCGCCGCGCGACGCCCGGTTCATGGTCGGCGTCGTCGGGCCGCTCGTGCCCGCGCTGCGCGAGGTCGTGCCCGCGGTGGCGCGCGGCGTCGTCGAGGCGCTGACGCCGTGGGCGGCGTCGCGCACCGGCCTGAACTGGGTCAACCCGTACGCCGTCGCCGCGCGTCCGGAGCTGGCGTGGAGCCCGGTGGAGCGCCGGCGCATCGAGGCGGTGCGCCGCCGGGTCGACCCGCACGGCGTGCTGGGCGCCGTGCGCCTGGGGGTCTGAGACGCGGGGGGAGTCGGGGTGGGTGCCCGCGGGGCCGGCGTCAGCCGGCCTCGCGGTGCACCCGGAGCGCGTGGGCGATCATCGGCAGCTGCAGCGGCAGGCGCCCGAACGCCACCGCGCGCCAGGGCCAGGAGCGCCGCCGCCAGTCCCACGCCATCTGCACGTTCGCCGGGAACACCGCCACGAACAGGGCCGCCGCCGCGAGCGCGCCGAGGCGCCGGGTCCGCGGCGCGGCGACCGCCGCGCCGACCGCGAGCTCGGCGACGCCGCTCGCGTAGGTCCACGACCGCGCCGGGCCGGGCAGCCACGGCGGGACGATGGTGTCGAAGGGTGCCGGCGCGACGCCGTGCAGCACGCCCATCGTGAGCAGGCCGCCGGCGAGCACGGTCGCGGGAGACGGAGCGGAGCGGAGCTCGACCCGTCGAGAGGGTGCCGGGGAGCGGGTCATGATCCGCACCCTGGCAGAGCCGGGCGATCAGCGCCCGACCGCGTAGCCCTGCATCCCGCGCGGGTTCGCCGCGGCCCACCGCAGCCCGCGGCGCCGGTCGATGCCGACCGCCGAGAGCCGCCCCAGCGACCACGGCCCGCTGCGCGCCACCCGGTGGCCGCGACGTTCCAGCCCGGCGACGACCGCGGCCGGCATCCGGTCCTCGACCACGGCGCCCCCGGGCACCCGCCCCCGCGGCCAGAACGAGCTGGGCGACGACGTCGTGTGCAGGGCGGGCGCGTCGATGGCCTGCTGCGGGTCGTAGCCGCCGACGAGCGTGCGCAGCAGGTAGAGCAGCTGCCACTGGTCCTGCTGGTCGCCGCCGGGGGTGCCGAGCGCGGCGACCGGGCCGTCGTCGTCGAGCACCAGGGTCGGCGTCAGGGTGGTGCGCGGCTTGCGCCCCGGCGTGAGCGTGGAGGGCAGGCCCTCCTGCAGCCAGGTCATCTGCAGCCGGGTGCCCAGCGCGAACCCGAGCCCGGGGATCGTCGGGGACGACTGCAGCCACCCGCCGGACGGGGTCGCGGAGACGATGTTGCCGGCGCGGTCGACGACGTCGAGGTGGCAGGTGTCGCCCTTCGTCTCGCCGGCGAGGGTGACGGTCGGCTCGCCGATGGTGCCGTCGGCGGTGCCGGGGACGTCGCCCGCGCCGGCCACCGCGAGGTCGGCGAGCACCGGGTCGCGGCCCCCGAGGCGCCCGGGGGCCAGGTCGGATGAGGCGACGTCGGTGATGAGCGCGCGGCGCTGCGCGACGTAGTGCGGGGCGAGGAGGTCGGCGACGTCGAGGAGGTCCGCCGACTCGCCGAACCACGCCTCCCGGTCGGCGTGCGCGAGCTTCACCGCCTCGAGGACGAGGTGCGCGCCCGGGTCGCCGGCGGGGTCGAGGTCGGCGTCGTCGAACCCGTCGAGCACCGCGAGGGCGGCGAGCAGCGCCGGGCCCTGGCCCCACGCCGGGGTCTTCGCGATCCGCCGCCCGCGGAACTCGCCGACGGCCGCGTCGCACACCCGGGCCCGGTAGCCCGCCGTGTCGGCGACGGTCAGCACCCCGGCGTGGTCGGTGCCCGAGGCGTGCCGGTGGGGTGTGCGGCACGACGCGGCCGCCGCCTGCGCGACGAACCCCTCGCCCCACACGGTGCGCACCGCGTCGACGCGGGCCTCCCGGTCGGGTCCCTGCGCGGCGGCGACGAGCCGCTCGAGGGTGTCGGCCCAGTCGGGGTTGCGGAGGACGTCGCCGGCCCGGGGCACCCGGCCGCCGGGCAGCCACAGCGCGGCCGAGGTCGGCCAGTGCTCGCGGAAGAGGTCGGCGACTCCTGCGATGGTCGACGCCACGCGGGGGACCGCGGGGACCCCGTCGCGGGCGTAGCCGATCGCGGGCGCGAGGACGTCGCCGACCTCCCAGGTGCCGTGGTCGCGCAGCAGGAGCAACCAGGCGTCGACCGCGCCCGGGATCGCGGCCGCCAGCGCCCCCGAGCCCGGCACGCGGTCCAGACCCTCCGCCCGGTACGCGGCCGCGGACGCGCCGGCCGGGGCCGGGCCCTGCCCGTCGAGCACCCGCGGGGTCGGGTCGTCGGCCGTCGCGAACATGGCGGTCATGTCGCCGCCCGGGCCGTTGAGGTGGGGCTCGGTGACGTGCAGGACGAACGCGCCCGCCACGGCGGCGTCGAACGCGGTGCCGCCGCGCTCCAGCACGCCCATCGCGGTCGCCGCGGCCGCCCAGTGCGTCGCCGCGGCCATCCCGACCGTGCCCTCGAGCACCGGTCGTGTCGTGAACTCCGGAGGGGGTGTCCAGCCTGCGGGCGTCACGGGGCCAGCGAAGCCGATCAGCCCGCGGAACGGAAGTACGAAAGAGCAATCATCAAGTATTGACGTAGGACTATCGCGGCGCCCACACTGCTCCCACCACCCCGGCACCAGGAGGACAGATGACCACCGCGACCGCCCCCACGCGCACCCGCCCCGCCACGGTCGCCCTGTGGACGCTGCAGATCCTGCTCGGGCTGATGTTCATCGTCGGGTCCGGTGCCCCGAAGCTGTTCGGGGAGGCCTACGCGGTGCAGATCTTCGAGGACCTGGGCACCGGGCAGTGGCTGCGCGTCGTCGTGGGCGTCCTCGAGGTCGCCGGCGGCATCGGCCTGCTGGTGCCCCGCCTCGCCGGGCTCGCCGCCGCGTGCCTCGTGGCCCTGATGGTCGGTGCCACCGGCGCACAGCTGTTCTTCCTGTCCGAGGGCCTCTGGTACACGCCGGTGATCCTGGGCGTCCTGCTCGGCATCGTGGCCTGGGTCCGGCGCGGGGAGATCGTCCCCCGCCGCGCAGTAGCGTCTGTCGGGTGACCAGCACCGAGAACGCCGCCGTCAGCGCCCGCGCCGAGGCCTTCGTCGCCGATCTCCAGGAGTGGCTGCGCATCCCGTCGATCTCGGCCGACCCCGGCCACCACGACGACGTGGCGCGCTCGGCGGCGTGGCTGGCGGAGCGGCTGCGCGCCGAGGGCTGGCCGCAGGTCGAGGTGTGGGACGACACCGACGCCCTGCCCGCGGTTTTCGCGTCCTGGCCGGCCGCCGATCCGGGCGCGCCGACCGTGCTCGTCTACGGCCACCACGACGTCCAGCCCGCCGACCTCGCCGACGGCTGGTCTCATCAGCCGTTCGACCCGGAGGTCGTGGGCGAGGAGCTGCGCGGGCGCGGCGCCTCCGACGACAAGGGCCACCTCGCGATGGTGCGCCTCGGGGTCGCCGCGCACCTCGCGGCGACCGGCGCCGACGGGCCCGCCGTGCACCTCAAGCTCCTGGCCGAGGGCGAGGAGGAGTCCGGCTCGGCGCACCTCGCGTCCCTGCTCGCCGCGCACCACGACGCGCTGGCCTGCGACGCGATCGTCGTCACCGACACCGGGATGGTCGGCCGGGACGCGCCGACGGTCTGCACCGGCATGCGCGGCATGGTCGACACCGAGATCGTCTTCCGCGGCGCCTCGGTGGACCTGCACTCCGGGCAGTTCGGCGGCGCCGTGCCCAACCCCGTCACCGAGCTCGCCCGGCTCGTCGCCGCGCTGCACGACGACCAGGGCCGCGTGCAGGTGCCCGGGTTCTACGACGACGTCCGCCTGCCGACCGAGCGGGAGCGCGCCGCCTGGGCCGCGCTGCCCTTCGACGAGCCGGCGTGGCTCGCGCACTCCGCCGCCGGCGCCCGCGCCACCGCGGGCGAGGCGGGCTGGAGCACCTACGAGCGGCTCTGGGCCCGCCCGACCGCGGAGGTCAACGGGCTGCACGGGGGCTACGGCGGTCCCGGGCACAAGACGATCGTCCCGCACTCGGCGACCGCCAAGCTGACGTTCCGGCTGGTCGCCGACCAGGACCCGGCCCGTGTGCTCGACGGCGTCCGCGCCTTCGTCGCGGCGCACACCCCGCCCGGCATCGAGAGCGAGGTCATCGCCGGCGGCCCCGGGGTGCCGCCGCTGATCTGCGACGTCGACTCCACCCTGGTGACGACGATCCGCGAGGCCATGGGGGCCGCGCTGGGCGCCGAGGTGCTGCCCGCCCGCGAGGGCGGCAGCGGCCCCGAGGCGCTGCTGTCCACCGAGCTCGCCGCCCCGCTCGCGTTCCTCGGGGTCATGCTGCCCTCGGACCGCATCCACGCCCCCGACGAGCGCGCCGTCGTGCCGCTGCTGCTCGCGGGCGCCGAGGCGACGGCGCACCTGTGGCGACTGCTGGGCGAGCGGGGTTTGACCTAGAGCGCGCTCGAAGTCCTAGCGTCGATCGCGTGACCGCAGCAGCACAGCACCCGATCGGCTCCGGCTTCGGAACGCGCACCACCGCCGCCGAGGTCCTGGACGGCATCGACCTCACCGGCCGCCTCGCCGTCGTGACCGGCGGCTACTCGGGGCTCGGGCTGGAGGCGACGCGCGCGCTGTCGGCCGCCGGCGCGCACGTGGTCGTCCCGGCCCGGCGTCCGGACGCCGCGAAGGAGGCCCTCGACGGCCTGGACCGCGTCGAGACCGACGCCCTCGACCTCGGCGACCTGGACAGCGTGGCCGCGTTCGCCGAGCGCTTCCTCGCCTCCGGCCGCGCGATCGACATGATGATCGACAATGCCGGGATCATGGCGACGCCCGAGACCCGCGTCGGCCCCGGGTGGGAGGCGCAGTTCGCCACCAACCACCTCGGCCACTTCGCGCTGGTCAACCGCCTGTGGCCGGCCATCGCCCGGGGACGCGACGCGCGGGTCGTGTCGGTGTCCTCGCGCGGGCACCACCGCTCGCCCGTGCGGTTCGACGACCTCGACTGGCGTGCCGAGCCCTACGACAAGTGGCGCGCGTACGGCCAGGCGAAGACCGCCAACGTCCTGTTCGCCGTGCAGCTCGACGCCCTCGGCGCGGGCCAGGGGGTCCGCGCGTTCGCGCTGCACCCCGGCGGCATCCTCACCCCGCTGCAGCGCCACCTGCCGCGCGAGGAGATGGTCGGCCTGGGCTGGGTCGACGAGGACGGCCGCCCGACGGCGCAGGCGGCGGCGAACTTCAAGTCGCCGCAGGCCGGCGCGGCCACCGAGGTCTGGGCGGCCACCTCGCCGCAGCTCGCCGGGCTCGGCGGGCTCTACCTCGAGGACTGCGACGTCGCCGAGCTCGTCGGCGAGGGCGCCCCGGGCGGCGTCCGCGACTACGCCGTCGACCCCGAGGCTGCCGCGCGCCTCTGGGCCGTCTCCGCGGAGCGCACCGGCGTCGACGCCTTCGCCTGATCGTGTGACGGCCGGGTCCGCGTGTCGCGCCGGATCCGGAGATCACCCGCACGGCGGCCTCAAGGTCCCGGCGTCGTCGCTCTCCGGTGCCCCCGGCCGGGGGCGGGCGGCGACGCGCGGTGGGCCGGCGTGACCGGAACGCCGTAGCAGACCCCGGATCGGTGGTGTGGTGGATACCTCGATCGTGCGACGGCGGGGGCTGTTTGAATCCCGCCCGTGTCGTTCACGGGAACCGCGGCGAAGACGGATCTGGATCGTTCCCACCTGGTGCGGGGTGGGCGCCCCGCCGCGCGTCGATCATCGCGTCGGCGCCCGGTGCTCGGCGTGCTGCTCGCGCTCGCGATCGGTGCCGGCGTCGCCCTCTGGCTGATCCTCGCCGCGTTCCCCGTCGGCGCCCGCAGCGGGGGACCGGACGCGGGGGCCGACGCCACGCCGGCCGCCGTCGAGACGGTCGGCCCGGCGACGGTCGTCGCCACCGCCTCGTGCCTCGGGGACGACCCGCACGACACGATCGCCGTCGACGGCCCGGCCGGGCGGCGGCTGATGCCGCTCGACGGCTGCGGCACCACCGTCGGCACCCGCCTGCAGGTGCGGATGGCGTTCGTCGGCACCGAGCCGGCCGAGGGCGTGCCCGCGCGGGTGCTCGGCACCGGGTCGTCCGCCGCGCTGTCGGCCACCGAGCCCGCCGAGTCCCCGCTGACGGGCCGGCTCGCGATCATGCTCACCGGGGTCGCCGGGCTCGGGATGGCCGCGCTGCTCGTCGCCGTCGTGCGCGAGCGCGCCCGCCGGCCCGCGCCCGCGGTCCCGCGCCGGGCCGTCCGCACCGTGACGACCACGAGCGCGAGCACGACCCCGCGCCCGGCCGCGGCCCGCCGCACGACCCACCGCCCGGCCTCGCGTCCCGGGCGCTCCGCGCGCGCCGGACGCCCCGCCGCCCTCGACGTCGGGCGCCGCCAGAAGGCGGGCAGCCCGTCGCGCACCGGGCGCTCCCGCGGCCGCGGCGCGGCCGCCGGGCCGCGCCGTCCGGCCGCCGGTCCGCACCGCGATTAGGTTGGACCATGTGACCTCCAGCGTGACCGCACCGGGCCGGGCCGACAGCGCCGACCGCGGGCTGCACCGCCGCGTGCTCGACAACGGGCTGCGGGTGCTCCTCGTGCCCGACCCGGCGGCCCCCGTGGTCGGCGTCGCCGTCCACGTCGACGTCGGCTTCCGCTCCGAGCCCGAGGGGCGGACGGGGTTCGCGCACCTCTTCGAGCACCTCATGTTCCAGGGCTCGGAGAGCCTGGAGAAGCTCGCCCACTTCCGGCACGTCCAGTCGTCGGGCGGGGTGTTCAACGGCTCGACGCACCAGGACTACACGAACTACTTCGAGGTCCTGCCCTCCGCGGCGCTCGAGCGCGCGCTCTTCCTCGAGGCCGACCGCCTGCGCGCCCCGCGCCTGACGCAGGAGAACCTGCGCAACCAGGTCGACGTGGTCAAGGAGGAGATCCGCCTCAACGTGCTCAACCGGCCCTACGGCGGGTTCCCCTGGATCCTGCTGCCGCCGGTGCTCTACGACACCTACCCCAACGCCCACAACGGCTACGGGGACTTCACCGACCTCGAGCAGGCCGACCTCGACGACGCCGCCGCGTTCTTCGACGCCTACTACGCGCCGGGCAACGCCGTGCTCACCGTGGTCGGCGACCTCGACCCCGACGAGGCGGCCACGCTGGTCGAGAAGCACTTCGGCGACATCCCCGCCCGCGCCGTCCCCGCGCGCCCGAGCTTCGCCGAACCGCCACCGGACGGGGTGCGGCGCGAGGACGTCACCGACGCCCACGCCCCGCTGCCCGCGCTCGCGCTCGGCCACCGCCTGCCCGACCCGCACGCCGACCTCGACGCCTACCTCGCGCACGCGGTGCTGGCGAGCCTGCTCACCGACGGCGAGGCGGCCCGGCTGACCCAGCGCCTCGTGTACGGCGACGCGCTCGTCACCGACGTCTCGGCCTCCTGCGGGCTGATGGGCGCGCCGCTCGACGCGCGCGACCCCGACACGTTCACCGTCACCGCGGTGCACCCGGCCTCGGTCGACCCGGACCGGATCATCGCCGCGGTCGACGACGAGCTCGCCGGCCTCGCCGCCGGGGGCCCCGACCCCGAGGAGCTGCGCCGCGTCACCGCGCGGTGGGCGTCCTCGCTGCACCGGGAGCACGACCGGCTGATGAGCCGCATGCTCGCCCTCGGGGCCGCCGAGCTGGTCCAGGGCCGCGCCGAGCTCGCCGACGAGCTGCCCGGACGGATCGCCGCGATCACGCCGGAGGCCGTCGCCGCGGCCGCGGGCACGCTGCGCCCCGACGCCCGCGCCGTCCTCACGGTCACGCCGGGGGGTGCCGCATGAGCGCGCCCACCCGCCGCAGCGCCGAGGAGATCGGCAGCACGCCCACCGGACCCCGCCCGCTGCCGCCCCTGCGCCCGCAGCGCGCCGTCCCCGCCCCCGACGAGATCGACACCGTCCTCGGCTCCGGCCTGCGGGTGATCGCGGTGCGCCGCGCCGAGGTGCCGATGGTCGAGGTGCGCCTGCGCGTGCCGTTCGCCGACGTCAGCGGTGTGGAGGGCTCCGACCACCCCGCGGTCGCCGAGCTGCTCGCCACGACGATCCTCTCCGGCACGCAGCGCCGCAGTCGCGTCGGCATCGACGACGACCTGGCCGGGGTCGGCGGCGAGATCGGGTTCGCGGTCGACCCGGAGCGCCTCGCGGTGTCCGGGCACGCGCTCGCCGAGGGCCTCGACACGCTGCTCCAGGTGCTCGCCGACCTCCTGCTGCACGCGACCCACCCGGACGACGAGCTGGCCCGCGAGCGCGACCGCCTCGTCGAGCGCATCGAGATGGCGTCGGCGCAGCCCTCAATCATCGCCCGGCGGGCGCTGCAGGAGCGCCGCTACGGCACCCACCCGGTGACGCGGGAGATGCCGCGCCCGGAGGAGGTGTCCGCGGTGTCGGCCGACGCGGTGCGCGCGCTGCAGGCCTCGGCGCTGCGCCCGGGCGGCGCCGTGCTGGTGCTCGTCGGCGACCTCGACCCCACCGACGCCGTGCGCCGCGTCGAGTCGGCGCTCGCCGACTGGACGGGCGGCGACGCGGCGGGGATGCGGGCGCTGCCCGCGCTGACCGCCCGCGACCTGCTGCTGGTCGACCGGCCGGGCTCGGTGCAGTCGCAGCTGCGTCTCTCCGCGCCGGCGGTGGGCCGTACCGACCCGCGCTACGCCGCGCTGCAGCTGGCGAACCTGTCGCTCGGCGGCTACTTCTCGTCGCGCCTGGTGGAGAACCTGCGCGAGGACAAGGGCTACACCTACCACGCGTCGTCGAGCCTGGAGCTCGACCCGCACGGCGCCGCCCTGCTCGTCGAGACCGACGTCGCCTCCGAGGTCACCGCGCCCGCCCTGCTCGAGGCGCGCTACGAGCTCGGGCGCCTCGTGGTGGTGCCGCCGTCGGCCGACGAGGTCGAGTCGGCGCGGCGCTACCTCGTCGGCTCGCTGCTGATCTCGATGACGACCCAGGCGGGCTACGCGTCCACGGTCGCCTCGCTCGCCGCCCACGGTCTGGGGGCCGGCTGGATCCGCGAGCACCCCGCCCGGGTGGAGGCGGTCACCGTCGACGAGGTCGCGGCCGCCGCGGCCGAGTTCTTCGCGCCCACGAACTTCACCGGCGTGGTCGTCGCCGACGCCGCCCGCACCGCCGACGGGCTGCGGGCGCTCGGCGGGGTGGAGGTCCCGTGACCGGCACCGCCGGCCCCGACCTGCGCGCCGCGTTCCACCTGGACGCCGACCCCTCGCTCTCGCGCTCGACGGTCGACCGCCGCGAGCAGCTGCGCGTCGACCCGGACCACGCCCGGGCGCTGTGGCCCGACGCGCGGGTGGTGCGCGTCGACCCGCACGGCCGCACGCCGGTCGACCGCGGCGCCGACGGGACGATGTCGCTCGCGTTCGCGCCGACCACGATGCTCGGGGACGACATCCCTACCGGGGCGGTGCTGCTGGGCGAGGAGCGGGGCACCGCGTTCTGGGCGGTTCGCGTCCCCGACCCCTCGGAGGCGCACGGCAACGACGCGGGCTCGGGGTTCATGACCGCGGAGCAGTGGTCGCGCGCCGGCGGCAGCCCCGACCACGAGAACTGGACCGACCTGCGCAGCTCCGGGGCCGACCTCGACGCGCGCAGCGCCGGGCTCCTGACCACCGCGGTGTCGCTGCTCAACTGGCACGACCGCGCGCGGTTCTGCGCCCGCGACGGATCGGAGATGGACACGATCAAGGCGGGCTGGGCGCAGCTGTGCCGCGCGCACGCGCACGAGGAGTACCCGCGCACCGACGCGTCGATGATCTGCCTGGTGCACGACGGAGCTGATCAAGTGCTGCTCGCGCGCCAGCCGATCTGGCCGGAGGGGCGCTACTCGGTGCTCGCCGGGTTCGTGGAGGCCGGCGAGTCGCTCGAGGCGTGCGTGGCCCGCGAGTGCGCGGAGGAGGTCGGCGTGGACGTCCACACGATCTCGTACCTCGGCTCGCAGCCGTGGCCGTTCCCGCGTTCGCTCATGATCGGGTTCGCGGCCGTCGCCGACCCCGCGCAGCCGCTCAAGCTGCAGGAGGGCGAGATCGAGAACGCCCGCTGGGTGACCCGCGCCGACCTGCAGAGCGCCCTCGACGCCGGCGCCTGGTCACACCGTGACGGCGCCCCCCGGGGCGCCGCCGGCGTGGGTGGGACGAACTTCGAGGCGGGCAGCGGGCGCGAGCTCATCCTCCCCGGCGGCGTGTCCATCGCCCGCGCGATGCTCGAGGCGTGGGCCGCCGCCGGCTAGCGGCCCGGGTGTACGCAGCGAACGTGCTGTTCGCTGCCTCTACGCGTCCGAAGTCCCCGTTCGCGACGTCAGGACGCGGCCTCGACGCGGGCCAGGGTCTCCTTGACCTCGGCGAAGCTCGGGTTGGTGGCCGCGCTGCCGTCGGGGTAGACGACGGTCGGCACGGTGCGGTTGCCGCCGTTGACCTTGGTGACGATCTCGGCGGCCTCGGGCTCGCGCTCGATGTCCACCTCGTCGTAGCCGATGCCCTCGCGGTCGAGCTGCGTCTTCAGTCGACGGCAGAAGCCGCACCAGCTGGTCGTGTACATCGTCATCTGTGCCACGACCGGTGCAACACCGCGAGATCGCTCAGGCTTCCACGTGGCCGAACCGGTGACGGGTCACACTGACCGCCTGCTCGCGGAGCACCGTGAGCATCTCGCGGCGCCCGTCGGCCACCACCGGCGCGTCGAGCAGCGACGCGCCGGTCCTCGCGGCCTCGCGGCGCAGGTCGTCCGGCGCGGTCCCGACCACCCGCAGCCGCTCGCCGGGCCGCGGTGACCCGGTGTCCTCAGTGAGGGGCACGCCGGCGCACGCCGCGGCGAGCCGCACCCGCAGCACGTCACGGTCGGCGGCGTCCGGCCCGGTGACCAGCCGCAGGGAGGGCAGCGGGCGGTAGCGGAAGATGTTGGCCTCCGCGGCCAGGCCCGTCGGGTCGTGCTCGCGCGAGAACTCGTCGCGCCACGCGGCGGCGTCGGAGCCGGCGGCCGCCCGGAGCCAGGCGAGGTCGTCGGCCGAGAAGCGCGGCGCGGCCTGCGCGAGCAGCGCCGCCACCGGCGGGTCGAGCGGGGCCGACGGCAGCGCGTCGAGCGGTCCGTCGTGCCACGTCCCGAACTGCGCGACGTAGTTCGGCCCGCCGGGCTTGGCGCCCGGGCCCACGACCGACCCCTTCCACCCCCCGAACGACTGGCGCTGCACGATCGCGCCGGTGATGTGCCGGTTGACGTAGGCGTTGCCGACCTCGACGCGCTCCATCCAGTGATCGATCTCGTCCGGGTCGAGCGCGTGCAGGCCGCCGGTGAGCCCGAATCCCGTCGCGTTCTGCAGCGCGATCGCCTCGTCGAGGTCCGCCGCGTGCATGAGCCCCAGCACCGGCCCGAAGCACTCGGTGAGGTGGAACCACGAGCCCGGCGCCACCGGCTCCTTCACCCCGGGCGTCCACAGCGTCTCGCCGAGGCGGCGGGGCTCGACGAGCCAGTGCTCGCCCTCGTCGAGGCGGGTCAGCGCCCGCTCGAGCTTCCCGTCCGGCGGGCCGATGAGCGGCCCCATCGTCGTCGACGGGTCGCTGCCGTGGCCGACCCGCAGGGTGCGCACGGCGTCGGCGAGCTGGCGGTGGAAGCGCGCCCCGGCCGCGGTCCGCGTCGAGCGCACCGACCCGACCAGGATCGCCAGCGACGCCGCCGAGCACTTCTGCCCGGCGTGCCCGAAGGCGGAGCGCACGAGGTCGGCGACCGCGAGGTCGGGGTCGGCGCTCGGCGTGACCACCAGCGCGTTCTTGCCGCTGGTCTCCGCGACGAGGCGCAGGTCGGGCCGCCACGACCGGAAGAGCTCCGCGGTCTGCGACGCCCCGGTGAGCACGACGTGGTCGACGGCGGGGTGGGTCACGAGCCGCTGCCCGGCGGAACCCTCGTCGGTGTGCACCAGCTGCAGCGCGTCGGCCGGGATGCCGCCGCGGTGCAGGGCGGCGACACCGACCTCCGCGCAGGCGCGCACCTGCGGCGCCGGCTTGATGACCACCGACGCCCCGGCCGCCAGCGCCGCGACGCAGCCGCCGAGGGGGATCGCGATCGGGAAGTTCCACGGCGGGGTCACGACGACGACCCGGTCGGGCGTGAACGGCGCGCCGTCGAGCTCCTCGGCCCGGTCCGCGTAGTACGCCGCGAAGTCGATCCCCTCGGAGATCTCGGGATCGGCCTCGGCGATCGTCTTGCCGGCCTCGCCGACCATGACGGTGAGCAGGTCCCCGCGGGCCGCGCTGAGGGCCCGGGCCGCGTCGCGCAGGACGGCGGCACGTTCGGCAGCCGACCGGGCGCCCCAGGACGATGCGGCGGCGCGCTCCACGACGGCGTCGACCGCGGTCGGGTCGGTGATCTCGGGCTCATGCGCGGCCGGCGCGGGGGTGGTGATCGCCTTCAGCGCCCAGGCGCGGTTGGCGTGCAGGGAGGGGTCGGTGTCGGGCTCGTTGCGGAAGCGGTCCGGCAGCGCGGGGTCGTCGGTGAGCCGGTCCTGCGTGCGCCGCGGGGTCGCCCGCACCGCGTCGCGGTCGCGCACCGACGCCCGGAACCGGTCGGTGTACGACGCGGGCCCGGTGTCGGAGAACAGCGCGTACAGGTAGTTCTCCGGCGACGCGTTCTCCTCGAGCCGGCGCACGAGGTAGGAGACGGCGGCGTCGAAGTCGCCGGCGTGCACCACCGGCGTGTACAGCACCAGCTGCTCACGGACGTCGCGGGCGACGACGCGCGCCTGCGCGGGCGCCATGCCCTGCAGCATCTCGACGTCGAGCTGGCGCTCGGCCCCGCGCACCGCGGCGAGCTCGACGGCGAGCGCGACGTGGTGCAGGTGGTGGCTCGCGACGCCGAGGCGCAGCGCGTCGACGAGGTCGCCGCCGATCGCGCGGTCGAGCAGCCGCACGTAGTTGGCGTCGACCTCGGCCTTGGTGGTGTAGGGCGCCTGCGGCCAGTCGTGCAGGGCGGCGTCGACCTTCTCCATCGCGAGGTTCGCGCCCTTGACCAGGCGCACCTTGATCGGCGCCCCGCCCGCGGCGACCCGCCGGCGCGCGAAGGCCGCGAGCTCGGAGAGCGCGCCGAGCGCGTCGGGGAGGTAGGCCTGCAGGACGATGCCGGCGGGGAGGTCGGCGAACCCGGGGCGGTCGAGCAGGGCGGTGAACACCGCGACCGTGAGGTCGAGGTCCTTGTACTCCTCCATGTCGAGGTTCACGAACGACCCGGTGTCGCGGGCCAGCTCGAACAGCGGGGTCAGGCGCTCGACGAGCCGGTCGCGGCTGCCCTCGAGGTCCCAGGGCACCAGCTGGCTCGCCACCGACGACGCCTTCACCGACACGTAGTCGACGTCGTCGCGGCGCAGCAGCTCCATCGTCCGCGCGAGGCGCCGGTCGGCCTCGTCCTCGCCGAGCACCGCCTCGCCGAGCAGGTTGAGGTTGAGCCGGAACCCCTCCTTCTTCGCCTCGGTGAGCCGGTCCGCCAGCGCGCGCCCCTCCGCACCGACGATCAGGTGCCCGACCATGGCCTTCAGCCGCCGGCGCGCGAGCGGCACCACGACCCGGGGCAGGCGGGGCCCCGCCAGCGCCCCGGCCCGCAGCAGCGCCGCGTCGCGCCGGCCGACGAACGCCGGCAGCGGCGAGCGGCGCCCCGCGAGGCGCGCCAGCTCGCGGGCCGCGACGTCGTCGTCGGCCGGCCGGGCGACGCGGTCGACGAACCGCAGCGTGAAGTCGATCCCCGCCGGGTCGTGCACGAGCGCGGCGAGCTGCGCCGAGGGTCCGGTCGCGGTGCCCGCCGAGCCCGCCCGCGCCCACTGGTCGGCGCGGATCACCGCGCGCTCCACGACGTCGTCGGGGATCCCCCCGGCCTCGAGCGTGGTGGGCACGAGCTGCTCGGTCATGCCTCCATCGTGGCCCTCGCGGGCCGCTCGCGGGGGTCAGGTCCGCGTGCGCAGGGCCCAGACCGCGAGCGGGCCGAACACCGCGGCGAACGCGACACCCCACAGCAGCGTCGCGATCGCGTTGGCCGCCACCGGCCCGCCGACCAGCAGGCCGCGCAGCGCGTCGGCCATCCGCGTCACGGGGTTGATCGACACCCAGGCCTGCAGCCAGCCGGGCATCGTCTCGGTGGGCGCGAAGGCGTTGCTCGCGAACGTCAGCGGGAAGAGCACCGTGAACCCGTAGATCTGGACCTTCTCCGGGTCGCGGGCGAGCACCCCGAGCAGCACCGACGTCCACGAGAACGCCAGGGTGAAGGCCACGAGCAGCCCGAACGCCGCGAGCACCGCCAGCGGGCTCGTCGTGATGCGGAAGCCCAGCACCACGCCGACCGCGAGCAGCACCACCAGCGACCACAGCTGGCGCAGCACGTCGCCCAGGATGCGCCCGGACAGCGGCGCGGAGCGCGCGATCGGCAGGCTGCGGAACCGGTCGAACGTGCCCTTCTGCAGGTCGGTCGCGAGCCCGGTCGCCGTGTAGATCGTCAGGAACAGCGCGTTCTGCGCGATCAGCCCGCCGAGCGAGAACTGCAGGTACGCGTCGGTCGATCCGCCGATCGCGCCGCCGAACACGAACGTGAACAGCAGCACGAACATGATCGGCTGGATCGACAGGTCGAGCAGCTCGGACGGGTTGTGCTTGATCTGGACGATGCTGCGCCAGGCCATCGTCAGCGACTGGCTCGCCCACTGCCCCGGCGAGACGCGCCGCGAGGGCGGCGCGGTGTCGGGGCCGGTGGTGAGCGCGGGCCGCGCGGGGGCGGTGCGGTCGAGGGTCACGCGGTCTCCTGCAGCTCGTCGGTGTCCGGCGTCTCGACCGCGCGGCGGCCCGTGAGCGCGAGGAAGACCTCGTCGAGGGTCGCGCGCCGCAGCGTCAGCTCGGCGAGGCTCACCCCGACGTCGTCGAGGCGGCGGACCACGGCCGGCATCAGCGCGTCGTCGGCCGCGGGCACCGAGACCGTGCCCTGCTCGACGGTCGGCTCCGCGCCCGCCAGCTCGGCGGCGACGCCGCGCACCGCCTCGAGCTGCTCGGGCCGGCTCGGGCGCATCTGCAGCACCGCGGCGCCGGCCCGCGACTTGAGGTCGAGCGGCGTGCCCCGCGCGACCACCGTGCCCCGGTCGATGACGACGATGTCGTCGGCCAGCTGGTCGGCCTCCTCGAGGTACTGCGTGGTGAGCAGCACGGTGACGCCGTCGTCGGTGAGCCCGCGGACCATGTCCCAGAGCTCGTTGCGGCTCGCCGGGTCGAGCCCGGTGGTCGGCTCGTCGAGGAACAGGATGCGCGGGCGCCCCACCAGCGACGCCGCGAGGTCGAGGCGGCGGCGCATGCCCCCGGAGTAGGTGCGCGCGGCGCGGCCCGCCGCGTCGGTGAGCCCGAACTGGGTGAGCAGCTCGGCGGCGCGCCGCCTGGACGCCGCCCGGCTCTGCCCGAGCAGGCGGGCGATGAGCACGAGGTTCTCGGTGCCGGTGAGCGCCTCGTCGACGCCCGCGTACTGCCCGGTGAGCCCGATCAGCGTGCGCACCCGGTGGGGCTCGGCGACGACGTCGTACCCGCCGACCAGCCCCCGGCCCTCGTCCGGCGCGAGCAGGGTGGCGAGCACCCGCGTCGCGGTGGTCTTGCCCGCGCCGTTGGGCCCGAGCACGCCGAGGACGGTGCCCTCGGTGGCGGTGAAGCTGGCGCCCGCGAGCGCCGTGGTGGCGCCGAAGCGCTTGACGAGACCGTCGGCCTCGATGGCAGGTGGCACGACCTCCACAGTTCCAGAAGGGTCCGACAACGGTCATGGAGATTTCCGACCTTCGGCCCCGGCCGTCGGACCGGGTTGAGACCATGGGCCCGTGGCTGGTGACGTGACGTCCGGGCTCGACCCCGAGCAGCGCGCGGCGGTCCTGGCGCCCCGCGGCCCGGTCTGCGTGCTCGCGGGCGCGGGCACCGGCAAGACCCGCACGATCACGCGGCGCATCGCCCACCTCGTCTCGGCGGGCCACGTGCAGTCCGGGCAGGTCCTGGCCGTGACGTTCACGGCGCGGGCGGCGGGGGAGATGCGCACGCGGCTGCGCGACCTCGGTGTCGGCGGGGCCGGGCAGCCGCCGGTGCAGGCGCGCACGTTCCACGCCGCGGCGCTGCGCCAGCTGCGCTACTTCTGGCCGCGCGTGGTCGGCGGCGCGCCCTGGGAGGTGCTCGAGGGCAAGCTGCGCCTCGTCGGGCAGGCCGCCCAGCGGGCCGGGGCGCCCACCACGCGCGAGTCGTTGCGCGACCTCGCGAGCGAGATCGAGTGGGCCAAGGCCTCGCTGGTCCCGGCGTCCGACTACGCCGCCGCGGCGGGCAAGGCCGCCCGCGACGTGCCGGCGCCGGTCGAGCAGGTCACCGCGGTGTACGAGACCTACGAGGCGCTCAAGAACCGCGCCGAGGTGCTCGACTTCGACGACCTCCTGCTGCACACCGCCGCGGCGCTCGAGGAGCACCCCGAGGTCGCCCACGAGTTCCACGAGCGCTACCGCTGCTTCGTCGTCGACGAGTTCCAGGACGTCACGCCCGCCCAGCACCGGCTGCTGCGGGCCTGGACGGGCGGGCGCGACGATCTCACCGTCGTCGGCGACGCCAACCAGACGATCTACTCGTTCGCCGGCGCCAGCCCGTCGTACCTGCTCGACTTCCCGCGGGTCTTCCCCGAGGCCACGGTCGTGCGCCTGGTGCGCGACTACCGCTCCACGCCGCAGGTCGTCGCGGCCGCCAACACGGTGATCGGCGCGGCCCGCGGGCGCGCGGCCGGGTCGCGGCTGCGCCTCGAGGGCCAGCGCCCGCCCGGCCCGGACCCCGACTTCGCCGAGCACGACGACGAGCCCGCCGAGGCCGCCGCCGTCGCGACGGCCATCCGCGAGCTGGTCGACGACGGCGTGCCGCCCGCCGAGATCGCGGTGCTCTACCGCGTCAACGCGCAGTCGGAGGTCTACGAGACCGCGCTCGGCGACGCCGGCATCGCCTACCAGGTGCGCGGCGGGGAGCGGTTCTTCCAGCGCACCGAGGTGCGCACGGCCGTCGCGGCCCTGCGCACCGCCGCCTCGCGGGCGCCCGAGGACGCGCGCGGCGAGGGCATGGTCACGCTGGTGCGCGCGGTGCTCGGCGAGCAGGGGCTCACGGAGTCCGCGCCGGCCGGCGCGGCGGGGCAGGGCGCCGCGCGCCAGCGCTGGGAGTCGCTGCGCGCGCTCGCCGAGCTCGCCGAGGAGCTGGTCGCCGCGGTGCCCGACGCCGACCTCGCCGCGTTCCTCGCCGAGCTGCAGACCCGCGCGCAGGCCCAGCACCCGCCGACCGTGCAGGGCGTCACGCTCTCGTCGCTGCACGCCGCGAAGGGCCTCGAGTGGGACGCGGTGTTCCTCGTCGGCCTCACCGACGGCACGCTGCCCATCCAGCACGCCGACGGCGACGACGACGCGATCGAGGAGGAGCGCCGCCTGTTCTACGTCGGCGTCACCCGCGCGCGCGTGCACCTGCGCCTGTCGTGGGCGCTGTCGCGCAACGCCGGCGGGCGGCGGTCGCGGCGGCGCAGCCGCTTCCTCTACGGCCTCGTCCCCGAGCAGCACCCCGCCGCCCGCCAGCCGACCGGGCGCGACAACGGCGGCTCGCGGGGCAAGCCGGTGTGCCGGGTCTGCGGCAAGCCGCTGCCCGACGCCGCGTCGGCGAAGCTCGGCCGCTGCAGCACGCACCCCTCGGACATCGACGAGACGCTGCTCGAGGCCCTCAAGGTCTGGCGCTCGGCGGAGGCGAAGTCCCGCTCGGTGCCCGCCTACGTCGTGTTCACCGACGCCACGCTCATCGCGCTCGCCGAGCAGCGCCCGCACGACCCCTCGGGCCTCGTCGCGATCCCGGGCATCGGGTCGTCGAAGCTCGAGCGCTACGGCGACGACGTCCTCTCCCTGGTGCGCGAGCACGCGTCGTAGGCACGCCGGGAGATCACGAGCACGTGGTGCACCCCTGCCGGCGCGCCGAGGTGGATGACGTGCCCCTGATCACCCGCTGCGGCTCGTCGAGCACCGGCCGGGCCGACAAGATCGCCCCGGGTGCTCCGCTGACCCGATCTGACGGGGTTCCCGGAGCACCTGGAGCGATCACCGGCCCGGCCTACTGGTGACATCCCTGCCACCTGACGAGCCGGTGATCAGGAGCACCCGGTGCACCCCGCCGGCGCGCAGAGGTGAGTGACACGCCCCTGATCACGCACTCGCCGTCCCCGGTGATCAGCAGGCTGAAAGGCACACCGGAGCCGCCTCGTGGAGTGCGTTCCCGCCTGCTGATCACCCGGCACGCCTGGTCGTCCGTGCCCGGTGGAGTTCTCGGTGAGAAAACTTCTCGAAAATACGTTGCCCGGCCCACGGGGCCGCCCTACGGTCGATCACACACCGGCGCACGAGGCTGCCGGTCGGGCAGTTCGATGCTGCGTGGTGACCCAGGAAGGGGGCTCGTGACGATGGACATCGTGACTCTCGCGGGCACCGGTCGTCACGTCGCGAGCTGGCGCACGGGCACGGCGTCGTTGAACGGCGCCGCCGTCGCGTGCGAGCCGCAGGGGATGCCGAAGACGCAGCGCCCCCGCGTCGACCAGCGCGATCAGTACCTCCCGACCTTCGTCCCGCAGCGATCGTCCGCAGCCTCGCGGTGGGGTCCCTGAAGCCCAGGATCCCCACCGACACGACCCACGAGGCCGCGGACCCGCACCAGGGACCGCGGCCTTCGTCGTCTCAGCAGGACACGACTCCGCGGTCCCGGCCCCCGCCGACCCGCCCACCGGAGGTAGACCGTGTCCCCCGCCGGACTCGCCGTTCGTCCGACCGCCCTCGACACCGGAACCGACACCCCCGACGTCGACCTGTTCGACGCCCTGACCATCGTCGACGACCTCCCGTGCCGGCTCTCCGGCGAGGACCTCTGGTTCTCCGACCAGCCCGCGGACCTCGAGCGGGCGAAGGCCCTCTGCGTGGATTGCCCCATCCGGCGCACCTGCCTGGCCGGTGCCCTGGAGCGGCGGGAGTACTGCGGCGTGTGGGGCGGCGAGATCTTCGACCGGGGCGCCGTGATCGCCCGGAAGCGGCCCCGGGGCCGGCCGTCCAAGGCCGACCTCGCCCGCGACGCCGAGCTCGCCGCGGCCCGGGCCGCCGCCGGGGTCGCCTGACCCGACCCGGCACGCCGGCCCCCGCGGGAGCGAGGGTCGCCCCGGCTGCGTCCCACGCAGTCAGGGCGACCCTCGCCCCGTGACCCGGGGCCGGCCCCGGACCCCCGCGGGGGGAGAGGGGGGCCCGGTGCGCGTCGCGTGCGCACCGGGCCCCGGAGGACCGGGGCCCGGCTACGCGGAGAAGCCGGGCTGCCACTCCTCGAAGACTCCGCGGAGCGGGATCTCCGCGTCGAGCTGGCAGAGCACCGCGACCGACGCGAGCGTCACGCGGTGCACCAGCAGGTACTGCGGGGGGAGGTTCAGCCCGCGCCCGGTGGTGAACTCCGGCCGGCGCAGGTCGCCGAGCCGGTCGGCCTGCCCCCGCAGCCACGCGCGCGTGAAGTGGAACTTCTCGGTGCGCAGGGGGTCGGTGAGCGGCCCCAGGTAGGCGATCGCCTCCTCGGGACCCATGTCGACGTCCGGCAGCACGAAGTTCAGCTCGCGCAGCAGCGTCAGGAGCTCGTCGGAGCGGTCCTCGACCGCGAGGCGCAGCATCTCGCCGAGCTCGCGCGGCAGGCCGTCGGGGAGCCGCGCGACCGCCCCGAAGTCGATCACGCACAGGCGCCCGTCGGGCAGGATCTGGAAGTTGCCCGGGTGTGGGTCGGCGTGCAGCAGGCCCACCCGCGCGGGCGACGAGAAGTGGAACCGCGAGAGCAGCAGGCCGACGCGGTCGCGCTCCTCGGGCTCGCCCGACCGGATGATCGCCGACAGCGGCGTGCCGGTGACCCACTCCGAGACCATCGCCTTCGGCGCCGACGCGACCACGCGGGGCACGACGACGTCCGGGTCGCCCTCGTACGCCGCGGCGAAGGCGCGCTGGGCGTCGGCCTCGTCGCGGTAGTCGAGCTCCTCGGCCATGCGGTCGCGCAGCTCGGAGAGCAGGGGCTTGATCTCCATGCCCGGCACGAGCGGCTGCACCATGCGGCTGAAGCGCTGCAGCTGGCGCAGGTCGGCCATCACGGCCTCCTGGGCGCCGGGGTACTGCACCTTGACGGCCACGTCGCGCCCGTCGTGCCACACCGCGCGGTGCACCTGCCCGATGCTCGCCGCGGCGGCCGGGGTGTCGTCGAACTCGAGGAACCGGTCGCGCCAGCCGCGGCCGAACTGCTCGGCGAGCACGCGGTGGGTGCGCGCGGCGGGCATCGGCGGCGCCGCGGTCTGCAGGCGGGTCAGGGCCTCGCGGTAGGGCTCGGCGAGCTCGTCGGGCACCGCCGCCTCGAACACCGACAGGGCCTGGCCGAACTTCATGGCCCCGCCCTTGAGCTCCCCGAGCACGGCGAAGAGCTGCTCGGCGCCGCGGCGGGCGACGTCGGCGGAGATCTGACCCTGGTCGCCCCCGGCGAGCCGACGGCCCCAGCCCGCGGCGGTGCGGGACGCGAAGCCCAACGGCAGCGAGGCCAGCCGCGCCGACCGCTGGACCGACCGGCGGGGGATGTCATCGGTCACGCCCCCGATTCTCCCCCGTGCCGTGCGTGACGGCGCGATCAGGGCAGCGGTGGGCGCCGTGTGCCGGGCCACTCGGCCGGGCTCGTGGTGCGGGACACCGCCTCCAGCCAGCACCGCCGGTCGAGCAGCCGGTCGATCTCCCCGCGGAACAAGGACTCGAGCGCGGGGAAGCGCGGGGCCGCCAGCTCGATCCGCTGGCACAGCGCGGCGAGGTGCGCGTCGACCGACGCCAGGTCGGGGCAGCTGTAGGTCGCGCTCTCCGCCCCGAACACCGTGGTCAACGGGTCGCGCCCGCGGGTGTCGATGGGGTGAGCGGACCGGTTGGTCATCGAGAGCATCGCCGTCTCCTTCGCGGGGTCCCCTGACGGGGTGTACCCGGTACCCCGTCGACACCTCGCCGGGTGTGACGCGCGCAGCTCCGGCACGAGCACATCGGGCGACGACGTCACGCGGCCGCCGCCACGGGGCCGGCGACGGCGCGGCCGCCGAGGGCGTGGCAGCCGCACCCGGGATGACGGCGGACGGGACGACACCGCCGGGTGCCGTCGGCGGCCAGCGTGAGCACCGCGCCGCGGGACGCGGGTGCGGTGTCGTCGAGCCAGGCCAGGACCTCGGTGACCGCCAGCGCCGCGGTGGCCACGGCCGGCGCCACCGGCACGGGGTCGCGGCGCCCGACCAGCTCGGCGGCCACCCGCGCCCACGCGTCGTCGGCGTCGGCGCGCACGAGGTCGTCGCAGCGCAGGCAAGGCGTCGCCCCGGGCACCACGAGCGGCCCGACGGTGCCGGCGCCGTCGAGCGCGGCCACCGGCAGGTGCGCGCGACCCTCGAGGACGAGCCGCTGCGCGCCCACCGGGTCGGGCCGGGCGCCGTCGGCGAGCACCACGAGGTCGGCCCGCGCGGAGAGCCAGCGCCGCGAGGCCGGGGGACTAGGCGTCGCGGCGCCGGCCCGCGCCACCGCCTCTTGCGCGGCCCGCCCCGCCGGCCGGCCCACGTCGTCGGCGAGCAGCCCGGTGCCCAGGTCGTCGCGCGACACCGTGCCCCCGGCCTCGACGAGCACCCGCCCGACCCCGGCCGTCGCGAGCAGGCACGCGACCGACACCGCGATGCGCCCGGCGCCCCGGACGACCACCCGGCGTCCGGCCGGCGGCACCGCCGGGGCGGCGAGCAGCCCGGCGGCATGCAGGTGCTCGAGGAGCTCGCGCGCGGCGCCCGGGGAGGCGCCGGCGGCCACGGCGTCGGCGAGCACCCGGGCGCGCGGGCGGGTGCCGTCGAGGGTCTCGACCATGCGGACGAGCGGGGGCGTCAGCCCGTCGACGACGAGCGCGCCGGACGGGCCGGCGCCGAACTGCAGGACGTCGGCGGCCCGGTGCAGCGCGGGCAGGCGCAGACGGGGCCGGTCGGGGAGGGACACGGGGGAGGCGAGGGTCGGGAGCACACCTGGTTCGACGCACCGGAGGGCCCGTCGGATCCGCCTTCTAGGCTCGCGGTGTGGCCGATCCGCGTCCCGAGGTGGAGGTCCGCCGCAGTCGGCGCCGGAAGCGCACCGTCGACGCCCACCGCGAGGGCTCGACGGTGGTCGTCAACATCCCGGCGTCGATGTCCCGCGCCCAGGAGCGGCACTGGGTCGAGGAGATGCTGCGCCGCCTCGAGCGCGCCGACGCCCGCCGCCGGCCCGGGCGGCGGGCCGGCGACGCGGACCTCGCCGCGCGCGCCGACGCGCTGGCCGCCGCGCACCTCGACCCGATCGCGCCCGACGGGGCCTGGCCGCGCCCGGCGTCGGTGCGGTGGACGAAGCCGATGCGCACGCGGTGGGCGTCGTGCACGCCCGCCGACGCGACGATCCGGCTCAGCGAGCGGCTCCGCGAGGTCCCGGGGTGGGTGCTCGACCACGTCCTGGTGCACGAGCTCGTGCACCTGCGCGAGCCGCACCACGGCCCCGCCTTCCGGGCCGCCGAGGCCGCCTACCCGCGCAGCGAGCGCGCGATCGGCTACCTCGAGGGCCTCGCGGCGGGCGCCGGTCTGCCGATCACCGACACGGACGGTGGCGAGGCCGACGAGGACTAGCTGTCCTCGCCCTTCTCGTCGGGCTTCCCCTTGGCCTCCTGCTCGGCCTTCATCTCGGCCTCGAGGCGGGCCAGCGGGTCGTCGAGGTCGGTGAAGCTCTCGCCGCTCTTCGGGGCGGCGCCCTCCTCGGAGGGCGCGACGGAGCGGCGCTCGCCGATGAACGACGAGGGGTCGTCGAGGTCGTCGGCGGTGGGCATGAGGTCGGGGTGGGCCCACACCGCGTCGCGGCCCTCGATGCCGCGCTCGTCGGTGAGTCGGCGCCACAGGGTCGCCGCGTCGCGCAGGCGGCGCGGCCGCAGCTCGAGGCCGACCAGCGTCGCGAACGTCTGCTCGGCCGGCCCGCCGGAGGCGCGGCGGCGGCGCAGCGTCTCGCCGAGGGCGACGGCGCCGGGCAGGCGGTCGCCCACGGCGTCGGCGACGACGACGTCGACCCAGCCCTCGACCAGGGCGAGCAGCGTCTCGAGGCGCCGGAGCGCGACCTTCTGCGACTCGGTGGTCTGCGGCTCGAACATCCCGGAGCTCATGAGCTCCTGGAGCGAGGCGGGGTTGGTGGGGTCGACCTCGCGGGCGAGCTCCTCCATGCGGGAGGTGTCGATGGAGATGCCGTGCGCGAACTCCTCGACGGTGGCGAGCAGGCGCTGGCGCAGCCAGGGCACGTGCCCGAAGAGGCGCTGGTGGGCGGCCTCGCGGGCGGCGAGGAAGACGAGCACCTCGCCGGCCGGGCGGTCGAGGCCCTCGGTGAACGTGGCGATGGCGGCGGGCAGGAGCGCCGCGGTGCCCTCGGGACCGAGGGGGAGGCCGACGTCGCTGGAGGTCAGCACCTCCTTGGCCAGCTGGGCGAGGCCCTGGCCGAGCTGCGAGCCGAAGGCCATGCCGCCGACCTGCGAGATCATGCCGAGCATCGGGCCGGCCATCTGTCGGGCCTCCTCGGGCAGGCCCTCGACCCACGCGCCGGCGACGCGCTGCGCCACCGGGTCGCACAGGCGCTGCCAGGTGGGCATCGTCGTGTCGATCCACTGCGCGGGCGACCAGACGACCACCTGCGAGGCGCCCGAGGGCAGCGTCGTCGCGTCCTCGAGCCAGAGCTCGGCGAGGCGCACGGACTCCTCGGCGGCGCGCTGCTGCTCGCCGGTCGGCGCCTTCTTGCCGTCGGCGCCGAGCTGCTGGTGCGCCATCTGCGCGGCGAGCTTGTAGTTGACCGGCCCCTCGGCGCCCGGCCCCGACGACTGGCTGAGCATCTGCCCGAGCTGGGTGAGCATCTGGCCGAGCTGGCCCATGTCGAAGCCGCCGGCGCCGCCCGCACCCCCGGGCAGACCCATCCCGGGACCGAAGCCGAAGCCGCCGGCGCCCGGGCCACCCCCCTGGCCGCCGGAGCCACCGGAGCCGCCGGAGCGACGGGACTCGTCGTCGTCGGACGGTCCGAAACCGAAGGGCAGGTCACTCATGGTGTCGACGGTACGCGGACCCGCGGCTGATCGGGGGCCCGAGCACGCCGCCCGGGCACGCTCACGGCGAACACCCAGGAACGTCCCAGGAAGTGCGCAGGAAACGGACAGGGCACGTCCCCGCACGGCGGGCTCACCCCCGGTCACTACCCTGTCCGGCCGTGACCCGGTTGCGCGCGACCTTGGCGCTCGGACTCGTGCTGGCCGGGGTGCTGGGCCTCCTCGGCGCGACGGTCCGGGTGCCGTTCGTGGCGCTCGGGGACGGCCCCACGTTCGACGTGCTGGGCGTCGGTGAGGACGGCCGGACCGTCGTCGACATCACCGGGCCGGCGCCCGTCTACCCGACCAGCGGGCAGCTGCGGATGACCACCGTGGCGGTGACGACGCAGGTCACGCTCTTCGGTGCGATGGCGATGTGGGCCTCGGGCAACGAGCAGGTGCTGCCGCGCGAGTCGGTCTACCCGCCGGGACGGTCCAGCGAGCAGGTCGACCAGGAGAACACCCGCCAGTTCGCGCAGTCCGAGACCGACGCCGAGGCCGCGGCGCTGCGCTACCTCGGCTACCCGACGGCCGTGCAGGTCGGCTCGGTGCTCGACAACTCGCCCTCGGCCGGCCTGCTCGCGCCCGGCGACCGCATCGTCGCCGTCAACGGGCGGCCGGTGACGACGCCGCAGGAGGTCGTCGACGCCCTCGCGCCGACCCGGCCGGGGCAGGCGGTGACCGTGACGGTGCAGCGCGGCCCGCTCGGCGCCCCCGGCCCGCGCACCGACGTCACCGTCGTCGCGGCGGCCCGGCCGGACGGGGACCCGCGCGGCTTCCTCGGCGTCACCCCGACCAACATCGTCGACTCGCCGGTCGACGTGCGCATCAGCCTCGGCGACATCGGCGGGCCCTCCGCCGGCCTGGTGTTCGCGTCGGCGATCGTCGACAAGCTGACCCCGGGCGACATCACCGGCGGCCACGTCGTCGCCGGCACCGGCACGATCGACGCGCTGGGCCGCGTCGGCGACATCGGCGGGATCCGCTTCAAGATGGACGCGGCGCGCCACGACGGGGCCGAGGTGTTCCTCGTGCCGGCGGGCAACTGCGCCGAGGCCGTCACCGAGGCGCCGGACGGGCTGGTGCTCGCGCGCGTCGGGACCCTCGGCGAGGGGATCGCGGCCCTGGAGGCGGTCCGCGAGGGCCGCCCGCCGGTCCCGTGCTGAGGCGGGACCCGGACCGCCGACGTCCCTGGTGAGCGCCCGACCGGAGGGTCGAGCGCCGCTCCGCTCCGTCCCCGAGCAGGGCGGGAGGGATCCGGACATGCCGGGCCACGTCAACCCCACACCGTGTTCGTAGAGTGGCCACCGCACGCCCGGGTCCGCCCGACGCGTGGACGACCCCCTTTCTCAGGAGTGTGACCCCGTGGCCAACCGGCCCCCGACAGCCACCCCCCAGCTGTCGCGACGCACGAAGACGCTGCTGATCGTCGGCGTGGTGGCGCTCGTCGTGCTGCTCGGCGGGGCCCGCCTGGTCGACGTCTACGTCGACTGGGCCTGGTTCGGCGAGGTCGGGTTCCGGGGCGTCTTCACGACGATCCTGTGGACCCGCGTGCTGCAGTTCGTGTTCGCCGCCGTGCTGATGGGCGGGCTGCTCGCGCTGAACCTCGTCATCGCCTACCGGGTGCGCCCGGTGTTCGTGCCCGTCGCCGCCGCCGGCGCGGCCGAGGACCCGGTGGCCCGCTACCGCACCGTGGTGCTCGCGCGGCCGCTCTGGTTCGCCGTCGGCATCCCCGCGGTGGTCGCGCTGATCGCCGGGCTCTCCGCGCAGGCCGACTGGCAGACCTTCCAGATGTTCCTGCACGGCACGCCGTTCGGCATCGCCGACCCCGTGTTCGGCCACGACATCGCGTTCTACGTCTTCTCGCTGCCGTTCTACCGCTCGATGCTGAGCTGGCTGTTCGTCGCGATCGCGGTCAGCTTCATCGCCGCGCTCGTCGCGCACTACCTCTTCGGCGGCATCCGCCTGGCCGGGCGCAACGGCGCCGTCGCGCCGGCCGCCCGCGCGCACCTCGCGGTCCTCGCCGGCACGTTCGTCCTGCTCAAGGCCGTCGCGTACTTCTTCGACCGCTACGAGCTGCTGTTCTCCGACCGCAAGGCGGCCGAGGGCGGCGCCAACTTCTTCGGCGCCACCTACACCGACCTCAACGCCGCGATGCCGGCCAAGCTCATCCTGCTGATCATCGCCGTGATCTGCGCCGCCGCCTTCTTCTCGGCGGTCGTGCTGCGCAACCTCCAGATCCCGGCGATCGCGCTGGCCCTGCTGGTGCTGTCGAGCGTGCTGGTCGGCGCCGCCTGGCCCGCGGTGCTCGAGCAGGTCTCGGTGCGCCCGAACGCGATCGACCGCGAGGCCCAGTCGATCTCCTGGAACATCGCCGCGACCCGGCAGGCCTTCGGGCTCACCGACGTCAGCGTCGTGCCGTACGCGCCGCAGGTGGCGTCGGCGAACGGGTCGGCCGCCGCGCCGCCGCAGGACGTCGCCAACAGCCAGGCGACGCTCGACAACATCCGCATCCAGGACCCGTCGCGGCTCAACCGCACCTTCGCGGTGCAACAGCAGCTGACGAACTTCTACAGCTTCTCGCCCGACCTCGACATCGACCGCTACACGGTCAACGGCCAGCGCCAGGACTTCGTGCTGGCCGCCCGCGAGATCAACCCCGACGCCCTCATCGGCAACCAGCAGGACTGGATCAACCGCCACCTCGTCTACACGCACGGCCAGGGCCTCGTCTCGGCGCCGGCGGACCGGGTGAACGTCCCCAGCAACGCCGAGGCCAGCCAGGGCGGCCTGCCGCAGTTCGAGGTCAGCGACTCGTCCAACCCCGGGCCGTTCGGCCTGAGCCCCGACGGCGCCCGCATCTACTACGGCGAGTTCGTGGGCGGCACCGACGACTACGCGATCGTCGGCGGCAACCCCGGGTCGCCGCCGCGGGAGTACGACGGGCCCGGCCGCCCGGCCACCGCCTACACCGGCCCCGGCGGCGTGCCGGTGGGCAACTGGGCCCAGCGGCTGATCTTCGCCGCGGCCTACGGCGAGCGGAACATCCTGTTCAACGGCTCGATCGGCGAGGACTCGCGAATCCTCTACAACCGCACCCCGATCGAGCGGGTCCAGAAGGTCGCGCCGTGGCTGCGCACCGACGTCGACCCGTATCCGGCGGTCGTGGACGGCCGGATGCAGTGGATCGTCGACGGCTACACGACGCTGCCGCGCTACCCGTACGCCCAGCAGGTCGGGCTCGCCGACGCCACGGCCGACTCGCTGCGGCCCACCGGGTCGCCGGGCACGGCGGGCTACATGCGCAACTCGGTGAAGGCCACCGTCGACGCCTACAGCGGCGAGGTCCGGATCTACCAGGTCGACGACCAGGACCCGGTGCTGCGCACCTGGATGAACGTCTTCCCCGACGTCGTGCGCCCGGAGGCCGAGGTGCCGGACGCGCTGCGGGCGCACTTCCGCTACCCGGAGGACATCTTCAAGGTCCAGCGCGACCTGCTCACCCGCTACCACGTCGAGAACCCGCGCGACTTCTTCTCGACCCAGAACTTCTGGACCGTCCCCGAGGACCCGACGCGTGAGAGCAACGCGTCGATCCCGCCGTACTACCTGCTCGCGGGCGACCCGCGTCCCGGCGCGGCGCCGGACACCCAGTTCCAGATGTCGAGCACGCTGCTCGCGCTCTCGCGCCCGAACCTCTCGGCGTACCTGTCGGTGAGCTCGGAGCCCGAGAGCTACGGGCGGATGACGGTGCTGGAGCTGCCGGCGCAGCTCACCGGCGACCAGCGCGGCCCGCAGGGTCCCCAGCAGGTGCAGGCGGAGCTGCTCACCAGCAACTCGGTGAACCAGGGCCTGTTCCCGCTGCGCCAGTCGGGCACGCCGGTGCAGGTGCAGTACGGCAACCTGCTGACGCTGCCGGTCGCCGGCGGGCTGCTCTACGTGGAGCCCATCTACGTCGAGCGCAACGCCCAGACCTCGTTCCCGCAGCTGTTCGGTGTGATCGCCCGCTTCAACAACGGCGACATCGGCTACGCGCCCACGCTGCAGGGAGCCCTGCAGGCGGCCTTCCAGGGCGTGCCGCTGCCGCCGGGGCTCAACGTCCCGGGGCTGGGCGCGACCTCGCAGTCGCCCACGCCGGCGCCCGGCGCCAACACCGGGTCCGGACCGCTCCCCGGCGGGGCGCCAGGTCAGGCGCTGAGCCCGGAGCTCACCCAGGCCGTGACGGCGATGAACGACGCCCTCGACCGGCTGTCCCAGGCCCAGGCTGCCCGGGACTTCCGGGGCATCGGTGACGCGGAGGCGGCGCTCGACAGCGCGATCGCGCAGTTCCGCTCGGCCACCGGGGCCACGCCGACGACGCCGGCGAACGCCGGCGGCTGACGGACGCCCGGCGCCCACCCCCCTGCGCGGGACGGGGTGGGCGCCGGTGTACCGTTGCAGACACAACGCAGCGCGGGGTGGAGCAGCTCGGTAGCTCGCTGGGCTCATAACCCAGAGGTCACAGGTTCGAATCCTGTCCCCGCTACGACACCGACGTCGGAGTCCGCTCCGGTCGTCGGGACCCCCCGGCCCAGGGCGACGGGCCACCCGACGCGGGGTGGAGCAGCTCGGTAGCTCGCTGGGCTCATAACCCAGAGGTCACAGGTTCGAATCCTGTCCCCGCTACGCGTTCGACGGCCCCCGACCGGCTCTCCGGTCGGGGGCCGTCGTCGTTGGTGGGGTCGTCGTCCCGGGGCGGTGCCGTCGTCGGCGGGGTCGGCGTTTCGCGGGGCAGTGCGCTCGTCCGGGGCCGGCGCCGGAGATCAGGAGCACCTGGTCCACGTCGTGTCGGGTCGCGGGGTCGATGGTGTGCTCGTGATCTCTGCGGGGCGATCGAGGTCCGCCCCGCGCGCCCCGCCAGCCCCACGCGCTCGGCGACGTCCTGGGGAAGGGTGCCCCTCGCCCGTCTATCCGAGCGAAGGTGCCCTTCGCTTAGCTCAGCGAGGCTCCGCCACCGCCGGCGGCGGGCGGAAGGAGCCGTCGGGGCCCGGGAGCAGGTCGTGCACCGCCACCACGGCGTCCAGGGACAGCGGGCCGTAGACGTGCGGGAACCACGGCCCGCGGGGGTCCTCGCCGCCGCCGGCGCGCACGCCCGGTTCCCAGCGCACCGGCACGTCGAGGCGCGCGGGGTCGACGACGAGCACGACGACGTCGGCGCGGCCCGCGAACAGGCGCGTGGCGGGCAGGTGCACGGTGCCGGGGTCGGAGCAGTGCACGAACCCCACCTCGTCGAGCGAGGGCGGGCGCCGGGCCCCGTCGGCGCGCGCCGCGTCGAGCTCCGCGCGCGTGCAGAGGTGCAGGATCACGCGGTCGGGGCGTTCGCGCGGGTCGGGCGGTGGGCCTCCCAGCGCCACACCTTGATCCGCCGGGCGCCGTTCGGGCCGCTCTCGTCACGGCGGCGCGACTGCACGCGGACCAGGCCGTTGGCGGTCAGCACGCTGGCGGCGGGCGCGCGCTCGGGCAGCGTGTGGGCGACGACCGTCTGGACCGCCGGGTCGGAGAACGCGCGGGCGACCAGCGCGCGCGTCATGGCCGTCGCCCAGCCCCGGCCCTCGAAGGGCGGGAAGGTCCAGAACGCGATCTCGAGCCGGCCGCCGCGCAGGGGCCCGCTGAAACCGCAGGTGCCGACGACCTGGTGGTCCTGGGGGTCGATCGCGAGGAACGTCCGCGGGTGCATCGCCGCCGGGATGCCGCCCGCCGGGGTGTCGCAGGCGGCCGGCGCGCCGAACGAGGCGCCGTCGCCGCTCTCGCTGCGCAGCACCGCCTCCACGAGCGGCTCGACACCGACGGTGCGGAGCTCGGCCAGACCAGGTGCTCCGGGCTCCGTCAGTCGTTCGTCGACGGGCACCAGGACGACCACCGGGACCTCCGACCGTTCACGGGACAACCACCGACAGGGACGCTCGACCGTAGCCAATACGGGTGGCGCGCGGGAGCGCACCCGGGGTGTCCGGGACGGCGTCCCCGGCGGCGCCCGGTGGCCGAGCACCCGGGCCGTGCCCGGTGACCCGGACGGATCAGGCACTCTGGAGACATGGAGCTCGCCCGCATGCTGGTGTACTACGCGCTGTTCGTGCTGTGGCTGTTCATCGTGGGCCGGCTCGTGGTCGAGATCGTCCGCAGCTTCGCGCGCGACTGGCACCCGGCCGGCGGCACCGCCGCCGGGCTCGAGGTGCTCTTCATGGTGACCGACCCGCCGGTGAAGCTCCTGCGCCGCCTCATCCCGGCGGTGCGCATCGGCAACATCAGCCTCGATCTGTCGATCATGATCCTGCTGCTCGTGACGTTCATCCTCATGCGCGTCGTCGACCCCCGCTAGATACTCGTCGACGTCCGCTGCACACCGACGGCGGCTGCTGTCCACCCCGGCTCGTCCCGCAAGCGGGCGACCCACCACCGGAGCTGCCACTGTGTCCCCCGTGAGCCCCGTGCGCGACATCGTCACGTTCATCTCCTCGGCCGTCCGCTCGCCGGCCGTCATCGGCGCCGTCGCCCCCAGCGGCCGCGCCCTGTCCGACCTGCTCGCCTCCGTCGCCCCGGCCGAGGGCCGGCCCGTGGTGGTCGAGCTCGGCCCGGGCACCGGTGTCGTCAGCGCCGCCCTGCGCCGCCGCCTGCCCGAGGGCGCGCGCCACATCGCCGTCGAGATCGACCCCGGCATGGTCGAGCACCTGCGCCGCACCCGCCCGTGGCTCGAGGTGGTGCAGGGCGACGCCGCGGACCTGCAGAAGCTGCTGGCCGACGCGGGGGTCGACCGGGTCGACGCGGCGGTCAGCGGGCTGCCCTGGACGCTGTTCCCGGAGTCGGCGCAGCGGGGGATCATCGAGCAGGTCACGCGGGTGCTCGCCCCGGGCGCGGCGTTCACCACGTTCGCCTACAGCCACGTCACGCGCTTTCCCACCCAGCGCCGCTTCCGCGGGGTGCTCGAGGAGGCGTTCACCGAGGTCACGGTGACGCCGACGGTGTGGCGCAACCTGCCCCCGGCGCTGGCCTACCAGTGCCGGCACCCGCGCGGGGCGTAGCTCAGCTCGTCCGTGCCGCCACCCGCGGCCCGATGCCCGCGACCGACAGGTCGGCGGGCGCCGTGGCGTCGCAGAAGTCGGTGAGCAGCGCCGCGAAGCGGTCGGGCTCGTCGCAGTGCGGGAAGTGCCCGGCGCCGGCGAAGAGCTCGAGGCGCCCGTGCGGGACGAGCGTGGCCGCGCGCCGCGCGTGCCCGACCGGGATCACCGGGTCGCGGTCGCCCCAGACGATCATGGTCGGCAGGCCCTCGGTGAGGTAGAGCCGCTCGGTGCCGCTGACGCGCTGGCCGCCGGGCCCGATCACCGAGCGGACGGTGTCGACGAACGCGTCGAGGTGCGCCCGCTCGGTGAGCGACGCGGCGTGGCGGGCGGTCTCGCGCAGCGACACCGCCTCGGCGCCGAAGCTGGGCAGGGCGGCGGCCAGGCGCAGCCCGCGCACGCCGAGGTCGAGCACGCCCGTCGACGCGAGCACCGGGAGCACCCACTCCGCGCCGGGCAGGGAGGCGAGGCGCAGCAGCGGGCTCACCCCGCGCCCGAGCCCGCCGGACGACACCAGCACGAGCCGCGAGCACATCTCCGGGAACTGGTAGGCGAACTGCATCGCCACCCCGCCGCCGAGCGAGTGCCCGACGACGGTCACGCGCCGGTGGCCCAGCACCGCGAGCAGGTCGCGCAGCCCGTTGGCGTAGGCGCCGAGCGAGAAGTCGCCGCCCACCCCCGCCGACTCGCCGTGGCCGAGCAGCTCGGGGGCGAGCAGCAGCCGGTCGCAGCCCGAGCGCTCGAAGGACTCCAGCACCGGGGTCCAGGTCTCGGCGCTGCCGGCGATGCCGTGCACGAGCACGACGACCTCCGGATCCCCGTCCCCCGCCATCTCCGGGCAGGCCTCGACGTAGGACATCCGCTGGCCGTGCAGCGTGCGGGTCCGGCGTGTGGCGGTCATCGACGATCATCCTGTCCTGTCCGGGCCCGACGGGCAGCGAGATGCCCGCAGGCGTTCCGGCACAATCACGCCGCGATGCCCGACGCGATGCCCGACGCGATGCCCGGAGCCCGCCGTGTCCCCGTCCTCGCCACCACCGCCGTCCTGACGGCCGTGCTCGCCGCGTGCGGGGGACCGCAGCCCGCCCCGCCGGCCGCGCCCGCTCCCGCGGACACCCCGAGCGCCCGCTCCGCGGCGCCGGCGCCGGCCCCCGCCGACCCGGCCGCGGCCTGCGTCGCCCGGACCCTGGACGGTCTGGACGGCCGGGCCCGTGCCGCGCAGCTGATCATGGCCGGTGTGCCCGCCGACGGGCTCACCGGCGCCGGGCGCGCCGCGCTGGCGCAGGGCGCCGGCGGGGTGATCCTCACCGACGCCACGGGCGGCGAGGCCTCCGCCGCCCAGGTCGCGGCGACCACGCGGGCCGTGCAGCAGGCCGCGCGCGTGCCGGTGACGGTCGCCACCGACCAGGAGGGCGGCAAGGTCCAGGACCTGAAGGGCGACGGCTTCACGCGCATCCCGTCGGCGACGGTCCAGGGCGGCGACGTGGCCGGGCTGCGCGGGGACGCGCAGCGCTGGGGCCGGGAGATGTCCGAGGTCGGGGTGACGCTCGACCTCGCGCCCGTCGCCGACGTCGTCGACCCCGCCCTCGGGGAGGCGAACGAGCCGGTCGGCGCCCTCGACCGCGGGTTCGGCACCGATCCGCGCCGGGTGGCCCAGGCGGTCACCGCGTTCGTCGAGGGCCTGGACGCGGGCGGCGTCGACGCCACCCTCAAGCACTTCCCGGGCCTGGGGCGCGTGCGCGAGAACACCGACTTCGCCGGCGCCGCCGACACCCGCACGGGGGTCGACGACCCGGGCCTCGCGTCCTTCCGTGCCGGCATCGCGGCCGGCGCGCCCGTCGTGATGATGTCGTCGGCGGTCTACGAGCGGATCGACCCCGACGACCGCGCGCTGTTCTCCCGCGAGGTGATCACCGACCTGCTGCGCGGGCGCCTCGGCTTCACCGGCGTCGTCACCACCGACGACGTCGGCGCGGCCCGCGCGGTGGCCGACGTGCCGGTCGGGCAGCGGGCCGTGCGGTTCGTCGAGGCCGGCGGGGACCAGGTGCTGACGATCGAGCCGGACGACGTCGAGCCGATGGTGGACGCGCTGGTCGCGGCGGCCGACGACCCCGCGTTCGCCGACCGCGTCACCGAGAGCGCCCGCCGCATCCTGGATCTCAAGGCCGCCCGCGGGGTGCTGCGCTGCGACGAGGCTCCTACCGGCGGGTAGCCCCTCCTGCGGCCGACGGGGGCCCGTGCCAGAGTGACGCCCGTGGACCTGAGCTACACCGCGGAGGAGGAGCAGTTCCGCACCGAGCTGCGGGACTGGCTCTCGGCGAACATCCCGCCGGAGTGGGCCGAGCCCGGCTTCTGGCGCTCGCTGGACGACGACGAGTCGTTCCGGCTGCGCCGGGAGTGGGAGGCGTCGAAGACGGCCGCCGGCTTCTCCGGCATCCAGTGGCCGACCGAGTACGGCGGCCGGGGCGGGACGCCGGGCATGAAGGCGATCTACGACGAGGAGATGGTCCGCGCCCACGCGCCGCAGACCGTCAACGTCCTCGGGCTGACCTTCCTCGCGCCGACGATCATGGCGATCGGCACCCCGGAGCAGAAGGCCGAGATCATCGGGCCGATGCTGCGCAACGAGGTGATCTGGTGCCAGGGCTTCTCCGAGCCCGGCGCCGGCTCCGACCTCGCCGCGGTGGCCACGCGCGGGGTCCGCGACGGCGACGACTACGTCGTCAACGGCCAGAAGATCTGGACGACGAACGCCGTGCACGGCGACAAGATCTTCACGATCGTGCGCACCGAGCCCGGTTCCGAGCGGCACAAGGGCCTGTCGATGATGCTCATCGACATGGACCAGCCGGGCGTCGAGGCCCGCCCGCTCAAGCAGATGAGCGGGGCCAGCGAGTTCGGCGAGGTGTTCTTCACCGACGCCCGCGTCCCCGCGAAGGACTGCCTCGGCGAGATCGGGCAGGGCTGGCGCACCGCGATGCTGCTGCTCTCCTTCGAGCGCGGCGCGTCGGGCGTCGGCCAGTACACCGAGTTCCGCCGCCAGTACGACGAGATCGTCGAGCAGGCCCGGCGCTTCGGACGCTCGGACGACCCGGTGGCCCGCCAGAAGCTGGCCCACTGCCTCGTCGAGCTCGAGTGCCTGCGCTACCACGCGATGCACATCCTCACCCAGGTCGAGCAGGGCCGTGACCTGGGCTCCGAGTCGTCGATGACCAAGCTGCAGTGGTCGGAGACCTTCCAGGACCTGTGGGAGGCGTTCGACGACGTCCTCGGCCCCGAGGCCTCGCTGGAGCGCCCCCGCCCCGACGTCGACCTCGCGCCGTTCCAGGCGCAGGCGATGTGGTCGCGGTCGGTCACCATCTGGGGCGGCTCGTCCCAGGTCCAGCGCAACATCGTCGCCGAGCGCGTGCTCGGCCTGCCGCGGTAGAGGAGCCCCAGCCCGTGTTCTTCGCGCTGACCGACGAGCAGCAGGCGTTCGCGGACACCGTCCGCGACTTCGTCGCCGACCGCTTCGACCTCGACGCCGTCCGCGGCGTCGTCGAGGACCCGGACGGCGACGGCCACCCGCTGACGCTGTGGAAGGGGCTCGCCGACCAGGGCGCGCTCGCCGTCCTCGTGCCCGAGGAGCACGACGGGCTGGGCCTCGGGCTGCTCGACGCCCAGGTGATCGCCCGCGAGCTCGGGCGCGCCGTCGCCCCCGGCCCGTGGACGACGTCCGTGCTCGCCGCCGAGGCGATCCGGCTCGCCGGCTCCTCCGCCCAGCAGGCCGCGTGGCTGCCGGCCCTGGCCGCCGGGGAGACCGTCGGCACCGTCGCCCTGCGCGGCGAGGCGGGGTCGTGGGACGGGCGGGGCATCACGGTCGACGCCACCGGGGAGCGGCTGTCGGGCACGGCGTCGCCGGTCGACTACCCGCAGGTCGCCGGCCTGTTCGTGGTCGCGGCGACCGACGCCGAGGGCGCCCCCGGGCTCTACCTCGTCGAGGCCGACGCCCCGGGCCTGTCGGTGCGCGACCAGCGGACCTACGACGGCACCGCCCGGGTCGGGGCGGTCGAGCTGGCCGACACCCCGGGCGAGCTCCTCACCGGCGGCGTGCCGGCCGGTGGCCGGGCGGTCGACGCGCTGATGGCCCGCGGCGCGGTGCTCACCGCCGCGGACCTGGTCGGCGGCGCCCGCGAGGCCCTGACCCGCACCATCGACTACGACCGCGACCGCAAGCAGTTCGGCGTGCCCGTCGGCTCCTTCCAGGCCATCAAGCACACGATGGCCGACCTGCACGTGGGCGTGACGATGGCCGAGCACGCCGTGCTCTTCGCCGCCCACGCGCTGGACACCGACGACCCCGGCGCCGACATCGCGGTCGCGGTGGCCAAGGCGAAGGCCGCCGACGCCGCCTGGGCCGCCACCGGCGCGATGATCCAGTTCTTCGGCGGCATCGGCTTCACCTGGGAGCACGAGGCGCACTTCTTCTACAAGCGTGCCCGCCGCCGGGCGCCGCTGTTCGGCTCGGCGGACGAGCACCGGGAGCGTCTCGCGGCCCTGACCATGGACTGAGACCCGCCGACCCCTTGTCGTGATCTCGGTCACTCGGGTGGACTGGGCCGTCCACGAGGTCAGGACGCGCGAGGTGGTCGCCATGGGTGCAACGAAGGCGGGCGACGGCGCCCGGAGAGGACGCAACGGGCGGGCGGGGGAGCTGGCCCCGGACGACCCGGCCGCCCTGCGCTCGGTGGCGATCGTCGGCCCCATGGCCGCGGGCAAGACGACGCTGGTCGAGGAGCTGCTCGCCGCCGCGGGCGCGATCCCGCGAGCGGGCTCGGTCGCGGCCGGCACCACGGTCACCGACCACGACCCGGACGCCCGACGCCAGGGACGGTCGGTGGCGCCGGCCGTCGCGTCGCTGACCCACCGCGACGTGAAGATCAACCTCGTCGACACGCCGGGCTGCCCCGACTTCCTCGCCGAGGTCCGCGCCGGACTGCGCGCGGCGGACGCGGTCCTGTTCGTCGTCGGTACCGCGGACGCCGCCGACGGCGTGGCCGCGCCGACCTCCGCCCTGCTCGCCGAGTGCCGGCGCGCCGGGCTCCCCGCGATGCTGGTGCTCAGCCGCCTCGACCACGCGCGCGCCGACGAGGCCGCCGCGCTGGCGACGTGCCGCGAGGTGGCGGCCGGGTCGGGCGAGGTGCTCGTGCCCGTGACCCGCACCGAGCGCGGCGTCGACGGGACGCTGACGGTCCACCCGCTGCTGGCCGGCGACGACCCCACCGCCGAGGACACGGACGACCTGCGCCGCGAGCTCGTCGAGGCCCTCATCGAGCAGAGCGAGGACGAGGCGCTGCTCGACGCCTGGATCGGCGGCGAGCCGGTGTCGCTGGACGCCCTGCGCGCCGACCTCGCCACGGCCGTCGCCCGCCGCTCCCTCGTCCCCGTGGCCGGGGTCTGCGCGCCGACCGGGGCCGGGCTGGCGAGCCTGCTCGACCTCGTCGTCGACGCCGTCCCGCCGCCGACGGCCCACCGGCCGCTCCCCGCGCACGGCCCCGACGGCGCCGGGCACGCGCCCGTCGACCCCGACCCGGACGGCCCGCTCGTCGCCGAGGTCGTGCACACCGGCACCGACGCCCAGGGCAGCCGGGTCTCGCTCGTGCGCGTGTTCTCCGGGCGGCTGCGCCCGGACACCTCGCTCACCGTGTGCGCCGACCCGCTGCGCATCCCGGCCCCGCGCGAGGGTGACGACCCGACCGGTGTCGACGCCCGCGGCAGCGAGACCGTGCGCGTCAACCGGGTCTACGCCCCGCTCGGCGCGACCCTGCGCGAGATGCCGTGGTGCGTCGCGGGCGACGTGTGCGCGCTCACCCGGCTCGGCGCGGCGGCCACCGGCGACACCCTGTGCGCCGCCGAGGATCCCGTGGGGCTCGAGGGCTGGGAGCTCCCGGAGGCGCTGCTGCCGGTCGCGGTCACCGCGGCCGACCGGTCGGCGCAGGACGCGATGGCCCGCGGGCTCGCGCGCCTGGCCGCCACCGAGACCACGCTGCGCGTCGAGCGCAACGAGGACACCCACCAGATCGTGCTGTGGTGCACGGGCGAGGCCCACGCCGACGTCGTGCTCGCCCGGCTGCGGGCCTCCGGCGCGAGCGTCGAGGTCACCGACGTGGCCGTGCCCGAGCGCGAGACCGTGGCGGGGCCCGCCACCGGGCTCGGCCGGCACGTCAAGCAGTCCGGCGGGCACGGCCAGTTCGCGGTGTGCCGCATCGAGATCGAGCCGCTGCCGCGCGGGTCGGGGGTCGAGTTCGTCGACAAGATCGTCGGCGGCGTCATCCCGCGGGCCTACATCCCCGGCGTCGAGAAGGGCGTGCGCGCCCAGCTCGAGGCCGGCGTGACGCCGGGCCGGCCCGTCGTCGACGTGCGCGTGACGCTGGTGGACGGCAAGGCGCACAGCGTCGACTCCTCGGACCAGGCGTTCCAGACCGCCGGGTCGCTCGCGATCAAGGAGGCGGTGGCGGCCGCGGGCACGGTGGTCATGGAGCGGCTCTACGAGGTCGAGGTGGAGGTCGACGACGCCCAGCTCGGGGCGGTGCTCGGCGACCTCGCGTCCCGCCACGGCCGGGTCGTCGGCACCGAGCCCGGCGAGCCGGGCCACACCCGGGTGCGCGCCGAGGTGCCCGAGCAGGCGCTGCTGCGCTACGCGGTGGACCTGCGGGCCCTGACCTCGGGCACGGCGAGCTTCACCCGGCGCTTCAGCCGCTACGAGCCGGTGGCGAGCGGCTGACCCCGTCCCCCCGACCCCTTCCCCGGGGTGTGGGCGTCTGGCTACCGTCCGCGCATGACGCAGAGCCCGCCGAGCCGTCAGGGCGCCGGTCAGGACCAGCCCCACCCGGCCGCCGTCCGCCGGGTCGCCATCGCGAGCCTCGTCGGCACGACGGTCGAGTGGTACGACTTCTTCATCTACGCCAGCGCGGCGGGGCTGGTGTTCAGCCAGCTGTTCTTCACCGCGCTCGACCCGACCACCGCGCTGCTCGCCTCCTTCGCGACGATCGGTGTCAGCTTCGTGGCGCGGCCGCTGGGCGGGGTGATCGCGGGCAACCTCGGCGACAAGCTGGGCCGCAAGGGGATGCTCGTCGCCACCCTGCTGATCATGGGTGTGGCGACGACGGGTGTCGGCCTGCTGCCCACCTACGCCTCGATCGGCGTGGCCGCCCCGATCCTGCTGCTCGTGCTGCGCCTGCTGCAGGGCCTGTCGGCCGGCGGCGAGTGGGGCGGCGCGGCGCTGATGGCCGTCGAGCACGCCCCGCCCGGCCGGCGCGGCTTCTTCGGCACCTACCCGCAGGTCGGCGTGCCGATCGGGCTGATCCTCGCCAACCTCGTCTTCCTCACGGTCTCGACCTCCACCACCCGCGAGCAGTTCCTGGCCTGGGGCTGGCGCATCCCGTTCCTGCTGTCGATCGTGCTGGTCGGCGTGGGCTTCTTCGTGCGCCTCAAGGTGGACGAGAGCCCGGTGTTCGAGCACCTGCGCGACCAGCGCGCCCGCCGCTCCTCGCCGATGCTCGCCGTGCTGCGCGACCAGCCGCGCGCGCTGCTCGTCGCCATCGGGCTGTTCATCGCCAACAACATGATCGGCTACCTGCTGATCGCCTTCATCACGTCGTACGGCACCCGCGTGCTGGGCCTGTCGAGCGCGACGATGCTCACGGTGGGGATCGTCGGCGCGGTCGTCTGGGGCGTCGCGATCATGTGGAGCGGCGCCTGGTCCGACCGCGTCGGGCGGCGCCGCGTCTACCTCGTGGGCACGATCCTGCTGCTGGTCTGGTCGTTCCCGTTCTTCCTGCTCCTGGACACCGCGTCGCTGCCCTGGATGCTGCTCGCGGTCGCCGTGCTCGGCGTCGGGCTCGGGCTGACCTACGGCCCGCAGGCCGCGGCGTACGCCGAGCTCTTCCCGACCGCCGTGCGCTACAGCGGGGCCTCGTTCGCCTACGCCGTCGGGGCGGTGCTCGGCGGCGGGTTCGCCCCGCTGGTGGCCCAGGCGCTGATCGGCGCGACGGGGACCTCGCTGTCGGTGTCGGTGTACATGGTGATCGTCTGCCTCATCACGCTCGCCGCCGTCCTCGCGCTGCGCGAGGGCACGGCGGCGGAGCGGGAGGCGTTCGTCGTGGGGACCTAGCCGCCGCGTCGCGGGGTGCCCCGCACCGGGCGATTACGCTGGGGGAGTGGACGACACGACCGCGACCGAGCTGAAGGACCTCGCCGCCTCCCTGGACAGCGTCGAGGCGGCGATGGACCTCGAGGGTCTGCGGCGTGACGTGGCCGAGCTCGAGCAGCAGGTCTCCGCCCCGGACCTCTGGGACGACGTCGAGACCGCCCAGAAGCTCACCAGCGACTTCACGCACAAGCAGGCCGACCTGCGCCGCGCCGAGTCGCTGCGCTCGCGGCTCGACGACCTCGGGACGCTCTACGAGATGGCCGACGAGTCCGAGGGCTCCGACGCCGTCGAGCTGCGCGCCGAGGCCGACGGCGAGCGCGCGGCGCTCAAGGCCGACGTCGACTCCTTCGAGGTCCGCACCCTGCTCTCCGGCGAGTACGACGAGCGCGACGCGCTGGTCACGGTGCGGGCCGAGGCCGGCGGCGTCGACGCCGCCGACTTCGCCGAGATGCTCATGCGGATGTACCTGCGCTGGGCGGAGCGCCACGGCTACCCGACCGAGGTCTACGACACCTCCTACGCCGAGGAGGCCGGCATCAAGTCGGCCACCTTCAAGGTCTCGGCGCCGTACGCGTACGGCACCCTGAGCGTCGAGCAGGGCACCCACCGGCTCGTGCGCATCTCGCCGTTCGACAACCAGGGCCGCCGCCAGACGAGCTTCGCCGGCGTCGAGGTCGCGCCGGTCGTCGAGTCCACCGACCACGTCGAGATCGACGAGAAGGACCTGCGCGTCGACGTCTACCGCTCCAGCGGCCCCGGCGGGCAGGGCGTCAACACCACCGACTCGGCGGTGCGCCTGACCCACCTGCCCACCGGCATCGTCGTGTCCTGCCAGAACGAGCGCAGCCAGCTGCAGAACAAGGCGTCGGCGATGGCCGTGCTGGCGGCGAAGCTGCTGGCGCGGCGCCGCGAGGAGGAGCAGGCCCTGCTCGACTCGCTCAAGGACTCCGGCTCGAGCTGGGGCAACCAGATGCGCTCCTACGTCCTGCACCCGTACCAGATGGTCAAGGACCTGCGGACCAACCAGGAGACGTCGCAGACCAGCCAGGTGCTCGACGGCTTCATCGACGACTTCCTCGACGCCGGCATCCGCTGGCGCAAGCAGACCGAAGCGGCCTGAGACAGCCGCCGCGAGCCCCGCCCGGGGAGATCACGACGCGTCAGTAGCATCACGGCCCGTGATCCGGCTGGAGAACGTCTCGAAGGTCTACCCGACCTCCACGCGGCCGGCCCTCGACGACGTGAGCGTGGCCGTCGAGCGGGGCGAGTTCGTCTTCCTCATCGGGCCCTCCGGATCGGGCAAGTCGACGCTGCTGCGCCTGCTGCTGCGCGAGGACGTCCCGACCGGCGGCACGGTCTGGGTCGCGAACTGGAACGTCGGGCGGCTCGCGCGCCGCCGGGTGCCGCGGCTGCGCCAGCGGATGGGCTGCGTGTTCCAGGACTTCCGCCTGCTGCCGAACAAGACCGTCGCCGAGAACGTGGCGTTCGCGCTCGAGGTGATCGGCAAGCCGCGGCACACGATCCGCACGGTGGTGCCCGAGGTGCTCGACATGGTCGACCTCGGCGGCAAGGCCGACCGGATGCCCTCGGAGCTCTCGGGCGGCGAGGCGCAGCGGGTCGCGATCGCGCGGGCGTTCGTCAACCGCCCGCTGGTGCTGCTCGCCGACGAGCCCACCGGCAACCTCGACCCCGAGACCGCGGGCGGGATCATGACGCTGCTCGAGCGGATCAACCGCACCGGCACGACGGTGCTCATGGCCACCCACGACCGCCAGATCGTCGACAGCATGCGCCGCCGCGTCGTCGAGCTCTCGAGCGGCAAGCTCGCGCGCGACGACGACCGCGGCGTCTACGGGACGGTGCGCTGACGTGCTCTTCGTGTTCCGGGAGGCGCTCCTCGGGCTGCGGCGCAACCTGACGATGTCGATCGCCATGGTGATCACCACCGCGATCTCGCTGGGCCTGCTCGGCGCGGGCCTGCTCGCGGTGCGCACGATCGACCGCACCGAGGACCTCTACTACTCGCTGATCGCCGTGCAGGTCGCCCTCGACGAGCCGACCAGCGCCGACGACCCCGACTGCACCACGCCGGTGTGCCGCGACCTGCGCGCCGAGCTCGAGGGCAACCCGCTGGTGGCGGCGGTCGACTACGAGAGCCGCGACGCCGCGTTCGCCCGCTTCCAGCGGATCTACGAGGGCCAGTCGATCCTGCAGCTCGTGCGCCCGCAGAGCCTGCCCGCGACGCTGCGCGTGACCATGGCCGACCCGCTGCGCGGTACCGAGATCGTCGAGCAGTTCACGGGCCGGCCCGGGGTGCGCAACGTCGTCGACCAGCGCAGCACCGTCGCGGACCTGTTCTCGTTCCTCGGCAGCGTGCGCAACGCGACGTTCGGGCTCGCGATCGTGCAGACCCTCGCCGCCGTGCTCCTGATCTCCAACACCATCCAGCTCTCCGCGTTCACCCGGCGCACCGAGGTGGGGATCATGCGGCTGGTCGGCGCCACGCGCTGGTACACGCAGGTGCCGTTCCTCATCGAGGCGGTGATCACCGGCGTCGTCGGGGCCCTGCTCGCGACGGGCGGGCTCGTCGCGGCGAAGGCGTTCTTCCTCGACCGTCTGCTCTCCGGGCGGCTGCTGGCCAACACGATCCCGCCGATCGGGATGAGCGACGTGCTCGGTTACGTTGGACCGGTACTGGTGGTGGTCGGCACGGTGATCGCCACCGCCACGGGGTACGTGACCCTGAGGCTGTACGTCCGGCAGTAGACCCGAGGGAGGTGCGCGTTGGCCAGGACGAAGACGGCGCCGAGCAAGGCCAGCAGCAACCGTCCCGAGGAGCGGCGCAAGGTCGTCGCCACCAACCGCAAGGCCCGCTACGACTACACGGTGCTCGACGTGTACGAGGCGGGCATCGCGCTGCAGGGCACCGAGGTCAAGAGCCTGCGCGCCGGGCACGTGTCGCTCAACGACGCGTTCGCCGAGGTGCGCGACGGCGAGGTGTGGCTGCGCGGCCTGCACATCCAGGAGTACGACTTCGGCTCCTGGACCAACCACGAGCCCCGGCGGGTGCGCAAGCTGCTGCTGCACCGCTCGGAGATCGCACGGCTCGTCGGCAAGACCCGCGAGACCGGGCACACGCTGGTGCCGCTCTCGCTGTACTTCAGCGGCGGCCTGTGCAAGGTCGAGCTGGCGCTGGCGCGCGGCAAGGCGAAGCACGACAAGCGCGAGGCGATGGCCGAGCGCGACGCCAAGCGCGAGGCGGAGCGGATCGTCGGTCGGCGGATCAAGGGGTGGTGAGCCCCGCCCGGGATCCGCTCGGGACCCCGCCGGTCGACGACGCCGACATCGCGGCCTGGGTGGCCGCGACGGGCGTCGACGGCCTGGTCGACATCCACGTCCACTTCCTGCCCGACCGGATGCTGCAGAAGGTGTGGGCGTTCTTCGACGCCGCCGAGCAGAACTACGGCATGAGCTGGCCGATCCGGTACCGCGAGCCCGAGCAGACGCGCATCGACCTGCTGCGCGGGTTCGGGGTGCGCACGTTCGCGCCGCTGGTCTACCCGCACAAGCCGGACATGGCGGCGTGGCTGACGTCGTGGGCGCTGGAGTGGGCCGCGGAGGTCCCCGAGGCCGTCCCGACCGCCACGCTGTACCCCGAGGACTCCGTGACGACCTACCTCGGCGACGCGCTCGCGGCCGGGGCGCGGGCGGTCAAGGTGCACGTCCAGGTCGGCGACTTCGACCCGCGCGACCCGCGGCTCGACGCGGCGTGGGGCCTCGTCGCCGACGCGGGCGTGCCGGCGATCGTGCACTGCGGCGACGGGCCGCGGCAGGGCACCTACACGGGCATGGACGTGTTCGTCGAGGTGCTCGAGCGCCACCCGCGGCTGACCGCGGTGATCGCCCACGCCGGACTGCCGGAGTACGAGCGGACACTGCGTCTGCTCGACCGGTTCCCGAACGTCCACATCGACACGACGATGGTCGGCACGCCCTACACCGAGGCGTTCGCGCCGCTGCCCGCCGACTGGCCGGCCCGGCTGCCCGACGTCGCCGACCGGGTGGTGCTGGGCACCGACTTCCCCAACATCCCCTACGGCTACCACGAGCAGCTCGCCGCCGTCGCCGGCTGGGCGGCCGCCGACGACCGCCTCGGCCTGCCGTTCCTGCGCTCGGTGCTGCACGACGCCCCGGCCCGGCTGCTGGGTGTCCCGGTGGGATGAACCGGGCGGGGCGGGGCGTTATGATCGAGGGCCCCGCACCGCGCGGGACCGAGGGGGTGACTGGTTTCGACTCCGAGTGGTTCATCAGGAGAAGCGTGCCGAGGAAGGCGACGATGATCTCGTTAACCATGCGTCGCAAAGAAATAAGCGCCGAGAGTTCTCAGCGCGACTTCCAGCTCGCTGCCTGACAGCGAGTAGGGAAGTCTGTCGGCCCGGGTTCGTCACCGACCCGGTCGCCGGCATCAGCTAGGTGACTCACCGCCGGACCCGGTCACGGGGTCCGGTCGGGACATCTCACAGTGACTGGGATCGTCACACCGGCCCGTCCGCAGGACCGGTGGATCCGAGCAGAGACGAGGCGGACTGCGCACGGAGAAGTCCTGGTTGCTGATCGGAGGACCCGGGTTCGATTCCCGGCACCTCCACACTCCTGAGGTGGACGACGGGCCGGAGAGCACACGCTCTCCGGCCCGTCGTCGTTTCGTGGCACTGATGACCGACTTTCGGCCGGTCGGCTCTGTCCGATGGGCCGGTCGACTCAGCGTGAAGGTGGGCGCTACCGTGGGCCCCCGGTGCTCACTCGTCCGGAGGAGCACGACGCGGCGAGGGGGTGCACGGTGGCCACGGAGCCCGACGCCGACCGTCCCGCGGCCCCGGACGACGGTCCCCCGCCCGCGGGGCCGGGCTGGCCCGGGGCCGTCGACGCCGCGACGCGTGGCCTCGACGCCGTGCTCGGCCGCGAGGTCGCGATGGTCACCCTGCCGCCGGTGGGCGGCGAGGACCTCGTCGTGCGCACCGAGCAGGTCCGCCGCCTGGCCGGCCTGCACCACGCCCACCTCGTCGAGGTGTTCGACGTCGACGGCCTCACCGAGGGCTCCGAGAGCACCTTGGTGCTGCAGAGCGTCGCCGGACGCGTGCTCGAGCCGTCGGTCGACCTCGGGCGCTGGGCGCCGATCACGGTCGCCGAGGTCGGCGCGCAGGTCGCGTCCGCGCTGGCCCACGCGCACGCCCGCGGCGTCGTCCACGGCGGCATCGGGCCCGCGAGCCTGGTCCTCGGCGGCACGCCCGGCGCCCCCTACGCCTGGCTGACCGGCTTCACCGCCGCCCTGCACCCCGCGCCGCCCGAGGGGCCCGAGGCCGTCGGCGACCCCGCCCCGTCCCGCCCCGACGACGACGTCGCCGACCTCGGGCGCGCGCTCGCGGTCGTCCTCGACCCGGCCGCGCCCGCCGCTCCCGCCCTGCAACAGGCCCTCGCCGACATGGTCGACGGCCGCGTCGGGGCCCGCGGAGCCGCCGAGTCGCTGGTCCGGGTCGCCGAGGGCCTGCGGCACGTCGACGAGGACGAGACGAGCTTCGTCCCGGTCGCGCGGCCCGTCCCGGCGCCGGCCGGGGACGCGGAGGTGGCCGAGGTCACCGAGGTCACCGACGTCGTCCCGCCGCCCCGCCCGGGGCCCCGCCCCGTCGCCGTCGTCGCGCACGCCCCGCGCGGGCGTCGGCGCCGCCTGGCCGGTCGCGGTGTGCGGTTCGCGGCCCTGGGCGGTGCGGCGCTCGCGCTCGCCGCCGCCTCGGGGTTCGTGCTGTGGGGCGGGGGCGAGGACCCGGGCACGCCCCGGGAGGCCGGCCTCTCCGACCGCACGGCGCCCGCGGGGCCCGACGCCCCCGTCGCGGTCGCCCCGCCCGGCTCGTCGTCGAGCACCACGGGCGGGACCGACGACGGCGACGACGAGGGCGACGACACCCCGGTGCGCGACACCACGACGCGCAGCCCGATCACGAGCGACGTCACGACGGTGCCGGCGCCGGTCCTGCCGCCGGCGCCGCCGACCGTCCCGCCGACCGTCCCGCCGACCACCGCGCCGACGACGACGGTGCCGACCCAGCCCACCACGGGCCCGACCGAGCCCACGGAGCCGACCGAGCCCACGGGGACGACCACCACCACGCGCCCCGGCGCGCCGCGCGGGGCGACGCTCGCCGCACCCTGATCCCCGGCCGGGCGGGCCGGAGCGTGGGATAGCAGACTGCGGGGGCCGCCGACCCCGAGCGTGAAGGAGCCTCCGAGAAGGAGATGGGTGCCGCACCGGAGCGGGACCGCGCGCCCGGGGGCCCGCCCGGCGGGTCGCGGCGCGCGTCGCTTCCCTGGGAGGTCTGGGCGCTGCTCGCGGGCAGCTTCCTCGTCGCCGCCGGCTACGGGATCGTGGCGCCCGCGCTGCCCGTGTTCGCCCGCAGCTTCGGGGTGGGGGTCACGGCCGCCTCCGCGGTGGTCAGCGCCCTGCCGGTGATGCGGCTGCTGTTCGCGCCGCTCTCGGGCCGGCTCGTCGCCCGCACCGGCGAGCGCACCATGTACCTCGCCGGCCTGCTGGTCGTCGCGGCGTCCACCGGCGCGTGCGCGCTCGCCACCAGCTACACCCAGCTGCTCGTGTTCCGCGGGCTCGGCGGCATCGGGTCGACGATGTTCACGGTGTCGGCGTTCTCGCTGATGTTCCGCCTGGCTCCCGAGGGGCGCCGCGGGCAGGCGAGCGGGCTGTTCACCGGCGCGTTCCTGCTCGGCGGGGTCACCGGGCCCGCCTTCGGCGGCCTGCTCGTCGCGGTCGACCTGCGCGCCCCGTTCGTCGTCTACGCGGTGGCGCTGGTGCTCGCGACGATCGTCGTCGGGGCGCTGCTCGCGCGGTCGCGGCAGGTCGGGGTGCGGCGGGACGGCCCGCAGGAGACGCCGCTCACGCTCGGCGCCGCCGTCCGGATCCCGACCTACCGCGCGGCGCTGGTGTCGAGCCTCGCCACGGGCTGGGCGGTGCAGGGCGTGCGGGTGGCGCTCGTGCCGCTGTTCGTCGCGGTGGCGCTCGGCCGCGAACCGCTGTGGGCCGGGATCGCGCTGACCGTGTTCGCGGTCGGCGACGGCCTGGTCCTGCTCGCGACCAGCGGGCTCTCGGACCGCCGCGGCCGCCGCCCGGTGGTGGTCGCCGGGCTGGCGCTCGTCGTCGCCGGGACCGCGGCGATGGCGCTGGCGCAGCTGCCGGGGGCCCTCGGTCTCGTCGTGCTGCTCGGCGCCTCGGCGGTCGCCGGGGCGGGCGCCGGGCTGCTGCAGCCCGCCCAGGGCGCCGCCGTCGCCGATCTCGTCGGCTCCCGGCGCAGCGGCGGGCCCGCGCTCTCGGGCTTCCAGATGGCCGCCGACGTCGGCGCGATCGTGGGGCCGATCGCCGCCGGCGCCCTCGCCGAGAACGCCTCGTTCCCCGTCGCCTTCGCCCTCAGCGCCGCGATCGCGCTGGTCGCCCTGGTCGCGTGGCAGCGCCTGCCCGCCGGGCCACCTCCCGGTTCGCCCCCCGGTTCGCCGCCCGGTTCGCCGGGGGAGGACGCGGGCACCCGCCGCGCATGAGCGTTCCCGTCGGCGTCGAGGACACCTACACCGAGGCCGTGGACGCCGCCCTGGACGAGGCCGGCGCCGACCGGGACGCGCCGCTGTGGGTGTTCGGCGACCAGCTCGGCCCGGCGGTGCACGGGCTGCCGCAGCACGCCGAGCGTGACGTCGTGCTGATCGAGTCGGCGGCGGTGCTGCGGCGGCGCCGCTACCACCGCCAGAAGCTGCACCTCGTGCTCTCGGGCATGCGCCACCTCGACGCCGAGCTCGGCGACCGGGCCACGTACCACCGCACCGAGACCTACCGCGAGGCGCTCGAGAAGGTCGGGCGCCCCGTCGTCGTGCACCAGCCGACGTCGCACACGGCCGTCGAGTTCGTGGAACGGCTGCGCGCCGACGGGCTCGTCGCCGCGGTGCTGCCGCCGACGACGTTCGCCCGGCCCCGCGCCGAGTTCGAGGCCTGGGCGGCGGGCGGCACGCAGCGCAGCGGAGCTGCCGCGCCGAAGGCCGGACACGGCGACTCGTTCACGATGGAGAACTTCTACCGCAACCAGCGCCGGCGCTTCGACGTGCTGATGGAGGGCGACCGTCCCGTCGGCGGGAAGTGGAACCTCGACCACGACAACCGGGAGCCCCCGCCCAAGAAGCAGCGCACCCTCGGGGTGCCCGACCCCTGGTGGCCGACCGAGGACGGGATCGACGAGCAGGTGCGCCGCGATCTCGACGACATGGACCTGCCCACGGTCGGCGAGGACGGCCCGCGCCTGTTCGCCGTCACGCCCGACGAGGCCCGCCGGGCCCTCACGCGGTTCGTCGAGCACCGCCTCGACCCGTTCGGACCGCACGAGGACGCGATCCTCGCCGACGACCCGTGGATGGCGCACTCGCTGCTCTCGGTGCCCCAGAACCTGGGCGTGCTGCACCCGCTCGAGGCCGTCCACGCCGCCGAGGCGGCCTACCACGACGGCACCGCGCGCCTGAACTCCGTCGAGGGCTTCGTGCGCCAGATCCTCGGCTGGCGCGAGTACATCTGGCACCTGTACTGGCACTTCGGGAAGGGCTACACGAAGCGCAACGAGATGGACCACCGCAAGGCCCTCCCGACGTGGTGGACCGAGCTCGACGGCGACCGCGTCACCGCCGCCTGCCTGTCCTCGGCGCTCAACGGCGTGCGCGACCGTGGGTGGACCCACCACATCCCGCGCCTCATGGTGCTGGGCAACCACGCCCTGCAGCGCGAGTACCGCCCGAGCGCCCTGTCGGAGTGGTTCACCACGTCGTTCGTCGACGGGTTCGCCTGGGTGATGCCGCCCAACGTCGTCGGCATGAGCCAGCACGCCGACGGCGGGCAGCTCGCGACGAAGCCGTACGCGTCCGGCGGCGCCTACATCAACAAGATGTCCGACCACTGCGGCGGCTGCGCCTTCGACCCGAAGGTGCGGGTGGGGGAGAAGGCCTGCCCGTTCACGGCGGGCTACTGGCAGTTCGTGCACCGGCACCGCGGCCGGCTCGAGGGCAACCAGCGCACCGCCCGCGCCGTCGCCACCATGGACCGCCTCTCCGACCTCGACGCGGTGCTCGAGCAGGAGCACGGCCGCCGCGACTTCTGATCCATCCGGTTCGACCCCCCGCGTCGGGCGACGTCCACCGGCGTGTAACGTTGCGTCGCGTTGGGGCTGTGGCGCAGCTGGTAGCGCATCACACTGGCAGTGTGAGGGTCAGGGGTTCGAGTCCCCTCAGCTCCACCCACCACGAGGACCGTCGCCCACTGGGCGGCGGTCCTTCGTCGTTCCGGCCCGACCCGGGGCCACCCGCCCCCGCGCTGGTCTACGACGGGACGTCGTGGGAGGGTTCACCCGGCGAGCCGGGGGACCGCACGGCGGTTACGATCCCGGGGTCCGCACGAGCGGCCGACGGCCGCCGGGGTGGAGGAGACGCACCGTGAGCAGGAGGCCTTCGTGACCGCCGTCGCACCCAAGCCGATCGCGACCACGCCGTACCCGGCGCGCGAGGCGAAGCGCGGCTCGTTCGTCGGGCGGATGCTCAAGACGACGGACCCCAAGGACATCGCGATCCTGTACCTGATCACGTCGTTCGGGTTCTTCCTGATCGGCGGGCTCATGGCACTGCTGATGCGCGCCGAGCTGGCCCAGCCGGGCCTGCAGATCCTGTCGGTGGACCAGTACAACCAGCTGTTCACCATGCACGGCACGATCATGCTGCTGCTCTACGCGACGCCGATCCTGTTCGGCTTCGCCAACTACATCGTCCCGCTGCAGATCGGGGCGCCCGACGTCGCGTTCCCGCGGCTCAACGCCTTCTCGTACTGGCTGTTCCTCTTCGGCGGCATCATCGTCGTCTCCGGGTTCTTCACCCCGGACGGCGCCGCCGCGTTCGGCTGGTTCGCCTACACCCCGCTGTCCGACGTCGTGCACTCGCCGGGCCTCGGCGCCGACGTCTGGATCGTCGGCCTGGTGGTCTCCGGTCTCGGCACCATCCTCGGTGGCGTCAACTTCGTGACGACCATCGTCTGCATGCGCGCCCCGGGCATGACGATGTTCCGGATGCCGATCTTCACCTGGAACATCCTGGTGACGGTCGTGCTGGTCCTGCTCGCGTTCCCGATCCTGACCGCCGCGCTGCTCGGCCTCGCCGCCGACCGCCACCTGGGCGCCCAGCTCTTCGCGCCCGAGCACGGCGGCGTGATCCTCTGGCAGCACCTGTTCTGGTTCTTCGGGCACCCCGAGGTCTACATCGTCGCGCTGCCCTTCTTCGGCATCGTCACCGAGATCTTCCCGGTCTTCAGCCGCAAGCCGATCTTCGGGTACAAGACGCTGATCTACGCGACGCTGTCGATCGCGGCGCTGTCGGTGGCCGTGTGGGCGCACCACATGTACGCCACGGGCGCGGTCCTGCTGCCGTTCTTCTCGTTCACCACGTTCCTCATCGCGGTGCCCACCGGCATCAAGTTCTTCAACTGGATCGGCACCATGTGGCGCGGCCAGCTGACGTTCGAGACGCCGATGCTGTTCGCGATCGGGTTCCTGGTGACGTTCCTGTTCGGTGGCCTCACCGGTGTGCTGCTGGCCAGCCCGCCGCTGGACTTCCACGTGTCGGACTCGTACTTCGTGGTGGCGCACTTCCACTACGTGCTGTTCGGCACGATCGTGTTCGCCACCTACGCCGGCATCTACTTCTGGTTCC
>NZ_JBHSKG010000021.1:0-117133 GCF_042657905.1 Actinomycetospora rhizophila | reverse complement strand
AGCATGTCGTTGACCGCGGCCCGCGCCGGATCAACCTCACCACCATCCCGCTCGCCGGCCATGGTCATCTGTGTACTCCGTCCTCGTCAGAGACGATCTTGTACACAGCCCATCTGACAGGCTCCACCGAGTCCGGCACGCTGAATCTGTCGGGGCTGGATCTGCCGCTTGATGCCGGGGCGTTGTCGGTCGCGCACGTCGAGGCGCTGGTGTTCCGGGCGAAGGCGGCGGGGCATCCGGGTCTGATCGACACCATCCGCGCGGATGTCTATCTCGCGCTGCTCAGCCCCCGCCCGCGCGGGTGGGACGACGACGCGCTGGTCGCCCACGTGGTCGCCCACGCCGCCCCGGGCGATCCCCGCGGGCGCACCACCCCGCGCCACGTCGGCGCCGAGGGCCCCGGCCCGGGCGGCGGCACCCCCCGCAGCGAGCGCGGCACCGACGACCCCGCCGACGACCAGACACCCCACGGCCCTGCGCCCGATCGCCCTGCGCCCGACGACCCCGACGATCGGGCCCCCGGCGTGCCGGCGGCCGACGGACCGTCCGACGTGCCGCCCGACGGGTCTGCCGCAGGCGGCGGGGCCGCGGCGGGTGGGTCGCGGAGTGCGCGAATCGAGATGCGGATCGGGCTGCTCACGCTGCTCGGGCTCGACGAGAAGCCCGGCACGATGCCCGGCTACGGGGTCGTGCACGCTCCGTTCGCACGGCAGTTCGCCCGCCAGCTCTGCGGCGCGGAGTGGCGGGTCGCGGTCACCGACGACGAGAGCCACCTGATCGCCGCGCTGGTCACCCGACGCCGACCCCGCGGCTACGCCACCACCCCACAGCAGCCGACGATCGCCCGCCCGGTCCTCGAGCTGCACATCAGCCAGGCCGAGCTCGCCCGCCGGCTGCGCGAGCCCGGGACGTGGGGCGAGGTCCTGACCGACCTGCGTGACCAGCTCCGCGCCTGGACCGGCCCGCCGACGAACCCCGAGGAGGCGCGGCGCCGGTTCCCGTCCGCGGCGCTGGCCCGCTGGATCCGCTCGCGTGACCGCACGTGCGTGTTCCCGCCGTGCCGGACGTCCTCGCTGGTCGCCGACATCGACCACACCCTGGCCGTCAACCACGGCGGGATCACGGTCGAGCACAACCTCGACCCCGTGTGCCGCCACGACCACCGCCTCAAGCACGAAGCCGGCTGGCACCTCGCCCAACCCGCCCCCGGCCGGTTCGTCTGGACCAGCCCCACCGGCCACACCTACGACCGCCCACCCCGACCGGTCAGACCGGACCTCCCCGACCCCGCCCCCGGCCGCCACCGGTCGGCCACCACGCCCGCCGAGCTCGCCGGCGACGAACCCGTGTGGATCAACGATCCCTACCCCGACGGCCCGCCCAGCAGACCACCGCCGCGGGCGGTCGACGATCCGGAAGGCGACGACGAGCCGCCCTTCTGACGGGACGGGACCGCGCGTCTCGCCGCGGTGGCGCGCGCCTTCCGTCACGATGCCGATCGAGACACCCGGCGCGACCCCTGATCCGGGGTCGGCCGGGTACTCGTCGTGCCTGCCGACCGTGCGACGCGTTGACCCCGGGGGACGTTCCCGGGCAGGCGAAACGCATCCCGGGCTGAGCCCCGGGCCGATTCGGCGGCCGACTCAGCCGGGCCGGCTCAGTTGGGCTGACTCAGCCGACCAGGCGCTCGGCCAGCCGCGAGGCGGTCGAGCGTCGGCGGTAGGCCGCTCCGGCCACGACGGCGCCGGCGACGGCGCCCGCGCCGAGCACCGACGGCACGCCGATCTTCGCGGCCTTGCGTCCCGACCGGAAGTCGCGGATCTCCCAGCCGCGCCGGCGGGCCATGGCGCGCAGGTCGGAGTCGGGGTTGACGGCCACGGCCGTGCCGACCACCGAGAGCATGGGGGCGTCGTTGACCGAGTCGGAGTAGGCCGCGCAGCGCCGCAGGTCGAGGCCCTCGCGCGCGGCGAGCGCCCGCACGGCGTGCGCCTTGGCGGGCCCGTGGAGGAGCTCGCCGACGAGCCGCCCGGTGAACACGCCGTCCTCGCTCTCGGCGACCGTGCCGAGCGCCCCGGTGAGCCCGAGGCGGCGGGCGATGATGCGGGCGAGCTCGAGGGGCGTGGCGGTGACCAGCCAGACCCGCTGACCCGCGTCGAGGTGCATCTGAGCGAGCGCCCGCGTGCCCTCCCAGATGCGGTCGGCCATCAGCTCGTCGTAGATCTCCTCGCCGAGCGCGACGAGCTCCGACACCGACTGGCCGGCCACGAACGACAGCGCCTGCTCGCGGTGGGCCCGCACGTCGTCGGGGCTGCCCTCGCCCCCGAGGCGGAACTTCAGCTGCTGCCAGACGAAGCCGCGCAGGTCGGAGCCCGAGAAGAAGTTGCGCGCCGCCAGCCCGCGCGCGAAGTGGAAGATCGACGCGCCCATCATCATCGTGTTGTCGACGTCGAAGAACGCGGCGGCGGTGAGGTCGGGCGGCACCCGTGACGACGGCGGCGCGCGGTGGATGTCGGGGGCGTCGGCCGACGCGGCGGCGGCCGCGGGCCCACCCCCGGCGAGCTCCCCGTCGGGGGCGCCCTCGGTGGTGACGTCGCCGGGCGCGGACGGGTCGGTGGTGGGTCCGGCGCTCTCGGGCACCGTCTCGAGGAGCTCGGAGGCGGTCGGCTCGCCCAGGGCCGCGTCCTGCAGCGCGGGATCGCGCAGCGCGGCCTCGGCGGACGCCTCGCCCGCGAGCCGTGACGCCTCCCGCTCCGCCTGCAACCGGCGCTCGCGCCGTCCTGCCACCGCCGGACCCTCCCGTCGTGTCCGTCCCGGGACCCGCCGCCGGGTGCGGGACGGAACTGATCGACCCCGGCGCGGTGCGACTTTCACCCTAGACGGGAGCCCCGACCGCGGGGGCGGGACGGCTCAGCCGAGGCTCAGACCGGGCAGCCCGGGCAGGAGCGGCGGGACGTCGACCTGGGGAAGCAGCGGCACCGGCAGCGGCACCCGCACCGGGTCCGGCGAGCCGCGCTCCTCGCCGCCGGGCAGCAGGCCGTCGACCGGCCCGGAGTCCTCGTCGGCGTCGCGGCTGCTGCGGCTCGACGACTCCTCGGTGGAGCTGCTGCTGCGCGAGGTGGTGGTCGTCGTGGTGGTCGTCGTGCTCGAGGTGGCCGTGCTGGCGGCCTCGGTGCGCTCCGGCGACGGGGTCGCCTGCTGGCGCGAGGTGTCGCACTCGCGCGAGGGCACCGGGCCGAGGTCGTCGGTCTCGGCGCCGGTCTGGCAGCGGGTCGGACCGCCCAGCGCGCTGGCCCGCTGGCCGAGGCGCTGGAGCATCTGCTGGGAGTCGCTGGCCGCCGCGCGCCCGTCACCGTCGAGCGAGGGGCTGAGCGTGTCGAGGCGGGACGACTGCGAGCGGGCCCACTCCGCGAGCTCGGCGGGTCGCGGGCCCGAGGGCTGCGACGCGAGCGGCAGGATCAGCCGGGAGCCGGTGCGCGCCTGCTCGCCGAAGGCCCGCAGGTTCTCCAGCACGAGCGCGGACTGCTCGGGGCCGAGGCCCGCGGCCGCGGGACCGGTGCCGGCCGCGGTGGTGGTGTCGCGGGCGATGAGGTCGGAGACCTCCTCGAGGCGGGTGGCCGCGAAGTCGAGGTGCCGGCGGCCCTTGGCCTCCTGGCCGCTGGTCAGCCCGATCTCGGCGTTCTCCGAGGCCCGCTTGACGCCGTAGAGCATCTCGCCGGGCAGCGAGCCGCGGCTCAGCAGCACGGTCAGCGCCCCGAGGAGCAGGATCGCGCAGGCGCCGGTGACGAACGACGACAGGACGCGCGAGGTGGAGCGCCGCGTCGCGCGGCCGGCGGGCCGCCCGTCGGCGGGCCGGGTGCGCCCGCGCCGCTGCTCGCCCGCGGTGCGGCCGGTCCGGCCGGCCCCCCGACCGCCGGCCGGACCGGTGTCCGGGGTGCGCAGGACGCGCGTGCTCTCCCGCGGGGTCGCGGTCGGCGCCCCGCCACCCGTGATCTCGGCCATCACCGCGGCGCGCATCCGCGCGCTGGTGGCGGGGTCGGGGCCGGCGGCGTCGCGTCCGGCGGCGCGCAGGGCGGCGGTCAGCTCGAGGTCGCGGGCGAGCTCGTGATCGGTGGCACCGGCCGCACGATCGGGACGCGCCGGACGCCCGGTGGCGTCGCGCTGGTCCCCGACGCGAGCGAACCGCTCGTCGTCACCGTCGTGCCCGCTCGACATGCCGTCCGTCCTCATCGTCCGCGCGTCACGGTCCGTACGCGCCGTGCTCGTCGCAGGGGCAAACGAACGGAGGGGCGACCGGTTACGACGATGCGGTGTGCGGTTCGAACCACATCGATGTGACTCACCGCAGCCCCTCGGGCAACAGTTGAGCGAGACGACGCACCGCACGGTGCTGGAGGGCCTTCACCGCGCCCTCGTTGCGGCCCATGATCTCGGCGGTCTCGGCCACCGAGAGGCCCTGGAGGAACCGCAGGGCGATGCACTCCTGCTGGTCGTCACCCAGGCGCGCGACGCATCGCAGCAGCTCGGCGTGGGTGGCGCCGGCGATGACCTCGGACTCCGGGCCGGGCCGGAAGCTGCTCGGCGCGACGTCGGCGACCTCGGCGGTGGAGCTCTCCAGCCGGTAGCGACTCGACTTGACGTGGTCGAGCACGAGGTTGCGGGCGATGGTGACGAACCACGCACCGATGTCGCGGCCCTGGTAGCTCACCGACGTGATCCGGCGGTAGGCGCGGACGAACGTCTCCTGGGTGAGGTCCTCGGCCGCCGGCCGGTCGCCGAGGCGGAAGAGCACGAACCGGAAGACGGTGTCGTGGTAGCGGTCGAAGAGCTGCCCGAACGCCTCGGTGTCACCGTCCTGCGCGGCCCGGACCAGCGCCCACCCCTCGGCGGTCGCGCCGTTGTCGTCGGGGAGGTCGTCGGGCAGGTCGTCCGGGACGTCGTCGGGGTCCTCGTCGAACCCGTCCTCGGCCGGCCGCGTGTCGTCGGGCAGCGGCTGGGGGCCGGCGAGGGTCGCGGTGGGGTCGCCCGGCGGCTGCATCGGCACGGAGGTCGTGGCGGCGGCGTCCGGCGGGGCCGGCACGTCCGGGGGTACCGGGGGGAGCGGACCCGTGCCGTTGCGGCGGGGCGCGGGCGGGGCCTGCGGCTCGGGCTGGGGGACGCCCATCGGCGGCGTCGGCCGGCCCGGGCGGGTGTGCCCGTTCGGGGAGGGGCTCGGGGGCTCGGCCGACGGCGGGGCCGACGGCGGGGGCCAGGTGTCCTCGCGCCGCCGCTGCGCCGGGTAGAAGGGCGCGGTCGGCGGGGCCCCGTGCGCGCGCGCGTCGATGACGGGGTCGGGCGGGGTGTCGGTGCCGGTGGCCAGCCGCGACCGCCCGGTCGTGCCGGTGCCGTGCCCCCGACCGCCCCGCGCCGGCACGTGGCCGGACCCGGGCTCGTCGGCGGGATCGGGTGCCGCGCGCCTCACGGCGCTCCGGGCGGTGTCGGGGGGACACCGGGCACCGGGAGGGCGGGCGCAGCGGAGGCGGCGTCGCGCGCGCACGTCCGGCCGTGACGGCCGGCTGCGTCGGACATGCCCTCTCCCTCGATCGCCGTCTCCCGATCCGGATCCCCCGCGAGGGGGCGTCGACGGGGGAGCATACGTGCGGCGTGAGTTGCCCCGTCACCGGCGCGCCCCCGCCGGACCCGACCCTCTCCGACCTGCACCGACGGTGCGACGAGCGGCCATTCGGGCGTATCCCGGGGCTCCGCGTGGGGCCCCGGCGACCGTGGGAGACTGCCGCCGGGCGGGGCACCGCGGGGGTGTCGGAGGGAGGCGACGAGCCGGTGGCGGACGAGCGGTCCGACGAGCGGGCGACCGCGTCGGTGGGCGGTGCGACGGGCGGTCGTCCGGAGGCCGGTCCGGGCGGGTCGGCGGCCCCGGAGGACGATCTCGTTCGGGTGGTCGTGCTCGTGCGGGCCGACTGCCGGACCTGCGATCGGATGGAGGGCGTCGTGCGCGAGCTCTGCGGACGCGCCGGCGAGGAGCACGCGGTGGTCGACGTCGACGCCCCGGGTGCGGACCCGGAGTGGCGCGCCGAGTACGGCGACCGCGTCCCGGTGACGCTCGTCGACGGGGTGGAGATCGCGTCCTGGCGGCTGGAGCCCGCCGACCTCGTCCGCGCCCTCGGCGGGGAGGCCCGGTGACCGCGCCCGCGCCGGCCGACGTGCCGATCCTGCAGACCGCGTCGTCGCTCGTCGTGCTCGCCGCCGACACCTACTCCTCGCTGCAGGCGCTGCCGTTCGGGGGCGGGCCCTCCGCCCCCGCGCCGCTGCGCGACCTCCTCGCCGCCGCGCTCGACGCCCTGGCCCGTGCCCGCACCGACCTCGCGACCGCCACCCGGCAGGCCGGCGGGCGGGCGCAGACGAACGCCGACCCGCGGTACACCCCGGTGGTCGAGCAGGCGCTGCCCACCGTGCGGGGCCCCGGCGACGTCGTCGGGCTCGCGCTGACCCTCGAGGACGTCCTCGCCCAGACGCTCGTCGCCGACGTCGTCGACCTCTCCGCCCCCGAGGTGCGCCGGACCGTCGCCGGGCACGCCGCCGCGGCGGCCCGCCGCAAGGCCCTGCTGCTGACCTTCCAGACGCTGCTGTCCACGGGGCGGGCCGAGCTGGTGGCCTCCCCGCCGGACCTGGCCGCCCTGCCGCCGGCGGCCGGCACCGTGGGCTTCCCCGACGTCCTCTTCCCGACCGAGAAGGCGTCGCCGGCGACCGAGGGGGCGGTCCGATGAGGCGCCGGTCCTTCCTGCTCGGTCTCGGTGCCCTCGCGGGCGCCGGAGCCCTGGCCGCCTGCTCGAACGAGGCGCCGGCCGGCGCGCCCCCCGCCGGGGCCCCGCCGGCACCCCCGACGACCACGACCACCGCGCCCCCGGCCTACGAGGGCGAGGCGGCGCAGGTCGCGCTCGGCGCCGCGGTGTCCGCCCTCGCCGGCGAGCTGCTCGGCCAGGCCGCGTCGGGCGCGGGGCAGGGCCGCTACGGCGCGGTGCCCGGCGCGGTGGCCGCGTACCTGTCGGGGGCGGCGGCCCAGCACGTCGCCCACGCCGAGGCGTGGAACCGGTTGCTCACCGTCGCCGGGCGGCCCGCGGTGGACGGCGCCCCGCTGTCGGTCGAGCCGGCGCTGCGCGAACGCCTGGACGCCGCGCGCGCCCCGGTCGACCTCCTGGGCCTCGCCGCCGACCTCACCGGCACGGTCGCGGCGACCGTGACCGCCATCACGGGGCGGGTCACCGAGGCGTCGGCCGTCGCCCTCGCGGCGGGCGTCGGACCGGTCGCGGCGATGCACGGCGCGACCGCGGACTTCCTGCTCGGGCGTCCGCCCAGCGCACCGGGGGACCCCACCGCCGGAGCGCTGGGTCCCGACGCGCTCACCGTCTGACACCCGCGTCCACCGGACGGCGCACGAGGGACGCCGGGCACCGCGGAGCGACGCTCACGACACCGCCGGAGCAGGCGTCGAGCGGCCGGATCGGGCAGACTGGAGGTCTCCGCCGGTCGGTTCGCGGCGATTTTGTGCGTGCGTTCACGAGCGCTAGCGTTGTCGCCGCCAGGGTCCAGGACCTCCGCGTGGTGCAGGCCGCCGGGTGCTGACCGCGGCACGCAGCGAGGCATGACAGGAGGCGCCCGGAAGTGACGGTCGATCGTGGCACCCGGCCTGCCCGCCGCCCGGTGCCCACGACCCGGGCGCACGAGGACGACCTCACGCCGGCGGGGGTCGACGGCGGTCACGGCGCTCGCCCCGTGCCCGAGGCGACCGTGGCCCGCCTGGCCGTCTACCTCCGTGTGCTGACGACGCTGCTGGGCGAGGGCCGCGGCACCGTGTCCAGCGAGGAGCTGGCGGCGGCCGCCGGGGTCAACTCGGCGAAGCTGCGCAAGGACCTCTCGCACATCGGCTCGTCCGGCGTGCGCGGGGTCGGCTACGACGTCTCGCGGCTCACCGCGGAGGTCGAGGCCACCCTGGGGCTGACCCGGCCGCACGCGGTCGCCCTGGTCGGCGTCGGCAACCTCGGGCACGCCCTCGCCGGTTACGGCGGCTTCGCCCAGCGCGGCTTCCCCGTCGCGGCGCTCTTCGACGTCGACCCGGCGCTGGTCGGCACCACCGTCGACGGCGTCGAGGTCGAGCACGCGGACAGCATCCCGCGGGTCTGCGCCGAGCGCGGCGTCACCATCGGCGTGGTCGCGACGCCCGCGCCCGCCGCCCAGCAGGTCTGCGACCACCTCGTGGCCGCGGGCGTGCGCAGCATCCTCAACTTCGCGCCCACCGTGCTGGTGGTGCCCGCGGGGGTCGAGGTGCGCAAGGTCGACCTGGCGGTGGAGATGCAGGTGCTGTCGTTCCACGTCGCCCGTCGGCACGGCACGGTCCCCGCGGCCGGCCCCGCAGCCACCCCGCGACAGACCCCGCGAGAGGCGGTCTCCCGATGAGCCTGCTCCTGGTCGGCGTCTCGCACCGCACCGCCGAGGTGCCGGTGCTCGAGCGCGTCGCCGTGTCCGGAGACGACACCCGCAAGGTCCTCGACGACCTGCTGACCGGCGATCACGTCACCGAGGCGATGCTCGTCTCCACGTGCAACCGCGTCGAGATCTACGCGGTGGTCGAGACCTTCCACGGCGGCCTCACCGAGGTGTCCTCGGTGCTCGCGCGCCACGCCCACGCCGAGGTCTCCGACCTCACCGACCACCTCTACGTGCACTACGCCGGCTCGGCGGTGGAGCACCTCTTCTCCGTGGCCGCCGGGCTCGACTCGATGGTCGTCGGCGAGGCCCAGATCCTCGGCCAGCTCCGGGCCTCGTACGCCGAGGCCCGCGAGCTCGGGTCGGCGGGCCGGGTGCTGCACGAGCTCGCCCAGCAGGCGCTGCGCGTCGGCAAGCGCGCCCACGCCGAGACCGGCATCGACGCCGCCGGCGCCTCGGTCGTGTCCGAGGCCCTCGCCGACGCGGACGTGGCCCTCGGCGGGCTCGCCGGGCGGCGTGCGCTCGTGGTGGGCGCCGGGTCGATGGGCGCGCTGAGCGCCGCGCACCTGCGCCGCAGCGGCGTCGCCGAGATCGTGCTGGCCAACCGCTCGGAGTCCAACGCCGAGCGGCTCGCGGTGTCCCTGCGCGCCGAGGGCACGCCCGCTCGCGCGGCCGGCCTCGACGCCCTGCGCTCCGAGATCGCCGCGGCCGACGTCCTCGTCGCCTGCACCGGCGCGGTCGGCACGGTCGTCGACGAGGAGGACGTGCGGGCGGCCCGCGACGCGGCCACCCCGCTGGTGGTCTGCGACCTGGGCCTGCCCCGCGACGTCGACCCGCGCGTCGCGGCGCTGCCCGGCGTCACCGTCGTCGACCTCGCCGCCCTCGGCGAGCGCCTGCGCTCCGCGAGCGCCGGGCGCGCGGTCGAGGAGGCCCGCTCGGTCGTCGCCGAGGAGGTGCGCGCGTACTTCGCCGCCCAGCGCACCGCCGAGGTCACGCCCACCGTCACCGCGCTGCGCCGCCGCGCCGCGGAGGTCGTCGACGCCGAGCTGCTGCGCCTCGACGGGCGCCTGCCCGACCTCGACGGGCCCGCCCGCGACGAGGTCGCCCAGACCGTGCGCCGCGTGGTCGACAAGCTGCTGCACACCCCGACGGTGCAGGTCAAGCGCCTCGCCCAGTCCCCGGGCGGCGACACGTACGCCGAGGCGCTGCGCGAGCTCTTCGAGCTCGACCCGCAGACCCCGGCGGTGCTCGCCGAGACCACCACGAGCGTCGAGCCCGGCGACGGCGTCGACCAGGCGCTGGCCGTCGACACGCGGCGGAGGCGCTGATGACCGTGGCCGACACCGCCGACACCGCCGAGACCCCGCTGACCGGCTCCGGCGCGCGCACGATCCGGATCGGGACCCGGGCGAGCCTGCTCGCCCGCACCCAGACCGACATCATCGCCACCGCGCTCACCGACGCCGGCGCCACCGTCGAGGTCGTCACCATCGCCACCGACGGCGACCGCAGCCAGGCCGCGGGCACGCCGATCCCCCAGACCGGGGTCGGGGTGTTCGTCACCGCGCTGCGCGACGCCGTGCTCGCCGGCGAGATCGACGTCGCGGTGCACTCCTACAAGGACCTGCCCACCGCCCCGGTGCCGGGGCTCTCCCTCGCGGCCGTCCCGGCCCGCGAGGACCCCCGCGACGCGCTCGTGGCCCGCGACGGCATGGTCCTCGGCGAACTGCCGCCGGGCGCCGTGGTCGGCACCGGGTCGCCGCGGCGCATCGCGCAGATCGGCGCGCTCGGGCTCGGGCTGGAGCTCGTGCCGATCCGCGGCAACGTCGACACCCGCATCGGGAAGGTGACCCGCGGCGAGCTCGACGCCGTGGTGCTCGCCCGCGCCGGGCTCGCCCGCCTGGGCCGGGTCGGCGAGGCCACCGAGGTGCTCGATCCCCTGCAGGTGCTGCCCGCCCCCGCCCAGGGGGCGCTGGCCTGCGAGTGCCGGGCCGACGACGCCGGGCTCGAGCAGTTCCTGCGCGCCACGCTGCACGACGAGTCCGTCGCCGTCGCCGTGACCGCGGAGCGCGCGGTCCTGGGCGGGCTGGGCTCACCCTGCGGGTCCCCGATCGGGGCGCTCGCCGAGGTCGTCGAGGACCTCGACGACGACGGTCACGTCGTCGAACGGCTGTCGCTGCGCGCGGTGGCCGCCACGGCGGAGGGCGCGCTGGTGCGCGGCTCCGCCACCGGAGAGACCGAGGACGCCGAGCAGATCGGCCGCGCACTGGCCGAGGAACTGCTCGCCGACGGGGCGGAGCCGAAGGGGCTCGCCGGCGACACGGCGACGAAGAACCAGCCCCCGCCCGCCTCCTGAACACCACGATGGGAACGGAAGACATGACAGCACCCTCGACGACCGCCGGCCGGGTCGCCTTCGTCGGCAGCGGGCCCGGTGACCCCGGCCTGCTGACCGTGCGGGCCCGCGACGCCCTCGCCGCCGCCACGCTGGTCGTGGCCGATCGCGGCGCCCCCGCGGACGTCCTCGCGCTGCTGCCGTCGTCGGTGACGGTGCGCCCGGTCGGGCAGGTCGGCGACGACCCCGCGGCCGGCGGCCCGGCGACCGACGCCGTGGTCGCGCCGAGCTTCGCGGCCGACGACCCCGCCGCGACCGGCGACGGCCCCGCCCCCGCCGACCCGGCGACGCTGGCCGAGACCGTGGTCGCGGCGGCCCGCGGCGGCGCGTCGGTCGTGCGCCTGGTGCTGGGCGACCCGCTGGTCCGCCCCGACGTCGTCACCGAGGTCCGCGCCGTCGCCGCGGCCGCCGTGCCGTTCGACGTCGTCCCGGGCATGCCCGCCGACACCGCGGTCCCGACCTACGCCGGCGTCGCGCTCGGCCCGGCCCACACCTCGGTCGACCTGACCGCCGGCGAGACCGTCGACTACGCGGCCCTGGCCGTCGCGCCGGGCCCGCTCGTGCTGCAGGCCACCGCCGCCGAGCTCGCCGGCGCGTCCGCGCAGCTCGTCGGCAACGGCTGGAAGCCGGGCACCCCGGCACTGGTCACCGCGGCCGGCACCGGCTCGCGGCAGCGCACGGTGGAGACCAGCCTCGACAAGCTCGCGTCGGACGGCGCCGAGCTCGAGGGCACGCTGGTCGTCACCCTCGGCGACGCCGTCACCGACCGCGCCACGCTCTCCTGGTGGGAGTCGCGCGCGCTGTACGGCTGGCGCGTCCTCGTGCCGCGCACCAAGGACCAGGCCGGCGCGATGAGCGACCGCCTGCGCGTCCACGGCGCCGTGCCCGAGGAGGTGCCGACCATCGCCGTCGAGCCGCCGCGCAGCCCGGCGCAGATGGAGCGCGCGGTCAAGGGCCTCGTCGACGGGCGCTACCAGTGGGTCGTGTTCACCTCGGCCAACGCGGTGCGCGCGGTGTGGGAGAAGTTCGGCGAGTTCGGCCTCGACGCCCGCGCGTTCTCCGGCGTCAAGATCGCCTGCGTCGGCGAGGCGACGGCCGAGACCGTCCGCGCCTTCGGCGTCCACCCCGAGCTCGTGCCGGACGAGGAGACCGAGCAGTCCTCCGAGGGCCTGCTCGAGGTCTTCCCGCCGCACGACGACGTGCTCGACCCGGTCGACCGGGTGCTGCTCCCGCGCGCCGACATCGCCACCGAGACCCTCGCCGAGGGCCTCCAGCAGCGCGGCTGGGAGATCGACGACATCACGGCGTACCGCACGGTGCGCGCGGCCCCGCCGCCCGCGCCGGTGCGCGAGGCGATCAAGACCGGCGGGTTCGACGCGGTCTGCTTCACCTCGTCGTCGACGGTGCGCAACCTCGTCGGGATCGCGGGCAAGCCGCACGCCCGCACGATCGTCGCCTGCATCGGGCCGAAGACCGCGGAGACGGCCGTCGAGTTCGGGCTGCGCGTCGACGTGAAGCCCGAGGTCGCCGACGTCCCGTCGCTGGTCGAGGCGCTCGCGTCGCACGCCACCAAGCTGCGGGCCGAGGGGGCGCTGCCCCCGCCGCGCAAGACGAAGGCCCGCAAGCGCTAACTTGGGTCCCTCGCGCCCTAAGGACACCTGATGTTCCCGACCGACCGCCCCCGCCGCCTGCGGGTGAACCCCGGCATGCGGCGCCTCGTCGCCGAGACCGAGGTGCGCCCGCGGCACCTGGTGCTGCCCGTGTTCGTGGCCGAGGGCCTCGACGCGCCGCGGCCGATCTCCTCGATGCCCGGCGTCGTCCAGCACACCCGCGAGTCGCTGCGCAAGGCGGCGGCGGAGGCGGCGGCGGCCGGGGTCGGCGGGATCATGCTGTTCGGCGTGCCGGCGCGGCGCGACGCGGTGGGCTCCGGGGCGACCGACCCGGAGGGCATCCTCAACGTCGCGCTCACCGACGTGCGGGCCGAGGTCGGCGACGCCCTGCCCGTCATGGCCGACACGTGCCTCGACGAGTTCACCGACCACGGCCACTGCGGGGTCCTCGACGCGGACGGTGCCGTCGACAACGACGCGACGCTGCCGGTCTACGCCGAGATGGCGGTGGCCCAGGCCCGCGCCGGTGCCCACGTCGTCGCGCCCAGCGGGATGATGGACGGGCAGGTCGGCGTCATCCGGGCCGCGCTGGACGAGGCCGGGTTCCGCGACACGGCGATCCTCGCCTACTCGGCGAAGTACGCGAGCGCGTTCTACGGCCCGTTCCGCGAGGCGGTGGACTCCCAGCTGCAGGGCGACCGCCGGACCTACCAGCAGGACCCGGCGAACGCGCGCGAGGCCGCCCGCGAGGTGGCGCTCGACCTCGACGAGGGCGCCGACATGGTGATGGTCAAGCCGGCCATGGGCTACCTCGACGTGCTGCGCCGGGTCGCCGACTCCGCCGACGTCCCCGTCGCCGCCTACCAGGTGTCGGGCGAGTACGCGATGATCTCGGCGGCCGTCGAGCGGGGCTGGCTCGACCGCGAGCGCACGATCCTCGAGTCGCTCACCAGCATCCGCCGCGCCGGCGCCGACGTCGTACTCACCTACTGGGCCACCGAGGCCACCGCCTGGCTGGATCGGTGACGGTGCCCGACCACGCACCCGTCGACCCGGTCGCGGTCACCCCGCCCGAGGAGGAGCCGGGTCGCCCGGGCCTCGTCACCGCGGCGGTGGTGCTGTGGGTCGTGCTGGGCGCCCTGATGATCGGCACCGCGGTGCTGTTCGCGGTCGGGCTGCTCTTCGGCACCCTCGACCCGACCACCCAGCCGATCGCGGTCATCGCCGCGATGGTCGTGCTGCTCGCCGGGGGCGTCGGCACGGTCGTCGGGGCGCGGCGGCTGCGGGACGGCTCGCGCGCGGCGTGGATCGGCCTGACGGTGCTCGGCGCCGTGCTCGGGGTCGTCGGCCTGGTGCAGGTGACGTTCCTCGGGGTCGGCGGCGTCTGGTTCGTCGCCTTCGCCGTCGGCGCGGTGCTGCTACACCTGCCCGCGGCGCGGGCGTGGTTCGGCCGGTCGTCGTGACGACCACCGAGGCGCCCGTGCTCTTCGAGGAGTCGGGCACGCGCGCCGGGATCCTGCTGTTCGGCCCGGTGCTGGCCGCGGCCGGGATCGGGCTCGAGAGCCTCGCGCCCGGCGGCGCCTCGCTGCCGCTGTGGCTCGGGGTCGGACTGCTCGTCCTCCTCTACACGCTGCTGCTCGTGCGCACGCGCCGCCGTTACCTCCGGGTGCGCCTGACCCCGTCGACGCTCGAGCAGGGCACCACGAGCCTGCCGATGTCGCACGTGACGTCGCTGCGCCCCGCCGACGAGGAGCACCACGGCCTGCGGGTGCTCGGCGACGGGCCGGTCGTGCCGCGCCGCCTGCAGCCGGTGGTCCTGCGCCTGACCGACGGCACCCGCGCGGTGGCGTGGGCCCGCGACGGCGCCGGGCTGCGCGCGGCGCTCGAGGACCTGCTGCGCACACGGGCGGCGTCGTGAGGCGCCCGGTGCTGCTGCTGACGGTGGCGGTGCTGCTCGCGGTGGCCGCGGTGGTGCTGCTCATCGCCGGCGTCGAGGTGCGCGAGACGACCGGCGGCCTGCTCGTCGCCCCGATCCGCCAGCTGCACCTCGTCGGCGGGTACCTCGTCGCCGGCACGGCCGCCGGGGTCGCGGCGGTGCTCACGGCCCTCGTCGCCGTGCCGGCCCTGCGCACGGGCCGGCGGGAGCCCGCCGAGGACGCGCCCACGGAGCGCACGGAGGCCCCGGCCCCGGCCGGGGAGCCCGCCGCGCTCGCCCCGGGATCCGAGCGCACCACGTGATCGCCGGAGCGGCCCTCGTCTGACTATCCTCCGACCGGGCGCCGGGTCAGTGGTCATCGGTTGGACCGTCCGCCCCACCGGGGGAGGACGGATGACCGACAGCTTCGGGCCCTACCGGCTCGAGGGTCGCCTGGGTCGCGGCGGCATGGGCGAGGTGCACCGCGCGTACGACACCCGCCGCGACCGGGAGGTCGCGCTCAAGCGCCTGACCCCCGAACTGGCCGACGACCCGGAGATCCGCGAGCGCTTCGAGCGCGAGTGCCGCACGGCCGCCCGCCTGTCGTCGCCGCACGTGGTGCCGATCCACGACTTCGGGGTGATCGACGGGCGCCTGTTCCTCGACATGCGCCTCGTCGAGGGCCGCGACCTCGCCAAGGTGCTCGCCGAGGAGGGCCCGCTCGAGCCGGCGCGCGCGGTGGGGATCGTCGAGCAGGTCGCCGACGCCCTCGACGACGCCCACGCCCACGACCTCGTGCACCGCGACGTCAAGCCGGGCAACGTCCTGGTCACCTCGGGGCGCGGGCCGGACTTCGTGCACCTCGTCGACTTCGGGATCGTGCGGCTGGCGGGCGGGGGCACGCGCGGGCGCAACATCACCGGCACCGGCACCACGCTGGGCACGCTGGCCTACATGGCGCCCGAGCAGTTCGAGGGCGCCGCCGTCGACCGCCGCGCCGACGTGTACGCGCTGGCCGTCGTGCTCTACGAGAGCCTCGTCGGGCGCCCGCCGTTCGACGGCGACATGCCCGCGATGCTGCACCAGCACCTCGCGGTGGCGCCGGCCCCGCCGTCCTCGCGACGCCCCGGGCTGCCGGCGGCGCTCGACGCCGTGGTCCTGCGCGGGCTCGCCAAGCGCCCCGCCGACCGGTACGCCGAGGCCGGCGAGCTCGCCGAGGCCGCCCGCGCCGCCCTCGACGGCAGCGGGCCCGTGCCGGCGACCACCCCGGCCCCGCCGGTGGGCGGCCCCGAGCACGGGCGGGCGACCTGGGTGGGGCCGGCGGGCTACCCGCCGCAGGGCCCGCCCCCGTACGCGCCGGTCCCCGGAGCGGGCCAGCAGGCCCGGTCGAGTCAGCCGGGGCAGCCCAGCCAGCCGGGGCAGGTCCGGTGGGACAGCGGGCCGCACGGGGCGTCGGGTCCCTGGTCACCCGCCGCGCCACCGGGGACCTGGAGCTCCTCGGCCCCCTTCGCCACCCCGGCCGCCTCCGCGGGCTCGCCCGGCACCCCGCGGCGTCGCGGGCGGACGGTCGCGATCGTCGCCGGCGCGCTCGTCCTCGTCGCCGCCGTGGTCGTCACGGCGGTGCTGGTGGTGGGCGGCGGGTCGTCCGGGCCGGCGACGGTGGCCGTCGGCAACCCGGCCTCGCTCGCGCAGCTGTTCCCGGAGACGACCTCCGCCGGGTGCGCACCCGGCGACGTCGCCGCGTACGAGATCAGCACGGGCGGTCCCCGGCCCGTCGAGGCCGTCCAGTGCACCGGGCCGGCCGAGGTCGCGGTCTCCTACGCGCGGTGGGCCACCCCGACCGACGCCGCGAACCGCGTGCTCTCGTACACGACCTCGCCGTCGGTGGACGGCCTGCGGCAGTGGCAGCTCCGGGGCGTGCCGCAGGGGCCGTACTGGCAGACGATCAGCGGCGGGGCCTGCCAGAGCCTCGCGGCCTACGACGGCGTCGCCGTGAACGTCCAGCTCTACGCCCCCGCGGACCGGTGCGCCGACGTCACCGCCGCGTTCGTGAACTCGGGCCTGCCCGGCGGGGACCAGCTGCGGGCCGTCGAACGCGTCGTGCCGGGCGCGGTCCGCGACGGCTGCGGCCCGGCGACGCCGACCCCGGGCACCTCGGGGATCGTCCCGCTCCAGGCGCGCAGCTGCATCGGCGCGGACGGCACCACGACGACGTGGTCGCGGTGGAACGGCCCGGGCGACGTCGCGACCGAGGCCAACGCCCGCGGGTCGCGCACCGGCGAGTCGGTGAGCTCCTGGAGCGCGCCGAACGGGCCGCGTCAGGGCCCGTACCTGCAGGCCGAGGACGGCGGCACGTGCCGGGCGCTGCTCGGCTGGGACGCGGCGCCCTACGCCGCGGAGATCGTCGGACCGGACTGCGACGCCGTCGACCGGACGCTCGCCGGGCTGGGCCCGCCGCCGGGGGAGGCCCTGCCCTCCTGATCCCGGCCCCACCCGGCCCCATCCCGGCCACGGCGCCGTCACGTCCCGGCTGGGACACTGGCCCCGTGACCAGTACAGCGATGACGGGCTCCGGCACGTCGAGCGTCGGCCACAGCGCCGACCTCTTCGCCCGCGCCGAGCAGGTGGTCCCGGGCGGCGTGAACTCCCCGGTGCGCGCGTTCAGGTCGGTCGGCGGCACCCCGCGGTTCATGGTGTCGGGCTCCGGGCCGTACCTCACCGACGCCGACGGCCACCGCTACGTCGACCTGGTCAGCTCCTGGGGCCCGATGATCCTGGGGCACGCGCACCCGGGCGTCGTCGAGGCGGTCCGCGAGGCCGCGACCCACGGGCTGTCGTTCGGGACGCCGACCGAGGGCGAGGTCGCGCTCGCCGAGGAGATCGTGCGCCGCGTCGAGCCCGTCGAGCAGGTGCGCCTGGTCAACTCGGGCACCGAGGCGACGATGAGCGCGGTGCGCCTCGCGCGCGGGTTCACCGGCCGCAGCGTCGTGGTCAAGTTCGCCGGCTGCTACCACGGGCACGTCGACGCGCTGCTCGCCGAGGCGGGCTCCGGGGTCGCGACGTTCGGGCTGCCGTCCACCCCGGGCGTCACCGGCGCGCAGGCGACCGACACCGTCGTCCTGCCCTACAACGACCTCGACGCCGTCGCCCAGGTCTTCGCCGAGCGCGGGCCCGAGATCGCCTGCGTGATCACCGAGGCGGCCGCGGGCAACATGGGCGCGGTCGCGCCCGACGACGGCTTCAACGCCGGGCTCAAGCGGCTCTGCGGGGCCCACGGCGCGCTGCTGGTGATCGACGAGGTGATGACGGGCTTCCGGGTCTCGTCCGCGGGCTGGTACGGCCTCGAGGGCGTGGCCGGCGACCTCTACTGCTTCGGCAAGGTCATGTCCGGCGGCCTGCCCGCCGCGGCCTTCGGCGGCCGCGCCGACATCATGGCCCAGCTCGCGCCCGCCGGGCCCGTCTACCAGGCGGGCACGCTGGCCGGGAACCCCGTCGCCACCGCCGCGGGCCTCGCGACGCTGCGCCACGCCACCCCCGAGGTCTACGCCGCGCTCGACGCGCACGTCGACCGGCTGCACGGGCTCGTCACCGACGCGCTGAGCGGCGCCGGCGTCGTGCACACCATCCAGCGGGCCGGCTCGCTGATCTCCGTGCGCTTCGCCGAGGGCGAGGGGCGCAACTACGACGACATGCGCGCCGCCCAGACCTGGCGCTTCCCGCCGTTCTTCCACGCCCTGCTCGACCGCGGCGTCTACTGGCCGCCGAGCGTGTTCGAGGCGTGCTTCGTGTCCGCTGCGCTCGACGACGAGGCGTTCTCGGTGATCGCCGACGCCCTCCCGCACGCCGCCCGGGCTGCCGCGGCGGCGGAGGCCCCGTGAGCCCTGTCCGCACCACCGTCCACGTCGTGCGCCACGGCGAGGTGCACAACCCCGAGAAGATCCTCTACGGGCGCCTGCCCGGCTACGGGCTCTCCGACACCGGGCGTGAGCAGGCGAAACGCGTCGCGCTGCACCTGGCGGGCGCCGACGTCACCGCGCTGTTCGTCTCGCCGATGCAGCGCGCGCAGGAGACCGCGGAGCCGGTCGCCGCGGCGCTCGGCCTGGAGCCGGTGACCGAGGACCGGCTCATCGAGGCCGCCAACGCCTTCGAGGGCCAGCACGTCTCGGTCGGCGACGGGGCGCTGCGCAAGCCCGAGTACTGGCCGCTGCTGCGCAACCCGTTCCGCCCCTCGTGGGGGGAGCCGTACCTGGAGATCGCCCACCGCATGCTCGGCGCGGCCCACCGGGCGCGCGCCGCGGCCGCGGGCCACGAGGCCGTGTGCGTCTCCCACCAGCTGCCGATCTGGACGCTGCGGCGCTACCTGGCCGGGCAGCGGCTCTGGCACAACCCCACCCACCGGCAGTGCTCGCTCGGCTCGGTGACGAGCTTCGTCTTCGACGACGAGAGCCTCGTCGACATCGCCTACGCCGAGCCCGGCGGCACCTCGGACCCGACGGCCACGGGGGCCTGAGGTGCGCGTGCTCCTGCTCGCGCTGGCGGGCCTGCTGCTCGTCGCCGGGTGCTCGTCCGGGGCGGCGGAGGGCGAGTTCGTCTTCAACGGCACGGGCGGGCGCACCACCGTCGTCTACGACCCGCCCGAGACCCGCGGCACCCTCACCCCGATCAGCGGCGAGAGCCTGCTCGAGCCGGGCCGGACCCTCTCCACCGACGCCTGGCGGGGCCAGGTGGTCGTGCTCAACGTGTGGGGGTCGTGGTGCGGGCCGTGCCGCGGAGAGGCGGACGCGCTCGACCAGGTCGCGTCGGCCTCGGCCCCTCGCGGGGTGCAGTTCCTCGGCATCGACGTGCGCGACCAGCGCGACGCCGCCGCCGACTTCGTCCGCGACCGCGGCGTCGTCTACCCGTCGATCTACGACCCGCCGGGACGCTCGCTGCTCGCGCTGCGCGGCTACCCGCGCAACGCGGTGCCCTCGACGATCGTGCTGGACCGCCAGCACCGCGTCGCGGCGGTGTTCCTCACCGCGATCCTCGCCGAGGACCTCCAGCCCGTGGTCGACCGCATCGCGGCCGAGCCGGCGCCGTCCAGCTGACCCGTGCCGGTTCCGTGGCACGCGTCCGATCTGATTAGCTCGTCCGGCTGATCGCTCCCCGGGGGTACGTGTTGCTCATCTTCGGCACCCGCCGCACCGTCACGCAGCTGGCGCTGGTCGTCCTGACCTGCGTCAACTGCCACCGCTCGGCCGCCAACGCCATCCTGCGAGCGGTCACCAGGTTCACGCTGTTCTTCATCCCGCTCTTCCCGGTCCGCACGCGCTGGGCCACGCAGTGCACGGCCTGCGGGTTCCTGATGTGGGTCGAGAAGGGGCAGGCCGAGCAGCTCGCGGCGGCCCCGCCCGCGCCGCCGGCGGGCCCGCCGCCGCTGCCCGGCCAGTACCGGGGCCCGTACCAGCCCTACCCGCCCCAGGGCGCGGCACCGGGGATGCCCGGCGCCGCGCCCTGGCCCGCGCCCCCGCAGGGCGGCACCAACGGCAACGGCCACCCCTCGCACAACTGACCGCTCACCCGCTGCGGCGGGCGGCGAAGTCCGTGCGCAGGTGCGCGGGCTTCGTGTGCTCCTTCGGGCCGGCCGCGCGGGGTGCTCTCGGCCGACCGGACGACCCGGGTGCCCGGCCCTTCGCGGCGGCACGGCGCTCGGCGCGGTTGGCCGGGCGCTCGGGCGGGGTCGTGGGATCGGTGGTTCGCATACGGACCTCCTGGGTGTGCTGGGACTTCGGCGGACGGCGCCGGCACCGGGAGATCACGGAGCGCACAGGGTCATCGAGGAGATCGACATCGACCGCGGGTGCTCCCTGATCATCGTCCGGGCGCGGACGGCGGGAGGACAGCGGAGTGGCTCGGGGCGGACGGCCCCGGGGCCTCAGGAGTCGATGAGCACGACGGAGACGCTAGGACGCGCCCACGGAGCGCGCGAGCGAATTTCCGCTCCGGGAACATCCGACCCTCCCCGCACCGTCCGAGCCGTGAGGCGAGGCGAGGGGGAGCTGTGGCGGGGATCGGGATCCTGGTGGTGTGCGTGGCCGCGGTCGGCCTCGGGCTGGCGCTCGCCGCGGCGTGCTCGTTGCCGTCGCGCCGGTCCGCGGCGCGCGACGACGCGGCGTGGGAGGGCTGGGCCGCGGAGCACGGCTGGCACCACGTCGGGGCGCACGCGTCGCTCTCCGGGTCGTCGTGGTTCCGCCCGCCGAGCCCCGCCCAGCGGCGCGGGGTGGTGGTCCGCGACCTCACGACCGCGGTCGGCGACCACGTCGTCCGCGCGGTCGAGCACCGGCGCTGGGTGACCGTCGGCGACGGCGAGGGCGAGAAGGTCGTCGTCGAGGACACCGCGCTGGTCGAGGTCGACGAGGCCGTGCGCGACGCGCCGGCGGTGATCCTGCGCCCCCGCGGGTGGCCCGTGACCCGCTGGGAGGAGCAGATCGGGAAGCTCCCCGAGGTCGACGCCGGCCCCCTGGGCGCGACGTTCACCGCCGGGAGCCGCGACGCGGGGTACGCACGGGCGCTGCTCGCCCCCTCGCTCGCACGTCTCGCCGGCCCGCCGAAGCCGCCCGGTTCCGTGGTCGTCGACGGGCGCCACGTCACCATGACCTGGGACGGCCCGCTGACCACGACGACGCTCGCCCCGGCGGTCGCGGTCCTCGTCGCCCTGGTGGACGCGCTGCCGGCCGACCTGCCGGCCCCGGTGAGGCGTCGACGTGACCTCGAGCGCCGCTCCGGCATCGAGCGCTTCGTCGCCGACAGCGCCGCCCAGGCGCCCGCCCCGGAGCCCGGGTGGTTCGCCGGCGCCGGCCGCGACCTCGCCGCGGGCGACCCGTTCATCGGCTCCCGGCGGCCCGGCGCCTGACCCCGCCGACCCGTCTCCTACGACACATCGTCGGAGATCGGGGCCCGTGCTCACGCGCGTCCGACCGTGGCGTCCTACCCTGGACGGCGCCATGAACCTGACCGAGGTGGCCACGTCCGGCCCCGTCCTGCTCGCCGTGCTGCTGTCGGTGGCGGCGGGAGTGGTCAGCTTCGCCTCGCCCTGCGTGGTGCCGCTGGTGCCCGGCTACCTGGCCTACCTCGCCGGCCTCGTCGGCGCCGACGCCCCGGCCGTCACGCAGGACGAGGTGCGCGTGCAGGACGCCGAGCGCCGCGCCGCGGTCACGGGCGAGCTCCCGACGGCCGGGACGGCCACGGCCACGCCGCGGACGCTGCGCCGGTTCCGGGTCGCCGGGGCCGCGGCGCTGTTCGTGCTCGGCTTCACCGTGGTGTTCGTCGTCGGGCTCGGCTCGGTGGTGTGGCTGGCGGACGCGCTGCTGGTCAACGAGGCGCTCCTGCAGCGCATCGGGGGTGTGGTCACCGTCGCCATGGGCCTGGTCTTCCTCGGCCTCGTGCCGGCGCTGCAGCGCGACACCCGCCCGCACTGGGTCCCCCGCACCGGCCTGCTCGGCGCGCCCCTGCTCGGCGCCACGTTCGGGCTCGGGTGGACGCCGTGCCTCGGGCCGACGCTCGCCGGGGTCGTCGCGCTGGCCAGCGGCACCGACACCGGGTCGGCGGGGGTCCGGGGCATCGTCCTGCTGCTCGCCTACTGCCTCGGGCTGGGCGTGCCGTTCGTGCTCATCGCGCTGGGCGCCGGGCGCGCGGTCCGGGCGCAGGCGTGGCTGCGCACGAACAGCCGCCGCATCCAGATCGTCGGCGGCGTCGCGCTCGTCGTCGTCGGGCTGCTGCTCGCCACCGGCCTCTGGGCCGAGATCGTCGCCCTCCTGCGCGGCCCCGTCGCCGGCTTCACCACCCCTCTGTAGGCCTCGATGACCTCCACGCTGCAGGCGCCCCCCGGGGACGCGGGACCGCCGCCGTCGCGCCCGGGCCGGACCCGGCAGGCGCTCGCCCTGGCCCGCAACACCTGGCGCGGGCTCACGAGCATGCGCACGGCGCTGATCCTGCTCTTCCTGCTCGCGGTCGCCTCGCTGCCCGGCGCGCTGCTGCCCCAGCGCACCCCGAGCCCCAACGCCGTCGACGACTACCTCACCCGGAACCCCACCCTCGGCCCGATCCTCGACGACCTCGGGTTCTTCGACGTCTTCGCGACCCCGTGGTTCGCGGCGATCTACCTGCTGCTGTTCATCTCGCTCATCGGCTGCCTGGTGCCGCGGTCGTTCGAGCACGTGCGCGGCCTGCGCGCCGAGCCCGTGTCGGTGCCGCGCAACCTCGCCCGCCTGCCCCACCACGCGCGGAGCACCTCCGACGACGACCCGGACACCGTCGTCGAGACCGCGCGCCGCCGCCTGCGGGGCTGGAAGGTCGCCGTGCGCTCCGAGCCCGGCGGCGTGCGGACGCTGTCGGCGGAGAAGGGCGCGCTGCGCGAGGTCGGCAACCTGGTCTTCCACCTCAGCCTCGTCGCGCTGCTCGGCGGGATCGCGGTCGGCAAGCTCCTCGGCTACGAGGGGCAGGTCATCGTCATGGCCGACGGCAGCGAGTTCTGCAACTCCGGCATCTACGCCTACGACTCGTTCCGCCCCGGCCTGCAGGTCGACGGCACCGGCCTCGACCCGTTCTGCATGATCGTCGACGACTTCCGCGCCACGTTCCGTCCGGACGGCCAGCCCGACTCGTTCGACGCGCGCGTCCGCTACCAGGACACCGACGCCGTCGAGCGCGGTGACACCACCTGGCAGTCGCACGACCTCGCCGTCAACGACCCGCTGCGCGTCGACGGCGAGCGCGTCTACCTGCTCGGGCACGGCTACGCCCCGCGGTTCACGGTGATGTTCCCGAACGGCGAGCAGCGGGTCGGGCTGATCCAGTGGCGGCCCGTCGACCAGGCCACGCTGCTCTCCGAGGGCGCCACCAAGATCGACCCGCCCGGAGTGACGGACGAGGCGGAGCGCCGGCGCTCCCAGCTCGCGATCACCGGGCTGTTCGCGCCCACCTCGTCGGGTGGCGGGCTCGTCACGTCGGTGTTCCCGGCGCTGAACGACCCGGAGGTCGCGGTCGACGTGCTGCGCGGCGACCTGGGCCTCGACTCGGGCCGCGCCCAGTCGATCTTCGAGGTGGACTCGACGATGGTCGAGCAGGGCCGCCTGCAGCGCGTGGCCCGCGAGAACATCAAGCCCGGCGGCGAGATCGCCCTCGACGACGGCACCCGCATCCGCTTCGACGGCGTCGAGAACTGGGTGTCGCTGCAGGTGTCCCACGACCCCGCGCAGACCGCGGTGCTCCTCGCCGCGATCGCCCTGCTCGGCGGGCTGACCCTCTCGCTGACCGTGCGCCGGCGGCGGTTCTGGGTGCGCGTGAGCCCTGCCGCGCCGTCTACGACAGAAGGTCGTACGGTGGTGAGCCTGGGCGGGCTCGCCCGGACCGACCGTGCGGGCTACGGCGAAGAGTTCGGTCGGCTCGCCGCCGAGCTGGCGCCGCCCCACCCCGACACGGGGGAGGACGCGGGGGAGACGGGCCGCGAGCGTCCCGACCCGGACGTGCCGGCCGACGAGCAGGACGAGCAGGAGGACCACGATGGTCGTTGACGCAGGCCTGGGCCAGTTCGGCGACCTGCTGTTCGAGTCCGCGCTCGCGGTCTACGTGCTGGCCATGATCCTGCACGCCGTCGAGCACGCGCTGCTGCGCCGGACGGGGTCGGAGCAGGAGGAGGCCCGCGTCCCGGCGGCCGTCGGCGCGACGACCGCGGGGCTCTCGCGCGGGGGTGCGGCCGCGGCGGCGGAGCACGACGACACCGCGACGCCGGTCCGCGCACCGCGGACGAAGGCCGAGCGCTTCGGGCGCACCGGGGTCTCGCTGACCGTCCTCGGGTTCGGCCTGCACCTCGCGATGCTGGTCGTGCGCGGGATCGCCGCCCAGCGCGTGCCCTGGGGCAACATGTACGAGTTCACCGCGGCGATCTGCCTGGTCGCGGTGGGCGCCTGGCTGGTCGTGCTGCGCCGCCGGCCCGAGCTGCGCCGCCTCGGCGCGTTCGTGCTGCTGCCCGTGGTCGTCCTGATGTTCCTCGCGGGCACGGTGCTCTACACGCAGACCGCGCCGGTGGTGCCCGCGCTGCGCTCGTACTGGCTCGCCATCCACGTCTCCGCGGCCGTGATCGCGTCGGGCATCCTGCTGCTCGCGGGCGTCGCGAGCGTGCTCTACCTGCTGCGCCGGGTGCACGAGAACGACCCCACGCGGCTGACGTGGACCTCGCGCCTGCCGTCCGCCGACGTCCTCGACCGCGTCGCCTACCGCGCCACCGCCATCGCCTTCCCGATCTGGACGTTCGCCGTGATCACCGGCGCGATCTGGGCCGAGGCGGCGTGGGGCCGCTACTGGGGCTGGGACCCGAAGGAGACGACGGCGTTCATCGCCTGGATCGTCTACGCCTGCTACCTGCACGCCCGCTCGACGGCCGGCTGGCGCGGACCGCGTGCCGCCGTGATCAACGTCGTCGGGTTCGCGGTCATGGTCTTCAACCTCTTCTTCGTCAACCTCGTCGTGACGGGCCTGCACTCCTACGCCGGAGTGGGCTGATCGTTCCGGTCGTCGAGGATCTCCTCGACGGGATACGGTGCGGCGCGCACGCGACGAGGGAGGACCGTGGGGATGGAATCCAGGGACGACACCGGCGCCGAGCGTGCGGCGGGAGACGCACGCGACGCCGCGCCGGGCGCGTCCGAGCCGCCGGCCGCCCCCGCGTCCCCGGTGGCGGACCGGCCCGAGCCATCCACCCCGTCCACCCCGTCCACCCCGGCGTCGACGGGCACCGGCGGCGAGAGCCCCGCGGTGGCGAGCCCGCCGGACTCCCCGGAGACCACCCGCCGCGTCGACACGGCCGAGGCCGCCCGCGGTGACGCCGCCCAGCCGCGTCACCCCGGCTTCGACCCGCGCGTCGGCGCCGCTCCCACCGGCCGGGTCGCCGGCCCGCCCGGGAGCCCCGCGCCCGCCGACCGGGCGCCCGTCTCGGGCCGCTTCACCACCCCGGGCCGCGGCGCGGGCGCCCCGCCGGGCGGCGGCGCGAGCACCTACGACCTGTCGTCCGCGCAGCTCCTGCGGCCGAGCAAGCGCCCGCCGCAGACCGGCTGGCGGCGCGCGCTGTTCGTCGGCTCGGGCGGGCTGATCAACCCGGGCGAGAGCCTGGGCGACGCCGCCCGCCGCGAGCTCATCGCGCGGGTCAACCAGCCGCTGCACGGCTGCTACAAGATCGCGATGCTGAGCCTCAAGGGCGGCGTCGGCAAGACCACGATGACCACCACGCTCGGGTCGACGTTCGCGTCCCTGCGCGGCGACCGCGTCATCGCCGTGGACGCCAACCCCGACCGCGGCACGCTGAGCCAGAAGATCCCGCTGGAGACGACGGCGACGGTGCGCCACCTGCTGCGCGACGCCGACCGCGTGCGGCGCTACTCGGACGTGCGCGCCTACACCTCGCAGGGCCCGTCCCGCCTCGAGGTCCTCGCGAGCGAGCAGGACCCGGCGGTGTCCGAGGCGTTCAGCGAGGTCGACTACCGGCGCACGGTGACGTTGCTCGAGCACTTCTACAACGTCGTGCTCACCGACTGCGGCACCGGCCTCATGCACTCGGCGATGAAGGGCGTCCTCGACGTCGCCGACTCGCTGCTGATCGTGTCGTCGGCGTCGATCGACGGGGCGCGCAGCGCGTCGGCCACGCTCGACTGGCTCGACGCGCACGGCTACCGCGACCTGGTGTCCCGCTCCGTGGCCGTCATCAACTACGTGCGGCGCTCGTCGGGCAACGTCGACCTCGACCGCGTCTCCGACCACTTCGCGGCCCGCTGCCGCGCGGTGGTGCGCCTGCCGTTCGACCCGCACCTCGAGGAGGGCGCGGAGATCGAGCTGGACAAGCTCGCGTCGCGCACGCGGGCGGCGCTGCTGGAGCTCGCCGCGACCGTGGCCGACGACTTCGGACGGGCCGGGTCGCGCGTGCGGCGCCCCGTCCTGCCGCGCTGAGGAGCGCTAGGACGAGGGCGGGTCCTCACGCTGGATCTTCTCGTCGAGCGCCTTGAGGAACTCGGGGTCGTCGTCCGGGGCCACCGGGCGGCGGGGGCGCTGCGGGCGCCGCGGCGTCGCCTGCCGGGTAGGACCGGTGGGGGCGTCCTCGACCATGCCGCCGGAGCCGCCGTCGTGGCCGGCCTGGGCCGCCTGGGCGGCCATCACCTTCCACAGCAACGTCCCCACGACGACCAGGACCAGCACGGCCACGAGGAACGGGATCACTCGGACGCCTCCAGCATCTCGACGTCACCGGTCCACGGGTGTGACTGCGGGCCGGGCATCCACCACGCTACCGGTCGGGGCCGAAGTCCGCGTGACGTGCGGGAGGTCGCCGTCGGGTGACGGTCGGGTGCACTCGGTGACCGGCGGCGCGGGGCCGCCGGCCACCCGGCCGGCACCGACTAGTGGTGCGCCTCGCTGGTGAGGCCGTCGAGCAGCGTGCGGACCTCGGACTCGCGGAACCGGCGGTGCCCGCCCGGCGTGCGGATGGAGCCGATGCGGCCGGCGGAGGCCCAGCGGGTCACGGTCTTGGGGTCGACGCGGAACATCGCGGCGACCTCGCCCGGGGTCATGAGCCGTTCGCCGGCGTCGTGAGTGATGGTCATGTCACTCCACCTTCCCTGTCCCTACACACCTGGCCCGCTGCGCGCCCGGGGGCGGAGCGGACGTAACGCAGCGAATCGTGACACCGGACCCCGTACGTACTCGAACGCTTGTATCCAGGTAAAGGGACCATAAAGGGCGAAACCGGACGAGGTGGGCGCCCGCCACGACCCGCACGGGCCGGCGCCGCGGTGCCTACCCTGGAGGCGTGACCTCCCAGGAATCCGGGTCCACCACGCCCACCACCACCGGCGCCGGCACGACGCCCGCCGCGGGGACGCCCGGCAGCGTGGCCGTCGCCGTCGTGCTCTACGTCGGCGTGCGCCTGCTGCTCGTGGCGGTGATCGCGGGCGTGCTCGTCGCCGTCGGCCTGCCGCTGCTCGTGGGCCTGCTCGTCGCGATCGTCGTGGCCCTGCCGCTCTCGCTCGTGCTGTTCCGCGGCCTGCGCGCCCGCCTGAACGCCGAGGTGGAGGCCGCGACGGCGTCGCGGCGCGCCCGCCGCGAGCACCTGCGCGCCGAGCTGCGCGGGGACGTGGACGGCCCCGCGGCGTGACGGCCGCTAGGTGAGCGCCAGGCCCAGCGCCGTGGCCGCCGACCACACCAGCAGGCCCAGCGCGGTGTCGCGCAGCACGGGGATGAGCTGCGGCCCGGTCGAGCCCGCGAGCACGCGCCGCAGGCCGGGGCCGAGCAGGACCAGCGCGAGCAGGCCGGCGAGCGCGCCCCAGGCGCGCAGGCTCAGCACCAGCGTCATGCCGAGCGGGACCACGACGAGCGCGGCGTAGAGCACGCGGGTGTCCCGGTCGCCGAGGACCACGGCCAGCGTGCGCTTGCCGGTCTCGACGTCGGAGCCGATGTCGCGCAGGTTGTTGGCGACGAGCACCGCGCACGCGAGCAGCCCGACGCCGACCGACGCGCCGATCCCGAGCCCGCTCGCCCGGCCGGTCTGCGTGAACTCGGTGCCGAGCACGGCGACCGGGCCGAAGAAGACGAACACCGCGACCTCGCCGAGCCCGCGGTAGCCGTAGGGGCGCGAGCCGCCGGTGTAGAACCAGGCGCCGAGCAGGCACACCGCGCCCACGATGATCAGCCACCAGTAGCCGCTGTAGAGCGAGAGCGCGATCCCCGCGACCGCCCCGAGGCCGAGGCACAGGAACGCCGCCTGGCGCACCTTGTACGGCTGCGCGGCGCCCGAGCCCACGAGACGCAGCGGGCCGACCCGGTCGTCGTCGGTGCCGCGCACGCCGTCGGAGTAGTCGTTGGCGTAGTTCACCCCGATCACCAGCGCCACCGAGACGATCAGCGCCAGCACCGCGGCCACCGCGTCGAACCCGGCGACGCCCGCGGCCGCCCCGGACCCCGCGAGCACCGGCGCGATCGCCGTGGGCAGCGTGCGGGGCCGGGCTCCCTCCACCCATTCGCCGACGGTCGCCACGGGCGGCGAGCCTAGTGGACGGTGGGAGCGCGCCGCCGCAGCCGACATGTTGCGCGACGAAGGAGCGCAACAGGTCGTGACCGGCTCGGCGCGACGCTAAGCGCAGGCAGGTACCGGTGGTGCGCCCTGGATCCACGCGGCGGGGACGTAGCGGTCGGGACGCGTGCGAAGCCAGAGGTTGCTCGTGCCCTGGCTGCCCGCGACGGGGGTGCCGGCGACCTGGCACTGGATCTCGACCTGGGCGCCGTCGCCGACCACCCCGCCGTCCGCGGCCGCCGCGTCCGCCGCGGTCCGCTCGACGACCGGTCCGGCGCCGCCGGTGACGGCCCGGCCGAGCGCAGCCGCGCGCGCCGTCCAGAGGTAGTCGACGGTGACGAAGGCGTTCTCGCGCAGCCCGAGGCCCCAGAACGTGCCGTCGGCGAGGTCGATGCCGGCCGGGTTCTTCACCTGGCGGCCGAACCCGTCACGCCCGCCGTTGTGCTTGTCCTCGAACGCGGCCTGCGCCTGCGGGCGGCCCTGGGGCAGGTCCTTCCACTGCTGGCGCTGGTCGATGGGGTTCCAGTAGTCGTCCTTGGTGTTCCACGGCCCGACGTCCCACACGGGGACGGTGGCGCAGCGGCCGGCGTCGGTGCAGACGCGCACGCTGTAGTCCCCGCTGCCGTTCGGCGAGAGCGCCCGCCGCGACGGCAGGGCGACGAACTGGTCGTTCGCCACGATCCGGTGCCCGTTGGCGGTCGTGCCGCCCACGAGGCCCTCGCGGGTGGCGAACACGCGGTAGCTGGCCCGCGGGGTGATCGTGCGGGCGTCGGTCGGGACCTGATCGGCGCGGACCTCCAGGCTGCGCACGGCCGGGCCGGTCCCGCCGGCGGGGGCGATCAGCGCGAGGCGCGCGGCGACGGTGCGGGTGGGCTCGGGGAGGATCGCCGGGGCGCCGGGGGCGGCCGGGATCCACTCGGTCCACTGCCCGTCGGGACCCTGCCCGCGGACGTCGACGGCGACCTGCGTGCCGGGCGGGACGTCGCCGGTGACGGGCGCCTCGATGCGGTTCACGGGCGTCGCGAACTGGTGGGCGCCGAGGTCGAGCAGGCCCTGGCGCTCGGCGCCGCGCAGCGCCGCGGGGCCGGTCTCGGTGCCGTCGCGGGAGGTGGACAGCCGCGCGGTGCCCTCGGCGACCTCGACACCGGTCGTCGCGCCCGCCAGCGGCGGGGCCCAGCGCTGGACGCCGTCCTCGTCGGCGGCGCCGCGCTCGTCACGGGGGGCCGGTCCGGAGGTCCCGGGGGACGGTGGTGCCGTGGGGTCGGCCGCCGCGACGGGCGCGGCGACGGCGAGGGTCAGGGCGGTCGTCAGGACGCCGGCGGCCACGACGAGTCCGGTCCGTCGCCTCCGCGGCGTCGCGACGACCCGGTCCGGGGAACGGGAGTCAGCGATGCGCACCTCTCCGCAACGGCGCGACCCCGGGCCGGGATGACGGGTCCGGCCCGGGTTTCGCTCGATGGTTTGTCATCCGGTCGAGCGGTTCGCCACCCGTCCGGCGCGTCGGCTCGACGTCGCCGCGTGCGTGGTGCAGACGTGCGGGGCGCTCGGGGCTCCTGTGGGTGAGCGGTCAGCTCGCCCGGCGCTGAGCGTCGTCCCCCGTCGCGTGATCAGGAGCACCTCATCGCCCCGCGGGCCGACGCGGACGTGGATGTCGTGCTCGTGATCACCACGGGACGGCGCCGGGCCCGGCCCACGCCCGATCCCGTGCTGATCAAGGGCCGGGATCACGCCACGTCCGTCGCGTACGACCGGTCCCGCGTCGTTACCCTCGGAGCAGTGTTCCCCTCGACCGCGCAGGCCCACGTCGTCGTCGACGAGTGGGTGCGGGCCGGGGTGACCGACGCGGTCGCGTGCCCGGGCTCGCGCAACGCGCCGCTGCTCGTCGCCCTCGAGGCCGCCGACCGCGACGGCCGCCTGCGCCTGCACGTCCGCATCGACGAGCGCGGCGCGGGCTTCCTCGCCGTGGGCCTCGGCAGCGTGTCGGGGCGGGTCGTGCCCGTCGTGGTGACCTCCGGCACCGCCGTCGCGAACCTGCACCCCGCCGTCCTCGAGGCCTCCCGGGCCGGGGTCGGGCTCCTCGTGGTCAGCGCCGACCGGCCCGTCGAGCTCGTCGACAGCGGCGCGAACCAGACCATCGACCAGGCGGGTCTGTTCGGCGAGGCCGCGCGGGCCTCGATCGTCATGCCGGTCGCCGAGGACCGGGCCGGCGCCGCGCGCACCTGGCGCGCCGTCGTGGCGCGCGCCCTCGACCGCGCCGCCGGCACCAGCGGCGGCGACCCCGGTCCCGTGCAGCTCAACGTGCCCCTGCGCGAGCCGCTGCTCGATCCCGCCGACGACGCCCCCGGCGAGCCCGACCCGGCGCTCGCGGGCCGTCCCGACGCGGCTCCCTGGACGCGGTCGATCGCGGCGCCGCCGACGTCCGTGCTCGCCCCGCTGCCCCTGCGCGCCGGCGCCCGCACCCTCGTCGTCGCCGGCTACGGCGGTGCCGCGGTGCCCGCGGGGACCCGGCTGCCCGAGGGCGTGCCGGTGCTCGCCGAGCCCACGTCGCCGCTGTGGTCGGACGCCCTCGGCGGCCGGATGCTGCACGCCGGCACCTGGGTGCTGCCGGCCGCGCTCGACGGGCTGCGCGACGACCTGCGCCCCGAGCAGGTCGTCGTCCTCGGCCGCCCGACCCTGCACCGCTCGGTGTCCCGGCTGCTCGCCGACCCGGGCATCGAGGTCCTCGCGGTGCCCGCGGTCGCGCCGACCGGCGGCCGACCCCGCCCGGGGTGGACCGACGTGGCCGGCGCCGTCTCCGCGGTGGGTGCGCTGCCCGACCCCGACGACTGGAAGCCCGACCTGCACTTCGCCCGCGCCTGGGCCGACGCGTCCGACCGCGCCGCCGCCGTGCTCGCGCAGGACCCCGGCGCCGGCGGGCCTGCGCTCGCCGCGGCGACCGTCGCCGCGCTCCCGCCCGGCGCCCACCTCGTGGTCGGCTCGTCGGCCCCGATCCGCGACGTCGCGCTCGCCGCGACCCCGCGCGCCGACGTCCGGGTGCACTCGGCACGCGGCGTCTCGGGCATCGACGGCGCGGTCTCGCTGGCGGTCGGCGTCTCGCTGGGCCACCCGGGGCCCACCTACGCGCTGCTCGGCGACCTGACGTTCCTCCACGACACCAACGGCCTGCTCGTCGGGCCGGACGAGCCGCGCGGCGAGCTCACCATCGTGGTCGCCAACGACGACGGCGGCGGCATCTTCACCACCCTCGAGCAGGGCGCCCCGCGCTACGCCGCGGCGTTCGAGCGGGTCTTCGGCACCCCGCACGGCACCGACCTCGCCTCGCTCTGCGCCGCCCACCACGTGCTCCACCGGCGGGCGACGCCCGCGGAGCTCGCGGACGCGCTGGCCCCCACGGGGCGGCCGGGCACCCGGGTGGTCGAGGTGGAGATCGACCGGGCGACGCGGCGCGCGGCGGGGGAGCAGACCGCGGCGGCCGTGCGCGAGGCCGTGGGCAGCGCCGACTAGCCAGGGCCACGGTGTGAGCCCCGGGTGAGCCCGTAGTGAGACCACGGAGTGACCCAGTCGTCTCCGCACGCGGTCACCACGGGGGATCAGGAATGATGCACCCGCCTCGGGCGGGGCGATCAGAGGCGACGACGGGAGTGCGGCAGGCGTGCTGGTGCTGGTGGTGGCGCACGCGGTGGCGGCGCTGGCCGCGCCCGCGCTCGTCCGGGCGCTCGATCGGCGGGCGTTCCTCGTGCTCGCGCTCGTCCCCGCGGCCGCCTTCGTCTGGATCCTCGCGCAGCTGCCCGGCGTGCTCGCCGGGCAGCCGGTCGAGGAGGACGTGCCCTGGATCCCCGCCCTCGGGGTCGACATCGCGATGCGCCTCGACCCCCTCGCGGCGACGGTGTCGCTGCTGGTCACCGGGGTCGGCGCGCTCGTGCTCGTGTACTGCGCGCGGTACTTCTCGGCCGGGGCGCGCGGGCTGGGCCGGTTCGCCGGGGTGCTCACGGCGTTCGCCGGCGCGATGCTCGCCCTCGTCTGGTCGAACGACGTGTTCGTGCTCTACGTGTGCTGGGAGCTCACGACCGTCTTCTCGTTCCTGCTGGTCGGCCACGACGCGCACAAGCGGGCGAGCCGCGCGGCGGCGGTGCAGGCGCTCGTCGTCACCGCCGCGGGCGGGCTGACGATGCTCGTCGGGCTGGTGATCCTCGCCGAGGCCGCCGGGACGTCCCGCCTGGACGACCTCGTCGCGTACTTCGCCGGCCCGGCGGCCACGCCGGCGGCCCTGACCGCCGGCGTCGTCTGCGTGCTCGTCGGCGCGATCACCAAGTCGGCGCTCGTCCCGTTCCACTTCTGGCTGCCCTCGGCGATGGCCGCGCCCACCCCGGTCAGCGCCTACCTGCACGCCGCGGCGATGGTGAAGGCCGGCGTCTACCTCGTCCTGCGCCTGGCCCCCGGGCTCGCCGACGTCGAGCCGTGGCGCCCGCTGGTCGCGACGCTCGCGGTCACCACCATGCTGCTCGGCGGCATCCAGGCGCTGCGCCAGCACGACCTCAAGCTGGTCCTCGCGCACGGCACCGTCTCGCAGCTCGGTTTCATGGTGCTGCTCGCCGGGGCCGGCACCCGCGACGCGGCGCTCGCGGCGCTCGGCCTGGTCGTCGCCCACGCGATGTTCAAGGCCTGCCTGTTCCTCGTCGTCGGCGTCATCGACCGCAAGGCCGGCACCCGTGACCTGCGCGAGCTCTCCGGGCTGGGGCGCCGCGCGCCGGTGCTGGCCACCGCCGGGATCCTCGGCGCCGCGTCGATGGCCGGGCTGCCGCCGCTGCTCGGGTTCGTCACCAAGGAGGGCGCCTTCGAGGCGTTCCTGCACGACGCCTACGGGCCGGCCGCGGTGCCGCTGCTCGCGCTCGTCGTGCTCGGCTCGGTGCTGACCGTCGCCTACAGCACGCGCTTCGTCTGGGGCGCGTTCTGGCGCAAGCCGGGCGTCGAGGAGGTGAGCTGGCAGCCGCCGGGCGCGCTGTTCGCCACCGCGCCGGTCGTGCTGGGGTTCGCCGGGCTCGCCGCGGGCGTCGGCGTCTCGGCGCTCGCCCCGCTGCTCGAGCCGTACGCGGAGACGCTGCCGGCGACCTACCCGGCGCTGCTCGAGCTCGCCGTCATCCCGTCGGTCGGGGTCGCGCTGGGCCTCTCGGTGCTCGCGGTGGCGCTGGGCTTCGTCGTCGGGCTGCCGCGGGTCAGCGCGCGCCTGACCTCCCGCCACCCGCTCTCCGGGGTCCGGGCGGAGATCACGTGGCGCGGGGTCGTCCACGCGCTGGAGAACACCTCGCTGCGCGTCACCGCGCTCACCCAGCGCGGCTCGCTGCCCTGGATCCTCTCGACGGTCTTCGCGGTCCTAGTGATCGGCCCGGGCCTCGTGCTGCTGGTCGGGCCCGAGCTCGGCGAGGTCCGGATCGACCGGCTCGCGGACTCGCCGTTCCAGGTGCTCGCCGCCGTCATCGGCGCCGCCTGCGCGATCGTCGCGACCCGCGTGCGCCGGCGCCTCGGGGCGGTCCTCGTCGTCGGCGGCGTCGGGTACGCCACCGCGCTGATCTTCGCGCTCGCGGGCGCCCCCGACGTCGCGCTCACCCAGGCCCTGGTCGAGACGGCGACGCTCGTGGTCGTCGTGCTCGTCCTGCGCACGCTGCCGCGCGACATCGCCGACCGCGACACCCCGCGCCGGCGCGTGCGGCGCCTGATCGTCGCGGTGCCGGTCGGGCTGCTGATGACCGGGCTCGGGGCGGTCGCGCTCGCCGCCCGGTCCGCGCCCGCGGTGTCGGCGGCCTACCCCGCCCAGGCCTACGGCTTCGGGGCCGGCGCGAACGTCGTCAACGTGACCCTGGTCGACATCCGCGCCTGGGACACGATGGGCGAGCTCTCGGTGATCGTCGCCGCCGCCACGGGCGTCGCGAGCCTCGTCTTCCTGCACCGCCGCTCCGGCGCGCCGCCCCGCGGCGAGCCGCAGCCCGTCGTCACCCCGACCACCCGCGCCGGCGGCTGGCTGCGGTCGGCCCGCCGCGGCGACGACGACCGGGTGCTGCTCCTCGAGGTGGTCACCCGCCTGGTCTTCCCGACGATGATGGTCGTCTCCCTGTACTTCCTGTTCGCCGGCCACAACGCACCCGGCGGCGGGTTCGCGGGCGGGCTCGTCGCCGGGCTGGCCCTGGTGGTCCGTTACGTGGCGGGCGGGCGGTACGAGCTCGGCGAGGCGGTGCCGGTGGACGCCGGTCTGCTGCTCGGGCTCGGGCTGCTCCTGGCGGGCGGCACCGGGGTCGGGGCGTTGCTGCTCGGCGGCGAGGTGCTGCAGACCGCGGTGATCGAGGGGTACGTCCCGGTGCTCGGGAACGTCAAGTTCGTGACGTCGCTGATCTTCGACGTCGGTGTCTACCTGGTCGTCGTCGGCCTCGTGCTCGACGTGCTGCGCAGCCTCGGCGCGGAGCTCGACCGGCGGCGCGTGGCCGCCGTGACGCGGCAGGAGGTGCCGTCGTGACCTCGCCGATCGTGCTGCTCGCCCTCATCGGGGTGCTCTACTCCGCGGGCGTCTACCTGATCCTCGAGCGCAGCCTGACCCGGGTGCTGCTGGGCATCCTCGTGCTCGGCAACGCCACCAACGTCCTCGTCATCGTCGCGGGCGGCCGGGCGGGCGCGCCGCCGCTGGTCGGCACGGCGCCGGACGCGGAGATGAGCGATGCGCTGGTCCAGGCCCTGGTGCTCACCGCGATCGTCATCACCCTGGGCGTGACGGCGTTCCTGCTCGCCCTCATCCACCGCACCTGGACCCTCGAGCGCGAGGACGACCTCACCGAGGACGTCGAGGACCGGTCCGTGCGCCGCCGCCTCGAGCGCGGGGAGCAGGAGGACGAGGAGGAGCTCGACACCACGGGGTGCGAGACCACCGCGGACACCGACCCCGACGACGAGTCCGAGGCGGCGCCCGACCCCGCCCGGGCCCCGACCGCCGCCGGGGAGGTCGCCCGATGAACCCCGGCTCCAGCCTGCTCGCCACGCTCATCCCGCTCCCGGTGCTGCTGCCGCTGCTCGGGGCGGGCGCGACGCTCGTGCTCTCGCGGCGCCCGACGCTGCAGCGCGCCCTGAGCGTCGCGGTGCTCGCGGTGGTCGTGGTCATCGCGGCGATGCTGCTCGTCGCCGCGGTGCAGAACGGCCCGATCGTCGTGACGCTCGGGTCGTGGCCGGTGCCGCTGGGCATCACGCTCGTGGTCGACCCGCTGTCGGCGCTGATGCTGCTGACGTCGATGTCGGTGACGCTCGCCGTGCTCGTCTACGCGATCGGGCAGGGCGTGTACGACCGCGACGAGGCCACCCCGATCACGATCTTCCACCCGACCTACCTCGTGCTCGCCGCGGGCGTCGCCAACGCGTTCCTGTCCGGGGACCTGTTCAACCTCTACGTGGGGTTCGAGGTCCTGCTGATGGCGAGCTACGTGCTGCTGACCCTGGGCGGGAGCCGCTCGCGGGTGCGCGCGGGCATCACCTACGTCGTCGTCAACGTGGTGTCCTCGCTGGTCTTCCTCGTCGGCATCGCGCTCGTCTACGCCGCGGTCGGCACGCTGAACCTCGCGCAGATCTCGCTGCGCATGGAGACGGTGCCCCCGGGCACGGCACTCGCGATCCACCTCGTGCTGCTCACGGCGTTCGGCATCAAGGCCGCGGTCTTCCCGCTCTCGGCGTGGCTGCCCGACAGCTACCCGACCGCCGCCGCCCCGGTCACCGCGGTGTTCGCCGGCCTGCTCACCAAGGTCGGCGTCTACTCGATCATCCGCACCGAGACGCTGATCTTCCCGGACTCCGAGGTCACCCGGACGATCCTGCTCGTGGCCGCCGGGCTGACGATGCTGGTGGGTGCGCTCGGGGCGATCGCGCAGGCCGACATCAAGCGGATCCTGTCGTTCACACTGGTCAGCCACATCGGCTACATGATCTTCGGGGTGGCGCTCGCGACGCCGCTGGGCGTGGCCGGCGCGGTGTTCTACGTCGTCCACCACATCACCGTGCAGGCCACGCTGTTCTGCGTGGTGGGGCTCATCGAGGGGGTCGGCGGCTCGACGTCGGTGACCCGTCTGGGCGGGCTGATGAAGGCCTCGCCGGTGCTCGCCGTGCTGTGGTTCGTCCCGGCGATCAACCTCGGCGGCATCCCGCCGCTGTCGGGCTTCGTGGGCAAGCTCGGGCTGGTGCAGGCCGGCGTCGTCGACGGGTCCGCGCTCGCCTGGATCCTCGTCGTGGTGTCGGTGCTGACGAGCCTGCTGACGCTCTACGCGGTCACCAAGGTCTGGGTGCTCGCGTTCTGGCGCCCGGCCGACCAGATCCCCGTGTCCGAGGAGCCCGCGCAGGACGAGGACGAGGAGGACGCCGAGGAGGACGGCGCCGAGCTGCCGGAGGGGCGCGACCGCGCCACCGGCGGGCTGCCCGGGGCCCCGACACCGCGCAGCGGGGTGCTCACCCAGGTGCGCCCCGGCACGGCCCGCACGATCGCGGGCGCCGACGGCAACAGCGGCGCCGAGGTCGACTGGCCGGTCGCCCGCCTCGCGCCCGCGGACGGCGCGTCGGTCCTGAGCGGCCGCCTGCTCGGCGCCCCGGGCGACCGGGTGTCGCGCCGGCTGCCGAAGGTCATGGCCGGCGCGACGGGCGCGCTCGTCGCGCTCGGGCTCTCCCTCACCGTCGTCGCGGGCCCGCTCTACGCCGTCGCCGACCAGGCCGCCGACGACCTCGTCGCGCGCACGCCCTACATCCAGGCCGTGTTCGCCCAGACCGTCGACGACCGGGTGGCGCGATGAGCGAGCAGGACCGGGGCCGCGCCGCCCCGCCCGACACCACCGGCCTCCTGCGCCGCGCCGTGCCCGTCGTGTGGCTCACGCTGGTGTGGGTCCTGCTGTGGGGCACGTTCTCCTGGGCCAACGTGCTCGGCGGGCTCGCCGTGGCCCTCGTGGTGCTGCTGGCGTTCCCGCTGCCGCCGGCCCCGGGCCGGAACTGGCTGCGACCGGGCGCGGCGCTGCGCACGACGCGCCGGTTCGTCGCCGACCTCCTCGTGTCGAGCCTGCAGGTGGCGTGGCAGTCGCTGGAGGCCCTGCGCCCCGGCCGCCCGATCCGCAGCTCGGTCGTCGCGGTCCGCCTCGAGTCGCCGTCGGAGTTCGTCATGGCGATGGCGGTCGAGATGCTCTGCCTGGTGCCCGGCAGCGTCGTCATCGAGGCCCGCCCGGAGGAGCGCACGATCTACGCGCACGTCCTGGGGGCCGACGACGCCGCGGCGGTCGCCGCCTTCCGGGACCAGGTCGCGCGCCTGGAGGCCGACCTGGTCGAGGCGCTGGGCCGGCCGCAGGCCGCCGGCGCCACCGAGGAGGCCCCGTGACCGGACTGCCCGCCGTGCTCGACGCCGTGCTCGTCGTGTCCCTCGTGCTGCTGGGGCTCTCGTCGCTCCTGGTCGTCGTGCGCCTGCTGCGCGGCCCCACGGGGCTCGACCGGCTCGTCGCGCTCGACGTCCTCGTCGCCGAGTTCCTGGTCGGGCTCGTCGTGTACGCCGCGCTGACCGGTGACTCGTCGCTGGTCCCGGTGGTGGTGGCGATCAGCCTGGTCGGCTTCCTCGGCTCGACCACCGTGGCGCGCTTCGTGCGCCGGGGGACCGACCGGTGAGCCCCGGCGGCCGCGACGGGCTGGCCGTGACGCTCGACGCGATCGGCACGGTGTCGATCGTCCTCGGGGTGCTGCTGACCCTCGTCGCCTCGGTCGGCCTGCTCTCCCTGCCCGACGTGCTGAGCCGGATGCACGCGGCGACGAAGCCGCAGGTCGTCGGGCTGGTGCTCGTGGTCATCGGGGGCGCGCTGCACCTGCGGACCAGCGTCGACGTGTGGATGCTCGTGCTGGTGGGGGCGTTCCAGCTCGTCACGGCGCCGGTGACCGCGCACGTCGTCGGCCGGCTCGCACACCGCGGCGACGGGGTGCGCCGCGACCTGCTCTACGTCGACGAGCTCGAGGACACGCAGGACTCGGCGGACCCGGGCCCGGACCGCCCCGAGCCCGACGAGCCCGACGTCGAGGACCCGTCGGACGCCGAGGACACCGACATCCGGATGCCCCCGGGCGGGCGGACGGAGGGGGCGTGAGACGCCTCCCTAGAATCGGCGTGGTGACCTGGTTGCGCGAGCTGGTGCGGCGGGCCCGTGCGCGGGTCGCGCCGGTCCTCGCCGACGCCCTGGCGCTGATCCGTCCGGCGGGCCGGCGGGCACCGGAGATCGTGGTGGTCGCGGGCGTCGTGGTCAGCGTGCTGCTCTGCCTCGTGCTCGTGGGCGCCGCCCGCAACGACGCCCACATCGACGCCGCGCGCGGCAACGCCGTCGCCGAGGTGCTCGAGGGCGGGTCGCGCCCGCACGTCTACGTCCGCTTCACCACGGTCGAGGGCGCGGTGCTCACCCCCGAGAAGGGCGTGTTCTACCCGCGCGGGCTCGAGCCGGGCCAGCTCGTCGAGGTCGAGTACGACCGCACCGACCCCGAGCTCGTGCGCGTCGGGGGCCGCACCTGGACCGAGGGCCTCGTGCCCGTGCTGCTCGGCCTGGTCGTGCTCTGGGCCGTGGTGGGCCCGTCGGCCTGGGCGCTCGCCCGGGCCCGCCGCCGGCGCCGCGAGGCCGCCGCGGCCGCCGCCCGGTGGCGGGGCGACCCGCCACCCCCGCCCGCCGGCGAGCGCGAGGACGGCGAGCCGGAGATGGCCGGGGCCTCCCGGTGAGCGCGCGCTCGCGGGGTACGCGCGCGGAGCTCGACCGCGACCCGCGCGCCGTGGCCCGCATGTTCGACGGGGTCGCCGCGCGCTACGACCTCACCAACACCGTGCTGTCGTTCGCCCAGGACGTCCGCTGGCGCCGGGCGACCCGCGCCGCACTGGCCGTCGGGCCCGGCGACGTCGTGCTCGACGTGGCCGCCGGCACCGGGGTGTCGACCGTCGAGCTCGCCCGCACCGGGGCGCGCTGCCTGGCCACCGACTTCTCGCTGGGCATGCTGCGCACCGGGCGCGCGCGTCCCGCCACGGCCGGCCTGCCCTTCGTCGCCGCGGACGCGCTGCACCTGCCGGTGCCCGACGCCTCGGTCGACGCCGTCGTGATCTCGTTCGGCCTGCGCAACACCGTCGACGTCGACGCCGCCCTCGCCGAGTTCGCCCGCGTCACCCGTCCCGGCGGCACGCTCGCGGTCTGCGAGTTCTCCCGACCGACCTGGGCGCCGTTCCGCCGGCTCTACACCGACTACCTGATGCGGGCGCTGCCCCGCGTGGCGACGGCGGTCAGCTCCAACCCGGACGCCTACGTCTACCTCGCCGAGTCGATCCGCGCCTGGCCCGACCAGGCCGCCCTCGCGCAGCGCATCGCCGCCGCGGGCTGGCGCTCGGTGGCCTGGCGCGACCTCTCCGGCGGCATCGTCGCGCTCCACACCGCCACCCGGCCCTCCTGAGCGCCGACCCGGCGCCTGACCCGTCGCGACCCGCCCCAAACCCCCTCGGCGGGCGATCACGCCACGCGATCCCTAGACTCCCCCGTGCCGGAGCTAGTGAACGGATTCACAAGGAGAGTCAGCGCCGTGTCCGCCACCACCGGAGCGCGCCGCAGCCCCGACAGCGACGCCGACGTCGTGGTCGTGGGCGCCGGTCCCGCGGGCTCCACGGTCGCGACGTACCTGGCGCGCGCCGGCCTCGACGTCCTCGTGCTCGAGAAGGCCACGTTCCCGCGCGAGAAGGTCTGCGGCGACGGGGTCACGCCGCGCGGGGTCAAGCAGCTCGTCGACCTCGGCGTCGACACCCGCGAGGAGGCCGGCTGGCGCCACCAGCGCGGCCTGCGCGTGGTCGGCGGCGGCGCCAGCGTCGAGCTCGACTGGCCCGAGCTCGCGCACTACCCCGCCTACGGCCTCGTGCGCCCCCGCCGCGACTTCGACCAGATGCTCGCCGACCACGCCCGCGCCGCCGGCGCCCGCGTCGAGGAGGGCGTCTCGGTCACCGGCGCGACGCGCGACGAGCGCACCGGCCGCGTCACCGGCGTCGAGGCCCGCCGCGGCCCCGAGCGCACGCCGGTCGCGTACCGGGCGCCCCTGGTCGTCGCCTGCGACGGCGTGGGCGCCCGCACCGCGCTGAGCCTGGGCATCGCCAAGCGCGACGACCGCCCGCTCGGCGTCGCCGTCCGCCGCTACTACACGAGCCCGCGCCACGACGACGCGTACCTCGAGACCCACCTCGGGCTGCACGACCGCCCCGGCGTCGGCAGCGACCTCCACGGGGGCTACGGCTGGATCTTCGGCATGGGCGACGGCACCGCCAACGTCGGCCTCGGTGTCCTGGCCACGCAGCAGTCCGACAAGCGCGACTACCGCGCGATGCTGCGCTCCTGGCTCGACGGCCTGCCCGCCGAGTGGGGCCTGCGCGAGGAGAACGCCACCGGCCCCATCGGCGGCGCCGCCCTGCCGATGGGCCTGAGCCGCACGCCGGTCTACCGCGACGGGCTCGTGCTCGTCGGCGACGCCGGCGGGATGGTCAACCCGTTCAGCGGCGAGGGCATCGCCTACGCCCTGCAGTCCGCGGCGCTCGCCGCCGAGTGCGTCGTGCAGGCCATGGCGCGCCCGGAGGGTCCCGGGCGCGAGCGGGCCCTCGGCGCCTACCCGACGGCCGTGCGCCACGAGCTGGGCCGCTACTACCGCGTCGGCAACCGGGCGGCGGGCGCGCTCGGCCGGCCGCGCTTCATGCACCACGCCCTGCGCCTCGGCCTGCCGCGGCGCCGGGTGATGGGAGCCGCCCTCAAGCTGTTCGCCGGGCTCACCGACGGGCGGGACGGCGACGCGGGCGACCGCGTCCTCGAGCTCGCGCTGCGGATGGTGCCGGCCCTGGACGACGCACCGGACCGGACGCGGCGGCGGAAGGAGGACCCCGCGGCGGCCCGACGGGCCGCCTGAGTAGTACGGGTTAGGTCGCCCTGATCAGGGGACGGGAGCAGCGTCCTCATTAGGGTCGGCCTCCGCCCGACGAGCGTGATCGACCGGACGGCCGCACAGGTGGGACCGTCCCGACGCACCACCACCACACGGACTCCCGACGCGCAGCACCGGGGAGGAAGGAGACGACGATGCTGGACCTCTACGTCCCGCTGATCGTCATGTTCGCGCTCGCGGCCGCGTTCGGGCTGTTCTCCGTGGCCGTCGCGCCCCTCGTCGGGCCGCGCCGGTACAACCGGGCGAAGCTCGACTCCTACGAGTGCGGGATCGAACCGTCGCCGCAGCCCGTCTCGGGCGGTGGCCGCATCCCGGTGGCGTACTACCTCACCGCGATGATGTTCATCCTCTTCGACGTGGAGATCGTCTTCCTCTACCCCTACGCGGTGAACATCGACGCGCTCGGCCTCTACGGCCTCGCGGTCGTGGTGGTGTTCCTCGCGCCCATCGTGTTCGCCTACGCCTACGAGTGGCGGCGCGGCGGACTGGACTGGAGCTAGCCATGGGACTGGAAGAGAAGCTCCCGAACGGCATCGTGCTGGCCAGTGTCGAGAGCCTGGTCAACTGGACCCGCAAGGCGTCGCTGTGGCCGGCCACCTTCGGGCTGGCCTGCTGCGCGATCGAGATGATGACCTCGGGCGCCCCCCGCTACGACCTGGGCCGCTTCGGCATGGAGGTGTTCCGCCCCAGCCCGCGCCAGGCCGACCTGATGATCGTGGCGGGGCGCGTCACCAACAAGATGGCCCCGGTCCTGCGCCAGATCTACGACCAGATGGCCGAGCCCCGCTGGGTGCTCGCCATGGGCGTCTGCGCGTCGTCGGGCGGGATGTTCAACAACTACGCGGTCGTGCAGGGCGTCGACCACGTCGTCCCCGTCGACATGTACCTCCCGGGCTGCCCGCCGCGGCCCGAGATGCTCATCGACGCGATCCTCAAGCTGCACCAGAAGATCCAGGCGGAGCCGCTGGGCCCGGTGCGCGCCGAGCTCGCCGCCGAGCGTCGCGCCCAGGGCGAGAAGCTCGAGCTGCTGCCCTCCTCGGAGAAGTACGCCAAGAAGGACCGCAAGACGGGGGAGGCGAAGGCCGAGCATGTCTGGTGACGAGCAGAAGCCGAAACCGCCGGGCACCGGTGCCGGCGGTGCGAGCGGTCCCACGGGCGCGTCCAACGCCTCGTCGGCGGGCGCCGCCGCCTTCGGCCCCCAGGAGATCGCGCGCCGCGACGTCAGCGGCTCGGCGGCCGGCCGGGCGCGCGAGGGCATGTTCGGCACCCAGGGCTCCGGTGACACGTCGGGCTTCGGCGGCCTGCGCCTGCCCGGCTACGCGCCGGCGCCGGCCGAGCGGCCGTACGGCGGGTGGTTCGACGAGGTCGTCGACGAGACCGCCGCGGCGCTGGCCGACGACAGCGGGGCCGGCGTCGACTTCGACGCGTGCGTGCAGCAGGTGACCGTCGACCGCGGCGAGATGACCTGGTACGTGGACCGGGCGCACCTGGTGCGCCTGGCCCGCACCCTGCGCGACGACCCCGCGCTGCGCTTCGAGTTCTGCTCGGGCGTGTCCGGGGTCGACTACGGCGAGGGCGTGCCGCAGCAGCTGCACGTCGTGACCCACCTGCTGTCGATGACCTACCGGCGCCGGCTGCGCCTCGAGATCGCCCTCGACCTCGACGATGCGCGCTGCCCCTCGCTGGTCGAGGTCTACCCGACGGCCGACTGGCACGAGCGCGAGACCTGGGACATGTTCGGCGTGGTCTTCGAGGGCCACCCGAGCCTCACCCGGATCCTCATGCCGGACGACTGGAACGGCCACCCGCAGCTCAAGAGCTACCCGCTCGGCGGCATCCCCGTGGAGTACCACGACGCGGAGATCCCGCCGCCCGACCAGCGGAGGGCGTACACGTGACCGACGTCCACGACCAGACCGACCCGTACGCCGCGTCCAGCCGCGAGACCACCGAGGGCACCGTCTACACGGTCACCGGTGGCGACTGGGACGAGATGGTCGACCAGACCGCCGGCGACGAGCGCATCGTCATCAACATGGGCCCGCAGCACCCGTCGACGCACGGCGTGCTGCGCCTCGTGCTGGAGCTGCAGGGCGAGACCGTCACCGACGCCCGTCTCGTCATCGGCTACCTGCACACGGGCATCGAGAAGAACTGCGAGTACCGCACCTGGACCCAGGGCGTCACGTTCGTGACGCGCGCGGACTACCTCTCGCCGATCTTCAACGAGACCGCGTACTGCCTCTCGGTCGAGCGGCTGCTCGGCGTCGAGGTGCCCGACCGCGCCGCGACGATCCGCGTGCTCCTCATGGAGATCAACCGGATCGGCTCGCACCTCGTCGCGCTGGCCACCGGCGGCATGGAGCTCGGCGCGCTCACCGGCATGACCAACGGCTTCCGCGAGCGCGAGGAGGTCCTGCACCTGCTCGAGTTCCTCACCGGCCTGCGGATGAACCACGCGTTCGTCCGCCCCGGCGGGGTCGTGCAGGACCTGCCCGAGGGCTACGAGGAGCGCATCCGCTCGTTCATCAAGGTCATGCGCGAGCGGCTGCCCGGCTTCCACAAGCTGCTCACCGGCAACCGCATCTGGCGCCAGCGCCTCGAGGGCGTCGGCTACCTGCCGCTCGACGGCTGCCTCGCGCTCGGCGTCACCGGCCCGATCCTGCGCTCGGCCGGGCTGGCGTGGGACCTGCGCCAGGTCGAGCCGTACCTCGGCTACGAGCACTACGACTTCGAGGTCCCCACCGACACGGCCGCCGACAGCTTCGCCCGCTACCTCCTGCGGGTGGAGGAGATGAGCCAGTCGCTCTCGATCATCGAGCAGGCGCTGGCGCGGCTCGAGCCGGGCCCGGTCATGGTCGAGGACGCGAAGATCGCCTGGCCCGCGCGGCTGTCGATCGGCGCCGACGGCATGGGCAACTCGCTCGAGCACGTCCGCCGGATCATGGGGCAGTCGATGGAGTCCCTCATCCACCACTTCAAGCTGGTCACCGAGGGGTTCAAGGTCCCGCCGGGGCAGGCGTGCGTGCCGATCGAGTCGCCGCGCGGCGAGCTGTCCGCGCACCTCGTGTCCGACGGCGGCACCCGCCCGCTGCGGGTCCACCTGCGCGACCCCAGCTTCGTCAACCTGCAGGCCGCCCCGGCGATGTCCGAGGGCGGGATGGTCTCCGACGTCATCGCCGCGCTGGCGAGCCTCGATCCCGTGATGGGGGGATGTGACCGATGAGCCGGACCCTGGGCCCCGACGCGCCGGCGACCCCGCCGAAGGATCCTGAGCACGCCATCGACGAGGCCGGCGGGACGACCGCTCAGCACGCCGCGCTGTCCGCGGTCGACATCTCGATGTTCGACGGGGTGCGCGACCGGGCGGCGGCGATCATCGCCCGCTACCCGGAGCCGCGGTCGGCGCTGCTGCCGCTGCTCCACCTCGTCCAGCACGTCGAGGGCCACGTGTCCCGGTCGGGCATCGCGTTCTGCGCGGAGGCGCTGGAGATCACGACCGCGGAGGTCTCGGCGGTCGCGACCTTCTACACGATGTACAAGCGCGAGCCCGTCGGGCGCCACCTCGTCAGCGTCTGCACCAACACGCTGTGCGCGGCGCTGGGCGGCGACGACATCTACCGGGCGGTGCGCGAGCGGCTCGGTGGGCCGGGGCGGCCGCTGGGGCACGAGCAGACCAGCGCCGACGGCACGGCGACGCTCGAGCACGCCGAGTGCCTCGCGGCCTGCGACCTCGCGCCCGTCCTGACCGTCGACTACGAGTTCTTCGACAAGCAGACCGTCGACTCGGCGCTCGAGATCGTCGAGGCGCTGCAGCGGGGCGAGAAGCCGCACCCGACCCGCGGTGCCCCGCTGACCGACTTCCGCTCCGTCGAGCTGCTGCTGGCCGGCTTCTTCGACGACCCGGCCGTCGGCGGGCTCGACGCGGTCGCCGGCCCGTCGGCCGCCGACGAGAGCCTGCGCGGCGCACGGCTCGCCGAGGAGCGCGGCTGGACCGCGCCCGCGGTGCCCGCCGCGACCGACGAGGGAGAGAACTGAGATGCGCGACACGAAGCGCAGCGGAGCTGGAGCATCCGATGGCTGATCCCCTCACCCCGGTGCTGACCAAGCGCTGGCTCGGTCCGGAGTCGTGGACGCTGCGCCACTACACCGAGCTCGGCGGCTACGAGGCGCTGGACACCGCCCTGCAGACGTTCCCCGACGACCTCATCGCGCTGGTCAAGGACTCCGGCCTGCGCGGACGCGGCGGCGCGGGCTTCCCGACGGGCATGAAGTGGAGCTTCATCCCGCAGGCCAAGCCCGGCGAGGAGCCCACCGGTCCGGCCGCCAAGCCGAAGTACCTCGTCATCAACGCCGACGAGGGCGAGCCCGGGACGTGCAAGGACGTCCCGCTGATGATGGCCGACCCGCACTCGCTCATCGAGGGCTGCATCATCACGAGCTGGGCGATCCGCGCGCACTTCTGCGTGATCTACGTGCGCGGCGAGGTCGTCCACGTCCTGCGGCGCCTGCACGCCGCCGTGCGCGAGGCCTACGACGCCGGGCACCTCGGGAAGGACATCCACGGCAGCGGGTTCGACCTCGACATCGTCGTGCACGCCGGCGCCGGCGCGTACATCTGCGGCGAGGAGACCGCGCTGCTCGACTCGCTCGAGGGCCGCCGCGGCCAGCCGCGCCTCAAGCCGCCGTTCCCGGCGACCGCGGGCCTCTACGCCGCGCCGACCGTGGTCAACAACGTCGAGACCATCGCGACCGTCCCGTCGATCGTCGCGGGCGGCAAGGACTGGTTCCGCACGATGGGCCGCGAGCGCTCGCCCGGGCCGAAGATCTACTCGCTGTCCGGGCACGTCGAGCGGCCCGGGCAGTACGAGGCGCCGCTGGGCACGACGCTGCGCGAGCTCCTCGAGCTCGCCGGCGGCATGAAGGACGGCATCCCGCTGAAGTTCTGGACGCCGGGCGGCTCGTCGACGCCCCTGCTGACCGACGAGCACCTCGACGTCCCGCTGGACTTCGAGGGCGCCACCGAGGCCGGCTCGATGCTCGGCACCACCGCTCTCATGATCTTCAACGAGACCGTGTCGGTGCCGTGGGCGGTCATGAAGTGGACCGAGTTCTACGAGCACGAGTCGTGCGGCAAGTGCACCCCGTGCCGCGAGGGCTGCTACTGGCTCGCCGGCATCCTGCGCCGGATGGTCGACGGCGAGGGCACCGAGGCCGACATCGACACGCTGCTCGACGTCTGCGACAACGTCCTCGGGCGCTCGTTCTGCGCGCTCGGCGACGGCGCGGTCTCGCCGATCACCAGCGGCATCAAGTACTTCCGGCAGGAGTTCGTCGACCTCTGCACCGCCCAGCGGACGCACCCCGAGGTCGAGCGCATCGCCGAGCTGAGCGGAGCCAGCGCATGACCCAGGCCCCGGAACGGGCGTCGGACCAGGACGACCTCCCTCCCGTGCCCCACGGGCACGTGCGGCTCACCATCGACGACCGCGTCGTCGACGCCCCGCAGGGCGAGCTGCTGATCCGCACCTGCGAACGGCTCGGCATCGTCGTCCCGCGCTTCTGCGACCACCCCCTGCTCGACCCGGCCGGCGCGTGCCGCCAGTGCCTGGTCGAGGTGGAGATGGGCGGGCGCAAGATGCCCAAGCCGCAGGCCAGCTGCACGATGACCGTCGCGCAGGACATGGTCGTCAACACCCAGATGACCTCCGCGGTCGCCGACAAGGCGCAGCAGGGCGTCATGGAGCTGCTGCTCATCAACCACCCGCTCGACTGCCCGGTCTGCGACAAGGGCGGCGAGTGCCCCCTGCAGAACCAGGCGATGTCGTCGGGGCGGGCGGAGTCGCGCTTCGTTGAGGAGAAGCGGACGTTCGCCAAGCCGCTGCCCATCTCCGACGAGGTGCTGCTCGACCGCGAGCGCTGCGTGCTCTGCCAGCGCTGCACGCGGTTCTCGCGCCAGATCGCGGGCGACCAGTTCATCGAGCTGCTCGAGCGCGGCGCGCACCAGCAGATCGGCACCGAGGAGACCGCCTTCGGCGAGGGCGAGGACTTCCAGTCCTACTTCTCCGGCAACACCATCCAGATCTGCCCGGTCGGCGCGCTGACCTCGGCGTCCTACCGCTTCCGCTCGCGGCCGTTCGACCTCGTGTCGACGCCGGGCATCTCCGAGCACGACAGCTCCGGCGCGGCGATCCGGCGCGACTGGCGCCGCGGCGGGGTCACCCGCGTGCTCGCCGGCGACGACCCCGAGGTCAACGAGGAGTGGATCGACGACAAGACCCGCTTCGCGTTCCGCTACACACAGACCGACCGGCGGATCCTGCGGCCGCAGGTGCGCGGCGACGACGGCGCGCTGCACGACGCGTCGTGGACCGACGCCCTCGAGCGCGCCGCGAGCCTGCTGATCGCGGCCCGGGACGGGTCCGGCCCGGCCCCCGTCGACGCCGACGACCCCGACGGCGAGCCCGGCGAGCCGAAGCGCGGCGTCGGGGTGCTCCCCGGCGGTCGCCTGACCGTCGAGGACGCCTACGCGTACGCGAAGTTCGCGCGCCTGGCGCTGCGCACCAACGACATCGACGCCCGCGCCCGCGTGCACTCCGGCGAGGAGCTCGACTTCCTCGCCGCGCACGTCGCCGGCACCGGGCTCGGTGTCACGTACGCGGACCTCGAGGCGGCGCCCTCGGTCCTCACCGTCGCCCTCGAGGTCGAGGAGGAGGCGCCGATCGTCTTCCTGCGGCTGCGCAAGGCCGCGCGGGCGGGCACGCGGGTGCACCACCTCGGCCAGTGGTCGACGCCGGCCGTCGTCAAGACCGGCGGCCGGCTCGTGCGCTGCGCCCCGGGCGACGAGCCGGCGGCGCTCCGCACGCTGCCCGACGCGGTCGCCGACGGGCTCGGTCAGCCGGGCGCCGTCGTGCTCGTGGGGGAGCGCGCCGCCGAGGTGCCCGGTCTCTACGCCGCGGTGTCGGCCCTGGTGGAGCGCACCGGGGCGCGGGTCGCGTGGATCCCCCGCCGCGCCGGCGAGCGCGGCGCCGTGGACGCCGGCGCGCTGCCCAACCTGCTGCCCGGTGGCCGGCCGATCGACGACGTCGGCCGCACCGAGCTGGCGTCGAGCTGGGGCCTCGCCGACGCCGAGGCGCTGCCCGCCGCGCCGGGCCGCGACGCCGCCGCGATCCTGCGCGCCGCCGTCGACGGCCGGCTCGCGGGCCTCGTCGTCGGCGGTGTCGAGCTCACCGACCTCCCGGACCCGGAGCTCGCCCGCGCCGCCCTCGGCGCGGCCGACGTGGTGATCAGCCTCGAGCAGGCCACGTCGGAGGTGACGGCCTACGCCGACGTCGTCCTGCCCGTGGCCCCGGTCGTCAACAAGGCGGGCACCTTCCGCAACTGGGAGGGCCGCGACCGGTACTTCGCGACCACCATCGACCCGTCCGGCGGCTCCGCCGGCCGCGTCGGCGGCACCGCGGCGACGACCCTGCCCGACTGCCGGGTGCTCGACACCCTGGCCGTCGAGATGGACGTCGACCTGTTCACCCAGACCCCGCAGGTCGCGGCGGCGGAGCTCGAGCGCCTCGGCGTGGCCCGCCCCTCGGAGCCGGCCCCCGTGCGCGGTGACGCCACGGGCCCCGCCGCTCCCGACGAGGGTCTGGTGCTCGCCGCGTGGCGCCAGCTGCTCGACGGCGGCGCGCTGATGGCGGGCGAGCCGGAGCTCGCGGGCACGGCCCGGCCGCCGAAGATCCGCGTCTCGGCGCCGACCGCGCGGCGGCTCGGGATCGAGGAGGACGACCCCGCGGAGCTCGAGGGCCCGCGCGGGTCGCTGATCCTCCCGGTCGAGATCGCCGACCTGCCCGACGACGTCGTGTGGGCCCCGGCGCGGGTCCCGCACCCGGACGGCCGGATCGTCACCCTCGCCGGCCTCGGGCTCGCCCACGGCGGCGCCGTCCGCCTGACCGGCGGCCGCCCCACTCGCGACGGGAGCCCCGCGTGAACCCCGTACCGCCCCCGCCGGGGTACACCCAGACGCTCCTGGCGGACGACCCGTTCTGGCTGACCCTGATCAAGGTCGTCGTGGTCTTCGCGGGCCTCATGCTGGTCACGCTGTTCATGATCTGGTTCGAGCGCCGCGTGGTCGGGCGCATGCAGCAGCGACCGGGACCCAACTGGAACGGCCCGTTCGGCCTGCTCCAGTCGCTGGCCGACGGCCTGAAGCTGGCGTTCAAGGAGGACGTGCTGCCCGCCGCGCGCGACCGCGCGGTGTTCTTCCTCGCCCCGGTGCTCTCCGTGGTGCCGGCGTTCGTCGCGTGGTCGGTCATCCCGCTCGGCCCGGAGGTCTCGATCTTCGGTGAGCGGACCGCGCTCCAGCTGACCGACCTGCCGGTCGGGGTGCTGGTCGTGCTGGCCTGCTCGTCGGTCGGCGTGTACGGGATCGTGCTGGCCGGCTGGGCGTCCGGCTCGCCCTACCCGCTGCTGGGCAGCCTGCGCAGCGCCGCCCAGGTCATCTCCTACGAGCTCGCGCTCGGCCTGTCGATCATCGCGGTCGTGCTCTACGCCGGCTCGCTGTCGACCGCGGACATCGTCGCGGCGCAGCAGACCGGCTGGTACGTCTGGTTGCTCCCGGTCAGCTTCGTGATCTTCGCCGTGTCGATGGTGGGCGAGACCAACCGCGCCCCGTTCGATCTCCCCGAGGCCGAGTCGGAGCTGGTCGGCGGCTTCCACACCGAGTACTCGTCGCTCAAGTTCGCCCTGTTCTTCCTCGCCGAGTACATCAACATGGTCACGCTCTCGGCCGTCGCCACCACGCTGTTCCTCGGCGGCTGGATGGCGCCGTGGCCGCTGTCGCTCATCCCGGGCGTCAACGAGGGCTGGCTGCCGCTGCTCTGGTTCTTCGGCAAGACGCTGGCGTTCCTCTTCGTCTACGTGTGGCTGCGCGGCACGCTGCCGCGGCAGCGCTACGACCAGTTCATGCGGCTGGGCTGGAAGCTCCTGATCCCGATCGGGCTGGTCTGGCTCGTGCTGGTGGCCGCGCTGCGGGTGCTGCGCACGGAGCTGACGACCGGCCAGATCCTCCTGGTCGGCGGCATCGCGCTGGTCGTGCTGGTGGGGGCGGCGCTGCTGATCCCCGACCAGGCGCCGGAGGACGACGACCGGGAGCCGACGATCGTCACCGACTACCCGGTCCCGCCGCTGGACCTGCGCGTCCCGTCGACCCCGAAGCGCCGCCGCCGCGCGGTGACGGGGTCGCGCGAGACCGAGCAGGACGGCGAGACCGTGACCGCCGGCGCGAGCCGGGAAGGGGACCGCTGATGGGCCTGTTCGACGGGGTCGCCGGCTTCGGCGTCACCTTCTCGACGATGTTCCGCAAGGTCGTCACCGAGGACTACCCGCGGGTGAAGAAGGTGACCGCCCCGCGCTACCACGGGCGGCACCAGCTCAACCGCCATCCCGACGGCCTGGAGAAGTGCGTCGGCTGCGAGCTCTGCGCCTGGGCCTGCCCGGCCGACGCGATCTACGTCGAGGGCGGGGACAACACCGACGAGGAGCGCTACTCGCCCGGCGAGCGCTACGGCGCGATCTACCAGATCAACTACCTGCGCTGCATCGGCTGCGGCCTGTGCATCGAGGCCTGCCCGACGCGGTCGCTGACGATGACCAACGAGTACGAGCTCGCCGACGACGACCGCCAGGACCTGATCTACGACAAGGAGCGGCTGCTCGCGCCGCTGCTGCCGGGCATGGAGCAGCCGCCCCACCCGATGCGCCTCGGCGAGGACGAGCAGGACTACTACGTGCAGGGCCCCGAGATGGCCCGGCGCGCGGACGTCCAGGACGCGGTGCGCGAGGAGATCCCGATGGTGCCCCCGCGCGGGCCGGCCCCGCAGGACGAGGTCACCGACACCGCCGTCGAGCAGAGCTCGGTCATGTCCACCGGGGAGAAGCGGTGACCGCCCTGCTGGCCGCCGCCCCCGTCACGGGCGGCGGGGAGATGACCAGCGGCGAGGCGGTGGTCTTCTGGATCCTGGGCCCGGTCGCCCTCGCCGGCGGCCTGGGCATGATCTTCTCGCGCAACGCCGTGCACTCGGCCCTGTGGCTGGTGCTCACCATGCTCTCGCTCGGCGTGCTCTACATGGTCCAGCAGGCGCCGTTCCTCGGCGTCACGCAGATCATCGTCTACACCGGCGCGATCATGATCCTGTTCGTGTTCGTGCTGATGATGGTCGGCCGCGACGCCTCGGACTCGGTCGTCGAGGTCCTGCGCGGACAGCGTCTGGTCGCCGCCGTGCTGGGGGTGGGCCTCGCCGCGCTCGCGGCGGTGGCCGTCGCCGGGACCCTGACCGCCGTGCAACCGGTCGGGCTCGGCCCGAGCTACGGACCGGAGGCCCGGGGGAACGTGGCGCTGCTGGGCAGCAGCATCTTCCTCGAGTACGTGTTCCCGGTGATCCTCAGCGCGTTCCTGCTGACCGTCTCCGCGGTCGGCGCGCTGGTGTACGCCTTCGCCGGGCGCCCGCGCCAGCAGGGCACCTCGCAGCGCGAGCGGGTCGCCGAGCGCCTCCGCGGCCCCCTGTCCGGGTACGGCTCACGCTCCGGGCCGGGCGTCTTCGCCACCGCCGACTCGGTCGCCACCCCGGCGCTGCTGCCCGACGGGTCGGTCGCCCCGGCCTCGCTGTCCCGCATCATCGAGGCCACGCGCCGTGAGCGGCTCGACGCCGACATCGCCGACGTGCAGTCGGACGGCGGTCCGGCCGGCGAGGTCGACGCGCGGGCCCTCCGCGGCGGGGACGGCGAGCACCACGGCGTCGGCAGCACCCACGACCGTCTCAGCGAGGGCGAGCACGAGGGCCCCGAGACCCAGGGAGCCCGATGAGCCCCACCAGCTACCTGCTGCTCTCCGCCCTGCTGTTCGCCATCGGCGCGGTCGGGGTGCTCGTGCGCCGCAACGCGATCATCGTGTTCATGTGCGTGGAGCTGATGCTCAACGCCGTGAACCTGACGCTGGTGACGTTCGCCCGCATCAACGGGTCGCTGGACGGCCAGATCCTGGCCTTCTTCGTCATCGTCGTCGCCGCGGCGGAGGTCGTCGTCGGCCTCTCGATCATCATGACCATCTTCCGCACGCGCCGGTCGACCTCGGTCGACGACGCCAACCTGCTCAAGTACTAGGGGGAGAGACGTGTCGCCTCTGTTGGCCGCCGCACCGCTCCCCGAGGTGCTCCCCGCCGAGGGCGCCGCGAGCGTGGCCTGGCTCCTCGTCGCGCTGCCCGCGCTGGGCGCGCTCGTGCTGTTCGTCGGCGGCCGCCGCACCGACCGCTGGGGGCACATCCTCGGCGTCGCCACGGTGGTCGCGGCGTTCGTCGTCGCGGTCGTGCTGTTCGCCGGGTCGCTCGGGCTGCCCGCCGAGGAGCGGGTCCGGGACCTCGGGCTCTACGACTGGATCGCCGTCGGCGCGCTGAACGTCGAGTTCGGCCTGCGCATCGACCCGCTGTCGCTGGCGTTCGCGCTGCTCATCACCGGCGTCGGCTCGCTGATCCACATCTACTCCGTGGGCTACATGTCCCACGACCCGAACCGTCGCAAGTTCTTCGCGCAGCTCAACCTGTTCGTCGCGGCGATGCTCCTGCTCGTCCTCGGCAACGGGTTCGTGACGCTCTACCTCGGCTGGGAGGGCGTCGGTCTCGCCTCCTACCTGCTGATCGGCTTCTACACGGGACGCCGGTCGGCGGGCAGCGCGGCCAAGAAGGCGTTCCTGATGAACCGCGTCGGTGACGTGGGGCTCGCGCTGGCGATCTTCCTGCTGTTCGTCGAGCTGGGCACCACCCAGTACGCCGAGGTGTTCGCCCGCGCCGGCGAGATCTCGCCCGGCGCGCTGACGGCGATCACCCTGCTGCTGCTGCTCGGCGCGTGCGGCAAGTCCGGTCAGTTCCCGCTGCAGGCCTGGCTCCCCGACGCCATGGAGGGCCCGACCCCGGTGTCGGCGCTCATCCACGCGGCCACGATGGTCACCGCCGGCGTCTACCTCATCGCCCGCGCGAACCCCCTGTACGACCTGGCGCCGGTCGGGCAGCTCGTGGTGACGATCATCGGTGCGATCACGCTGGTGCTCGGCGCGATCATCGGCTGCGCGTACGACGACATCAAGAAGGTGCTCGCGTACTCCACGGTCAGCCAGATCGGCTACATGATGCTGGCCGTCGGGCTGGGCCCGGTCGGCTACGCCGCGGCGCTCGCCCACCTGCTCGCCCACGGCTTCTTCAAGGCGGGGCTCTTCCTCGGTGCCGGCTCGGTGATGCACGGGATGGCCGACGAGACCGACATGCGCCGCTTCGGCGGGCTGTGGCGCCACATGCCGGTGACGTTCTGGACGTTCACCGCGGGCTTCCTGGCCCTGATCGGCTTCCCGTTCCTCTCGGGCTTCTACACGAAGGACCTCATCATCGAGGCCTCGCTGACCGCGGGACCCGTGGCCGGCTGGATCTTCGCGATCGCCACCCTCGGCGCCGCCGGGCTGACGGCGTTCTACATGACGCGCCTGATGCTCATGACGTTCTTCGGGCCGGAACGCTGGAAGGACCTGCACCCGCGGCGCATCGACGCCGCCGACCTCGAGGACCCGCCGGAGCACTACCACCCGCACGAGTCGGTGGCGTCGATGACGGCGCCGATGGTGCTGCTCGCCCTCGGGTCGGTGGGCGCGGGCGCGTTCCTCGTCGGCGGCGAGCGGCTGGGCCTCTACCTGGAGGCCTCGCTCGGCGCGCCGGTCGATCCCCACGACCTGCCCGCGGCGTTCCCGGTCGGCCTGGTGCCCTACGTCGCGACCGTGATGATGCTCGCCGGCGCCGGCCTCGCCTACCTGCTGATCGGCCGCCGCGAGGTGCCGGTCGAGCGCCCGCAGCGGGTGAGCCTGCCCGTGCGGGCGGCCCGCGCCGACCTGTTCGCCAACACCATCAACGAGGGCGTCATCGCCCGCCCGGGCATCTGGCTCTCGCGGGCGCTGGTGTACCTCGACAACCGCGGCGTCGACGGGGCGGTCAACGGCATCGCCGCCCTGCTCGGCGGCACGTCGGGCCGGCTGCGGCGCACGCAGACCGGTTTCGTCCGCTCCTACGCCCTGACCATCCTGGGAGGCTCCGTCGTGCTCGTCGCGGCCCTGCTCGTCGTGGGCGGCGCCGGATGAGCGCGCTGCTGCTCGCCCTGCTGCTGCTCCCGCTGATCGGCGCCGCCCTCTGTGGCGTCATGGCGAACCGCGAGGGCCTCGACCGGGCGGCCCGTGCCGTCGGCCTGGGGTTCGCCGCGGTCTCGCTCGTGCTCGTGGCCGTCGTCTGGTCGCTGTTCAGCACCGCCCCGGACGCCCCGCGGTTCCAGGGGCGGCTCTCCGTCGAGTGGATCCCGGCCTTCGGGGTGTCGTTCGCCCTCGGGATCGACGGCATCGCGCTGACGATGATCGCGCTGCTGGCCGTGCTCGTGCCGATCGTGCTGGTGTTCGCCTCGGCCGACAAGCTGCCCGCCGGGCGCACCGGCGCCGGGTTCACCGCGCTGATCCTCGCGACCCAGGGCGTGCTCGTCGGCGTCTTCGCGGCCACCGACGTGTTCCTGTTCTACGTCCTGTTCGAGGCCATGCTCATCCCGATGTACTTCCTCATCGGGCGCTTCGGCGGGCCGCGCCGCCAGTACGCGGCGGTGAAGTTCTTCCTCTACTCGTTCCTCGGCGGGCTGATCATGCTCGCGTCGGTGATCGGGCTGTTCGTCGCGAGCGACACGCGCCTGGGCCAGGGGACCTTCGACTGGACCGCGCTGCAGGGGATGGCCGCCCAGCTGCCCCTGTCGACCCAGATCCCGCTGTTCCTCGGGTTCTTCGCCGCGTTCGCGATCAAGGCGCCCCTGGTGCCGTTCCACACGTGGCTGCCCGACGCCGGTGCCGAGGCCCCGATCGCGGGCAGCATCATCCTGCTGGGCCTGCTCGACAAGGTCGGCACCTTCGGGTTCCTGCGCTACACGCTGCCGCTGTTCCCGGCCGCGTCGCAGGAGCTCGCCCCGCTGGTGCTGACCCTCGCGGTGATCGGCGTGCTCTACGGCGCGCTGCTCGCCGCCGCGCAGACCGACCTCAAGCGCTTCGTCGCCTACACCTCGATCGCGCACTTCGGCTTCATCGCGCTCGGCATCTTCGCGTTCTCGTCGCAGTCGCTCGCCGGGTCGGCGCTCTACATGGTCAACCACGGCATCTCGACCGCGATGCTGTTCCTCGTCGTCGGCCTGCTGATCCGGCGCGGCGGCACCGCGGACATGACCGAGTACGGCGGCGTCGGGCGGGCCGCCCCGCTGCTGGCCGGCATGTTCCTCGTCGCGGGACTCTCGACGATCGCCCTGCCCGGCACGAACTCGTTCATCAGCGAGTTCCTCGTGCTGCTCGGGTCGTTCCCGCGCCAGCCGGCGTTCACGGTGGTCGCGACCGTGGGCATCGTCTTCGCCGCGCTGTACATGCTCTGGGTCATCCAGCGCACGATGACCGGCCCGCTGCGCGGCGCCGCCGTCGTCGGGGACGGCCCGGGCGCGGCGTCGGCGGCGACCTTCGGGACGGACGCGGGCGCGGGGGACGACTCCTGGATGCGGCGCACCACCGCCCGCTTCGGTGACCTGACCCGCGGCGAGGTCGCCCTGCTCACCCCGCTGGTCGCGCTGGTCCTCGTGCTCGGCTTCTTCCCCGGCCCGGTCCTCGAGATCCTCGACCCGACCGTGGCGGCGACCCTGAGCGAGGTCGGCGTGCCCGACCCCGTGACCCCGAACGGAGTGGCGCGATGACCGGGCCCCTGGCGCCCTCGTTCCCGACGATCGCCTACGGGGCGCTGGCGCCCCTCTGGATCATCTTCGGCGCGGCCTGCCTCGCGGTGCTGTTCGAGGCGCTCCTGCCCTTCCGCGTGCGCCGGCGGGTGCAGCTGGTCCTGACGCTCGTCGCGATCGTCGTGGCGCTGCTGGCCGTGATCATCCGGGCGGCGTCGGGTGCCGCCCCGGTGTCGACGCTCGCGGGCGCGGTCGCCGTCGACGGCCCGGCGCTGTTCCTCTGGGGCACGCTGCTCGCCCTCGCGCTCCCGAGCGTGCTGCTCATGGCCGACCGCTCCGTCGAGCCCGGCGGGGCGTTCCTCGCCGACCCCGAGGCGGCCGGCGAGGCCGAGGCGCGCGAGAAGGCGATCGGCGCCCGGGCCGGCGGGACGGCGGTCCGGACCCGCACGGGCGGCGGTGGCGGTGGACGGGGCCGTGACGGTGGACGGGGCCCGGTCGAGGGCCAGACCGAGGTCTTCTCGCTCGTCCTGTTCGCGCTCGGCGGCATGCTCGTCTTCTGCGCGGCCGACGACCTGCTGACGATGTTCATCGCCCTCGAGGTGCTCAGCCTGCCGCTGTACCTGCTCTGCGGCCTGGCCCGGCGCCGGCGGCTGATGAGCCAGGAGGCGGCGGTCAAGTACTTCCTGCTCGGCGCGTTCTCGTCGGCGTTCTTCCTCTACGGGCTCGCGCTGCTCTACGGCTACGCGGACTCGGTGAAGCTGACCGACATCTCGCTCGCCACGGCGGGCTCGCTGCGCCCCGACTCGCTGCTGTTCGGCGGGCTCGCGCTGCTCGTGGTCGGGCTGATGTTCAAGGCCTCGGTGGGCCCGTTCCACACCTGGACCCCGGACGTCTACCAGGGCGCGCCGACCTCGGTGACCGCCTTCATGGCCGCCTGCACCAAGGTCGCCGCGTTCGGCGCGATCCTGCGGGTGCTGTCGGTCGGGTTCGGGTCGACGGTGTGGGAGTGGCGCGGCGTGCTGTGGGCCGTCGCGATCGCCTCGATGGTGATCGGCGCGGTGCTCGGGCTCACCCAGACCGACGTCAAGCGCATGATCGCCTACTCGTCGGTGGCGCACGCGGGCTTCCTGCTGCTCGGCGCGATGGCCATCACGCCGGCCGGGCTCTCGGCGACGCTGTTCTACCTGCTCGCCTACGGCTTCACCACCGTCGCGCTGTTCGGGCTCGTCTCGCTCGTGCGCGGGCCGGACGGGGAGGCGACGCACCTGTCGGCGTGGGCGGGGCTCGGGAAGCGCTCGCCGGTGGTCGCGGCGGCGGTGACGTTCCTCATGCTGGCGCTCGCCGGGATCCCGCTGACCAGTGGCTTCACCGCCAAGTTCGCGGTGTTCTCCGCGGCGCTGGCCGACGGCATGACGCCGCTGGTCATCGTGGCTCTCGTGGTCAGCGCGGTGGCGGCGTTCTTCTACCTGCGCCTCATCGTGCTGATGTACTTCTCGGAGCCCGCGGCGGACGGTCCGACCGTCAGCGTGCCTGGCCCGTTCACGACGGTGGCGATCACACTGGGGGTCGTGGTGACCCTGCTGCTCGGCGTCGTGCCGACCGCCGTCCTCGGATGGGCCGACGGCCTGTCCTTCCTGGGCTGAGGCCCGTGTCCGCTCCCGATCCCGCGCTGACCCAGGTCGCGGGCCTGCCCATCGCCGATCCCGACCTCGCCGCCGCGGTGAGCGAGGGGCTCGACCGTGTCGAGGAACTGCTGCGCCGCGAGGTGCACAGCGACTACCGGTTCGTCACCGACACGTCGCTGCACCTCATCGAGGCCGGCGGCAAGCGGTTCCGGCCGCTGCTGACGCTGCTCGCCGCCCAGCTCGCCGGCGGGACGTCGCAGGACGTGGTGATCGCGGCGACGTCGGTGGAGCTCGTCCACCTCGCGACGCTGTACCACGACGACGTCATGGACGAGGCCGTCATGCGCCGGGGCGCCGACAGCGCCAACGCGCGCTGGGACAACAGCGTCGCGATCCTCACCGGCGACTACCTGTTCGCCCACGCCTCGCGGCTGGTCTCGCAGCTGGGGCCCGACGCGGTCCGGATCATCGCCGAGACGTTCGCCGAGCTCGTGACGGGCCAGATGCGCGAGACGCGCGGCGCACGCGACGGCGAGGACGCCATCGAGCACTACCTCGCGGTGGTGGCCGAGAAGACGGGGTCGCTGATCGCCACCTCGGGGCGCTTCGGGGCGATGTTCGCGGGCGCGACACCGGAGCAGGTGGCCGCGATGCGCCGGTTCGGCGAGATCATCGGCACCGCGTTCCAGGTCTCCGACGACATCATCGACATCGCCTCGCCGTCCGGGGACTCGGGCAAGACCCCGGGCACCGACCTGCGCGAGGGCGTCGCGACGCTGCCGGTGCTCTACACGCTGGCCGGCGACGGGCCCGAGGTGGCGCGCCTGCGCCAGCTGGGCGTGGGCACCCGCGAACTGGACGACTCCGAGGTCGGCGAGGCGCTGGAGCTGCTGCGCGGCTCGCGGGGCCTCGACGAGGCGCGCGCGGCCCTCGACGCCCGCGCCGACGCCGCCCGTGGCGAGCTCGCGACCCTGCCCGACGGCCCCGCCCGCCGCGCCCTCGCCGCCCTCCTCGACTACACGATCGCGAGGACGGGGTGATGGCTCCGCCACGTGAGTGATATGGGTCGTCAGGACGACCCGTATCACTCACGTGCGCGGAGCGCATCCGTCGTGAAGATCAGCAGGGCGGCCCAGACGAGCGAGACGCCGACCCAGCGCGACACCGGCATGGCCTCGCCGGCCACGACCACGCCGAACAGGAACTGCAGCGTCGGGTTGATGTACTGCAGCACGCCCAGGGTGGCCAGGGTGAGCCGCTTCGCCCCGGCCGCGAAGAGCAGCAGGGGGATCGCCGTCACCGGACCCGCGGCGACGAGCAGCAGCGCGTGCCCGAGCCCGTGGCCGGTGAACGTCCCGGCGCCCGTCACCTGGATGACGACGATGTAGACGATCGCCAGCGGCCCGAGCAGGAAGCCCTCGGCGGTCAGCCCGGGGATCGGGTCGAGCGGCACCCGCTTCTTGACCAGCCCGTAGACCCCGAAGCTCACGGCCAGCGCCAGGGTGATCCACGGCAGCCGCCCGGTCCCGACGGTCAGCACGGTGACCGCGGCCGCCGCCAGCCCGATCGCCACCCACTGCGCCGGGCGCAGCCGCTCGTGCAGCACGAGCACCGCGAGCAGCACCGCGACCAGCGGGGTGCCGTAGTAGCCCAGGGCCGCGTCCACGACGTGGTCGTGGGTGGTGGCCCAGATGTAGGTGCCCCAGTTGATCCCGATGAGCACCGAGCCGGCCGTGATCAGCAGCCAGGTCCGCCACGACAGGCCGCGCAGGGCCGGCCACCGGCGCGCGACGGTGATCACGACGAGCATGCCCAGGAGCGTCCACGCGACGCGGTGGGCGACGGACTCGACGGCGTCCGCGGGCGCCAGCAGCGGCCAGAACGCCGGCGAGACGCCCCAGAGGACGTAGGCGGTGACCGCGGCCGCGTATCCCCGACCCGCACCCGACACCGTCGCCCGGGTGTCGGGCGCGGTGTCGGGCGCGGTGCTACTGCTCGTTCTCGGGCTCCGGCATGACCGCCCAGGTGTCCTTGCCGGAGAGCAGGGCCTGGAGGTTGTCGCCCCGCTGCTCGGCCTGCTCGGTGGCGGCCGCGACCTGGGCCCGGGCGCCGTCGTCGTAGGTCGGGCGGTCGACCTTGCGGAAGATCCCGGTGACGGTGTGCGTGAGGTCCTGGTCGGAGAGCCGCGAGAGCGCGAAGGACTGCGTCGGGTCCTGCTCGCCCGCGCGGTGGACGACGACGGCGTCCTCGCCGACGTCGGCGACCCGGGCGACCTCGAGCCCGCCGGACGCGGAGCGCACGACGCCCCACTCGCCCTCGTTGCCGAAGCGGATCGGCTCGCCGTCGACGAGCTTGATCAGCCGCTCGGCGACGTCGTCGCCCTTGCGCAGGACGTCGAACGACCCGTCGTTGAAGATCGGGCAGTCCTGGAAGATCTCGACCAGCGAGGCGCCGCGGTGCGCGGCGGCCTGGCGCAGCACCTCGGTGAGGCCCTTGCGGTCGGAGTCGAGCGCGCGCCCGACGAACGTCGCCTCGGCGCCCAGGGCCAGCGACACCGGGTTGAACGGGGCGTCGACCGAGCCCATCGGCGTGGACTTGGTGACCTTGCCGACCTCGGAGGTCGGCGAGTACTGGCCCTTGGTCAGCCCGTAGATCCTGTTGTTGAACAGCAGGATCGTGATGTTCATGTTGCGGCGCAGCGCGTGGATCAGGTGGTTGCCCCCGATCGACAGCGCGTCGCCGTCACCCGTGACGACCCAGACCGACAGGTCGGGGCGGGTGACCGCCAGGCCCGTCGCGATCGTCGGCGCGCGCCCGTGGATCGAGTGCATGCCGTAGGTGTCGAGGTAGTACGGGAAGCGCGACGAGCAGCCGATGCCCGAGACGAACACGATGTTCTCGCGCTTGAGCCCCAGCTCCGGCAGGAAGCCGCGGACGCTCGCGAGCACGGCGTAGTCGCCGCAGCCCGGGCACCAGCGGACCTCCTGGTCGGAGGTGTAGTCCTTGGCCTTCTGCGTCTCGTCGGTGGTCGGGACGAGGTCCAGGCCGCCGCCGAACGACGGCTGGCCGAGTTCTGTCGCGGTCATGCGGGCAGGTCCCCCTTCACGGCGTCGGTGAGGACGCCGGCGAGCTCCTCGGCCTGGAACGGCAGGCCGGCGACCTTGGTGTACGAGTGCGCGTCGACCAGGTACTTCGCGCGCAGCAGCATCGAGAGCTGCCCGAGGTTCATCTCCGGCACGACCACCCGGCGGTACGAGCGCAGCACGTCGCCCAGGTTGCGGGGCAGCGGGTTGAGGTGGCGCAGGTGGGCCTGGGCCACCGACATCCCCGCCGCGCGCACCCGGCGGCAGGCGGCGCCGATCGGGCCGTACGACGAGCCCCAGCCGATGACCAGGACCTCCGCGTCGGCGTCCGGGTCGTCGACGGTGAGGTCGGGGACCTCGATGCCCTCGATCTTGGCCTGGCGCAGCCGGACCATGCGGTCGTGGTTGTCCGGGTCGTAGGAGATCGTCCCGCGCCCGTCGGCCTTCTCCAGCCCGCCGATGCGGTGCTCGAGGCCGGCGGTGCCCGGGATCGCCCACGGGCGGGCCAGGGTGTCGGGGTCGCGCAGGTAGGGCCAGAACTCCCCGGAACCGTCGGGGGCGTTCGGCTCGGTGGCGAACGTCGTGGAGAGGTCCGGCAGGTCGGACACGTCCGGGATGGCCCACGGCTCGGAGCCGTTGGCGATCGCGCCGTCGGAGAGCAGGAACACCGGGGTGCGATAGGTCAGCGCCATGCGCACGGCGTCCAGGGCCGCGTCGAAGCAGTCGGCGGGCGACTGCGGCGCGATGATCGGCACCGGGGCCTCGCCGTTGCGCCCGTACATGGCCTGCAGCAGGTCGGCCTGCTCGGTCTTGGTGGGCAGGCCGGTCGAGGGGCCGCCGCGCTGCACGTCGAGGATCAGCAGCGGCAGCTCGAGGGCCACCGCCAGGCCGATCGTCTCCGACTTCAGCGCGACGCCGGGGCCGGACGTCGACGTGACGCCCAGCGAGCCGCCGAACGACGCGCCGAGCGCGGCGCCGATGCCGGCGATCTCGTCCTCGGCCTGGAACGTCGTGACGCCCATGCCCTTGTGCTTCGAGAGCTCGTGCAGGACGTCCGACGCCGGGGTGATCGGGTAGGTCCCGAGGAACACCGGCAGCTTGGCCTGCTGTCCCGCGGCGACGACGCCGTAGGCGAGCGCGAGGTTGCCGGTGATCTGGCGGTAGGTGCCCTCGGCGAGGCGCGCCGGGGCGACCTCGTAGGTGACCGCGAAGCTCTCGGTGGTCTCGCCGTAGTTCCAGCCGGCGCGGAACGCGAGGATGTTGGCCTCGGCCAGCTCGGGCTTCTTGGCGAACTTCTCGCGCAGGAACTGCTCGGTGCCCTCGGTGCCGCGGTGGTACATCCACGACAGCAGCCCGAGCGCGAACATGTTCTTCGCGCGCTCGGCGTCCTTCTTGCTCATGCCGGTCGGCTCGAGCGCCCCGCGCGTCAGCGTGGCCATCGCGACCTGGTGCGTGGTGTAGGGCTCCAGCGAGTCGTCCTCGAGCGGGTTGGACTCGTAGCCGACCTTCGCCAGGTTCCGCTTGGTGAACTCGTCGGTGTTGACGATGAGCATCCCGCCGTGCGGGAGGTCGGAGATGTTCGCCTTGAGCGCCGCCGGGTTCATCGCCACCAGCACGTCGGGGCGGTCGCCCGGCGTGAGGATGTCGTAGTCCGCGAAGTGGAGCTGGAAGCTCGACACCCCGGGCAGCGTCCCGGCAGGGGCGCGGATCTCGGCGGGGAAGTTCGGCAGCGTAGCCAGGTCGTTCCCGAACGCCGCGGCTTCAGAGGTGAACCGGTCGCCGGTCAGCTGCATGCCGTCCCCGGAGTCGCCCGCGAAGCGGATGACGACCCGATGGGTCTGGCGCACCTCCCGACCGGACGGCCCGACGGCGGTGTCAGTGGTCATCGCTTCCGATCGCTTCCCTTCGCAACTCGGCGAATCCCCCTGGGACGAGGCGGACTACTCAGGCTAACCTCACCGCTGCGTGACCGTCCGGCGGCTGGTCGTGGGTCACAGGCTGGACCGAAAAAGGATGTTGTGCACGCCGTCGTTCCCGGTGACGGGACTGTGGCGGTCCCGGGCTGTCACTTCTTCCCGGTGGCCGCGCGCACCCGGGCGAGGCCCTCGCGGAACCCCTCGGAGCGCAGCGACTCCAGCTGCGGGCCGACCTCGACGGCGACCGCGTCGCGGTGCCGGTCGAGCTGCGCGGTCGTGCGCAGCGTGGCCTTGGTGGCCAGCACGAGCTCGCGCGGCGCCGCCGCCGCGACCGCCGCCATGCGCAGGGCCTCGGTCACCGCCGCCGACCGGCCGTCGGTGCCCTCGCCGGTCGCGACCCGCAGCACGAGGCCCAGCTCGGCGGCGCGGGCGGCGTCGAGGCCCTCGCCGCCCAGCAGCATCGCCGTCGTCACCTGCGGGCCGACCAGGCGCTGCGCCATCCACGTCATGCCGCCGCCGGGGTGCACGCCCAGGCGCAGGAAGCCCGGCTCGAAGCGCGCGGTGTCGCCGGCGATGCGCACGTCGGCGGCGAGCGCGAGGTTGAGCCCGGCGCCGACGGCGGGACCGTCGACCGCGGCGAACGTCGGCAACGGGCACTCGGCCAGCGCGAGGAACCCGGCGTAGATGTGCTCCAGGGCGTCCGGCCCGGCCTCGCCGGCGGCCGCGAGCTCGTCGAGGTCGCCGCCGGCGCAGAACGCCGGCTTGGGGTCGTCGTCGCCGGTGACGACGACGGCGCGCACCGACTCGTCGGCCGCGATCTCGCCGAGCACGGCCACCAGGCGCTCGGAGAGCGCGCCGGTCATCGCGTTGCGCCGCCTGGGGTCGCTGACCGTGAGCAGGGCGACACCGTCGAGGCGGTCCAGGCGGACGTCCGGGGAGGTCATGGGCCCAGCATGCCGTCACCGTGACGCGGCTCGCGGCCCGGGAGTCGTTGCCATGGGTAACGTGCTGGCCGTGCCGATCTCGATCGACCCGCCGGCGGACGCCGCGGCGCCGCAGCGCAACCCCAAGGCGCCCCCGCCCGGCGAGCGCACCACCTCGCACTTCGAGGGCTGCCGCGGCTGCGGCGACGTGCCCGGCAGCCTGCGCATCCGGTCGTGGGTCGCCGACGACGGCATCTCCGTCGTCAGCCGCTTCGACGTCCTCGACGAGCACCAGGGCGCGCCGGGCCTGCTGCACGGCGGCATGCTCATGACCGCGTTCGACGACTCCCTCGGGACCGCCTACACGCAGGTCACCCGGTCCGCGGTGACCGCGCGCCTGGAGACCGACTTCCGGCGCCCGGTGCCCGTCGGCACCACGGTGTGGCTGCGCTCGCGCGTCGACGCCGTCGTGGGCCGCAAGATCTACGTCTCCGGGGACGCGCGCCTCGGCGGGCTCGACGGCGAGGTCGCCGGCACCGCGCGGGCGCTCTTCCTCAAGGTGGGCGTCGAGCACTTCCTGCGCCACGGGCGCCCCGAGGACCTCGAGGCGCTCGGGGCGAGCCGCGAGGTGATCGAGGCGGCACGCGCGGCCCGCTGACGAGCGGGAACGGGCGGAGCACCGGCCGCGTTGTCCCGGGCGAAGGGTCCGTCCGAGGGGAGGTACCGGTGCGCAACGGGCTGAAGACGGCCGCGCTGCTCGGTCTGATGAGCGCGATCGTGCTGATCATCGGCTCGCTGTTCGGCCGCACCGGGCTGCTGGTCGCGCTCGTCGTCGCGCTCGGCGTCAACGGCTACTCGTACTTCTTCTCCGACCGTCTCGCGCTGCGCGCGATGCACGCCCGCCCGGTCGGCGAGGCCGAGCAGCCGGTGATGTACCGGATCGTCCGCGAGCTCGCGACCGACGCCCACCAGCCGATGCCCCGGCTCTACGTCAGCCCCACCGACGCGCCCAACGCCTTCGCGACCGGCCGCAACCCGCGCCACGCGGCGGTCTGCGCCACCACCGGCATCCTGGCGCTGCTCGACGAGCGCGAGCTGCGCGGCGTGCTGGGCCACGAGCTCTCGCACGTCTACAACCGCGACATCCTCATCTCGTCGGTCGCCGGCGCGCTGTCGAGCGTCGTGTCCTACCTCGTGCTCGCCGCCCAGCTCTTCGGCGGCAGCCGCAACGTCCTCGCCACCCTGGCCGTCGCGATCGTCGGCCCGGTCGCGGCGGCGATCATCCAGATGTCGATCAGCCGGTCGCGGGAGTACCAGGCCGACGCCAGCGGCGCGCAGCTCACCCACGACCCGCTGGCCCTGGCCTCGGCGCTGCGCAAGCTGCAGTACGGCACGGCCGTCGCACCGCTGCCGCCGAACCCGCAGCTGGTCAGCCAGTCGCACCTGATGATCGCCAACCCGTTCCGCCCGGGCGAGGGCCTCTCGCGCATGTTCTCGACCCACCCGCCGCTGGAGGACCGCATCGCCCGGCTCGAGGCGATGGCCCGCAACGGCTCTTGACGCCCTGCGGGACCCCGCGATCAGATCCCCGCAGCGTCGCGTCCGGGCCGGTGCCAGACCGGCGGATGGAGGCGCCGGGGCCCTGGAGTGACCCACCCCATGGCCGTTCGCATCGATCACCTCTCGCTCGCCGCCCACGACCCGCGCGCGTCCGCCCAGTTCCTCGCCGACGTCCTCGGCCTGCCCGACCCCCACCCGTGGGGGCCGTTCATCGCCGTCGACGTCGACGAGACGTTCACCATCGACTACGCCACCCCACCCGGCGAGTGGCCCGGCCAGCACGTCGCGTTCCTCGTCGGCGAGGACGAGTTCGACGTCGTCCTCGCGACGCTGCAGCACCGCGCGATCACGTACTGGGCCGATCCCCGGCAGCGCTGGGTCGGGCAGTACAACACCAACGACGGCGGCCGCGGCCTGTACTTCGACGACCCCGGCGGGCACCACTTCGAGGTCATCACCCGCCGGTACGGGTCCGGTGGGTGAGGTCCGGCGGGCCGGTCCCGACGACGCCGCGACCGTCGCGACCCTGCTCGACGACTTCAACACCGAGTTCGACACCCCGACGCCGGGTGTCGCGGTGCTGACGGCTCGACTCGAGCACCGTCTGGGAACCGACGACCTCGTCGCGCTGGTCCACGGTGACCCGCCCGACGGGCTCGCCGTCGTCTCGTTCCGCCCCAACGTCTGGTTCGACGGGCCCGTCGCGCTGCTCGACGAGCTCTACGTGCGCCCGGACCGGCGGGGCCGGCGGATCGGGCACGCGCTCCTCACCGCCGTCGAGGCCCTGGCCGCCGAGCGCGGCGGGCGGATCGTCGAGGTCAACGTCGACGGCGAGGACGTCGACGCCCGCCGCTTCTACGCCGCGCACGGCTACGTGTTCATCGAGCCCGGCGCGACGGAGCCGAGCTACTACTACGCCAAGGAGTGGTGACGACCCCGGGACGGACCGGGGGCGGACCCTGAGGTGGTGGGCGTGCCGGGGCGGGACGGTCGACATGACGATCGCCGCCCTCGTCCCGCCCCGTCTCGAGCGCATCGTCGACGCGCTCGGGCAGATCGACCGCCGGCTCGTCAGCCTCGAGGGACGCGAGGCCTGAGCCCCTCGATCGCCGCGCGGGTGGCGGCGGGGTCGAGGTAGTCGTCGGTGTGCTCGAACTCGGCGAGCCGCCCGCTCGCCCCGGTCAGGAACCCCAGACGGACCGCGCTCGCGCCGTGCAGCGCGCTCAGCGTCCAGGCCGAGGCCACCCGCGCCATCGCGGCCGGCGCCCGCATCGCCCACAGGTGATAGGCCCGCGTCACCCCGGCCGCGACGGCGCCGCTCAGGTCGACCCCGAACGGCTTGGCGACGGCGTCGGTGCCGCCGAGGTCGACGACCATGCCCAGGTCCCGGTGGCGGTACTCCCGCGTCGGCGCCCCGGCGAGACCGGCGACGACGTTGTCCGCGGCCACGGGCGCCTGCCGCGAGGCGTGCTGCGCCGTCGGCGGGCACACCGCGCCGCCGCCGGTGGCGAGGTCGGGCACCGCCGCCGCGTCCCCGATCGCGAGCACCTCCGGGTGCCCGGGCACCGACAGGTCCGCGCCCACCACGAGCCGGCCGTGGTCGGTGGCCGCGTCCAGGTGGCCCATCAACGGGCTGGGGGAGACGCCCGCCGTCCAGATCAGCGTCTGCGTCGGCAGGCGGCGGCCGTCCGACAGCGTCGCCGACTCGTCGTCGACCGCGGCGAGGCTCACCCCGAGGTCGACGTGGATGCCGCGGGACTCGAGCACCCGGCGCGTGTCCTCGCCGAGCCGGTCGCCGAGGCCGGGCATGAGCCCGTCGTGGTGCTGCACCACGTGCCACTGCACCAGCCCCGGGTCGAGGCGGGGAAAGCGGCGCGCCAGCGCGGTGGTCATCAGCTGCAGGTTGGCCGCCGTCTCGACGCCCGCGTAGCCCCCGCCGACGACGACGAAGCGGCAGCGCCGGGCCCGCTCGTCGGGGTCGTCGGAGGTGTTCGCGACCTCGAGCTGGCCCAGCACGTGGTCGCGCAGGTAGGCAGCCTCGGCGAGCGTCTTGCAGCCCCGCCCGTACTCGCGCAGGCCGGGGACGTCCATGACCTTGGTGACGCTGCCGGGGGCGAGCACCAGCCGGTCGTAGCCCAGGACCTCGGGGTTGCCGGTGATGCTGCGCACGAGCACGCGGCGCGCGTCGAGGTCGATGCCCGTCGCGCGGCCCGGCACGACCACGGTGCGTCGTAACCGGCGCGACAGCGACACCACCGCGGCCGGCGCGGGCAGGACCCCGGCCGCGACCTGCGGCAGCAGCGGCAGGTAGAGCATGTAGTCGTCGGGGCAGACGAGCCGGATGTCGGCGTCCGGCGCGAGCCGTTCCAGCCGCCGCGCCACGCCCGACCCCGCGAAGCCGCCCCCGACGACGACGATCCGCTCGCTCATGCGCTCTGCCTACCCCACGCGGCGCCGGCGCGCGGCGGGTGTCAGGGGACGACGCCACGTTCGAGGTCGGGCGCGGGGGCCGGCGCGGGGGGATCGTGCGCGGGGACGACGCGGGGTTCGCCGTGCTCGCCCACGGTCCCGGTGACGAGCTCGGGGCCCGGGCTGCCCGCCGGGGGCGGTGTCCCGTGGCCCGCGCCGAACGGCAGGGTGACGAGCAGCGCGGCGTCCACGAGCCACGACCGTGCGGGAGCCATGACCCGACTCTGCTCGGCGCCGAGGCCCGCCGGCTCCGGGAAGACCCCGAGACCGCCCCCGAAGTCGGGTGCGCATCAGGACAGAGACGCCCCGGGGCCGGGCGGGGTTGCGCCGATCGTCCGTATCGACCCCGCTCGTGTGGTCCTCGCGGATCGTCCTAACGATCGCGATCGCCGCGGCGACGGTGGTGCTGAGCGCGACGTCGCGCTCCACCACACCACTCGAGGGGACCTTCCGTGCCTGCTCACCGTGCCGTCCGCCGGACCCGCCGCACCCGCGCCGCCACCCTCGGGACGCTGACGTTGCTCGGCGTGTTCGGGCCCGGAGCGGGGATGGCGCTGGCCGCCGGTGCCGGCGACAAGAACTGCGACGACTTCACGTACCAGGAGGACGCGCAGGACTTCTTCGACACCACCGCGGGGGACCCGCACGACCTCGACCGCAACGACGACGGCGTGGCGTGCGAGAGCCTGCCGAGCCGCGGCTCCGCGAGCGAGGAGCTCGGCCTCACCGACGACTCGACGTCGTCCTCGGGCTCCACGTCGTCCACCACGCACGGGACGTCGAACTCGTCGTCGACGTGGACCTGGCCGACGCAGGACCGCGACTGCGCGGACTTCTCCTCGCGGGCCGAGGCCCAGGCCGTCCTCGACGACGACCCGAGCGACCCCGAGCGCCTCGACGCCGACGACGACGGGATCGCCTGCGAGTCGTACGACTACGGCGACGACGGCAGTGACGACGACCGCGACGACAGCAGCGACGTCGACGTCCGGCCCGCCGCCGCGACCGACACCTCGGCTCCGGCCCACCGCTACCCCGTCGGCGGCGTCGAGGCCGGGGACGGCTCCGCCCCGTCCGACGGCTCCGACGCCCTCGCCTACGCCCTCATGGGTTCCGCCGCGGTCGCCGGTGCCGTCGCGGTCCGGCACGCCCGCCCCGGGCGGCACCGCCGGGCGTGAGCTACGGCTCCCGGCTCGCGTACAGGTACGCGGGGACCTGCGTGCCGCGGCCGGTGTCGTGCATCGCGGCGCCCATCCGGTGCCAGCCGAGGCGCTCGTAGATCGCGATCGCGGCGGTGTCCTTGGCCATGACGTCGCCGACGATGTCGAGGGCGTGGTGCACCGCCCAGTCGGTGAGCGTGCGGGCGAGCGTCGTGCCCAGGCGCCGGCCGCGGCCGGCGGGGGCGACGAACAGGCGCGCGCCGACGATCGTGGTGGCGATGTCCCCGCCCCGCTGCACCCACGCGTCGACGGCGGCGATCTCCGGCTGCGCCGTCATCGCCAGGGCGTGCCCGACGACGGCGTCGTCGAGGGTCGCGACCCAGGCGTGCAGGGTGCCGGGCGGGGTCAGCCAGGCGCGCGGGTCGGCGACGCCCTCGACGGGATAGCCGTCGACCAGGTGGACCTCGACCAGCGCCGCCGCGAGGGCCTCGAGGTCCGCGGGCCGGCGGTCGCGCACCGCGGCCACCGGGGGCTCAGCGGTAGTTCGTGAACTGCAGCGCGATCTCGAAGTCGCGCTCCTTGAGCAGGGAGATGACGGCCTGCAGGTCGTCCTTCTTCTTGCCGGTGACGCGGAGCTGGTCGTCCTGCATCTGGGCCTGGATGCCCTTGGGGCCCTCGTCCCGGATGACCTTGGAGATCTCCTTGCCCTTGTCCTTGCTGATGCCCTGCACCAGCGAGCCGGTGACCTTGTAGGTCTTGCCCGAGATCGCGGGCTCGCCGACGTCGAAGGCCTTCAGCGAGATGCCGCGCTTGATCAGCTTCTCCTTGAAGACGTCGATGGCCGCGGTGCAGCGCTCCTCGGTCTCGGCGCTGATGGTGATCGCCTCCTCGCCGGCCCACGACACCCCGGCCCCCGTCCCGCGGAAGTCGAACCGCTGCGAGAGCTCCTTGCTCGCCTGGTTGAGCGCGTTGTCGACCTCCTGGCGGTCGACCTTGCTCACGACGTCGAACGAGGGGTTCGCCATGATCGTCCTTCCTGACGGGTCGGGTGGCGCTCGACGGGCCCCGCCTGCACCGGCGGCGCACCCGTGTCTGTAGTCTCTACGACGTCATCCTCCGGGGTGGCACACCCTGGCGGGTTGCCCGAGCGGCCAATGGGAGCGGACTGTAAATCCGTCGCGAAAGCTTCGAAGGTTCGAATCCTTCACCCGCCACCACCAGCCCCGTTGCCTCGCTGACCAGCGACGACGGGGCTGATTCATGATCAGGGTCATGTTCGGCTCCGTCCGGCTGTGACCGGTCGTGCGCCGGTGTCCACGGACGATGCACGGACAGATCGATCATGACGGGTCCTCGCCCAGCGCCTCGGTGATCCGGCGCCGCGCCTCGTCCTCCCGGCCGACGATGCACTTGGCGTCGACGCGCAGGAGCACGTTCACGCTGTGGCCGGCCCATTCGGCGACCTGCGACAAGTCCTGTGCCTCCCCGCTTGCTTACCGAGGCCTTCACGGAGGACAGTCCTGTGCAGCTGGAACGCCGCCGCCGGTTGTAGGGACCCTCGGCTTCAGTGCAGGACCCACTCAGGGGCTTGGGCACTCCTAGGAAGCGACCAGCACACCCCGCATCCGGCTCCGCCACCACTCCTGGCGCTGAGTCATGCGCTCCATTCGCCGTCACGACGTTGCTCCTCGGCGCGTCGCGACGGCTCCCCGAGTCCGCGGCCGATACCGCGGGTCTCGGGCCGGTCGTGTCCCCACCGCCCGCGGGGGGGGGGCCGGTGGCGGGCACGACCGGGCCCCACCACAGGGAAGGCTGCAACGCCATCACTACTTCTCCCGTTCCCGAACCGACCCTCTCCGACCACGTCGACCGAGCCTGGATCGACCGACTCGTGGACCTGCAGGTCCTCGCCGCCCACGGCGACACCGCCGCGTCTTCACAGATCGATGAGTGGCTCGCGCACGATCCCGAGGCCCGCCGACTGTGGAACACCATCGTTCAGACCTGCCAGCAAGTCCGTCCCGACGGCCCCGACGCGTGGTCACCTTGAGTCGCCGAAGCGTCACGGCCGACCTTCTCGATCTCGTCGGCGAGGGAGTCGGTGCCGTGCTCATCTCCTCCGTCTCCCTGATGGACACCGCCTTCAGGCCATCGCGGACCTTCCCGCGTGCGGTCTCCTCGCTACCCGAACGCGAACCCAACGGTGACAGCCGGCCGGCTCGCCCGTGACCGTCACGCGCCCTTTCACGGGCAAGAGACAAGATTCGCTCACGGGTCCTCGCCCAGCGCCTCGGTGATCCGCCGCCGCGCCTCGTCCTCCTGGCCGACGATGCACTTGGCGTAGACGCGCAGGAGCACGTTCACGCTGTGGCCGGCCCACTCGGCGACCTGCGGTGCCGGAACGCCGGAGTTGAGCCAGGTCGACACGGCGGCGTGCCGGAGGTCGTAGGGCCGGCGCGCGAGGGGTGAGGTGACCTCGGAGGCCGTCAGGGCCTTCTCGCGGGCGTCGCGCCACACACGCTGGTAGACGCTGCCGGCCAGCGGGCCGCCGCGGGCGCCGCGGAACAGCCGGCCCTGCCGGTCGACGCCGAAGCTGTCGAGGTGGTCGCGTAGCAGCCGGACCAGCGGCGGGGGAGCGGGCACGATCCGCACGTCCTGACGCCCCCGGTGCTTGAGCCCGCGCGGCTCCCGGCGGGTAGCGAGGCCGGTCCACGCGCGCCCGGTCTCCGGGGCGGAGCCGGTGAGGTACAGCTCGCCCCACCCGTCGTCAGGCAGCGTCAGGGCGTCGCGGCGGAGCTCTACGGCCTCGGCCGGGCGGAGGGCGGCGTAGTAGATCGCGGCGAAGAATGCGACCAGGGCCGGCCCGGCCTTGCCCTGCACTCTCACCGCCTCGAGCAGCGAGCGTGCCTGCGCCGGGTTGACCACCGCCCGCGGGTTGACCGTGTCGGCCAGTTTGGGTGCGCTCCAGCGGATCGTGCGCAGCGGGTTGGACGGCAGCAGCTCCCGTTCCACCGCGTACTCGACGATGTTGAAGAACGTGGCGCGCTTGCGGGTCACGGTGCTCGCGCTGGCCGGTGCGCCGTCCAGGCGCAGCGTGAAGCGGTCCAGCACGGCACGCACGAGCACGGTATCGGCCAGCGCCGAGACCGGCACCGTGTGCTGAGCCAGCCAGCGTGCCGCCGCGGCCATGTCGTCGTCGGCGGGCGGGCCGGCAGCGCGCACCGGCGCGTTGAAGGCCCAGGCGTAGAGCGTGGCGCGGAGGACGTCGTCGTCCGGCCGGCCGCGGTCGGTGGTCAGGAGAGCTGCCGTCGTCGTGGTCAGCGACTCCGCGATGCCGCGCCGGCTCTTGCCGGCCTGCCGCGGCCACTTCATGTCGACGTAGTCGCACGCCAGCTCGAACCACGTGACCGCGGCGACCTCGGGCGCCGATGACACGGGCCGGCCGGTCGCCAGGTCGAACGGCTCCCCGCGCCGGATCGCGCTCACCAGCTCGGAGCGGAACCCGTCGGCCTGCCTGGGGTGCCGGAACGAGTCGTGCCACTCCTGACCGGCCACGATCCACCGCACCCGGTACGTCGTGCCGCGGGCACCCTCGCGCTTCTTCACGCCCCACACCCGGACGTCCAGCGTGGTCTCTCGTTTTGGTGCCATCAGGCCGGGACCTCGCAGCCGTCCAGCCAGGCGTCGAGATCGGCGCGCCGGATGCGGATCGCGCCGTTCGGGAGCCGGATGCACTTCGGCGCCTTCCCGAGCTGGCGCCACTGGTAGAAGGTCGAGCGCGCGATCTGCAGCTCGTCGCAGACCTGCTCGACGGTCAGCTTCTCCACCGGTCGGCGCGGTGCCGGGACCCGGGCGCTCACGCCGCCGCTCCGTCGGTTGCCGAACACGGCAGGTCTCCCGACGCGGCGAGCTGGGCCGCGGTGTACTCCGTGCGCCATCGCTGGCGTTCAGCGATCGCGGCCAGGAGCAGCACCGGACGCTGCGGTACGTCCGGATCGTTCGGCCGGGTCGGCTCCCAACGCACCGCCGGGTCGCCGGTGGTGGTCCGGGTCGTCGGGGTGATCCCGACGTCGGCGAGCAGTTGCCGAACGAACGCGGTCCGGTCGGCGCGGTGGTCGTCCAGCGTCTTGCCCGACCACTTCCGCGAGACCAGGACCCGACGCCCGCCGAGCCCCAGCGTCTCCGCGCGGTGCGCCTTGCCGCGACAGATGCCGGGCGTCGTGCGGAAGCCGGCGCCCCTCGGTGTCACGCCGTACAGCAGCCACACCGCGCAGCGCGGGGAGCACGGCGTCATGGACAGCTCGGCGTGCAGCCGGCGGGCGTGGGCGCGCTGACGATCACTCACCGGCCGCGCCTGCTCGTCCTGCTCCTCGCCCTTGGCGGCGGCCGAGAGCCCGGCGGCGTGGCTGACACTCTTCGTCAAGTACTTGGTCAGGTAGCCGATGTGGCGACCGGCGTCCTCGGTGCCACCCAGGATGCCCTTCACGTGCACCTGCTCCCCGAACCGCACAACGTGTGCGGGCTCGGTGACGGCGTCGCAGGCGTCGTCCCAGGAGGGCAGGGCCGTCCCCGTGTCGGGGTCGGTGAACACCCGCCGGACCGCGTCCCACTCCGGCGGGCGATCGGCGGTGTAGACCGCCTGGTCGTGCGCGGGCCACCACACCTGGTGATAGGTCGCCGCGGTGATCGCCCGCAGGTCGGCGCGGGAGATCGAGCCCCGGACAGCGGCGTGGAAGTGCGGAGCGCCCCGGCGCTGCGGCTCGACGGTGCCGAAGTACTGGACCTCCCACCCCACACAGCGTCGGGTGTTCTGCCACAGCCGGTCGAGCAGGGCCGCGAAGTGCACCGCGTCGCGGGCCGCGCGCTGGTAGTCGTAGCTCGCCGGATCGACCGGCGTCCCGTCCTCGCGGACCCGGCCGTAGCTGCCCAGCGTCCACGTGACGAACGTCGAGGGCCGGTAGCGCCCGACGCCGAAGGTCTGACCGACGGTGCGGTCCTCCACCGGCCGCCGAGGAAGGTTCGGGGCGTCCTGACGTCGCCGGGTGGACCGCTTGCGGGGTGCCCGCTCCGGCGGATCGAGGGCAGCCAGCCGGCCGCGGACGCCGAGCGCCCGCAACTGCTCGTCGAGGTCGTCGACCTGCTCGGCCAGCTCCTCGGCCGTCTCGTCGTCGCCGCGTTCCCGGGCCGCGCGGTAGGCCACCACGAGGTCGGCCCGAGCGCCGACGATCTTCTTCTCCTCGTCGGTCGGCTCGCGCGGGGACAGGTCGGGCTCCTCGTCGAGGTGCCAGCCCTCGCGGCACTGAGCCATCCGCAGGGTCCGGGCCTTCACTGCGCACGGGCCGCAGACGTCCTCCCGCGTCGACCCGCACGCCACGGGCACGACTTCGGTGCGCCCGGTCTCGATGTCGATCCGGCGCAGCGCCACCGGCCGAACGCAGACGCCGTGCTCAGCGGCCATCGCCCGGGCCACGTCGGCGGCCATCGGGAGCACCGCACGCTCCTGACGCGTCCGGCGTTCGTCCTGCTGCTCACCGACGTTTGCGCCTCCGTCGGCGACGGGCAAGCCCGTTGTCACGTCCGTTGGTTCACCCAACGTGCTCGCGGGCCAGGTCTCGCCGTTCTTGCCGTCCCGCCGGTGTGCGGCGAGGCCGCCCCTCATCTCACTCATGACGAGTCCTCCTTCGACTCGCTGGCCTCTTTCGCCGCGCCCGTTTTCGCCTTCCTCCGCGGGGTGGGCTCGTCACGTTGGACCGGGATCACCGCCCCGATGTCCTCGCGGGTCGGGCTCGGGTACGTGCGGGCGAGCCAGCGCATCTGCTCGTCGTCCACGTAGACCGACCGCACCTTGGTCAGGGTCTGGTCCTCGTCGTCGACCACGTAGCCGATGCCCGGGGTCAGCGCGCTGATCTGGTCGCAACGCGCACCGCGATCACGGGCACCGTCCCCGAGCACCATCGCGACCTCGGTCTTCTCCGTCATCCGCAGCCCGACGCGCGTGGTGAACAGCCCGCGCAGGTCGACGACCTCCTTGCGCGGGTCCTGCACGCACCCGACGACCGAGACGCCCGGGGCGCGGCCCTTGGTGAGCAGCTGCCCGAGCGCGGCCTGAGCACGGCTGCGCAGCCCGCGATCGGCGATGTAGGTGGTCAGGGAGGCCACCTCGTCGACGAGGACGACGTAGAACGGCTCGGCGGTCGTCGGCACGTGCTGCCGGGTCCGGGAGCGCAGTTCGCGAGTGCGCTGCGCAGTGAGCGCGGCCGCGGCCTCCAGACCCACGACGAGGTGTTCGTCGCTGTCGGCGGCCAGGAGGTGGAACAGCTCGGCGTACATGCCGAACTCCATGCCGCCCTTCGGGTCGATCCCGATGACGCGCACCAGGCCCTCGCGGATCGCCGGGGCGAGCGCGACCAGCAGGCCGGCGACCATCGACGACTTGCCCGAGCCGGAGGCGCCGGCCATCAGCACGTGCCGCCCGAGCAGCCGCAGCCGCCACGGCGAACCGTCCTCCCGGCGCCCGAGCGGGAGCGCTTCGAGGTCGACGGCGTGCGCCGAGCTCGGGGGCGCGGTGGGCTCCATCAGCGTGTCCGCGCAGATCACGCGCAGCCACACCCAGCCGCGTCGCCGGTGGGCAAGCACCCGGACGTCGAGGGCCCGGAATTCGGAGCGCAGCTCGTCGGTCCGCTCCTCGAGGTCCTCGCGCGTGACGCCGGGGCAGAGCTGGACGGTCAGCAGATCGGCGTGCAGGCCGAGACGGCACCACAGCAGCCGGGGCACGACGAGACGGGCTGAGGCGTCGCGTGCCTGGAGGCCGGCCGAGGCCATGAGGTCGGCGAAGCCGCTCCGGTACCGGATGCGCCGGCCGAACCGGAACACCCGCGAGGCGATCAGGCGATCGAACGACGCACCGTGCGACCACCACCACGTGACGCCGGCAGCCAGCGCCACCGCCAGGACCGCCAGGAAGCCGGCGATGCCCTGCATGGCGCCGAGGAGCACCGCCAGGGCGACGACGGCCCCGAGGATCGGTACGTAGGCCAGCAGCCAGATCGTCATCACGGCGGCCCACACCGCCAGCAGAGCCAGGCGGAACAGACCACGCCCGGCGGCGAGTCCGAAACGGCTGGAGAGGGTGTCGGGCTCCCGCACGATCGCCGTGCGCTGGACGTCGGCGCGACGTCGGATCGTCGAGCCGCGGAAGGGCTGGTGCGTGAACATCTACGGCTCCTGTGGGGACGATCGACGGGTCCGCGGGGAACGAGCGGTGCCGAGCACCGCCCGGCGGGTGGCCGCACGACGACGCAAGGGAGCGGCGTCGAACAGCGCGGTCTGGTCGAGGTGGTCAGGGCAACGGCGAGGTGCGTTGCGGCGTCGTTCGATCCGTGCCCGGCAGACCTCGCAGCGGTCGGACACGACCGGTTCCGCCTTCGGAGTGCTCATGCGACCGCACCTCCCGGGTCGGGCTCGCCGCGCTGCTCACGGGCCAGCCGGGTCCGCTCGACGGGCGTCAAGCCGGCGACGACCCCGTGACATCGCCCGGAGCGCTCCCAGCTCATGACGTCCTCCAGGCACGCCGCCTGGACAGGGCAGAACTCGCACACGGCCCGGCAGGCAGCGACCGCTTCCGGATCGGAGGGCTCGGGGAAGAACAGCTCGTCGAGGCCGGCGCAGCTGGCGTGCTGTCGCCAGGACGGCGGTCCGTCGCCGTCGAACAGGACCCGGCGCAGCACGAGTCGGACCGTCGCCGGGTTGTGGAACTCGCGACCCGGGCCGACGTCGCGTCGCAGACGGGAGAGGACCGGTTCGGGCGTGTGGACCGGTCGGCGGGTGTGGGATGGGGAACTCATCGTCGTGCCTTCCGAGGTCGGGAGGCACACGACGGACCGGGACGGCGGGACCCGCGGTCACTACCGTGGGGGCGCGCTCCAGCACCGACGTGTGCGGAGGGGCGAAGGCGCCGGAACGGGGAGAGGTTGGTCGCCAGGACCCGCCCCGGCGCCGAGTCAGACGGAGCCGCAGGCTCCGCGGACGGCGTGCTGAGCCGCGAGCAGTTCCGCGACGGCGGCGGCGAAGCACTCGGACAGGCGGACCAGCTCGCCGGAGTGCAGGAACAGCGTCAGCCGGCTCCCGGTGCGTTCCTCGACGTCGAGCGTGACGCGGTCCTCGCCGGCGTGAACGGTGAACCCCATCCGCGCGTCGGGCCGGACATGCACGCCGACCGTCATCGTGATCCCGGGCTCGGACGACTCGACGCCGGCCATCACGCGGCCTTCCCGTCGGTCGGGTCCTGGCCGCTGGAGGGCGTCGCGCTCGCGCCCGACCCTCCGGAACCGCGGGACGACGAGCGGGGAGCCGGCGCACCCTGGCCCGCCGGGGTCCGCATGCCGGTCGCGCGCAACGTGTAGCCGAGGCGCTTGTACTCGCCCTGGCCTTCCAACTTCGGGGCAGCGGTCATGCCCTCGAACTCGATCGGCCGGACGACGATGCCCGGCGCGACCTCGATGCCGTCCGGAGGCACCGGCTGGTGCTCGGCCAGCACCGTCACCGAGACCGACTTGTCGGCCTCGCGCGTCGCCGACGGGTCCGAGACCGTCACGCGCCACATCCGCTTGCCGGTCTCCTCGTCGACCTGCTGACGCACGGGCCGGCCCTTCGCCCGGTCCTCGCGCGACTGGTACTCGGTCACCGCCGAGACCTCGCCCATCATCAACCCGCCCTGCGGGAACACCGTCTCGAACTCGACCGGGAACCTCTGCCCGTAAGGGACTGCCATCACCATCTCCTCGTCAAAGGGGCACGCGTGCCCAGGTACCGAGGAGCGTACGCACTTAAAGTGCGGGTGCCGCACTAATTGTGCGGGTCTATTCGGGTGGTCTTGTCATGTCACTCGCTGTGCCAGATCGCGAAGCTCCTGCGAGCCCGTGCGGTCGCTCTGGACGAGGTCGGCGACCAGCTCGCGGACACGGGCATGGCTCTCGAACTGCTGCGGAGCGAGGTCGAGGCCCTGGCGCAAGGTCGCCACGACGGCGTCGGTCTGGCGGAGCTGGGCCTGCGCACGGGCGACGTCGATGAGGAGCCGGCCTTGCCTCTCCGGGGAGAGTCCGGAGGCGTCGACGGTCTCGGCGACCCGGAGCGCGCGACCGGCGTCGCCCAGCTCGACCGCCACCGCCACGTCGTGGAGAAGCACATTCGTCGGCCCGAACTCGGTCTCGTAGTCGTTCCGGTCCTCGCCCAGCTCGTCGGCCGCCGCCCGGGCCTCGTCGAGGTAGAGGTACGCCATGCGCGCATCGTTAAGCCGAGCCGAGGCCACCGCGAGCTGGAGTTTCAGGGCACCGCGCACAGCGATGGCGGGGGAGTCGCCGTCGGCGGCCCGCTCGTCGAGCGCGTGTGCTGCCGACTCCGCGGCGCGGATCGCCAGATCGAAGCGTCGCGCGACCTGGAAGACGATCGCGAGACGGAACGCGCCCTCGGCCATCAACAGCGGGTCGCCGGCCTTCTCCGCCGCGGTGATCGCGCGGTCGACGGCGACCCAGGCCGCGCCGGTCTCGCCGAGCTTGGAGAGCACGCCGGCCACCGCGAGGTACGACCGCGCCTTCGCGACGTTGACGACGATCTCGTCGTCGCCGGTGGCGTTCCGCGCGGAGCGCTCCAGCTCGGGGAGCAGGTCCGTCAGGAGCGTCGCCAGCTCGTCGTACTGCGAGCCGTGGGCGTACTCCCACGCCTTCACCGCTTGCCGGTCGAGGTCTCGGACGTCGAACGGCCGGGTCCCGGCGAGCACCGCATGGAGCGCGTCACTGGAGGAGAGCGCGAGGCTCAGGGCGCTCGCTGCGGGCTCGACGTCGGCCTGGACGACCTTCTGCTCCGGCGCCAGCTCCGCGACGGGTACGCCGAGCGCGTCCGCTAGTCGTTCGAGCACGCTCATGCGGTCAATCCGCCGAGCGCCACGCTCAACCTGGCTGAGCCACGTCTCGGATCGGTCAAGCCGGCTGGCGAACTCTGCCTGCGAGAGGCCGAGCTTCTTCCGCAGGAACGCGACCCGCTGGCCGAAGGCGCGCTGCTCGCCGGGGGCGCTCACTGCGGCAGGTTCTTGCCGCCCGTGGGCGTCAGGAACTCCACCCGGGTGTCGGCGATGTACTGGTCACGCTCGCTGAGGAAGCGCTTCGTGTGCGGCTGGCTCTCATGCGCCTCGAACGCTTCACGATCCGCATACATCTCGTAGAAGACCCGGGCCAGTGGGGCGTCCTCGACGGTGTGCACCGCATAGAGGAGCGTGCCGGGCTCTCGCTCCCGGATACCGGGAGCGGTCTCCTCCACGAGCTGGTCGAACCCTTGAGCCGCGCCCTCGTCAGTGAGGTCGAAGCGGACGACTAACCCAAACATGCGTACGTACCTCCAGTGTGGTGCCACACCAAAGGTACTGGTTCCCCTGGTTCGTGCCTATCGCCAGCCGCCACGTCCCACAGTGCTCGGAGCACGATTACGCCCGAGCAGCAGCTACCACTATCGCGGGACCGCGGGCGGCGTCGGTGGTGGCGGACCAGCAGGGACAGGCTGAAGCGGAGGCTGGACCCCCGTCGGGTCGCGCGCAGGTCCAAGCAAGGTCGCTCCACCAATAGCTGCCGATATCAGCAACATCAGAACCGCCCTAGTCAGCCATGCGCGGGCTGACATTAAGCCGGTGGCCTTGTGCTGCTGGCTCCAGTTGATAAGTTTCTCGGATCTCACAAATGAATCTACTGCTGCGCGTTTCAACGAGACTGAGTCAACTTCGTTGGCTTTAACCTGCGCTGTGTTCATGGCGGTACGGAGGTCAGTCCGACCGTAGATTCCGATGCGCAGGTCCGCATCGGCGGCTTTCAATGCGGCAACCACGAAAGCGATTGTCGCGAAGATCGGCGGAACGGCGAGAAATAGGCTCGCGGCGTTCTCGGCTGTAGTGCTTGACCACCGAATAATGAGTCCAGTCAGAGTTGCACTGGCAACGGCTAGAGTGACGGCGGGGGTGAGCAGTCTTGACGCCTTTGACTCTGAGGTGTTTACGGCTGCCATCGCCCTTTCGTGAGAAGTCCGTGCTATCTCGAGCGCATCATCCAGCGCGCCATCTTCGACTTTCTTCGACCCTTCTTCGTTCGGGGAGCTGTTTGGCGGAATTACTCCGTCGTTCTCTGGCGCCGCTGCCTCGGGACCCAGGTCCCAAACAAATGATTGCCATGTGGTCGGCCAGCGCGGCGAGGTTGAGTTGTGTTCCGCGGAGGCGCCGATATTCGAGTATAATTGCTGCCACTCCCGCCCAGACGAGCCTTCAGTCATCTTTTCGACCCTGGTCCGGAGTCCTATGCGCGGTGAGACGTTTCGCAAACTCGGGAGCTACGACCTCTTTGGCCCCCGGTAGGAACAGCCACTGTCCCTGCGGATTGATTTCCAGGAAGACCAATTCGCCCTCGCTGCGCTTGAGCCAATCCTGAACACTTACAGTTAGGCCGAACGCTCGGCAGAGGCGGACCGCATTCGCGCATGCCTCACGACTGGCCTCGCCTTCCCATCGAACGAATTCTTCGCCCGCCGGGTCCGTCGCGCGCCAATCAACAACGTCAGCACCTCGTGCCCGCTTCCAGGCCGTCCCGTACTCACCAACGGTAACAATTCGTATGTCGGAATCTGCCTCCACTAGGTGTTGCAGGAGGACCGGAGCTGCAGGAACAAGAGATAGTAGATCGTCGTCAATTAGGTCAACGTATGGCGCAAGACCAACACCAGAGCTTAGGGGTTTGGCGATAGTTCTGCCTGCGCGAAGAAATTCACGAGCCCTATCCTCGTTGTTTGTGACGAGCGATTGTGGTGTCTGGAAGCCGAGCTTACGGGCGAGGTGGAGTCCATACGGCTTCTCTTCGGCGCGGGCAACGATATTCGGCGTGTCTACACAGCAGTCGATGACGCTGGAAACTCCGCGGATCAGGGAAGCGGTCTCATCGGCCGCAAGATCTCGCTCCGGCGAATTTCTGATATCCGATGGTGCCGCCCTGCGAAGTCGGCGCCACCACACGCACGGCAGCAAGTCCTTCTCCGGGTTCCAGCACTCGACCTCATCAATAACTAGCGAGCCAGTAGAGAACTCAACACGCGGGAAAGCTGAGGGCGATAGGTACGTGCTTGCTGTTCCTATTGCGTCCAGTGAGTCGCGCACAGCTAACGCGTGAGCGTCGTCCGTGGGAGCGACCAGAAGCACGCGTCGCGCCGTCACGACTTCTCGCGACGAACAGCCGTTCTCGGTCCGGAGCCACTACCGGAGCCACCACCGGAGCCACTACCGGAGCCACCACCGGAGCCCTGCTGCCTGGCTGCCAGCGCGCCCAAGACCGTCTCTGTCCGCGCGAGCGATACTACGTGACCCGCATATAGGGTATCCGTGCGCTCGCCACGTACTTTCGTTTCATACTCACGGTCCCCTTGGTCTTCATCGCTCTCGGGGTCCGACTGATCGTAGTTACGTCCGATGCTGTCAGCCATCGACGACTTCTCCTCGCGACGCAGTGATTGCCCTGGGCGAATCAGATGACTGGTCCCCGCGTGCTCGAGACGTGTCAGCCGTCTCGCCGCGTGCCTCACTCGCTACCGGGTTGGGGCGCTCTACGCCGCGGTCCGATGACGAACGGCTGTCCGCCTCCTGTCGTGCCATGGAGCTGGCTCCCTCGCGTCGCCCATCAGTCCGGTAGTTACCGAGCATCTCACGGTGGACCGACATCCCGGGCCTAGGGCGACGGGTAGACCAGGTTCCAGAACCTCGGTTGCACTCAACCTCAGAACCTGCCGAATTCGGCTCTAGGGGATCAAGGCGCCGCCTGCGGCGGCGCGTGTCGCGGCCTGGGCACGCGGGCCGGCCGAGTCGGCATCGCCTCGGCCGGCGTCAGCGCCTTGCGCGCGGCTGGCGCCGTGCTCGGCTCTGCCGCCGGTCGGGCTTCCCCGCCTCGCCGGACCGCAGCTCACGGCCGGTGCCGCGCCGCCGCTGACTCCGCACGAGCCTCCAACCGCGGTCGACATTCGGTGCGCTACCGACGAAGCAGCCGCGCCTTCTGGCTCTCGAACTCTTCGTTCGTCAGCACGCCCTGGTCTCGCAGTTCAGCCAACTCGCGCAGTTCCGCTGCGATGCTGAAGCCGCCCGGAGGAGGCCCCGGCGCAGCTGCAGCCGGCGCGACGTGATGCTGGCCTGGCGCCGCATGCATCGGCGGCGGTCCGTAGTTCTGGGGAGGAGCCGCATGTCCAGGCGGCGCGTAGTGCTGCCGGTATGGCGGCGGAGCTGGAGGTGCGTACCGCTCACGCGTCGTCGCCTCGACGCGCTCACGCAGGACGGCGGCGACGGCCTCTGCCTCGCCCTTCTCCACCTGGTCCACGACGCGGGAAGCGCCCGCAGTGCCGATCACGATCTTCCCGAAGACCAGGCCGCGCGAGGACGTGACGGTGGTGATCCGGTCGTACGGGAAATCTTCGAAGCTGTGGTTCATCACGCCCTCAGCGACGAACAATGCCCGACGATCGGTCGCAACGAGCAGGCCGTTCTTCCCGGCGACGAGGCCCCCGGTCATGGTCAGGACGACCTCGCCGCCGTTGAGGTACTCGGGCAGCTTCCGTACGTCCCGCTTCTTGCCGACCTTGTTGGACAGGTTCCCCCACGCCGCAGCGATGTCGGCGCGCATGTCCTCACTCATGCTCGGCACGATCCCATGAGCAGTGACCGCCCTTCGTCAGGGCACCGGATCAAGGAAGGACGGGCTCCGCCCGGACCCGACACCGCTCAGAGATCAGGGTGAGGGCAAGGGCGGCGGCGACCTCCTCGCGGCGCGCCAAAGGCCAGCCAGACCGCGGGCCGCTCCGCGCCAGGCGGGAAGGAGTACCTGGCACTCCGGACCCACGGCCCGGCCGGGGAGGACCCGCGCCGCGAGGAGATCACCACCGGGACCGGTCCAGTGTCCGGTGCGGACTGTTCACGGGCGAGAGCGAAGATCGCTGACGTCGCCGCTGGTCAGACGCACAACGGGTGCGCACTGTAAATCCGTCGCGAAAGCTTCGAAGGTTCGAATCCTTCACCCGCCACCGAGCCCCTGACCAGCCAGTCCGGTCGGGGGCTTTCTCATGTCGGCAGCCACGCGATCCGCACGCCGCCCGGCGCGGTCCGGATGCCGCGCTCGTCCTGACGTATGCCCTCGGAGCGGGTGAAGGTCACGCTCAGCCGACGATCTCGTTGAGCGCCAGGACGTTGCCCTCCGAGTCGTGGAGCCAGGCCGACCGCACCGGGCCGTAGTCGGTGACCACGCCCTCGGCGCGCCCGGCCCGCCCCGCGAACGAGCCGCGGTCGCTGCCCGGGTCGTGGAACACGACACCGCGCGCGAGCAGCTGGTCGACGACGTCGTGGAGGCCGACGACGAGGAACGACACGACGGGATAAGGAACGGGCCGGCGGTCCGGGATCTCGGTGAGGACGATCCGGGTGCCCTCGGCGGCGGTGAACATCATCGGGTCGTCGGCGGGCCCGGACACCAGGGTCATCCCGAGCACGTCGCGGTAGAACGCGCGGGCACGGTCGCCGTCGGACGCGGGCAGGACGGGGTTCAGCGGGAAACGGGACAGCACGGTTCCTCCTCGCGCTTCGGTCTCCCCAGTGCAACGCGCGGGGCGGACAGGTCCGGTCCGGGTCTACGGTCACGTCGATGATCACCACTCTGCCCCGCGAGCGGTGCGCCGAGGCGGTGGCGTTGTGGCACGCCGCGGGACTGACCCGCCCCTGGAACGACCCGGACGCCGACCTCGGGCGCGCGCTCGACGGGCCGTCGTCGACGGTGCTGGCCGCGACGGCCGGGGAGCGGCTCGTCGGGACGGTGATGGTCGGGCACGACGGGCACCGCGGGTGGCTCTACTACCTCGCGGTCGCCGAGGAGCACCGCCGGCGCGGCGTCGGGCGCGCGCTCGTCGCGGCCGCCGAGAGATGGCTCGGCGCGCGCGTGCCGAAGGTCCAGCTCATGGTGCGCGACGACAACGCCGCCGCCGTCGCGTTCTACGAGCGGCTGGGCTACGCGCGCCAGGACACGACCGTGCTCGGGCGGCGTCTCGACACCGAGGGCGGCGTCGAGCGTGTGGCGCCACGGACACCGGACGTCAGCGATGGCCCACCGCTGACATCTACAGGCGCCCCACGAGGTCCGCGACGCCCTCGCCGTGGAGGGCGGTGAGGCCGGTGGCGCGTCCGGTGGCCACGAGGAGCAGGTCGCCCGCCGGGCCGCGGAGCTCGCGGTCGCCCTCGCCGTGCGACCAGTCGGTGTCGGTCGCGACGAGGTGCAGGCCCGCGAGCCGCTTCGGCGCGCCGTAGAACGAGGTCGACAGCACGAACCCGAGCGCGGGCACCGCGTGCTCCGGCGCCATCGGCAGCGTCCGGCGCAGCGGCCGCGTCAGGTCCTGGCCGTGGACCTGGATGTCCACGAAGGGGTCGAGCGGCTTCGCGCCCATCGGGCGCTTCGTCCACCCCGCCGACTCGCGGAACTGGCTGACGAGCTCCGGGACGGAGTACTGCGCGGCGCGGGCGCGGGCGGCGCGGTCGATGAAGGCGTTGATGTCGAAGCGGGCGGCGACCACGCCGCGCAGCGCCTCCAGGCGCGTGATCCGCGAGGTCAGCGTCAGGTGCGCGACCAGCGTCTTCACGGTCCAGCCGGTGCAGAGCGACTCGTCGTCCCACTCCTCGGGCGCGAGCTCGTCGAGGACGTCGGCCAGCCGGAGCCGCTCGGACTCGATGGCGGTGTGCAGCTCGGCGTCGTCCACGGCGGGCCCCTCGGTGTCGCGAGAGGCCGAACCTAGCGGGGCCGTCCGTCCAGGTACATGGTCATGCGCACGGTGGTCCCGCCGTCCTGGGCGCTGTGCAGCCGGACGAGATCGCAGAGGCGGTGGGTGAGGAACAGGCCGTAGCCGCGTCCGTCGGAGGCGGCGGGCGGGTACCGGCCCACGAGCGGGTCGGCGATGTGGCCCGAGTCCTGGATCTCCGCGACCACGCGGTCCTCGGTGTGCCAGAGCGAGAGGATGCCCGGGCCCTCGGTGTGCACGACCGTGTTGACCGCGACCTCGTGCACGGCCAGGCAGAGGTCGGCGACGCGGTCGGCGGACAGCCCGGCCCCCGTGGCGTGGTCGGCGACGGCTCGGCGGACGGCGCGGGGCCCGTGCGGGGCGGTGAAGACCAGCGTCTCGCCGAGGTCCGGGGGCTCGGGGAGGGGGCCGAGCACGGCCTCGGCGAGCTTGGCGGGGTCGCCGTACGTCGCGTTGGGCACGGGCACGCCGCCCTCGACGAGCAGGGGGTGCGCGGCGCGGACGTCGGCGGCGGTGTCCGCGTCGAGCGTGCGGGTGTCGTACGGGCAGAGCATGGTGACGGGTCGCCCGTCGAACGCGATGTTGGTGAGCGCGTCGTGCTGCAGGTAGGCGGCGCGCTCGTCGGCGGGCCGGTCCGGCCAGAGCCCGGCGCCGACGGCCCGCACGCGGCGGTCGGGGTGCTCGTCGGCGAACTGGTGCAGCGCCGGGACAAGCCGCGCCGGGTTGGGCCCCAGCCGGCGCACGTCCTGGAGCACGACCGCCCGCGCGTCCGCGCCGAGCGCCTCGCGGATCGGGCCGAGCTGCTCCCCGGGCAGCGCGATCACCACGGCGTCCTCGGCCTCGAGCCCCTCGCGCACGTGGTCGACGACGCGCGCGACGAGGTGCGCGTCGTCGTCGTAGAAGAGGGCCACGTGCTCGAACCCGGCGGTGTCGGAGCCGCGGCGATGCCGTCCGGTGTCGTCCGCCGTCCTCACCCCCCACCATCACCCGTCCGATGGCGATGTCCCCCGAGCAGTGTCGATCCTCGCCGGATCACGCGCGACCGCAACAGCGAGTTCCGCCGGGCGGGTCGGGCGCTGCGGCAGACGGTCGTCACGGCTGGGCGTGCCGGGTCACCCCGACGTCACACCGAGGTCACACCGCGTCCTCGCCGCGCTCCCCGGTCCGCACCCGCAGGACGACGTCCAGGGGCGTGACCCAGAGCCGGCCCTCGGGGTGCACCGCGGCGGCGATCTCGTCGACGACGCGGTCGACGAGCTCGTCGTGCACGATCGCCTCGAGCCGCAGGCACGGCGTGAAGCTGTCCTGGACGACCTGGCCCCGCTGGATCGTCCGCTGGCCGTTCGGGCTCGGGCCGAGGACCTCGGACACCGTCATCCCCAGCACCGCGTGCCGCTCGAGAGCCCGGCGCGCGGCGTCGAGCGCGTGGGGCGGGATCATCGCGTGCACCGTCTTCACCGCGCGTCCTCCCGTCCGGTCGCCGAGACGCTACGGGTCCGGACGTGATCGGGCGAGGGGCCGCCTACGCTGCGGCCGTGCCCGCACAGCCGGTCGTCCTGGTCCTCGGTGGCCGCAGCGAGATCGGGGTGGCGCTCGCGTGCCGCCTCGCCACGACCGGGCGCGCCGGGACGGTGGTGCTGGCCGCCCGCCGCGCGGGCGAGCTCACCGCGGAGGTCGCGGCGGTCCGCAGCACCGGCGTGCACGTCGCGACCGTCGAGTTCGACGCCGACGACCTCGCCGCCCAGGCGGCGGTGCTCGACGAGGTCGAGGCCGCGCACGGGGTGCCCGACACCGTCGTCGTCGCGTTCGGGGTGCTCGGCGACCAGGCGCGCGCGGAGCGCGACGCCGCGCACGCCGCCGCCGTCGTGCACACCGACTACGTCGCCCAGGTGGCCGTGCTCACCGAGGTCGCCGCGCGGCTGCGGGCCCGGGGCCGCGGCGAGATCGTCGTGTTCTCGTCGGTGGCGGGGGTGCGGGTCCGGCGGGCCAACTACGTCTACGGCAGCGCCAAGGCCGGGCTCGACGGGTTCGCCTCGGGCCTCGCCGACGCCCTGCACGGCAGCGGCGTGCACCTCACGCTCGTGCGCCCCGGGTTCGTCATCGGGCGCATGACGGCCGACAGCGGGCTGGACCCGGCGCCGCTGTCGTCGACGCCGGGCCAGGTCGCCGACGCCACCGCCGACGCGCTGACGGCCGGGCGTGACGTCGTCTGGGTGCCGGGTGCGCTGCGCGTGCTCTTCACCGCGATGCGCCTGCTGCCCCGCTGGGCCTGGCGGCGCCTGCCGCGGTGAGGCCCGGCTCAGCGCCTCGTGATCTCGGGCGACGCGCCGGGGCCGAGCTGCTGGCCCGTGACGGGGACGTCGCCGAGGGCCTCGTCGATCGCGGCCAGCGTGTCCGCCGAGAGCTCGATGCCGGCCGCCGCGGCGTTGGCGTGCACCTGCTCGGGCCGCGAGGCGCCGACGATGGCCGACGCGAGCTCGGGGCGGCGCAGCACCCACGCCAGCGCCATCTCGGCCATCGACAGCCCGGCGCCCTCGGCGATCGGGGCCAGGCGCTGCACGGCCTCGAGCGTGCGGTCGGTGAGCTTCTGGCGGATGAAGCCGTTCATCTCGTCGCTCGCGGCGCGGGAGTCGACGGGCACCGGCTCGCCCGGCTTGTACTTGCCGGTGAGCACGCCCTCGGCCATCGGCGACCAGACGATGTTGGAGATGCCGTGCTCCGCGGTCGTCGGGAAGACCTCGGCCTCCGGGGCGCGCCACAGCATCGAGTACTGCGGCTGCGACGACACGATCCGCACGTCGTCCGGGCAGACCTCGACCCCCGCGCGGATCTGGTCGGGCGTCCACTCGCTGACGCCGAGGTAGCGGGCCTTGCCGGCGCGGACGACCTCGGCGAGCGCCTCCATCGTGTCCTCGATCGGCACCTCGGCGTCGAAGCGGTGGCACTGGTAGAGGTCGACGTGGTCGGTGCGCAGCCGGCGCAGGGAGGCGTCGATCTGCTTGTGGATCTGCTCGGGCGACAGGCCGCGGTCGGTGTCCGACATCGGGAAGTAGACCTTGGTGGCGAGCACGTAGTCCTCGCGCCGGTAGTCGGCGAGGATCTCGCCCCACGCCTCCTCCGCGGCGCCGCGGCCGTAGACGTTGGCGGTGTCGAAGAACGTGATGCCGGCGTCGAACGCGGCGCGCGTGCACGCGGCCGTCGCGTCGGCCTCGACCCCGCCCGAGTAGGTCAGCCACGAGCCGAGGGAGATCTCGGACACCTGCAGGTCGCTCGAACCGAGCTGTCGATGGCGCACACACGCACCGTAGGAGCCGTGCCGCGTCGCGGCCTGCGCAGAGATCGGTACTGCTGGTCACCGGAAGGGCAGGGCCGATCGGCGCACTACATCGACCGGTCGACGCAGCCCACTGTGGCCGACGTGTGAATTCCCGCGACAGCGGGTCCCGCCCCACGGCGCGACTGGCACGATGGAGTGCACGAGCTCGCGAGTGGCTCCGACGTCTCGCGGCACCGATGCCGCGACGTCGTGAGGGTCCTCGCCCCGGTCCTCCGACCGCCGAACGCCGTAGGGGATTCGTGAACGTGTTGCTGGCGCCGTTGCGCCCTCTGGCCGATGTCCTGGACCTGACCGCGGAGGCCGTGGCCGCCGTGGGCACCGTGTCGGTCACCGCCCTCGGGCTGGTGCTCGCGCGGGTGGAGTCGCCCGAGGAGCGTCGTCACCTGAGGGTCGTCGGGCGGCCGCCGCAGGCCTGACGGGTCGTCAGGACGCGCCGCGCTCGCGCAGCAGGCCGTTCAGCGTGCGCAGCTCGTCGCGGATCTCGGTGAGCAGCTCGGGGATCTCGTGGCTGCGCTCCCAGTGCGGGGTGACGTCGATGCCCAGATCGCCGAGCTCACGCTCGTAGAGCTCGGCGAGCAAGGTGCGGTACGGCTCGTCGGGGACGGTGCCGTTCTCCCAGCGCGACAGCTGCGTCTTCAGGCTGGCGGCGCTGGCGACGTCGACCTCGCCGCGCTCGGCCAGCTCGCGCAGCCTCGCCACGGCCGTGGTCTGCGACCAGCCTCGGTCCCGGCGGGCGTCACGCAACGAAACCACGTCATCACAGTAGACGACATGGCCGACCCGGACGTCAGCTCCGACGCGGCGACCGCGACGCCCGCTTGGGCGCCGGCAGCCGCGAGGAGCGACGCGCCGGCGCCCGCGACGGGGGCTCGGTGCCGGCGGCCTCGGCCGATGCGCCCTCGGCGGCGGGGGCGGGTGCGGGGGTCGGGCGCAGCGGTTCGACCGCCGCGCGGGGCCGGGACTGCGCCGGACGCAGGACGCGACGCCCGGTCGGGCTGCCGCCCTCGACGGTGACCGGGGCGTCATGCCGGTCGAGGAACGCGCACAGCCGCGCCCAGGTGGTGTTCTTGGCGGCGCGGCCGGCGAGCACGCCGAGGTGGCCTCCCGGGGCCGTCGTCAGCCGGGTATCCGTGCCCGTGATGCGCCGGGCGCCGGCACGGACGGCGCGGGGCGGCACCACCTGGTCGGTCTCGCCGGCGACGAGCAGCACCGGCCGGTGCAGGTCGGCGAGGTCGACGACGCGGTGGCCGACGGGGACGCGGCCGGCCTCGAGGTCCTCGGGCGCCACCATCGCGCGGAAGTAGGTGCCGATGAACCGGGCCTGGTCGCCGATGATGGCCCGCAGATCGTCCACGGCCTCGATCTGGGCGAGGAACTCGCGGTCGTCGAGGCGGGCGATCATGGTCAGCGGCGCGGTGAGCAGCTCGTCGAGCGAACCGAGCCCCAGCGCGCGGAGCAGGCGGGGCAGCGGCATGAGCGCGAGCAGCGTCTGCAGGGTGGCGAGCACGGGCCCGCCCGCGGCGATCGCCAGCGGCCGCGCCCCGACCACCGGCGGCACCTCGTCGAGCGTGAACGGGGTGGCCACCGCGGTGACCGACGCCAGCGGCAGGTCGGGGTGGCCGGCCGCGGCGAGCACGGCGTGCAGCCCGCCGATCGACCAGCCGACGAGGTGCACCGGCGCGCCCTGGTGCGCGGCGCTGACCGTCCGCACGACGTGGGGGAGGATCTCGTCGACCCAGCGCTCGAGGTCCGCGAGCCCCGGGGCGATCGACCCGCCGTAGCCGACGAGGTCCTCGTCGTCGATCTGGTACACCGGCCGGCCCTCGCCGACGAGGTGCTCGACGAGGCTGTTGCCGCGCCGCAGGTCGAACGCGACCCCGCAGGCGCCCAGCGGCGACACCAGCACCACCGGCGAGCCCCGCAGCCGCGCGGTCGGGTGCACGGCGTACCGGTAGGTGCTCACCGACCCGGCGCGCGCCAGCCCGTGCGCCCGCCCGACCCCGTCGGCGCCCGCGTCGCCCGGGCCGGTGTCGAAGGCGGTGCGGGGCATGCGGCGGAGGTCGGCCAGCGGCCCCTCGAGCACGCGCGAGCGCATGTTGCCCACGGCGCGCCACGCCCCGGCCGGGGTCAGGATCACGGTGCCTCCTCGGGCGACGGGTCGGACGGCCGAAGAGACGAGCCTAGGTCTGGTGGACGACCCCCGCCTCCTGCAGCTTCGCGATCCGGTCGCGGTCGACGCCCCAGTCGGCGAGCGCCTCCGCGGAGTGCTGGCCCGGCGTGGCCGGGGGCGTCGGCGTGCCGCTGGGCGTGCGGCTGAACCGGGGGGCCGGGGCCGGCTGGGTGACGCCGAAGGCCTCGATGTGCAGCCCGCGCGCCTTGTTGTGCGGGTGCTCGACGGACTCCTCCATCTCGAGCACCGCGGCCACGCAGGCGTCGGTGGCCTCGAGGTCGGCGGCCCACTCGTCGCGGGTGCGGGTCGCGAAGACCTCGCCGATCCGCGCGCGCCACTCGGGCCAGCGCGCCATGTCCCACTGGCCGGTGGCGATCTCCTCGCCCTCCAGCCCGAGGCCCGTCATCAGCTCGGCGTAGAACTGCGGCTCCAGGGCCCCGACGGCGACGTACCCGCCGTCGCTGCAGCGGTAGTGGTCGTAGAAGGGCGCGCCACCGTCGAGGATGTTGCCGCCCCGAGCGTTGGGCCACAGCCCGCCCGCGCGCATCCCGTAGACCATCGCCATCTGCAGGGCGGCGCCGTCGACGATCGCGGCGTCGACCACCTGCCCACGCCCCGAGATGCTCCGCTCCACCAGCGCGCCGAGGACGCCGACCACCAGCAGCATCCCGCCGCCGCCGAAGTCGCCGACGAGGTTGATCGGGATCGCCGGGGCCCCGTCGCGGCCCTGCATGTGCGCGACCACGCCGGCGGTCGAGAGGTAGGTGAGGTCGTGCCCGGCGCGCGAGGCCTGGGGTCCGTCCTGGCCCCAGCCGGTCATGCGTCCGTACACGAGGCGCCCGTTGCGGGCATGGCAGTCGTCGGGCCCGAACCCGAGGCGCTCGGCCACGCCGGGGCGGTAGCCCTCGAGCAGGACGTCGGCGGTCTCGACGAGGTCCATGAGCACCTCGAGGCCCTCGGGCGCCTTGAGGTCCAGGGCCACCGACCGCCGCCCGCGCGCGAGCACGTCCTTGTCGGTGTTGCCGAGCGAGAGCCCGCGCCCCCCGGCCGGCCGGTCGACGCGCAGCACGTCGGCGCCCATGTCCGCGAGCATCATCGCCGCGAACGGGCCCGGCCCGATCCCGGCGACCTCGATGACCTTGACGCCGTCCAGCACACCCATGGGGCCCTCGTCCTCCTCGTGGTTCGCGGGGTCGGGGCGAGCCTACGAGACAGTCAGCGCTGACGGTATGGGTCGGCGCCGGTTCTGAGCGAAGGGCACCATCGGTCGCATAGACGGGCGAGGGGCGCCGTTCGCCGGAACGTTCGGGGCGCCGCCTGCGGGCGAGAGGCACGTTGCGCAGGGCGGCAGCCCTCTCGATCATGCGCAGGGTGCCGCTCGCGGTGGTGCGTCGCCCCCCGATGGTGATCAGGGGCGGCGTGGTCCACCTCGGCGCGCCGATCGGGTGCGTGAGGGCGCTCGTGATCTTCCCGTAGCTCGCCGCCACCTCGCCGACCGGCATCCGTCCCCGAAAAAACGAGCGGCGCCCTCGCTGCTTCGGAAGCAGCGAGGGCGCCGTTCGTTCACGAACTACGCGCGCAGCCGGACGCACCGGCTATGCGCAGAGGGTCACTCCCCGCGCAGGGACTGGCCCTTCTCCGCCTTCTCGACGAGCGAGGCCGGCGGGTTGAAGCGGTCGCCGTAGGCCTTGGCCAGGATGCGGGCGCGCTCGACGAACCCGGGCAGGCCGCCGGGGTAGCCGTCGATGTACTGCGCCACGCCGCCGGTCCAGGCCGGGAAGCCGATGCCCATGATCGAGCCGATGTTGGCGTCGGCGATGGTGTGCAGGACGCCCTCGTCGAAGCACTTCACGGTCTCGAGGGCCTCGGCGAAGAGCATGCGCTCCTGCATGTCCTCGAACGGCAGGTCGCCCTGGGCGGCGCCGAACTCCTCGGACAGGCCCGGCCACAGCCGCGTGCGCTTGCCCGACTCGTCGTACTCGTAGAACCCGGCGCCCGACGAGCGGCCCTTGCGGCCCAGCTCGACCATCCGGTCGATGATCGCCTCGGAGGGGTGCTCGTTCCAGGTGCCCCCGGCCTCCTCGACGCCGCGCCGGGTCTCCTGGCGGATCTTCTGCGGCAGCGTCAGGGTCAGCTCGTCCATCAGCTGCAGCGGCGGGGCCGGGTAGCCGGCCTGCGAGCCCGCCTGCTCGATCGACGACGGCGCCGCGCCCTCGCCCAGCATCGCCACGGCCTCGTTGATGAACGTGCCGATGACGCGGCTGGTGAAGAACCCGCGGCTGTCGGAGACGACGATCGGGGTCTTCTTGATCTGCAGCGCGACGTCGATCGCCTTGGCCAGCGTGGCGTCGCTGGTCTTCTCGCCCTTGATGATCTCCAGGAGCGGCATCTTGTCGACCGGCGAGAAGAAGTGCAGGCCCACGAAGTCCTCGGGGCGGTCGACGCCCTCGGCCAGCCCGGTGATGGGCAGGGTCGAGGTGTTCGAGCCCAGCACGGCGTCGGGCGCCAGGTGCGGGAGGATCTCGGCGAAGACCTGCTTCTTGAGGTCCGGGCTCTCGAAGACGGCCTCGATGACGAGGTCGGCGCCCGCGGCGGCCGACGCGTCGGCGGTCGGCGTGATGCGCGCGAGCACCTCGTCGGCCTTCTCCTGCGTCGACTTCCCGCGCGAGACGGCCTTGTCGAGGATCTTCTTCGAGTAGGCCTTGCCCTTCTCGGCGTTCTCCTGGCTGACGTCCTTGAGGACGACCTCCAGGCCCGATATCGCGCACGAGTACGCGATGCCCGCGCCCATCATCCCGGCACCGAGCACGACCACCTTGCGCGCCGTGTGCTTCTCGTAGCCGTCGGGGCGCGAGGCGCCCTTGTTGATGGCCTGCAGGTCGAAGAAGAACGCGCGGGTCATGTTCGTCGACACCTGGCCGCAGGCGAGCTCGGCGAAGTACCGCGACTCGATCTTGCCGGCGTTGTCGATGTCGACCTGCGAGCCCTCGACCGCCGCGTCCATGATCAGGTACGGCGCGGGCATCGGAGCGTTCTTGAGCTGCTTGCGCAGGTTGGCCGGGAACGCCGGGAGGTTCGCGGCGAACTTCGGCGTCGACGGCGTGCCGCCGGGGATCTTGTAGCCCTTGACGTCCCACGGCTGCACGGCGTCGGGGTTGGCCCGGATCCACTCCTTGGCCTTCGACAGCAGCTCCTCGGGGCTGTCGACGACCTCGTGCACGAGGCCGGCCTCCAGGGCCGCGCGAGGGGCGCGCTGCTGGCCCTGCAGCAGCACGTTCATGAGGCCGTCGGCGAGGCCGAGCAGGCGCACGACGCGCACGACCCCGCCGCCGCCGGGCAGCAGGCCGAGCGTGACCTCGGGCAGCCCGATCTTCGAGCCCTTGGCGTCGAGGGCGATGCGGTGGTGGCAGGCCAGCGCGATCTCCAGGCCGCCGCCGAGCGCCGCGCCGTTGATGGCCGCGACGACCGGCTTGCCCAGGGTCTCGAGGCGTCGCAGCAGGCCCTTGATCTGCTGGGACTGGTCGTAGACCTTCTGGGCGTCGGCCTTCGTGTACTTGACGAGGTCGTCGAGGTTGCCGCCGGCGAAGAAGGTCTTCTTCGCCGAGGTCAGCACGACGCCGGTGATCGAGTCCTTCTCCGCCTCGAGGCGCTTCAGCGTCTCGGCGAAGTCCTCGCCCCACTTGGCGCCCATCGTGTTGGCCGAAGCGGTCGGGTCGTCCATCGTCAGCGTGACGATGCCGTCCCCGTCGGCCTCCCACCGGAACATGTTCTCGGACACTGCTGTGATCGCTCCTGTCGGTCGTTGCGGTTCCGGGGAAGGGGTCAGACCCGCTCGATGATGGTGGCGACACCCATGCCGCCGCCGATGCAGAGCGTGACGATGGCGCGGCGCAGGTCGCGGCGCTCGAGCTCGTCGACCATGGTCCCGACGAGCATGGCGCCGGTGGCGCCCAGCGGGTGGCCCAGCGCGATGGCGCCGCCGGCGACGTTGGTGCGCTCGTGCGGGAAGCCGAGGTCGCGCATCAGCTTCATCGGCACGGCGGCGAACGCCTCGTTGATCTCGAGGAGGTCGATGTCGTCGACGGTCATGCCGGCCTTGGCCAGGACCTTCTCGCAGGCCGGCGTGGGGCCGGTCAGCATGATCGTCGGGTCGGCGCCGGAGACGGCGGTGGCGACGATGCGGGCGCGCGGGGTGAGGCCGTTCTGCTTGCCGGCCTCCTCGGTGCCCAGCAGCACCAGCGCGGCGCCGTCGACGATGCCCGAGCTGTTGCCGGGGTGGTGGACGTGGTTGATCGCCTCGACCCAGTGGTACTTCTGCAGCGCCACCGCGTCGAAGCCGCCCATGTCGCCGATGCCGGCGAACGACGGCTTGAGGCCCGAGAGCCCCTCCATCGTCGTCTCGCGGACGTGCTCGTCGTGGTCGAGCACGACGAGGCCGTTGCGGTCGACGACGGGGACGATCGAGCGCTCGAAGGCGCCGTCGGCCCACGACTTCGCGGCGCGGGTCTGCGACTCGAGCGCGTAGGCGTCGACGTCCTCGCGGCTGAAGCCCTCCAGGGTGGCGATGAGGTCGGCGCCGATGCCCTGGGGCACGAAGGAGGTCTTGAAGTTGGTCTCCGGGTCCATCGCCCAGGCGCCGCCGTCGGAGGCCATCGGGACGCGGGACATGGACTCGACGCCGCCGGCGACGATGAGGTCCTCGAAGCCGGAGCGGACGCGCTGGCCGGCCTGGTTGACGGCCTCGAGGCCGGACGCGCAGAAACGGTTGAGCTGGACGCCGCCGACGTGGTCGGGCAGACCGGCGGCGATGGCCGCGGTCTTGGCGATGTCGCCGCCCTGGTCGCCGATCGGCGACACGCAGCCGAGGACGACGTCCTCGATCTTGTCGGGGTCGAGCTCCGGGTTGCGCTTGCGCAGTTCGTCGATCAGGCCGACGACCAGCGACACCGGCTTGGTCGCGTGCAGCGAACCGGTGGCCTTGCCCCGGCCCCGCGGGGTGCGGAGGGCGTCGTAGATGAATGCCTCGGTCACGGGTGGGTCCCTTCGCAGATGCGAGCCGACTGCTCTCAACAGTCATGATGGACTGTTTCGTGCTCGTGTCAACGTGCGGGAGGCCGCTGTTACCGCCCAGTAGGGTCGCCCGGCTCTCGTTGACACGCTGCCAACGGCTCGCGAGGCTGGTCGGCGTGGCTGACCTGCGCTGCGCCGACGACACCGACCGCGAGCCCGACTACGACGTCATCGTCGTCGGGTCCGGCTTCGGCGGCTCGGTGACCGCGCTGCGCCTGACCGAGAAGGGGTACCGCGTCGGGGTGCTCGAGGCCGGCCGCCGCTTCGCCGACCACGAGTTCCCCGCGACGTCCTGGCGTCTGCGCGACTACCTGTGGGCGCCGTGGGCCCGCTGCTTCGGCATCTTCCGGGCGACCCCGCTGCGCGACGTCCTCGTGCTCTCCGGCGCCGGCGTGGGCGGGGGCTCGCTGGTCTACGCCAACACGCTCTACCGCCCGCCGCGCGCCTTCTACGACGACCCCCAGTGGGCCGGCGTCACCGACTGGGCCGACGAGCTCGACCCCGCCTACGACCAGGCCGCCCGCATGCTCGGCGTCACCACCTACCCGCGCGTCTCGCCCTCGGACGCCGTGATGCGCGACGTCGCGCAGGAGATGGGCGTCGGCCACACCTACCGGGCCGCCGACGTGGGCGTCTTCTTCGGCGCTGAGGGATCGGAGCCCGGCGAACAGGTGCCCGACCCGTACTTCGGCGGCGCGGGCCCGTCGCGGCACGGGTGCCTCCACTGCGGCGAGTGCATGACCGGCTGCCGGCACGACGCCAAGAACACGCTGGTCAAGAACTACCTCTACCTCGCCGAGGCGGCCGGGGCGCGGGTGCACCCGATGACCACGGCGACCGCGATCCGGCCGTGCGGCGGGGACCTGTCGGGGGCGTCGGGCTACGAGGTCGACGTGCGCCCCACCGGGCGGCCCGGCGGCCGGCGGACCCTGCGGGCCGACCAGGTCGTCGTCGCCGCCTCCGCGCTCGGCACCCAGCGGCTGCTGCACCGCCTGCGCCGCCGCGGCGACCTGCCCCGGATCTCGGCGCGGCTCGGCGAGCTCTCGCGCACCAACTCCGAGGCCATCCTCGCCGCCCGGACCCCCAGCGAGGCCGCCGACTTCACCCGCGGGGTCTCGATCACCTCCTCGATCCACCCCGACGAGCACACCCACGTCGAGCCGGTGCGCTACGGGCGCGGCTCGAACCTGCTCGCGCTGCTCTCGGCGGTGCTGGTCGACGGGACGTCCGCGGCGCACGACGCGTCGCTGGGCGAGCGGGGGCCGTCGTGGCGGCGGATCGCCGGCGAGCTGGTGCGCTCGCGGCGCACCCTGCGCGCGCTGCACCGCCCGCGGCGCTGGGCCGAGCAGTCGATCGTGCTGCTGGTGATGCAGACGCTGGACAACTCGCTGACGCTGAAGCCCCGGCGGTTCCTCGGCGGGCTGCGGTCGCGCCCGGGCGACGGGACGCCGAACCCGGCCTGGATCCCCGCGGGCCACGAGGTCGCCCGGCGCGTGGCGCGGCGCATGGGCGGCTTCCCCGTCGGCGCGAGCTCGACGCTGGTGAACCTGCCGGTCACCGGCCACTTCCTCGGTGGCGCGGTGATCTCCGAGTCGCCGGCCTCCGGCGTCGTCGACCCGTACCACCGGCTGCACGGGCACCCCGGCGTCCACGTCGTCGACGGGTCGACGGTGCCCGCGAACCTCGGCGTGAACCCGTCGCTGACGATCACCGCGCTGGCCGAGCGGGCGATGTCGCTGTGGCCCAACCGCGGCGGGCCCGACCCCCGCCCGGAACCCGGCGCGCCCTACCGCCGCGTCGCGCCGGTCGCGCCCGACCACCCCGCCGTGCCCGCCGGCGCGCCCGGCGCCCTGCGCACGGACCTGCCGAACCCGACCTTCGGAGTGCACGCATGACGACCTATCCGCCCGAGCCCTGGACGCTCGTCGGCCGCATGGACGTGTCGACCTTCCTCGTGCCGACCGACACGCTGCCCACCGCGACCTGGCCCGACCGCTGGAACCCCCTGGCGATCGGCGGGCGCACGCCGGTCGGGGCGGCGTGGGTCCGGTACGCGCCCGGCGGGGCAATGAGCTACCGCGAGCTGCTGGTCGCCGTGGCCGGGCGCGTCGGCCCGCGGATCCGCCCGCACATCGTCGCGATCTGGGTGGACAGCCCCGCCTCCCGCGACGGCGGGCGCGAGCTCTGGGGCATCCCCAAGGGCCTCGCGAGCTTCAGCGGGTTCGAGGACGGCACGCCGGCGATGACCCTCGAGGGCGCGGCGCGCCCCGCCGCGCAGGCGGTCCTGCGCCACGGCCCGCGCCTGCCCGGGCGCCCGCCCGTCGGGTTCACCCTCGCCCAGGACGGGCACGGGCGCCGGTGGGAGAGCCCCGTGACGAGCCGCGCCACGCTCGGCACGCTGCGCGCCGACTGGCGCTTCGACCTCGAGGGCCCGCTGCGGTTCCTCGCCGGCAGGCGCCCCGTCGTCTCGGCGACCCTCCACGACTTCGCCATGCTCTTCGGGATGACGCCGACCGACCGCGAGCGATGCGGCGTTGCTGGCGCCACACGCCGGGATCGCCACACGCTCGGTTCCGCGACACGCCGATGAGCACCCCGGTCCGCGGCCGGCGCCTCGACCCCGACGCGCGCCGCGAGGAGATCGTCGCCGGGGCCCTGCGCCTGTTCTCCGCGCACCCCTACGCCGCGGTCTCCACCACCGACCTCGCCCGCGAGGCCGGCGTCGCCCGCGGGCTCATCAACCACTACTTCGGCACCAAGCGCGACCTCTACCTCGAGGTCGTCCGGCGCCTGACGACGATCCCCGAGGTCGCGGTCGCCGAGCTGCCGCCGGGCACGGTCGAGGTCCGCACCGGCGCGGCCGTGGACTGGTTCCTCGACGCCGTGGAACGCCACCGGGGCCTCTGGCTCTCGGTCGGCACTAGTGCGGCCGGCGACATCGACGTCGACGCGATCCTCGCCGAGGCCGACGAGATCGCCGCCGACCGCGTGCTCGCCGCGCTGGCCCCCGACGCGCCCGACGACCCGTACCGGGCGCGGGTGCGCTCGTTCTTCGGCCTGGTCCGCTCGGCGTCGCGGGAATGGCTGGTGCGCGGCACGCTCGACCGCGCCGGCACCCGGGCGCTCCTCGTCGACGTCCTGCTCGCCGTCCTGATCCGCCCCGGCCACTCGGACAGTCAGGTTTGACCGTTCGCGATCTCGGCGGCACGATCGTCGGCGAACACGTGACCGGCGAGCAGACGGGGGAGTCGAGATGGTGAGCAGCCGCGCCGCTGCCGAGCCGGAGCGGCGGTCCCGCGAGCAGCGGACGTCCGACAGCCGCACACGCATCCTCGACGCGGCCGTGGCCTGCCTCGTGGAGTCGGGCTACGCCGGCACCACCACGCTGACCATCCAGAACCGCGCCGGGGTGTCCCGCGGGCGCCTGCTGCACCACTTCCCGTCGAAGGAGAACCTGCTCGTCGCCGCCGCGCAGCACCTGGCGACCAGCCGGTTCGCCGAGGACGGGCTCGCACGCGCCGACCTGCCCGCCGCCGACGTCGACGCCTCCGCGCGCCTCGACCGCGCCGTCGACGTCATGTGGTTCACCTACCAGCAGGCCTACTTCTGGGCCTCGGTCGAGCTGTGGACCGCGGCGCGCACCGACCCGTCGCTCGCCGCCGCGCTGCTGCCGGCCGAGCGGCGCCTCGGCGCGGCGATCCGCCAGACCGTCGACGCGTTCTTCGAGGACTACGCCGACCCGGCCCGCGCCGCGCTGCTGCGCGAGACCCTGCTGACCAGCATGCGCGGGGTTGCGCTGACCTACGGCTTCGACCCCCGCGACCCGCAGACCGACCCGCACCTCGAGCAGTGGAAGCAGCTCGCGCGGATGCTGCTGCTGCCCGAGGGCGGGCCGGGTCCGGTGGCGACGAGCTAGAGCAGGCTCTTCAGCGTCTCGAGCGACGACTTGACGGTGTCGTGGTCGGGCTCGAGGGGCTGGATGTTGAGCTGCGTGACGCCGGCGGCGGCGAACTCGCGGACCTGCTCGGCGACCTCGTCCTCGGTGCCGATCAGCGACACCGCGTGGACGAGCTCCTCGGGCACCTTCTCCGCCGCGGCGTCCTTCTGCCCGGACAGGTAGAGGTCCTGGATCTCGGCCGCCTCGTCGGCGAAGCCGTACCGGGCGGCGAGGTCGTTGTAGAAGTTCTTGCCCTTCGCGCCCATCCCGCCCACGTAGAGCGCGAGCTGGGGACGTACGTGCTCGCGCAGCTTGCCCGCGCCCGGTCCGACGGCGAACGGCACGTTGACCGAGGTCCGCAGCTCGCCCAGCGACGGGTCGCGCTTCGCCTTGCCGGCCTCCAGCGAGGCGCCCCACACCTCGTGCGCGCGGCCCGGGTGGAACCAGATCGGCTCCCACACCTCGGCGAGCTCGGCGGCCAGCTCGACGTTCTTCGGCCCGAGCGCCGCGAGCATCACCGGGATCTGCGCCCGCACCGGGTGGTTGATCAGCTTGAGGGGCTTGCCGAGCCCGGTGCCCTGCTCCGGGGGCAGCGGCACCGTGTAGTGCTTGCCGGAGTACTCCACCTTCTCGCGGCGCCACACCTGCCGGCAGATCTCGACGATCTCGCGCGTGCGGCCCACGGGGGCGTCGTACTTGATCCCGTGGAAGCCCTCGATGACCTGGGGCCCCGAGGCGCCCATGCCGAGCACGAAGCGCCCGTCGGAGACGTAGTCGAGGCCCGCCGCGGTCATGGCCGTCAGCGACGGGGTCCGCGTGTAGATCTGGACGATCCCGGACTCGATGTGCACCCGCGACGTGCGCGCCGCGATGTAGCCGAGCTGGCTGACCGCGTCGAAGCTGTACAGCTCCGCGACGCTCACCGCGTCGAGCCCGATCTCCTCGAGCTCGACGAGCTTCTCGACGGTCTCGCGGAAACCACCCCGGGCGTACGCGATCCCCATCCCGACCTTCATGGCGCTCATCCGAGCACCACCCGTCCGATGATCTCCTTCATGATCTCGGTGGTGCCGCCGTAGATCGTCTGGACGCGGGTGTCGAGGTAGGCCTTCGCCACCGGGTACTCCTTCATGTAGCCGTAGCCGCCGTGCAGCTGCAGGCAGGAGTCGATGACCTCCTTGGCCGACTCGCTGGCCCAGTACTTGGCCATCGAGGCGTCGGCCGGGCCGAGCTTGCCCTCGTTCAGCTCGGTGATGCAGCGGTCGACGAACGTCCGCGTGACGGCGAGCTTCGTGGCCAGCTCGGCGGTGGTGAACCGGACCGTCTGGAGCTTCGCGAGCGGCTTGCCGAACGCGGTGCGCTCCTTGACGTAGGTGATCGTGTCCTCGAGCACCCGCTCCGCGCCCGCGGTGGCGCCGACGGCGATCGAGAGCCGCTCGCGGGGCAGGTTCTGCATCAGGTAGATGAAGCCCTTGCCCTCCTCGCCGAGGAGGTTCGACGCGGGCACGCGCACGTCGGTGAAGGACAGCTCGGCGGTGTCCTGCGCGGACATGCCGATCTTCTCGAGGTTGCGGCCCCGCTCGAAGCCGGGGGTGTCGCGCTCGACGACGATGAGGCTGAAGCCGTGCGCGCCGGCGTCGGCGTCGGTCTTGCAGACGACGATCACGAGGTCGGACATGATGCCGTTGGTGATGAACGTCTTCTGACCGTTGATCACCCACTCGTCCCCGTCGCGGACGGCGCGGGTCTGGATGCCCTGCAGGTCGGAGCCGGTGCCCGGCTCGGTCATCGCGATCGCCGTGATCATCTCGCCGCTGCAGAAGCGCGGCAGCCAGCGCTGCTTCTGCTCGTCGTCCGCCAGCTCGATGAGGTAGGGCGCGATGACGTCGTTGTGGAGGGTGAAGCCGAGCCCGCTCGTGCCGGCCCGGGCGACCTCCTCGGTGACGATCCACTGGAACCGCAGGTCGGGCGAGCCGCCGCCGCCGTAGGACTCGGGGACGTCCATGCCCAGCAGGCCGGTACTCCCCGCGGCCTGCCAGATCTCACGGCTGACGTGGCCCTGCTTCTCCCACTCGGGGTGGTGCGGGACGGCCTCCTTCTCCAGGAAGTCCCGGACCATCTGCCGGAAGTCGTTGTGCTCGTCGGAGAAGATCGTGCGCTCCACCGGGTGGCCTCCACTGTGGGGACGTTCGGACGGCGTCGCGGTCCCGGGGCGTCCCGGTGACCGTGCCGGTGCGGCTCAGCGTGGCTGCACCGGCGGGTAACAGTCAACCCTGACTCTTCCGTCGTTCCGTATGAGCAGTTACGGTCGCGCCTGCCCTGTGGTCGGCGTCACCACTGCCCCGTGTCGTCCGCTTCCTCGTGGAGGTCTCCCGTGCCGTTCCGCCTGACCGACGTCGTGCGTCAGTACGTCGACGACACCGACCTCGTGGCGATGACGTTCGAGGGCGAGAACACCACCTACGCCGAGATGGACCGGCGCGGTGGGCTCGCCGCCCGCGCGATGGCCGCCGACGGTGTGGGGGTCGGCCACCGGGTGGTGTGGCTGGGGAAGAACCGCCCCGAGTTCTTCGACCTGCTCTTCGGCGCCCCGCGCGTGCGGGCGGGCACGGCGCCGCTGAACAACCGGCTCACCCACGACGAGCTGATCGCGATCATCGAGGACTCCGCGGCGCCGCTGGTCGTGCTCGGACCCGACTTCGCCGACCTGCGCGGGCGCGTCGAGGCGCTGGACGCCGTGCGCCGCGTGCTCGTGGTGGGGGAGGACTACGAGGGCTGGCTCACCGCGTCCGACGAGGTGCTCGACCCGCCGGCCGACGCGCAGGACGACGACTGTGTCCTGCAGCTGTACACCTCGGGCACCACCGGGCTGCCCAAAGGCGTCGTGCTCACCCACGTCCAGTTCGCCGCGCTGCTCTCGGTCGGCGACCACTGGAGCTTCGACACCGAGTCGGTCGGCCTCGTCGCGATGCCGCTGTTCCACATCGGGGGCTCGGGCTTCGCGCTGGTCTGCCTGTCGTTCGGGGCGCGTTGCGTGCTGATCGCCGACATCGTCCCCGACCAGCTGCTCGCGACGATGGCCGACGAGGGCGTCACCAACGCCTTCCTCGTGCCCGCGGTGCTGCAGTTCCTCACCGGCGTGCCGGGGGCGGCCGACAAGGACTGGTCGAAACTGCGCGCCATCGCCTACGGCGCCTCGCCGATCACGAGCACCGTGCTCAACCGCGTGCTCACCACGTTCCGCGCCCCGCTGTTCCAGGTCTACGGGTCGACCGAGACCACCGGCGCGATCAGCCAGCTCGACCCCGACGATCACGACCCCGACGGCCCCCGTGCGCACCTCATGCGCTCGGCGGGCAAGGCCTACCCGTGGGTGGAGCTCAAGGCCGTCGACCCGGCCACCGGCGAGGACGTCCCCCCGAACACGGTCGGCGAGATCTGGATCCGGTCCTCGCAGGTCACGCCGGGCTACTGGGCCCGCCCGGAGGAGACCGCGAAGGCGCTCTCCGACGGCTGGTTCCACACCGGGGACGCGGGCTACCTCGACGAGGAGGGCTACCTGTTCCTCACCGACCGGATCAAGGACATGATCGTCACCGGGGCCGAGAACGTGTACCCCATCGAGGTCGAGAACGTCCTGTCCGGCCACCCCGACATCGCCGACGTCGCCGTCATCGGCGTCCCGGACGAGCGGTGGGGCGAGACGGTCAAGGCCGTCGTCGTCGCGAACGAGGGCACCGAGATCGACACCGACGCGCTGCTCGAGTGGTGCAAGGAGCGGATCGCGGGCTTCAAGCGCCCGCGGTCGATCGACGTCGTCGACGCCCTCCCGCGCAACCCGTCCGGCAAGATCCTCAAGAAGGACCTCCGCAAGCCCTACTGGGAGAACGCCGAGGGCCGCCAGATCGGCTGAGACGTGCCCTGACCGGTGCGAACGCTCGTGTCCGATGTGAAGTCGTTGTGAGTAATCCGCCACTGTCGGGGCCGGCGCCGGCGCGCCGGCCGTGCCCGGCCCCTGCGCGGAGCGCGCGGTCGAAGTCGCCATCCATGCGCAGGTACGGGCGCGAGGGGCGCAGCTGCGACTCGAGACGGTGCAGCTCTCATCGGTGGTCGAGGCCCGCCTCCATCTCCGTCTGGGGCGCTCAGTGGCGCGCACGGCCGAGCCTGTCGACACACCCGTGGAGCAGCCGAGCGCCCTGGGTGTCGTCCCGCCGGTCGAGACCCTGCGGCGGCTCCTGATTCGGTCGGCCGGATAGGAACGACCTCCAGCCGGCCCTCCACGGTCTGAGCAAACCTGAAGGTCTCGCGTCAGACGTCGTCGCCCGCCGAGGGTTCAATGGGGGGTGTCGAGGGGTGGAGGACCAGACGTCCGGACCCGGCCTCGCGCCCGGTCGGAGGCGGTTCCCCGACGTCGACGGCCGCAAGTCGTCGCCACTGGCGGCGAGTAGCCGCGACGTTGGTGCGTGCTCGTGACGCCGCGGTCAGTAGCCGCTCCTGCGCTGCGCTCGACCGGGCATCCGCTGCGGTGCGCTCGAGCCTGTCGGCTGCTTGCTCCCAGCCGGCGCTGAGGTCGACGAGCACGTCGAGCACTCGACGACGCAACCGCTGAGCCTCGTGCAGCAGGGAATGGGTGAAGTTGAGGCTCTCGCACACCAGGTGCAGCGGGTCGCGGCGGAGTCCGGACGACTGATCGCTGCCGGAGCCGGCGCTGTCGGGCTGCCACGCCCTGTCGTCGTCCATGACGGGAAGTGTGCGCTGTGGTGGCTCCCTGGCGCGACGCTCCTGGTCGGCCGCGCCAAGACCTGGTCCCCGAGAGTCCGCTGGTTGCAGGTGGTCTCCGGCCCTGTCCGGGACAACACGCGGAACCACCACGGAACAGCTCGGGTTCGAGCACTCCGGGCGACGCCTGTCCCAGGTGAGAGGTGCCCTCCGAAGATCACCGTCAGGCACTCGAGAGGGACCTCCGCAAGCCCTACCGGGAGAACACCGAGGGTCGCCAGATCGGCTGAGGCCTGCGCGGGGCACCTCACGCCTGGCGGCTCGCGAGCCGGCCGTAGGCCGTGGCGCAGACCCAGGCCACGGCGGCGAGGACGAGGAACGCGCCGTAGACCGCGCCGTACCCGACGACGGTGGCGAGGGCGGCGGCGGCGACGGGCGCCACCAGACCGGCGATCCCCCACCCGGTGAACACCAGCCCGTAGGTGGTCCCGAACCGTTCCGGCGGGACGACGTCGGAGGTGGCGGCCGGGGTGAGGGTCGAGAGCGCCCCGTACTGGGTGCCGAGCAGCAGCAGGGCGACCAGCGCGACCACGCCGGTCGCGCCGAGCGCGAGCGGCAGGCACGCGAGCACCAGCAGCGCGGAGTTCGCGTGCAGGGCCGCGCGGCGCCCGACGCGGTCGGACAGGGGTCCGGCGACGAGCCGGCCGGCGAAGTTGCCGACGTTGAGCAGCGCGACGGCCAGGGGCACCGCGGCGAGGTCCCCGGCGAGGTTGCCGGCCTGGGCGAAGGCGGCGAGGGCGGGGGCGCTGCCGAGCCCGAAGGCGAGCCAGAGCGCCACGACCGGTGCGGCCGGGCGTGAGCGTCGTCGGGGCTCGGGGTCGGGGCGGCTCGACGCCGGGCGCTCACCGGGGACGAGTGCGGCGGCGACGGCGAGCAGGACCCCGAGGGCGGCGGCCAGCACGCCGAAGGTCGCGCTGCGGCCGAACGCTTCCAGGAGCGCCGCGGCGATCGGGGCGAGGACGGCGGTGCCGGCGGCGTAGGCGCTGACGACGAGGCCGAGCGCGAGGCCGCGGCGGGTGGCGACGGTGCCGGCGACGCGGACGGCGGTGGCGTAGCCGAGTCCGGTGGAGCCGCCGACGAGGACGCCGAAGGTCAGGAACAGCACGAGCGCGGAGGGCGCGGCGGCGCTGCCGAGCAGACCGGCCACCACGCCGGCGAGGGCGACGAGCGCGAGCCGGCGGGGCGAGGTGGTGTCGGCGGCGCGTCCGCCGGCCAGGACCCCGAGCATGAAGGCGAGCAGCCCGACCGAGAACACGCCGGCCAGCAGCGCGTGGCCGGCGCGCAGGTCCCGGCCCAGGGACCCGGTGAACACGTCCCAGGCGAACAGGGGGCTGACCGCGAGGTCGAGCAGGACGGCGCCGGTGAGGGCGCGTCCCTTGCTGGCCGTTGCGGCGTCGGTGTCGGCCACGGGTCACATGGTGGCGGCGGGGACCAGCTCGGTCAGCAGCTCGCGGACGCGGCGGTCGATGTCGTCGCGGATGGGGCGGACGTCGTCGACGCCCTTGCCGGCGGGGTCGTCGAGCTGCCAGTCGAGATAGCGCTTGCCGGGGAAGACCGGGCAGGCGTCGCCGCAGCCCATGGTGATCACGACCTCGGCGGCGTCGACATCGTCGGTGGTGAGCTTGGTGGGGACTTCGTGGGAGAGGTCGATGCCGAGCTCGTCCATCACCTGGCGTACGGAGGGGTTGACCTCGTCGGCGGGGGCGGAGCCCGCGGAGCGGACCGCGACCTTCCCGGCTGCGTGGTGGGCGAGCAGCGCGGCGGCCATCTGCGAGCGACCGGCGTTGTGCACGCAGACGAACAGAACCTCGGGCACGTCAGGCACGGCGGGTCTCCTCGAGCGCGGGGTCGGATGGGGCGAACAGCCGGCGCCGCAGCCACAGGGACACGTAGACCAGGGCGACCAGGACGGGAACCTCGATCAGCGGTCCGACGACCCCGGCGAGGGCCTGACCGCTGGTGGCGCCCCAGGTGGCGATGGCGACGGCGATGGCGAGCTCGAAGTTGTTGCCCGCGGCGGTGAACGCCAGCGTGGTGGTGCGCCCGTAGCCCAGGCCGACCGCGCGGCCCAGGGCGTAGGACCCGGCCCACATCACCGCGAAGTAGATCAGCAGCGGCAGCGCGATCCGGACGACGTCGAGGGGCTGGGAGGTGATCGCGTCGCCCTGGAGGGCGAAGAGGATCACGATGGTGAACAGCAGCCCGTAGAGCGCGAACGGCCCGAGGCGGGGCAGGACGCGGGTCTCGTACCAGTCGCGGCCGCGGGCGCGTTCCCCGAGCCGGCGGGTGAGGTAGCCGGCCAGCAGCGGGATGCCCAGGAAGATCAGCACTGAGCGGACGATGGCCCACGGGGAGACGTCGAGGCCGGTGGTGGGCAGGCCGAGCCAGCCGGGCAGGACCGCGAGGTAGAACCACCCGAGGGCGCCGAAGGCGATCACCTGGAACACCGAGTTGAGGGCGACCAGGACCGCGGCGGCTTCGCGGTCGCCGCAGGCGAGGTCGTTCCAGATGACGACCATGGCGATGCAGCGGGCGAGCCCGACCACGATCAGCCCGGTGCGGTACTCGGGCAGGTCCGGCAGCAGCAGCCAGGCCAGCGCGAACATCAGTGCCGGCCCGATCAACCAGTTCAGCACCAGCGACGACACCAGCAGCCGCCGGTCGCCGGTGACGGTGTCGAGGCGGTCGTAGCGGACCTTCGCCAGCACGGGATACATCATCACCAGCAGCCCGAGCGCGATCGGCAGCGAGACGCCGTCGATGGCGACCGCGCCGAGGGCTTCGCCGAGCCCGGGGACCAGGCGCCCGGCCAGCAGGCCGACGGCCATCGCGGCGAGAATCCAGACCGGGAGCCACCGGTCGAGGGTGGAGAGCTTCGCGACGACACCGGCCTCGGTCTGATCGGTCGCGGTGTCGGTGGCCTCAGGGATGCTCACGCCTCGACCACCGGCAGCGCCTCGCGGCTGGCGGGCATCGCGGCGGGGCCGTCGGGGGCGGCGGGCACGAGGACCGCGGAGACCTGGGCGAGCAGGTCGGGGCGCACCCGGTAGTACACCCAGGTGCCGCGGCGCTCGCCCGTGATCAGCCCGGCCTCGCGCAGCACCTTGAGGTGATGGCTGATCGTCGGGCCGGACAGGTCGAACACGTCGGTCAGATCGCAGACGCAGGCCTCGCCGCCGGCGTGGGAGGCGATCAGCGAGAGCAGCCGCAGCCGCACCGGGTCACCCATCGCCTTGAACACCCGCGCCAGCTCGACCGACTGATCGGCGGTCAGCGGCTCACGGGCCAGCGGCTCGCAGCACCCCACGACCGCGGCGAGCTGGGCCAGCACCCGCTCCTGCGCCCCATCCTGCTTCGACATACGTCTACCTTGACATTCGTCTAACCAGGGTGCAACGTCTGATTCGACGGACGTCAAAACAGACGTCGGAGGAGTCGAAGGAGGACCACCATGTCCCGAGTGCAGCTCGCCCTGCGGGTCTCCGACCTGGAGGGCTCGATCCGCTTCTACAGCCGTCTCTTCGGCGTGGAGCCGGCCAAGCGCCGGACCGGCTACGCCAACTTCGCCGTGGCCGAGCCGCCGCTGAAGCTCGTGCTGCTCGAAGGCGAGCCCGACCGTCCCACGGTGATGGATCACCTCGGGGTCGAGGTCGAGTCGACCGACGAGGTCCACGAGGCCACCGCGCGCCTCTCGGAGCTGGGGCTGTTCACCCAGGTCGAGGACGACACCACCTGCTGCTACGCCCGCCAGGACAAGGTGTGGGTGCAAGGGCCCGGGCACGAGCCGTGGGAGGTCTACACCGTCAAGGAGGACTCCCCGGTCTACGGCACCGACGGGATCATCAGCACGATGCCCGACGACGCGGCCGCCGGTGCCGCCACCGGCCGGACCGCCTGCTGCGGGGTCACCGCCTGCTGCTCGCACGACGAGCAGGCCACCGAGCCCGGCGTGACCGTCACCGAGGCCAAGACCGCCGCCGGTTGCGGGTGCGTCGCCTGACCGGCGCCGGGCCACGGCCGGACCGATCGTCGGCACCGGGGTGACGCCGGTGGCCGCGACCCGCCGCGGACGTGGTCAGGCCGGTTCGTGGCCCAGCAGGGTGGCGCGGCGGTAGTACTCGTAGAGGCCGTCGAACAGCGGGTCGGTGTGGCCGAGCAGGGTGGGGTCGTCGCAGACCATGCCCAGCGCGCGGACGACGACGTCGACGCCGGGGGCCTCGGGGGCGTCGAAGCGTTCGTCGTCGAGGTCGGCCTCGTGGACGATCTCGGCGATGCGCCAGAGCACGGGGTCGGTGATCTCGTGGCGGCGGAGGATCGTCTCGAAGCTGCAGTCGCCGCCGTGGTGGGAGAGCTCGAACCCGCGCATGTCGAAGGCGGTGGCGTCGGCGGGCACGTCGGCGGGGTCGGTGACGAACACGAACTCGGCGTCGGGGTCGACCGCGCGGCGGATGAGCCACGCGCAGGCCACCCGGTCGATGTGCATGTGTGCGCGGGTCGCCCACCTCACGGGGCCGCCTCCTCGGTGTCGTGGGCGGTGGCGAGGGCGTCGACCGCGCGGCGCGCCTCCGCCCGTTCCGGGGGCGGGAAGTGGTCGCGGCGGCCGATCGTGCGCAGCTCGCTGCGCAACCGCCGGAGCGCGGTGGGCCCGCCGCCGTCGCGGGACGCGGCGCGTGCCCGCTCCGCCACCGCGCGGTACTCGGCCGCTCTCGCCCGGCTCATGCCCTCGGCCAGCTCGCGCTCGGCCCTGCGGTCGCCCGGGACGGCCTCCCACACGGTGGCGCTCCCGCCGTGCTCGACGACCTCGTCGGCGAGCCACTCCAGGTGCTCGCGGGTGCGGGCGTCGGCGGGCAGGGCGACCACGCCGTCGGCGAGCTGCGCGACCCCCAGGCGCTTGAGCTTGCGCCACACGGCCACCCGCGCCGTCGAGGGCTCGCGCGGGATGCGGTAGGTCAGCAGCACCCACGTCCCGGCGCCGTCACCACCCACGCCCGTCCTCCTCGGGCAGGCGGCGGGCCAGCCGGTCGCTGAGCCGCCAGGCGGCGAGGGCCCCGAGCAGGGTCACCACCGCGAAGGCCTGGACGGCGAGCGGCGCCACGAGCAGCAGCAGGCCCAGGACGAGGAGCCCGAGCGCGGGTCGACTCCGGAGGAGCATGTAACCACGGTTGCACAGCAATCGCGGTGGCGCCAGCCTTCGCCTCGACGTTCCCCGTCGTCACGGTCCGTGACAGATCACACGAACGGGCTGATATCGTCGCGTGCGTGACGGCCGGGTGCGCACGCAGCGCAGCAGCACGCCGGCATCGGGTGCGGTCCCTGGCGCTCGTGACCTCCTCGCTCGCGGTCGTCGCGGTCGCCGGCGCGTTCGACCTCCTCGCCGAGGAGCGACCGGAGAACACCCTGAGCCTGGTCCTGGTCGCTGCCGCCGTCGGAGCCCTGCGATGGCTGCTGCGCGGCCGGCTGCGCGGGATGTTCTTCCTGGTCAACATCGCCATGATCGTGCAGCCCGTCGCCCACGGCATGGGCAAGGTGACCCGGGCGACCGCCGAGATGCTCCCGCACGACCACGTGGTCCCCGACGAGCTCTCCGGGATCGCCCTCCAGCTCGCGGTGGCGCTGCTGGTGGTGGTCGTGGCCGGCAGCGAGCCGATCGTGGCGTTCGTGGCCTCGACCGTGCTCGCCGTCGCGGCCGGCGTCGCCCGCCTCCCCGTGGCCGAGACGAACAGGCCGGCGTCGGTCCCGGCGGGCCCCGAGCAGGCCCGGGCGCCGGCCGTCGGTGACGGCCTGACGCGGTGCCGGCCCCGGCGCGGTCCCCCGTACCCGGTCGGGCTCACCGCCTGACCTCGCGACCCGAGCACGTCTCGGGCCGCCGTCCGCCGCACGGCGCGGACAGGTCCCGGTGCACCCGCCTGCGCTGACCTCGTCCACCGGGCCCGTGACGGGCCACGCTCCCCCCTGAGGCGCACCGACCATGGCCACACCTCTCCCACGCCGATCGGTGACCCCCGTGGTCGCCCCTTCCCTGTCCATCCCGTCGCCCACTCCGCAGGGTGACGACGACCAGCTCAGCCGCTTGCGCGGACGGCCGGTCCTCGTCACCGGCGCCACCGGCTTCGTCGGCCGACACCTCTGCCGGCGCCTGCTCGACCTCGGCGCCGAGGTGCACGCTCTCTCCCGCTCCACCGGGTCGCACCTCGTCACGACGCCGGGGCTGACGTGGCACCGCGGCGACATGGTCGAGGCCGGCGGGTTCAGCGAGGTCGTCCAGCAGGTCCGCCCCGCCGCGATCTTCCACCTGGCCAGCCTCGTGCGGGGCCACCGAGAGAGCGCGCTCGCGCTGCCCATGCTCGACGCCAACACCCGCGCCGCGGTCGCCGTCATGACCGCGGCCCACGGCGTGCCCGGCTGCCGGGTGGTGCTCGCCGGCTCGATCGAGGAGCCCCGCGGCGACCAGGCCCCGGTCTCGCCCTACGCCGCGGCCAAGGGCGCCGCCACCGGCTACGCGCGGCTGTTCCACACCCAGTGGGACCTGCCGGTCACGGTGCTGCGCGTCGCCATGGTCTACGGCCCCGACCAGCCCGACGAGCGCAAGCTGGTGCCCTACGTGTGCTCCTGCCTGCTCGACGGCACGACGCCGGCGCTGAGCAGCGGCACCCGCCCGGTCGACTGGGTCTACGTCGAGGACGTGTGCGACGCCTTCGTCCGCGCCGCGACCGGACCCGACGCCGCCGGCCGCGTCCTCGACATCGGCTCGGGCCGCACGGCCACCATCGCCGAGGTGGTGCGCGCCCTCGCCGACATCGCCGGCTACACCGGGCCCCTGGGCTTCGGCGAGGCCGGCGACCGCCGCCACGACGTCGCCCACGTCGCCGACCCGGCACCGGCGAGCTACTACCTGGGATGGCGTGCGACCACCCCGCTGCGCGCCGGGCTCACCCGCACGCTGGCCTGGCACCGCGACCGGCGCAGCGGTCCGCCGCCGGAACCCGGGGGGAGCGGGGCGGTCCCGTCGGGGCACGGCGGCCGGGCGGTCCCGTGAGGTGATCGGGGACGGCCGCCGGCGGGGTGGCCCGTCCGGCGACGCCGTCCGGGCTCTGTCACGCTGCTCGAGACAGCGAACGAACTCACTGTCCCGAGCCCGGGACGGCGGTCGACCAGACGGCCGGGTGATGAGCAGCGCGAACAGCGGTCCCGGCGGCGGTGCGTCCCGGGTCGCCGGGAGGTCGCCCGTGTCCGACACCGCCGAGGGGCGAGCACTCCCGCCCGACGCGATCGCCAGTGCCACCACCATCCTCATGGCGCGCTACGACTGCTCCGAGGACGCCGCCACCGAGTTCCTCATCGACTGGTCGCTGCGGACCGGCGTCGGGCTCACCGACGTCGTCGCGTGGCTGCTCAAGGACGCGGCGGACACGCCACCCGCCGTCTAGGCGAACCGCGTGGGCGGTGGCGACGAACGCCCGGGCGCCGGTCGGCCGGTTCAGCAGTGCAGGCGGCCGCCCGGCTCTCCTCGCCGACCCCGGGGGTCGCTCACGGTGGGTCGCCCGACTTGACCCCGCAGTCATCACCGAGGACCGTGGGGACCACGTCGTCGGGTGTACAAGTCGCTCGTCGACAGTCCTGATCGCTCGGTGAGGCGCGGCCTGCTGGGACCGCGACCTCCACGGGATCGTCCTCCAGGTGCGTCCTCGAGCGCCGCCCGACGGTGCGTGGGCATGCGGTGCCGGATCGCGTGGCCACGGCTTCCCAGCGGACGGAGGCGGTCGGCATGACCGCAGACCCCCTGATCGCGCACCTGCGCCGCACCACCCGCGAGCTCAACGACCGTGCGGGCGTCCGCGACCACCTCGAGGCCCTCGAGCGCGTCATCTACAGCGCCGTCGCCACCGTCCCGGGCGCCTGCGCCGCCGGGCTCACGGTGGCCGACGACCGCTACCTCGACTTCGTGCGGGCCACGGACATCGCCGTGGTCGGCAAGCTCGACACCCTGCAGCGCGAGCTGGACGAGGGCCCGGCCTCGGTGGTGCTGAACGCGTGCCCGGAGGACGGCATCGCGACGGCCGACGACCTCGCCGGTGAGGACGCCGAACGCTGGCCGACGTTCGCCGCGCACGCCGTCGACGCCGGCCACCGATCGATGATCTCGGTCCTGCTCGAGGTCGACGGCGGCCCGCGCGCCGCGCTCAACCTCTACGGCACCGGGCCCGACACCTTCGACGCGTACGCCCGGCGCGCGGCCGGCGTCCTCGGGCTCACCGCCGGCATGCTCCTGCTCGCGGCCGAGAACGCCGAGCAGCTGCAGAAGGCCCTCGACAGCCGCGACGTCATCGGCCGCGCCAAGGGCGTCCTCATGGAGCGGTTCGACCTCGACCAGAACGGGGCCTTCGCGATGCTCCGCGAGGCGTCCCAGGAGACCAACATGAAGCTCGTCGACGTGGCCCGGTGGGTCGACGAGGAGCGGGCCGCGACCGGCGGCGAGGGCCAGGCGCGTGGGCTCCTGCGCAGCGCCTAGCGTCCGGTAGCCACGGCCGCCGGACGCCGTGCGACGGCCTCCGGCGTCAAAGCCCGGGAGGTTGCCCACCTCCCCGCGACCTGAACCGGACCGCGCCCGGATTCGGGGTCCTGAACCGATCCAAGTGGAGCTGCCCTGTTTTCCCTGCTCAGGGCTGGGGCACGCTGGTGTCGACAGGCCGCGTCGGGCTTCGGGGGCTCGATGGTCGGCCATCCGGAGGTCGGCCCCGCTCCTGGCGCTGGGGAGCAGCCAGGAGCGGGGCCTGACCCACATCCCGGTCCTCCTCTCGAGGGTGGACCCGATCGGGCCAGCGCATTCGATCGTGTGCGACCGATGGCGTCACCCGCCGGGCGGGCGGGTACAACGTTCCCGTGACGGTTGAGAACACAGGCGTCGCGCTCGCCCGGCAGGCGATGGAAGCCCTCCGGCGTCTCGACGCCGAAGGACGCACGCTCCGGCCGGACGGCGTCGACCATTTCACCTGGTCCGCGGACGTGCTCGACGAGCTCGCCCGGCTGGCGGAGACCCTCGGTCATGCGGTGGAGCACGTCTCCGGCGAACAGGCGTCCGGCGCCGAATCGCACGCGCAGGCGCTGGCGACCGCCATCGTGGCGCACCGCAACTCGCTGCTGCGGCACGGGCGGGGCGGACACCCCCCTCGTGACGGCGGTGACCGGCCGATCCCCCGGGTCATCGCCGACGAACCGCCCGGGGGTATCACACCGGTGGCGGTTGCGGGATAGACATCGCGTTATGGCGTGAATCGCAACGCGGGCACCACAACTCGCCCGTAACATGACTTGTGTCGGCCGCGCCCCCCTCGGCCGACCATGGTTCCGGGAGCGCATCCCCCCGCGCTCCCGGAACCCCCAAACTTCAGGCGGCGGTCGTGGCCAGCTGCTCGAGCACGAGGTCCGCGAGCCGTTCCGGCGTCTCGTCCGGGATCCAGTGGCTCACCCCGCTCAGCACCTCCAGCCGGTAGGGCCCGGTCACCCACCGCGGCGTCCCGTCGACGGCCGCCCGCGAGATGGCGACGTCGCCGTCGCTCCACACCAGCAGCGTCGGGACGCCGACCGTCAGCTGCAGGCCCTTGTGCTCCCAGAACGGCATCGCCCGGTACCAGTTGACCGCCCCGGTCAGCGCGGACCGCAGTCCGCCCTTGGCCGCCAGGGCCGCCTCGTCGCGCCGTGCCCGCTCGCGGCCCTGCCCGGCCCGGCGCAGAGCCGCCGCGAGCCCGCCCGGACGGCCGAGCAGCCGCTCCGGGGCCCCCGGGAGCTGGAAGAAGTACATGTACCAGGACAGCGCGCCCTGCCGGCTCGTCGCCATCGCCCGGACGAACGCGGCCGGGTGGGGCACGGAGACCGCGGTCAGCGTGCGGACCCGCTCGGGGTGCAGCGCGGCGAGGGCCCAGGCGACGACCGCGCCCCAGTCGTGGCCGACCACGTGCACGGTCTCGGCGCCCGCCGCGTCGGCGAGGGCGACGACGTCGTCGACCAGCTCCTCGACGCGGTAGGCCCGCCGGCCCTGCGGCCGCGCGCCGGGGGAGTAGCCGCGCTGGTCGGGCGCGAGCACCCGGTACCCCGCGTCGGCGAGACGGCGGGCGACGGGCTCCCAGCTCGCGGCCGTCTGCGGGAAGCCGTGCAGCAGCAGCACGGGCTCGCCGTGGCCCGGCCCCGAACCGGAGCCGCCGTACTCGGAGACGTCGAAGCGCAGCGCGCCTCGGGTGTAGGAGTCCACGGCCCGATCGTGCCGCGCCGCCGCCCGTTGCGTCGATCTTGTTGCGTACCGAATCCGGCCGGGAGCGCGACACTCCGTCGAAGTGGCCACCCCGCAGGGGAGGGTGGCGTTACGGTCGGTGCGCACCGCGTCCACCCACGGACGCGGCGCGGGGGCCGGGACGACGGGAGCGGCGCGAGCGCATGTCCAAAGGGTTGAAGCGGTTCCTGATCTTCGTCGTCGTGGCCGTGCTGCTCTTCTTCGTCATCTCCTCGCCCGAGGGCGCGGCCGACGTCGTCCGGTCGATCCTGGCGATCATCGGGGACGCGCTGTCCTCGATCGCCCAGTTCTTCCGGTCGCTGTTCTGACCTAGACGACCGCGAACTCCCCGGCCGCGTAGCGCTCGCGGAGCCGGTGCTTGACGAGCTTGCCGGTCGGCGTGCGGGGCAGGTCGTCGGTGAACACGAGGCGGCGGGGCGTCTTGTACCGCGCGATGCGCCCGCGGACGTGCTCGAGCAGCTCCTCGGCCAGCGCGTCCGACGGCTCGTGGCCCGGCGCCGGCGCCACGACGGCGAACACCGACTCGCCCATCTCGTCGTCGGGCACCCCGATGACCGCGACGTCGTACACCGCGTCGTGCAGGGTGAGGACGTCCTCGATCTCCTGCGGGTAGATGTTCACCCCGCCCGAAATGATCATGAAACTCTTGCGGTCGGTGAGGTAGAGGAAGCCGTCGCCGTCGAGGTAACCGAGGTCGCCGGTGGTCGTCCACGTCTCGTGCCCGGGGTGCTGGCTGCCCCGGGTCTTCTCGGGGTCGTTGTGGTAGCGGAACGGCACGGTGTCGCGCTCGAAGTAGACGGTGCCGACCTCGCCCGGGGCGAGCTCGCGGCCCTCGTCGTCGCAGATGTGGATCGTGCCCAGCCCTGCGAGCCCCACCGAGCCGGGGCGCTCGAGCCACTGCTGGGAGTTGATGAACGTGATCCCGTTGGCCTCGCTCGAGCTGTAGTACTCGTGGAGCACCGGGCCCCACCAGTCGATCATGGCCCGCTTCACCTCGACCGGGCACGGCGCCGCGGCGTGGATCGCGACGCGCAGCCTGGAGACGTCGTATCGGGCCTTCGTCTCCTCGGGCAGCTTGAGCATCCGCACGAACATCGTCGGCACCCACTGGCTGTGGGTCACGCGGTAGCGCTCGATCGCGGCCAGGGCCTGCTCCGGATCGAAGCGGTGCATCATCACGACGGTGCCGCCGGTCGACTGGATCGTCGCGCCGAAGCGCAGCGGCGCGGCGTGGTACACCGGCGCCGGCGAGAGGTAGACGGTGTCCTCGCCGAAGCCGTACATCGGCTTGAACACCGCGATGTAGAGGTCGCCCGGCTCGTCGATCTGGCGCTCGGGCAGGTTCGGCTTGATCCCCTTGGGTCGACCGGTGGTGCCGGAGCTGTAGAGCATGTCGCCGCCGCGCGGCTGGTCGGCCATCGGCTCGGCGCTCTGCGCGCCGACGACCTCGTCGTAGTCGCGGTGGCCCTCGACCGGCCCGCCGAAGGCGAGGCGCAGGGTGACGTCCGGGGTGGCGTCGGCGATCGCGGTGGCCAGGTCGGCCTTGGCGGCCGAGACGACGAGGGCGCGGGCGCCGCAGTCGGCGACGATGTAGGCGGCCTCGTCGGCGGAGAGGTGGTGGTTGACCGCCGTGACGAGCAGGCCGGCGCGCTGGGCGGCCCAGTAGACCTCGAAGACCCGCGGGTGGTTGTCCGAGAGCAGGGCGACGACGTCGCCGCGGCGCAGGCCGTGCTCGTGCAGGGTGCGCGCCAGGCGCACCGAGCCGTCCTCGAGCTCGCGGTAGGTCAGGCCCTCCCCGGTCTCGGCCATGATCACCGCGGGGCGGTCGGGATGGGTGGCGGCGAACGTCCCGGGATACATCGTCGTCTCCTCGGAGATCACGTCGGATCGGCCGCCGTAGAGTAGATTATGTTCTGTTCGAGCGGAACCGACCTCCGCGGGAGGACGACGCCGATGCCGACCGCGACCCGGCAGGCCTACTTCGACCAGGCGCTGCGCCTTCTCGCGCGCGAGGGCCGCAACGGCCTGCGCATCGGCAGGCTGTGCGCGGCCGTGGGCGTCACCAGCGGGTCCTTCTACCACCACTTCGGCAGCTGGGAGGGCTTCGTCGCCGCGCTGCTCGAGCACTGGGAGCGCGAGGAGGTCGGCCGGATCGTCGAGCTGGTCAACGCCGGCGACGACCCCGTCGAGCGCGTGACGCTGATGAAGCACCTCGCGCTGACGATCCCGCACGAGGCCGAGACGGCGATCCGTGCGTGGGCCACCGTCGACCCGACGGTCGAGGCGGCCCAGCGCGCGGTCGACCGGGGCCGGGTGCACGCGCTCGCCGACGTGCTCGCCCCCGTCGTCACCGACGCCCGGGCCCGCGAGCGCCTCGCCGCGCTGGGCATCGCGGTGCTCGCGGGGCACCAGCAGATCGCGGGCGTCGTCGACGTGGAGCTCTCGGCGCTGCTCGACGAGTTCGAGGTGGCCGTGCAGAGATACGCCGACGCCGCCTGGGAGTCCTCGGAGCGGGCCGTCGATCCGTGGCGCGTGGACGCGCGCGAGGACCGTTGATCGTGGGGGCTTTCCTCTCGTTGAACGTCAGCGTGGCCGCCAGGCTGAGACTCCCCGAGCCTCAGGCATCCCATGGGCTCCAGGGTCAAGCTGCAGATGCCTGACGGTGGGCCCATGCGGTGGTCTCGTCGTAGGGAGTTCGGGTCTTGAGGCAGCCGTGCAGTATGCCCACGAGGCGGTTGCCGA
>NZ_JBHSKG010000020.1:0-130751 GCF_042657905.1 Actinomycetospora rhizophila | reverse complement strand
ACATTGGAACAAACAGTCCCAGCAAAAAAGCCCGACCCCCACTGGCAAGAAAGGTCAGACCCACTCAAAGAAACCCCACGACACCACAACCACTCACAAAAAGCAGACATGATGCCGACGAGGACAAACACACCAAACATTCAGCACACTGTTGAGTTCTCAAAGGACAACCACACGCGTCTCGCCGCGACCCTTTGGGGTCGAGTTCCTCGCGGTGCTTCCCACTGTACCCGACTCGATTCGCGGCCCGTTCCAGGGGGGTCCCTGCCGGTCCGTCCCGATCTCGGGCGGAGGCGATCTGCTCGGTCCCGAGGGACCCGGCCCGACCGCCGTGTTCGACTGTACCCGAAGCCCGAGGGCTCCGGTCGGCTCCCGGCCGGCCGCTGGTTCGGCGTCCGTTCCCCGGGAGCGACGACAACTGTACGCGATGCCCGGTGGTACCCGGCGCACCCGGGGTCAGTTCCGGCGTTCTCCCACGTCAGCGGTGCCCTCGGCCGAGACGTCGTCGGTGGAGCGGGTCTCGGGAGGTGCCGCGCGGCCCGTCGTGGCGAGGGACCGGAGCATGGCGTTGTAGGCCTCGAGGTCGCGATCGCCGTCGCGGTCGGCGCGCCGGTCCTCGCGGCGCGCGGTCCGCTCGTCGGCGCGGGACCACTGCACGAGCAGGGCGATGAGAACGACGAGCATCGGGACCTCGCCGGTGGCCCACGCGAGCCCGCCGCCGGCGGTCTGGTCGGCGAGGCGGTCGATCCACGGCATCTCGAGCTGCTGGTAGAAGCCGGAGCCGATGACCGTCGCGGAGGTCATCACCGCGATCCCGAAGAAGGCGTGCAGCGGGATCGCGACGAAGAGCAGCCCGAGGCGCCCGATGGGCGGCAGCTGCCGCGGGCTCGGGTCGATGCCGACGATCGGCCAGAAGAAGATCAGGCCGACGAGCAGGAAGTGGACGTTCATCGCGATGTGCGCCCAGTGCGACTCGAGCGCCACGTCGAAGAGCCCCGAGAAGTACAGGACGTAGAAGCTGCCGACGAACAGCGCGAGGGCGACGAGCGGGTGGGTCAGCACCCGGGCGACCGGCGAGTGCACCGCCGCCAGCACCCACTCGCGCGGACCGGGCGGGGCGCCGGAGCCCGCCGGCGGCAGGGCGCGCAGCAGCAGCGTCACCGGGCCGCCCAGGACCAGCAGGATCGGCACCAGCATGTTCAGCATCATGTGCTGGCCCATGTGCACGCTGAACATCACCGGGGCGTAGCGCCCGATGCCCGACGACGTGGCGACGAGCAGCACCAGGCACCCCGCCACCCACGACAGGGTGCGGCCCACGGGCCAGGTGTCGCCCCGGCGCCGCAGGCGCCGCACGCCCGCGAGGTAGAGCCCGGCGAGGACGAGCGCCAGGGTGCCGAAGATCAGGTCGAAGCGGGGCTGGGTGATCACGCCGGCCGCGGTGAACGGTTCGTCGACCGCGTAGCCGACGAGCGCCTCCAGACGGGTCGGCTGTGCCTCGGGCACCACCGGGGGCGGCGTGCGGCCGAGGGCCACCGCGACGCCCATCGTCGCGGCCATGAGGAGCACCTCGAGGCCGGCGAAGCGCACGATCGCCCCCGACTCCCCGCGGGCGAGTGCCGGCAGGGTGCGCTCGCGGTGCCACCAGCCGAACGCGCCGAGGGCCACCAGCGCGACCGCCTTGACGACGATCAGGACGCCGTAGGTGCTCGTGAAGAGATCGGTCGGCGTGATCCGCACCAGGGCGTTGATCACTCCCGAGAGCGCCAGCACCACCCAGCAGACGAGCGCGACCGCGGAGAAACGGCGCGCGGCCAGCGCCGGGTGGCGGCCGCCGGCGACGAGGTGGGTGACCAGCGCCACGAGGCCGCCGACCCAGACCGCCGCCGCGAGCACGTGCAGCAGGAGGCTGTTGGTGGCGATGTCGTGGTCGCCGCCGCCGGCCGAGTGCCCGGTGAGCGCGAGCGGGAGGAGGCCGGCGAGGGCCACGCCCACGGCGACCACCGCCGCGCCCCAGCCGAGCACGACACGGGTCAGCCCGAGCGTCACCAGCGCGACCAGGGCGGTCAGCGCCCAGGAGGTGGTGGTCTCGATGCCGGGCACCGCGATCGACAGCACCCGCATGTCGAGCATCCGGGAGACCGGGCGGCCGTAGGCGTCGGCGGCGCTGAGCGGGATCATCAGCAGCGCCGCGACCGACCACGTCCCGGCGGCCCACGACGCGACGCGCACCGCCCGGTAGCCGTCGGCCGACAACCAGCCCGTCGACGCCGGCGGGGTGAAGAAGGCCGCGAGCAGCAGGAACCCGATGGTCGCCGCGGCGGCCGTCTGGCTCAGCGCGCGCACGACGGGCAGCGCGTAGACGGTGACCGGGCCGGGGTCGGGCAGCCCGAGGCGGGCGAAGGTCGCCGCCCCGGACAGCGTGCTCAGCGCCAGCGCCACCACGGCGGCCACGGCGAGCAGCGGGCCGACCTGCGCGGTGAAGAGGCCTCCGGGCGTGCTGGGCCGCACCGTCGGGACGGGTTCCGACTCCTCGGCGGGCGGTGGGGTCGTGGTGGCCACGGCTCCAGGGTAGGTCGCGCTCGTGGGGCGGGCGTCCGGTCGGGCTACGCTGCCCGCCGGGCCCCCGTAGCGCAACGGATAGCGCATCGGCCTTCTAATCCGACGGTTGCAGGTTCGAGTCCTGCCGGGGGCGCGCCGTGCCCGCGCCGGGCTGCTCCTGCGGACCGGGGCGGGACTACCAGGCCCCGGGCTCGATCTCCGCGGTCATCTCGCGCCAGCTCAGGGGCTCCGCGCAGTGCGCGCAGGTCAGGCGCGGCGCGGCCTCGTGACCGCAGCGGCGGTGGACGAGCCGGACGGGCGGGACGTCGTTCTCGTACGCGTCCCCCCAGGCCATCAGCGCGACGAGCACCGGGTAGAGCTCCGCACCCTTCGCCGTGAGCCGGTACTCGTGGCGTGGCGGGGCGTCCTGGTACCGCACCCGGTCCAGCACGCCCTCCGCGGTCAGGACGCGGAGCCGGTCGTTGAGGACGTTGGCGCCCAGCCCGAGTTTCGCGCGGAAGTGCTCGTAGCGCCGCTCCCCCCGGAAGCACTCGCGCAGGATCATCATCGTCCAGCGCTCGCCGATGACCGACCAGGTCCGCGCCACGGAGCACCAGACGTCGCCGAGATCGTCGTGTCGCACGGCGGGATCGTAGGACTCTTTTCGAGTGCCAGCAGCTCAGCTACGGTCCTCGGTATGCCCTTCTACCAGTTCACGGTCCCCAGCGGTGACGCGACGCTGGAGCACAAGCCGGAGATCGCGGCCGCGATGACGAAGGTGCACGCGGAGGTCACCGGCGCGCCGAGCGCCTACGTGCACTGCTCGTTCGTCGAGGTCCCGCCCGGCAGCATCTTCGTGGCCGGCGAGCCCGTCGACGGGCCCCGCATGGTCGGGATCATCCGCTCGGGCCGCTCGCCCGAGGTCCGCGCCCGGCTGCTGCACGAGCTCGCCGACGCCTGGTGCGAGATCACGGGCACGGCGAAGAAGGACGTCGCGGTGTTCCTGCAGGAGGTGCCGGGCGCCAACGTGCTCGAGGACGGCGTCGTCCTGCCCGAGGCGAGCGACGACCCGGGCGCCATCGTCTGACCCGTCCTCCCGGTGTCAGGTCCGCCGGCGTGCCCGGACCACGGCGTCCGTGGCGGCGCCCCGCGCTCCCCGCCGGCGGTCCTCGGCCACGACGATCTCCCAGCGATCGGTGTCGAGGACCTCGAGCGCGTCCGGGACCGAGACCTGCGTCTGTCCCGCCGCGCCCGGCTGACCGACGAGCAGGAGCGTGCCGCCCCGCGCGACGCCGCCCGCGAGGCGCCGGACCATCTCCGGCACCGAGCCGGCCACGTGGACGTAGAAGCAGGTCACGAGGTCGAAGTGCGCGGCCGGCGGGGTCCAGGACCCGAGGTCGCCCTCGACCCACGCGATGCGCGCGGCGACCTCGGCACCCTCCCGGCCCGCCCGGCCGGCCCCGCGGGCGAGCGCGGTGGCGGCGAAGTCCACGGCCGTGACCCGCCACCCCCGCGCGGCGAGCCACAGGGCCTCGGAGCCGTGCCCCGCACCCGCGTCGAGCGCGACACCGGCCGGTAGGTCCGCGACCTCGGCGAGCAGGAGGGCGTTCGGGGGCCGCCGGTCGACGCCGGTCGGGTCGGCGTCCAGCACCCGGGTCCAGCGCCGCTCCCAGGAGTCGCGGTCGAGGTCGTCGCTCACCGGGCCCGCTCGACGAGCGTGTCGAGCCCGTGGGCGCGGTCGCCGAGCAGCCGCCGGCAGACGGCGGCCTCCTGCTCGTGGCTGAAGGTCTGGTCCTGGTCCTCGGTCATGCCCCCACGGTGGGCGCCCCGGCGCGGGACGGCGAGGATTCTTGCCGGAACGGCAAGCGCGTCACCGGCTCGCGAGGAAGTCGAGCACCTCGCGTGTCAGCCGGGCCGGGTCGTCCTCCATGAGGAAGTGCCCGGCGCCGTCGACGACGACCAGCGAGGCGCCGGGGATGTCCGCGGCGAGCCGCTCGGCGCAGGACACGGGCTGCCACCGGTCGGCGCGGCCCCACACGATCCGCACCGGCACGTCGATCTTCTCGAGCCGGTCGGTGAGCTCCTCGGTCCAGCGCGAGTCGTAGTGCCGGACCTGGTGCTCGAAGAAGGAGGTCCGGCCGAGCGCCGTGCGGTGCGGGGCCAGGAACGCGCGCAGCTCGTCGCCGGTCATGACGGCCTCGTCCGCGACGGTCATCGTCAGCTGACGGGTCATCATCGCCTCGAACTCGTCCGCCGACATGCTCGCGTAGCTGTCGAGGCGAGTGCGGATGATCTCCTGCCAGGTCTCCGACGGCCACGAGTCGTAGCTGACGGTGTCGATGAGCATGAGGCGCCGGACGGTGCCGGGGTGCAGGACCGCGACGCGCTGGCCGATCGCGCCGCCGATGTCGTGGGTGATGAGCGTCGGGTGCTCGACGCCGAGCTCGTCGAGCAGCGCGAGCAGCAGGTCGGTCTGGGCGCCGACCGAGGTGTCGCGGTCGAGCGGGCGTTCCGAGTCGCCGTAGCCGAGCAGGTCGTAGGTGATCACGCGGTGGCCCGCCGCCTCGACGTGGGGCACGACGTGACGCCACTCGTGCGACCAGGACGGCGTGCCGTGGACGAAGACGACGGGTTCGCCCTCCCCGCGGTCGCGGTACGCGAGGCGGACGCCGTCGACGAGGACGTTCCGGTCGAGGAAGCTCATGCTAGGTAGACTAGTCTACCTATATGAGCGCACGCAGGACGGCACGGAGCAAGCTGCTGGCGGCGGCGTCGGCGCGCTTCTACGCGCAGGGGGTGGCGTCGACGGGCATCGACGTGATCACCGCCGACGCCGGGGTCGCGAAGATGAGCCTGTACAACAACTTCCGCTCCAAGGCCGAGCTCGTCGCCGCCTACCTCGACGGGCGCCAGCAGGAGTTCCTCGACGTGCACCGCCGCCTGGCCGCCGCGCTGCCGGCCGACGCGGGACCGGGTGCGCGCGCCCTCACCGTCTTCGACGCCTACGTCGAGCACGCCGACGGGGCCGACTTCCGCGGCTGCGGGCTGCTCAACGCCGCCGGCGAGCTGCCCGCGGGCGACGCGGGCCGGGAGGCGGTCGCGGGCCACAAGGCCGAGGTCGAGCGGCTGCTGCGGGAGGCCCTGGCACCGCGCGACGACGCCGACGCGCTCGCCGAGCACCTGTCGCTGCTGCTCGAGGGGGCGATGGTCCGCGGCGGGCTCGAGGGCGACCTGGACCGCGTGCGCCGGGCCCGGGCGATCGCGGCGGGGCTGGTCGGGGAGGACTGACGCGTCCCTGACACGCTGCCGGTGCACCGGATGGCGATGCCGACGGGCGAAGTGGTCACGGCGTCCGCGGCGTAGGTGCGCGCGCTGGACCTGTCGGTGGTGCGGCTCGACCCAGACCTACCGACGGCTCGACGACGAGAGCGGGCTGGTGATCGACTACCCGGGCACCGCGCGCCGCTTCGCGTAGGCCCTCTATCAGCCGTCGCTGATATCCTCGACGCCGTGCACGCGATGGACGTGCTCGGCGACCCGGTGCGCCGGCGGATCCTCGAGCTCCTGGCCGACGGTGAGCTCTCGTCGGGCGCCGTCGTCGAGCACATCCGCGAGGAGTTCGGGATCTCGCAGCCCGGGGTGTCGCAGCACCTGCGCGTCCTGCGCGAGAACGGGCTGGCGTCGGTGCGCGCGGAGGGCACCCGGCGGCTGTACTCGGTCGACGCCGGCGGGCTGCGCGAGGTGGACGGGTGGCTCGCGCCGTTCCGGCGGTTCTGGGAACAGCGTCTCGACGCCCTCGGCACCGAGATCGCGCGGGGTCAGCGCGCCCGGCGAGACGCCGGGCCGTGACGCGTGGGACCCGCGCGACATTGACTCACGAGTAGGTCACACTGGCGGCGGACGCGCCCGGCGGGGTGTGCCAGGGGTCGGGAGGGACCGAGTTGGCGACGATGTCGTTCCGGGACGCGATGTTCCTGCTCGCGGAGTCGCGCGAGCGGCCGACGCACGTCGGGTCGTTGATGCTCTTCGACCGGCCCGAGGGCGCGGGGCCCGACTACCTGGCCGACCTGCACCGCAAGCTCGTCTCCGGCGACGTCGACATCGCGCCGCTGTTCCGCCGGCGCGCGACGCGCGGCGTCTCCACCCTCGGCCAGTGGGCCTGGACGACCGACGACGACGTCGACATCGAGTACCACGTCCGGCTCTCCGCGCTCCCCCGTCCGGGGCGGATCCGCGAGCTGCTCGAGCTCGTCTCGCGACTGCACGGCAGCCTGCTCGACCGGCACCGTCCGCTGTGGGAGTTCCACCTCATCGAGGGCGTGGAGGGCGACCGCTTCGCGGTCTACAGCAAGATCCACCACGCGATGATGGACGGGGTCCGCGCGATGCGGCACCTCGAGAAGGCGCTGAGCACCGACCCCGAGCGTCGCGACATGGCGCCGTTCTGGGCGGTCGACCCGCGCCCCGGGCGCAGCAGCCGGCCCGTCGGCGAGAAGGCGCCCGCACCGACCGGGACGCTGGGCGCCGCGCGCGAGTACGTCGGCGGCGCGCTGCGCACCGCGGGCACGCTCGTCGAGGGCGTCGGGCAGTCGCTGAACGTCGGGCCGGCTCTCGTGTCGTCGGCCTACCGCGGCCTGGTGCAGCACGACCTGGCGCTGCCGTTCGAGGCGCCGCCGACCATGCTCAACGTCCCGATCACCGGTGCCCGGCGCTTCGCCGCGCAGTCGTGGCCGCTCAAGCGCATCCAGCGGGTCCGTGAGCGCACCGGCACCACGGTCAACGACGTCATGCTGGCGATGAGCGCGGGGGCGCTGCGCCGCTACCTCTCCGACCACGACGGGCTGCCCGACAAGCCGCTCGTGGCCGCGCTGCCCGTCGCGCTCGAGGACTCCGGGTCCGGCAACGCGCTCGGCGCGATCCTGGTGAACCTCGCGACGAACGAGCCCGACCCCGCCGCGCGGCTGAAGAGGATCCGCCAGTCCGGCCTCGCGGCCAAGGAGAACCTCCAGGGCCGCGACCCGATGACGATCGCCGCGCTCTCCGCCGTGGTCGCCGCGCCGATCGGCATGGGCCTGGTGCCCGGCACGTCGGCGATCAACCAGGGCTTCAACCTGATCATCTCGAACGTGCCCGGGCCCAAGGACCCGCTGTACTGGGAGGGCGCGAAGCTCGACGGCATCTACCCGATCTCGGTGCCGCTCGACGGGCAGGCCCTCAACATCACCGTCATGTCCTACGCGGACAGCATGGAGATCGGCGTGACCGGCGACCGTCGCGCGGTGCCGCACCTGCAGCACCTGCTCGGGTACCTCGAGGACGCGCTGGTGGAGCTGGAGGCGGTGGCGGACGCCGCCGACTCGGACGCCTAGGGAGCCAGCGCTCTCGTGAGGTCGTGCGCCCGCTCGAACAGCGGCAGGCGCGCGGTGTAGGTGGCGGCGTCGGGACCCGGGTGCCGGGTCTCGCCGAGGGGGATCCGCTCGGCGGCGGCGACCAGCGCGTCGGGCCCCGGCGGCAGCAGCCCGACGCCCTGCATCCCGAGCAGCGCGGCCCCGAACGCCGAGCCCTGGTCGACGGTCGGGAAGCCGACGGGCAGGTCGAGGGCGTCGGTGAGCATCCCGCGCCACAGCGCGCTGCGGGCGAAGCCGCCGGTGGCGCGCACCTCGTGCACGGCCAGGTCGGCCTCGCGCAGGGCGTCGAGCACGAGGCGCAGCTGCAGGCAGACGCCCTCGAGCAGGGCGCGCGTGACGTGCCCGGCGGTGTGGCGGCGGTGCAGCCCGAGCAGGGCGCCCGCGCCGCCGAGGTCCCAGTGCGGGGCCCGCTCGGGCAGGAGATGGGGCAGGGCGAGCAGCCCGTCGGCGCCCGCGGGCACGGCCTGCGCGGCGGCGAGGAGCTCGTCCACCTCGCGTGCGAGCGTCTCGTGCGCCCAGTCGAGGACGAGGCCGCCGTTGGTGATCGCCCCGCCGACGACCCAGCGCTCGTCGGCGAGGCCGTAGCAGAACACGCGGCCCCGGGGGTCGACGGCGGGCCGCTCGACGGTGACGCGCAGGGCCCCGCTGGTGCCGATCGAGCAGGCGGCGACGCCGGGGCGCACGGCGCCGACGCCGAGGTTCGCGAGCGGCCCGTCCCCGCCGCCGGCGACGACGGGAACGCCGGTGGGCAGGCCCCAGCCGGCCTCGCGCAGCCGCCCGACCACGGCGGTGGGGGCGACGGGCGTCCCGAGGGCGTCGGCGGTGATGCCGGCGATCGCGAGGGCCTCGGGGTCCCAGGTGCCGGTGGCGACGTCGAGCATCCCGCTGCCCGAGGCGCACGAGGTGTCGGCGACGCGGGCGCCGGTGGCGCGCGCCAGCACGAACTCCTTGATGCCGCCCCACGTGTGGGCGGCGGCGTGCAGGCTGGGGCGCGCGCGGCGCAGCCAGGCGAGCTTCACCAGCGGGCTCATGGGGTGCACCGGGGTGCCGGTGCGCCGGTGCAGGGCGAGGGCGTCGTCGCGGGCGCACAGGTCGCGGGCGGCGTCGCTCGCGCGGCTGTCCGCCCAGGTCAGGAGCGGGCCGATCGGGTCGCCGCCGGCGTCGAGGGCGAGCAGCCCGTGCATGGCGGAGCTGAACGACAGCGCCGCCACCCGGGCGGGGTCGAGGTCGGCGACGGCGTCGCGCACGGCGTCGCCGACCGCCTCGTACAGCGCCTCGGGGTCCTGGACGGCGGCGCCCGGCTCGGGCTCGTCGAGGTGGTGGGGCGCCTCGCCGTGCCCCTGATCGTCACCGTCCACGGTGAAGGCGACGGCCTTGGTGGCCGTGGTGCCGATGTCGACGCCGACGACGAGGTCGGGCGTCACGGGACCTGACCCGCGAGCAGCGTGTCGGAAGCGGTCCTCACGACCGGCGTGGTTCCCCGCTCGGGGGACTCCTCGAACCTCGTCGGCCCCGTTCTGCGCAGCCCGGACGCCCGACCTAGGCTCGTCCGCGGAGGCGTCAGGGTGCCTGGTGGCCCCCGCGGTCTTCAACACCGTAGTGGTCGAGCATCTCGGCCAGGCGGGTTCGATTCCCGTCCGCCTCCGCCAATCGACACCGCATCACCACCACATCTCCTCGACCCCAGGGGGAAGCGTCACGTGGGTGCCCGTACCTGGCTCGGCGAGTGGCCGATGTTCCGGCAGGCCACCGGTCCCGACCCCCTCGGGCGCGGCGCCGCCGTGCAGTCCCCGCGCACCAAGGCCATCGAGCCGCGCACCCGGGACGCCGACGAGGTCGTCAAGTCCGTCTGCCCGTACTGCGCGGTCGGCTGCGGGCAGAACATCTACGTGCGCGACGGGCGCGTCACCCAGGTCGAGGGCGACCCCGACTCCCCCGTCTCGCGCGGGCGGCTGTGCCCCAAGGGCTCGGCGTCGACGTCGTTGGTCACCTCGCCGACGCGGGTGACGAACGTGCGCTACCGGCGCCCGTACGGCACCGAGTGGGAGGACCTCGACCTCGACACGGCCGTCGACATGATCGCCGACCGGGTGATCGACGCCCGGCGGCGCGGCTGGCAGGACACCGACGACGAGGGCCGGGTGCTGCGCCGCACCCTCGGGTTCTCCAGTCTCGGCGGCGCGACGCTGGACAACGAGGAGAACTACCTCATCAAGAAGCTGTTCATGGCGCTCGGCGCGATCCAGGTGGAGAACCAGGCGCGCATTTGACACAGCGCCACCGTCCCCGGTCTGGGGACCACGTTCGGCCGTGGCGGCGCCTCGAACTTCCAGCAGGACCTGCAGTTCGCCGACTGCATCGTCATCGAGGGCTCCAACATGGCCGAGGCCCACCCGGTGGGCTTCCAGTGGGTCATGGAGGCGAAGGCCCGCGGGGCGACGATCATCCACGTCGACCCCCGCTTCACGCGCACGAGCGCGGTGGCCGACCTGCACGTGCCGCTGCGGGCGGGCGCGGACATCGCGTTCCTCGGCGGGCTCATCCACCACGTGCTCGAGAACGAGCTCGACTTCCGCGAGTACGTCACGACGTTCACCAACGCCGCGTCGCTGGTCGGTGAGGACTTCCTCGACACCGAGGACCTCGCCGGCGTCTTCTCCGGCTACAACCACGAGACCGGGCGCTACGACCCGATCTCCTGGCAGATGGACGGCGCCTACGCGGCGCCGGCGGCGGGGCAGCGCGACCACTGGGAGTCCGAGCTCCGTGAGGAGCGCGCGCGGTTCACGTCGGACACCGCGGGCGGCGCCGGGGACGCGTCGTACGCGCCCGCCGACCCCGAGCGCGACGAGACGCTCCAGCACCCGCGGTGCGTCTACCAGGTGCTCAAGCGGCACTACTCGCGCTACACGCCCGAGGCCGTGGCCGCGGTCTGCGGCATGCGGGTCGACCAGTTCCTGGCGGTCGCCGAGGCGATCACCAGGAACTCCGGCCGCGAGCGGACCACGGCCTGGGTGTACTCGGTGGGCTGGACCCACCACAGCGTCGGCGTCCAGTACATCCGCGCCGCGGCGATCCTCCAGACGCTGCTGGGCAACATGGGGCGTCCCGGCGGCGGCATCCTGGCGCTGCGCGGGCACGCCAGCATCCAGGGCTCGACGGACGTGCCGACGCTCTACGACCTGCTGCCGGGCTACATCCCGATGCCCAACGCGCACCTGCACGAGGATCTGCAGAGCTTCCTCGACGCCGACGCGGCCAAGACGGGGTTCTGGGGACACATGGACGCCTACCTCGTCAGCCTGCTCAAGGCGTGGTGGGGCGACGCGGCCACGGCCGAGAACGACTTCGCGTTCGACTACCTGCCGCGGCTGACCGGCGACCACGGCACGTACGGGATCGTGCGCGACCAGATCGACAAGAAGACCTTCGGCTACTTCGTCGTCGGCGAGAACCCGGCGATCGGGCACGCCAACGGCAAGATGCAGCGCCTCGGGCTGGCGAACCTCGAGTGGCTCGTCGTCCGCGACATGCAGATGATCGAGACGGCGACGTTCTGGCGGGACGGGCCCGAGATCGAGACCGGGGAGCTGCGCACCGAGGACATCGGCACCGAGGTCTTCTACCTCCCGTGCGCCAACCACACGGAGAAGTCGGGCACGTTCACCAACACCCAACGGCTGCTGCAGTGGCGCCGCGAGGCGGTGCACCCGCCGGGCGACGCGCGCTCGGAGCTGCACTTCTACTACCACCTGGGCCGCAAGATCCGGGAGAAGCTCGCGGGCTCGGACGACGAGCGCGACCGCCCGCTGCTCGACCTCACGTGGGACTACCCGACGTTCGGCGTGCACTCCGAGCCGGACCCGGAGTCGGTCCTCGCCGAGATCAACGGCTTCGACGCCGACGGCAACCACCTGTCGAGCTACACGCAGATGAAGGCCGACGGCTCGACCAGCGGCGGCTGCTGGATCTACACCGGGGTCTTCAAGGACGGCGTCAACCAGGCCGACCGCCGCAAGCCGGGGTCCGAACAGGACTGGGTCGCGTCCGAGTGGGGCTGGGCGTGGCCGGCCAACCGCCGCACGCTCTACAACCGCGCGTCGGCCGACGCCGACGGCCGGCCGTGGAGCGAGCGCAAGGCCTACGTGTGGTGGGACGAGGAGGCGGGTTCGTGGACCGGCCACGACATCCCCGACTTCGAGGCCACCAAGCCGCCGTCCTACCGCCCACCGGAGGACGCGACCGCCGAGGACGCGCTGAGCGGCACCGACGCGTTCATCATGCAGGCCGACGGGAAGGCGTGGCTCTACGCGCCGACCGGCCTGGCCGACGGGCCGATGCCCACGCACTACGAGCCGGTCGAGTCGCCGGTGGCGAACATGCTGCACGCGGAGCAGGACAACCCGGCGCGCGAGGACATCGTCCGCGCCTGGAACCGGCTCAACCCGTCGATGTCGGACACCTATCCCTACGTGTTCCTGACCTACCGGCTCACCGAGCACCACACGGCCGGTGGCATGAGCCGGTTCCTGCCCTACCTCGCGGAGCTCCAGCCGGAGTTCTTCTGCGAGGTCTCCCCCGCGCTCGCCGCGGAGCGGGGCCTCGAGCACCTCGGCTGGGCGACGCTGATCTCGGCGCGCACGGCGATCGAGGCGCGGGTGGTGGTGACCGAGCGCATGAAGCCCCTGCGGATCGGGGATAACGTGGTCCACCAGATCGGGCTGCCCTACCACTGGGGGTCCAACGGCCTGTCCCGCGGCGATCCGGCGAACGACCTGCTGGGCGTCGTGATGGACCCCAACGTGCACATCCAGGAGTCGAAGGTCGCGACCTGCGACATCCAGCCCGGTCGGCGTCCCCGAGGCCCGGCGCTGCTGGAGTTCGTCGAGTCGTACCGACGCAAGGCCGGGGTGGAGCCGGGAGGCATCACGTGACGAACGTGTTCGAGGCCTTCTCGGGAGAGACGCCGTCTCTCTCGGGACTGTTGCCGGATCCGACGACGGACGCCGGGTGGTCGAGCGAGCACCCCAAACGCGTCGGCTTCTTCACCGACACCTCGGTCTGCATCGGCTGCAAGGCCTGCGAGGTGGCGTGCAAGGAGTGGAACCTGGTGCCCGACGACGGCACCGACGCCTCCGACCTCTACCGCCTCACCGGGATGTCGTACGACAACACCGGTGACCTGGGCGCCTCGACGTGGCGGCACGTCGCATTCATCGAGGACGTCCGGCCGCACGGGACGGCCACGACGGGGCACATGCCGAGCGGGCTGCCCGCGGTGTCGGGCGGCGCCCCCACGCGGGACGCCGCGCCTCCCCCGGGCGGCGGCACCGTCGACCTGCTGGCGCTGCTGCCCGACGGCGGCGCACACGGCCAGCAGACCCCGGACGACGAGCGCGACGTCCGCTGGCTGATGGCCTCGGACGTCTGCAAGCACTGCACGCACGCCGGGTGCCTCGACAACTGCCCGACCGGCGCGCTGTTCCGCACCGAGTTCGGCACGGTCGTCGTGCAGGACGACATCTGCAACGGCTGCGGCTACTGCGTGCCGTCGTGTCCCTACGGCGTCATCGACGTGCGCGGGTCCGACGGCGGCGCCCACAAGTGCACGCTGTGCTACGACCGCCTCGGCGAGGGCCTCGAGCCGGCGTGCGCCAAGGCGTGCCCCACGAACTCCATCCAGTTCGGCGACCTCGACGAGCTGCAGGCCGCGGCCGACGCCCGGCTCGCCGAGCTGCACAGGCGCGGCGTCGAGGAGGCGCGGCTCTACGGGCGCGACCCCGACGACGGCGTCGGCGGCGACGGGGCGTTCTTCCTGCTGCTCGACGAGCCGGAGGTCTACGGGCTGCCGCCGGACCCGATCGTCACCACCCGCGACCTGCCCGAGATGTGGCGCAACGCCGCGCTGACCGCGGTGGGCCTCGGCGCCGCCGTGGTGGCGGCGTTCTGGAAGGGGGGTCGGCGATGACGCACGACACCAACACCGAGATGCCCGAGCGCTCGCGGATCGACCATGACCAGGTCAAGCCCCGGAACGGGCGGAAGGGCTCGAAGGGCGAGCAGCTGCAGGTCCCCGAGGCCGAGTTCCGCTCGTACTACGGGCGCCCGATCATCAAGGCGCCGGTCTGGAAGAACCCGGACGTCCCGCTGTACCTGTTCCTCGGTGGGCTGGCCGGGTCGTCGTCGGTGCTCGCGGCGATGGCCCGCGCCACCGACCGCCCGACGCTGCGCCGGGCCGGGCGGCTCGCCGCGGCCGGCGGCGCCGTGGGCGGCACCGTCTTCCTCGTCCACGACCTGCACCGGCCGGCGCGGTTCCTGCACATGCTGCGGGTGCTCAAGCCGACCTCGCCGCTCTCGGTCGGCACCTGGATCCTCTCGCCGTTCGCGACGTTCGCGGCGGCCACCGCCGCGACGGAGGTGACCGGCTGGTGGCGGGGCGAGCGCAGCGACGGGGGCTGGATCGCGCGCACCGGGGACGTCACCGGCGTCGCCGCGGCCGTGGTCGGCCCGGCGCTCGCGACCTACACGGCGGTGCTGTTCTCCAACACCGCGGTGCCGGTCTGGCACGAGGCCCACCGCCACATGCCGATCCTCTTCGGCGCGAGCGCCGCCGCCGCCGGCGGCGGGGCCGGGCTGGTGTTCGCCTCGGTGCGCGACAACGAGCCGGCCGCCCGGCTCGCGGTCGCGGGCGCGGCGGTCGAGCTCGCCATCGACGAGAAGATGCAGCGCGACCTCGGCATGCTCTCCGACGTCTACGAGAAGGGCCGCGCCCAGGTCCTCATGCGGGCGTCGAAGGCGTGCCTCGCCGCCGGCGCGCTGGGCGCGCTCGTCGGACGGCGTCGCCGCTGGTCGGCGGCCCTGTCGGGGCTGGCGCTGATGGCCGGCTCGGCGCTGACCCGCTTCGGGGTGTTCGACGCGGGCATCGCGTCGGCCAACGACCCCGCCCACATCGTCGTGCCGCAGCGCGAGCGGCTGCGGCAGCGCCAGGAGACGACGAACACCCCGAGCGGCGAGACGACCCCCTCGGACCGCGCCTTCGCCTGACGCCCTGCGACCCCGACCGCGTGATGGCAGCATCACGCGGCGTGACGGACACGTCGGTGGGGTCGACGCGGACCGGGCCGCCGCCGTGGGCGGTGGTGCTGGGGTTCGCCGTGCTCGTGCTGGGCGGGCTGCTGTGGGCGAAGTGGGCGCCGTACTGGGTGAAGGTGCCGTCGGTGGCGGGCTCGCACTCGCTCGGCCCGTCGATCCTCGCCGGCGGGGAGTCCGGGGTGTCGCTGACCGCCGGGCTCCGGTTCGCCGGCACCTACTTCCTCGCCATCTGGCCGGCGCTGGTGGTCGGTCTCGTGCTGGCCGCGGCGGTGCAGGTGGCGCTGCCGCGGACGTGGGTCGCCCGCCTGTTCGGCTCGGGCCTGCGCGGGGGCGTCCGGGGCAGCGCGCTGGCCCTGCCGTCCCTGATGTGCTCGTGCTGCGCGGCCCCGCTCGCGGTCGGGCTGCGCCGGCGCGCCGCGGACCTCACCGCGACGCTGGCCTACTGGCTCGGCAACCCCGCGCTCAACCCCGTCGTCCTCGTCTTCTGTGCGTTCGTGCTGCCCTGGCCGTGGACGGTGCTGCGCGCGCTGGCCGGCGTCGCGGTCGTCGTGGCGGCGGTGGCGCTGGGCCGGCGGTGGGCGGCGCGGACGCCGGAGGTGGACTCCTCGGACGTGGTGCCCGACGAGCCGGTGGACGAGCGGCCGCTGCTCGTGCGGTTCCTCGCCGCGCTCGGCGGGCTGACGATCCGGCTGCTGCCCGAGTACCTGCTGCTCGTCGTCGCCCTCGGCGCGTTCCGGGGGGTGCTGTTCCCGGTCGGGGCGTCCTGGCTCTCGGGCACCGGGATCGCGCTCGCCATCGGCGGCGTCGTCCTGCTCGCCGTCGCCGGCACCCTGCTGCCGATCCCGACCGGCGCCGAGGTGGCCGTGGTCGCCGCCCTGCTGGCGGTCGGGGTGCCCGGTCCGCTCGCGGCGGCGCTGCTGATCACGCTGCCCGCGCTGAGCCTGCCGTCGCTGCTCATGGTGCGGAACGCGTTCCCGCGGCGGCTGCTCGTGGCGGTGACCGCCGTGGTGGTCGGCGTCGGGCTGCTGACGTCGGTGGGGGCGCTGGCCGTCGGGCTGTGAGCGCACAATGAGCCCGTGAACGACGATCACCGCCGGCGGGTGCCGCGCACGGACACGGTGCTCGCCGACGCGCGCCTCGAGCCGGCGCTGGCGACGCTGGGGCGCGCGCGCGTCAAGGAGATCGTCGTGGCCGCGCAGGAGCGGGCGCGGGCCGGGGAGATCGCGCCGGAGGCGGTGGCCGACGAGGCCGTCGCCGCGCTCCCCCCGACCGCGGCCAGCATGCGGCCGGTCGTCAACGCCACCGGGGTGCTGCTGCACACCAACCTCGGGCGGGCGCCGCTGTCCGCGGCCGCGCAGGACGCGCTCGTGTCCGCCGCGGGGACGACCGACGTCGAGCTGGACCTGGCCACCGGCGGGCGGGGTCGCCGCGGCGCCGGAGCGCTGTCCGCGCTGGCGGCCGCGGTGCCCGACGCGGGCGGGGTGCACGTCACCAACAACGGAGCGGCGGCGCTGATCCTCGCGGCGACGGCGCTCGCCGCGGGGCGGGAGATCGTCATCGCGCGCGGCGAGATGGTCGAGATCGGCGACGGGTTCCGGCTGCCCGACCTGCTCGAGTCGACCGGCGCGCGGCTGCGCGAGGTCGGCACGACCAACCGCGTGCACCGCGCCGACTACGCGGACGCCGTCGGCCCGGACACGGGGATGATCCTCAAGGTCCACCCGTCGAACTTCGTGGTCACGGGGTTCACGTCCTCCGTGCCGGCGGGGTCGTTGGCGGGCCTCGGCGTGCCGGTGGTGAGCGACATCGGGTCCGGGCTGCTCGCGCCGCACCCGCTGCTGCCCGACGAGCCCGACGCGGCGACCGAGCTGCGCGCCGGGGCGGACCTGGTGACGGCATCGGGCGACAAGCTGCTCGGGGGCCCGCAGGCCGGGCTGCTGCTCGGCGACGCCGACCTCGTGCACCGGCTGCGCCGCCACTCCCTGGCGCGGGCGCTGCGCGTCGACAAGCTGACGCTGGCCGCACTGGAGGCGACGCTGCGCGGGCCGGAGCCGCCGGTGCGGGCGATGCTGTCGATGGCGATCGATCGGCTCCGGTCCCGGGCGGCGTCCGTCGCCGAGCGCATCGGCGCGCCGGCGGAGGCGATCGAGTGCGTCGCGCAGGTCGGCGGGGGCGGCGCGCCCGGGGTGGAGCTGCCGAGCGCGGGGGTGGCACTGCCTGTCGACCTCGCGTCTCGCCTGCGGGGCGGCGCCGACCCCGTCGTCGCGCGCGTCGAGCAGGGCCGCTGCGTGCTCGACCTGCGCTCGGTGCCGCCGGAGGCCGACGAGCGGGTGGTGGCGGCGGTGCGGGCGGTGCTGGCGTGAGGGTGGTCGCCACCGCCGGGCACGTCGACCACGGCAAGTCGACGCTGGTGCGCGCGCTGACGGGGATGGAGCCCGACCGCTGGGCCGAGGAGCGCCGGCGCGGCATGACGATCGACCTCGGCTTCGCGTGGACGACGCTGCCCGGGTTGCCGGAGCCCGTGGCGTTCGTCGACGTCCCCGGCCATGAACGCTTCGTGACGCAGATGCTCGCCGGCGTGGGCCCGGTGCCGGCGACGATGTTCGTCGTCGCCGCCGACTCGGGGTGGATGCCGCAGTCGACCGAGCACCTCGACGCCCTCGACGCGCTCGGGGTGCGCGACGGGCTGCTCGTCGTCACCCGCAGCGACCTCGCCGACCCCGAGCTCGCGCGGGACGAGGCGCTGGAGCACCTGGGCGAGTCGTCGCTGGGGCGGCTGCCGGCGGTGTGCGTGTCGGGGGCGACGGGCTCCGGGTTGCCGGAGCTGCGCTCGGCGCTGTCCGCGCTCGTCGCGGGCCTGCCGGCGCCGGACCTCGACGCGGACGTGCGGCTCTGGGTCGACCGCGCGTTCACCGTGCGCGGTGCGGGCACCGTGGTCACCGGGACGCTGGGGGCGGGCACGATCCGGGTGGGCGACGAGCTGGCGCTGGGCGCGCGCACGGTCACCGTGCGGGGTCTGCAGGCGCTGGGCGAGAGCGTCGACCCGGTGTGCGCGGTGGCCCGGGTGGCGCTGAACCTGCGGGGGGTCGGGCTCGACGAGATCGGGCGCGGCGACGCGCTGACGACGCCCGGGAAGTGGCTGCGCGGGGACGTCATCGACGTGCGGGTGGGGCCGCCGCGGGGCTCGGACGTGGCCGCGGACCTCCCGCAGCAGGTCATGCTGCACGTGGGGTCGGCGGCGGTGGCGGCGCGCGTGCGCCCGCTGCCGTCCGAGCCGGGCGCCACGCGGCTCGTGCGGCTGACCCTGCACGAGCCGCTGCCGCTGCGTCCCGGCGACCACGCGCTGCTGCGCGACCCCGGCGCGCACCGCGTGCTGGGCGGGGTGACGGTGCTCGACGTGCGCCCGCCGTCGCTGCGCCGGCGCGGGGCGGCCCGGGTCCGCGCCGGCGAGCTGGCGACCACCGAGGGCGTGCCGGACGCGCACGGGGAGCTGGCGCGCCGGCGGCTGATGCGCCGCGACGACCTGGTGGCGCTCGGGGCCTCGGTGCCCGACGACGTGCCCTCGGCGGCGGGGTGGTTGGTGGACCCCGCGTGGCTGTCGTCGCTGGCCCCGCGGTTGGTCGAGGCCGTGGCGCGGCACACCGAGGAGCAGCCGCTCGACGCCGGCCTGCCCGCGAAGGCCGCCGCGCAGGCCCTCGACCTGCCCGACCCCCGGCTGCTCGACCTCGTGCTCGCCGAGCCCGGGGCGTCGTCGGTGGTGGCCGCCGGGGGCCGGGTGCGGGCCCGCGACGCGGGGGGCCTGCCCGACGGCGTGCGCAAGGCGGTGGCGGCGGTGCGCGCGGACCTCGAGGACGCGCCGTTCGCGGCCCCCGAGGCGCACCGGCTCGCCGAGCTGGGCCTGCGCACCCGCGAGCTCGGCGCGGCGGTCAAGGCGGGGGCGCTGCTCAAGGTCGGCGACGGGATCTACCTCGCGCCGGACGCGGCGGACGTCGCCGTGGGCCGGCTGGCCGACCTGCCCTCGCCGTTCACGCTGTCCGAGGCGCGCCAGGCGCTGGGCACCACGCGCCGCGTCGCCGTCCCGCTGCTCGAGTACCTCGCGCGCCAGGGCCGCACCCGCCGCGACGACGAGGGCCGGCACGCGCTCCGGTAGCCGGTTGCTGAGGCACGGGGTGTCTCAGCGTGGCGGCCACGCTGGCGTTGGACGTCAGGAAAGCCGCCACGATCACCGGGCTCGCGGCGGCTTCCTCGCCGGCCCGGTCCGCGCCAGGATCGTGGCGTGGACCTCCGTCGCGACATCACGCTCGGCGCGCGGCTGGCCGTCGTGCGCGCCGGCGGCCTGGCGATGGCGCTTGCCGGCGACCCGGTGCTGCGCCTGCTCTACCGGCCCTGGATCGACGACCCCACCGGCATCCAGCGCCGGCTCCGCGAGGCCGCGCAGCCGTACGCGAGCCGCACCGGCGTCCTCGTCGTCGCCACCCACGCGCTGTGCCGCGACCTGGTCCGCGACCGCCGCTTCATGGTCCGGCCACGCAGCGGCGGCTCGCTCGGCGGCGCCGTCGAGGGCCGGCGCGACCCGCTGCTCGAGCCCGTCGACCTGTCGTTCCTCGGGATGGACCCGCCCGAGCACACGCGGCTGCGGCGCCTCGTCGGCGGCTGGTTCACCCCGGCGCGCGTCAACGCCTACGAGCCGCTGGTCACCGGGCTGATCGAGCGGCTGGTCGACGACGCGTCGCGGCGCGGGCAGTTCGACCTGGTCGCCGACGTCGCCACGCCGCTGCCCGTCGCGGTGATCGCCGAGCTGCTGGGCGTGCCGGACGGGGACGCGGGGTCGTTCGCGCGGTGGGGTCGCGCCGTCGGGGCCGGGCTCGGCGGCGTGCGGTCGCTGCGCGCGCTGCACCGGCTCGACGCCGCGATCGTCGAGCTGCGCGGGCTGCTGGGCGACCTGCTCGAGAAACGGCGCCACGACCCCGCCGACGACCTGATCAGCCACCTCGCCGCGCAGGACGCCGACGTCGAGGAGACGATCAGCCTCGCGGCGCTGCTGCTGCTCGCGGGGTTCGAGACGACGAGCACCCTGCTGTCGAACGCCGTCGCGGCGATGACCGACGCCCGTGAGCCCTGGGCGCAGCTCGTCGCCGAGCCCGGGCGCAGCGCCGACGCCGTCGAGGAGAGCCTGCGCTTCGACGCGCCGATCCAGTTCACCGCGCGGACGCCCCACGAGACCGTGCGCCTCGGCGAGCGCGACGTCGCGCCGGACACCGTCGTCATGGCCATGCTGGGCGCGGCCGGCCGGGACCCCGCGGTGCACACCGACCCCGACGTGTTCGACCTCGACCGCCCGACGCGCGGCGAGCACCTCGCGTTCTCGGGCGGCATCCACTACTGCGTGGGCGCGCCGCTGGCCCGGCTCGAGGCGCGGGTCGCGCTGGCGGTGCTCGCCGAGCGGATGCCGACGCTGCACCGGGAGGCGGGGGCGGTGCGCCGGCGCTCGCTGCTGCTGCGCAGCTACCAGCGCCTGCCCGTCGCCGTGTGAGCCGAGTGATCGTGGGGGCTTTCCGCACGTTGAACGCCAGCGTGGCCGCCACGCTGACCCACCCCGTGCGTCAGCCGGCTAGGGCGTCGGGGGGTCGGAGAGGTCGGCGCGCAGGGTCGCGAGGGTGCGGGTGAGCAGGCGCGAGACGTGCATCTGCGACACGCCCACGCGTTCCGCGATCTGGGTCTGCGTCATGCCGCCGAAGAAGCGCAGCATGACGATCGTGCGCTCGCGCTCGGGGAGCTTGCGCAGCGCGGGCTGGACGGTCTCGCGGTGCTCGACCTGCTCGAGCTCGGCGTCGGCGGAGCCCAGGACGTCGGCGAGGCGCCCGCTCGACGGGTCGTCGACGAGCATGTCGTCGAGCGAGCTGGACCGGTACGCGTTGGCGGCCTCGAGGGCCTCCAGCACCTCCTCGCGGCTGCGCTGGAGGTGCTCGGCGAGCTCGCCGGCGGTGGGCGCGCGGTTCAGCTCCTGCGAGAGGTGGGGCATCGCCGAGCCGATGGCCAGGCGCAGGTCCTTGAGCCGGCGCGGCACGCGCGTCGACCACGCCTTGTCGCGGAAGTAGCGCCGGACCTCGCCGGTGATGGTCGGCACCGCGTACGAGAGGAAGTCCGAGCCGCGCTCCGGGGAGAACCGGTCGACGGCGTGGATGAGGCCGACGGTCGCGACCTGCTCGAGGTCCTCCTGCGGTTCGCCGCGCTGGGAGAAGCGGCGCGCGATGTGCCGGGCCAGGGGCAGGTAGCCCTCGACGAGGCGGTCGCGCAGGACCTCGCGGCGCGGGTCGTCGGCCGCCAGCCCCGCGTGCTCGGTGAGCATCGGGACGAGGTGGTCGTACGAGTCCTCGTTGCGGGACCCTTTCGAGCCCCGCGTCGACTCCTGCGCCGTGTCCGACGTGGTCTGCGGTGGCGTGTCCTGCGAGTCCTCGGCGGCGTCCGACAGCGCGCGCGCCGGCTCCGTCACGGGTTGAGCCGTTGCTTGCGCAGGTGGATGCCGAGCCAGTCCGGGTCGGCGTCGAGCACCTGCGCGTCGTCGGTGAGCGTGGTCAGGACCCGCCACCCGAAGGTGTCCTGGCGCAGGGCGGCCTCGCCCGTCACCGGCACCCGGCAGATGACGTCGATGCGGCCCTCGGCCATGGCGAACCCGCAGCGCAGCTGACCGCCCTCGCGGGCGAGCGGCACCAGGGCCGAGCAGGCCTCGTCGACCGCCATCCGCAGGTCGGACACGGCGTCGAGGTCGAAGTCGGCACGCGCGGCGAGATCGGCCGCCACGGCGCGCACCGACGGGATCAGCGCGGGGTCGGCGTGCACCCGGACCTCGACGGGCGTCGGGGTCTCGGCGAGGCCGCCCGAGCCGTCACCCGGATCGGTGGCGGTGGACGAGCGATCACGCTGCTGCGGTTCCGGCGTCTGCACGGCTGCTGATCTCCGTTTCGCGGCAGGTGAGGAGGACGGTGGCGGTGCCACCGTATCGGCGCAGGCCACGCGGACGGCAGGGCCCCGCGTCGGTCATCCGGCCAGTGCGGCCTCGACCGACGGGTAGAGCGCGAACAGGTCGGTCAGGCCGGTGGCCTGCAGCGGCCGGCTCACCGGCCGCGAGTTCGCCACGAGGCGCAGCGCCACGTCGCGGTTGCGGCTCTCGTCGAGGGCCTCGACGAGCAGCGCGAGGCCGCTCGACCCGAGGAACTCGACCGAGAGCATGTCGAGCACGAGCACCGTGGGCTTGCCCTGGAGCTCTTCGTTCACCTTCGCGCGCAGCGCCGGCGTCGTCAGCATGTCGATCTCGCCGGCCAGCCGGATCACCGACGCGCCGTTCGACCGCTGCACATCGACGCCGAGCGGGTCCTCAGCGGTGAGGTCGTCATCGGTGGCCACGGCGTCTGGTCCCCCTCCGGTCATGTCGGGTGCGCCCGGTGCGTCCGAGCACTCCTCGTCGATCCCCCGGCAACGTACTTGCCGTGCCGATGAGCCTACTCGTCACCCCCCGTGGGCACCCGTTCACGGCACGGGCGACGCATCACACCCGCCGACCGCGGCCGGGCACCCACGATCGAGCGGCGCACTGGGCCGATCAGGGGTGTTTGCGGTCTCGGGAGGCCGGGGATACCGCCGTCGTCACTCCGATTTCCGGGGAAAGCAATCCCCCCCCCGGCCGGATGCACCGACTGGGAGGACCGCCATGGCCGACATCCGACTCCTGCCCGGCCCCATCATCGACGAGTGGGACTGGCAGCTCCACGGATCGTGCCGCGGGATGGACTCGAGCTTCTTCTTCCACCCGGACGGCGAGCGCGGCCCCCGCCGCGAGCACCGCGCGGCCGAGGCCAAGAAGGTGTGCGCCGCCTGCCCCGTCATCGAGCCGTGCCGCCGCCACGCCCTGGCGACCCGCGAGCCCTACGGCGTCTGGGGCGGCCTCACCGAGGACGAGCGCCGCGTCGCGCTGCGCACCACCGGCCGCGAGACCGGCACCGTCGTCTACGAGGCCCGCTGACACCTCACAGGTATTGGCCGCCGCCGTCCCCGCTCGGCGCGGGACGGCCCCTCCCCTGACGCATCTGCTCGAGCTGCCCCCGGGCGGCCATCTGCTGCGCGAGCACGGCGCTCTGGATGCCGTGGAAGAGCCCCTCGAGCCACCCCAGCAGCTGGGCCTGGGCGATCCGCAGCTCGGCCTGCGACGGCGTCGCCTCCGACGAGAACGGCAGCGTGATGCGCCGCAGCTCGTCGCGCAGTTCCGGCGCGAGCCCCTGCTCCAGCTCCCGGATCGAGCGCTCGTGGATGTCCGCGAGCCGTGAGCGCCCGGCCTCGTCCAGCGGCGCCGCCCGGACCTCCTCGACGAGCTTGCCGATCATCCCGGCCACCCGCATGACCGCGCCCGGTGAGGCCACCAGGTCGCCGGTCCCCGCGCCCTCCCCGGCACCCGACGCCGCCGCCGCGGCCAGTGCGGACGAGGGCCGTTCGTCCTGATCGCTCATGCGCCCATCATGGCGTCCCGGCGACCGCCCGGCTCGTCCGGCGACGCGCGTGCGGTCGGGTGCATGGCCCCTGGGGGGCGGGGGTACCAGGGGCCCGAGGTGAGTCGTGGACACAAGGATCGAGCTGCCCCTCGAGAACACGGGGGACGGCGGGACCGGCGCGGGACCGCAGGATCGGGGGACCGGCCCCCCGGTGGTGGTCGGGCTCTCCGGGCCCCTGTCCGAGACCACCGCGCATCCCCTCGTCGACCGCCTCGGCGCTCTCCTGCACCGGTACGGGGCGGTGGTCGCCGACGTCTCCCGGATCGAGCTGACGCACTCCGGCGCCGTCCACGCGTTCACCGAGGCCGCCGCGCGCGCCGGTGAGTGGCCCGACGTGCGCCTGGCCGTCGCCGCGCCCGACATGACGACGGCGGCGCTGCTCGTGAGCTCCCGCGTCGCCGAGCGCGTCCCCGTGCACCCCGACGTGGCCACCGCCCTCGCCCATCTCGACGACCGGCCGGACCTGGTCCGCGGGTGGTGGCACTTCGGTGTCGACCCGCGGGCCCCCGGCGACGCCCGCCAGCACGTCCGGCGCGTCTGCCACAGCTGGGCGGTGGACGAGGACGCACGCGAGGCCGCCGAGATCGTCGTCACCGAGCTCGTCACCAACGCCGTCGAGCACGCGGCGAGCGCATCGGTGGTCGAGGTCGAGCGCACCGCGCACGCGCTGCGGCTCACCGTGCGCGACTTCGACTCCGCGCCGCTGCCCGAGGTCCGCCTGCCCGAGCCGACGTCGCCGCGCGGGCGGGGCCTGGCGATGGTGGCCGCCGTCGCCACGACGTGGGGCGTCGAGGCCCACCGCGACGGCAAGACCGTCTGGGCGGAGATGGCGACGGTCTGACCGTCCTACGCCGCGGCCTCGCCCGGGAGCGCCGGGTCACGCTGGTCGAGTAGCGCCAGGACCGCGCGCTCGATGTGCAGGCGCATCGCCTGGTCCTCCCGGCCGCTCGCCTCCCGCACCGCGTCGGCGATCGTGCGGCCGTTCTCGAAGTGGGTGACCAGCACCGGGTCGACGTAGGAGCGCTTGCACACCGCCGGGGTGTTGCCGAGCTGCTCGGAGACCGCCTTCATCGTGCGGGTGACGGCGCTGCGCTGCTTGCGCTGCGCGCGCGGCGGGATCCCGGTGTCGTCGCACTCGCCGGCGAGGGCGACCGCGGCCTGCACGCCGGCGTTCCACGTCCGCAGGTCCTTCGCGGTGAACTCGTCGCCGATGTACTCGCGCACGGCGTCGTTGACGTCCTGCGCGGTGACGTCGTGCCAGGGCCCGCGGTCGCCGCCGCGCCCGCCGCGGCGGAAGGCCAGCAGGTCCTCGCCGCCGCCGCGGCGGCGCTTGAGCGAGGTGACCAGGGCGTGGACGTGCTCGTCGTGGAGCGTGACGCGGCGCGGGACGCCGGACTTCGCGGTGTAGCGGAACTCGACCCCGCCGTCGCGGCGCGCGATCGCGTGCTCGCGGCGCAGGGTGGCGAGGCCGAACGACGCGTCGCCGGGCGAGTCGTCGCTGGCGTACTCCTCGCCGCCGACGCGGAACACCCCGAGGTCGAGCATCCATACCGCGCCGGCCAGGACCCGGTCGCGCCCGAGTCCGCGGCCCCGGGCGAGCCGCGCCGCGATCTCGGTGCGGGCGTCGCCGATGACGTGGCCGAGCCGCGTGACGCGGTGGAACTTCTCCTGGTCGCGCTGCCGCGTCCACGCCTCGTGGTAGCGGTACTGGCGGCGTCCGGCCGCGTCGGTGCCCACGGCCTGGATGTGCCCGGCCGGGTCCGCGCAGATCCAGACGTCCTCCCACGCGGGCGGCACGACGATCTTGCGGATGCGCTCGATGTGCGCGAGGTCGGTCACCGTCGCGCCGGTCTCGCGGTCGAAGTAGCTCCACCCCTTGCCGCGACGACGCCGGCCGATCCCGGGTCCGTACGGCTCCACGTGCACCAGATCCACCGGCCGGGCTTACCCCCCTCCCCGTCCCTGCGAACGCCGTTTGTGGTGGGGGTGCTTCGGCTACCACCGGCCGGTGCCCGACTCCTCTGCGGATCTCCTCGGTCCCTGTGGCCCCGTCTCCCGTCCGACCCTGGACGCCGTCGGGGCGGCCGTCACCCGCGTCCTCGGCGAGGGCGCGGACCTGGGCGACGGGCAGCGCGAGGCGGTGCTCGGCGCGCTCGTGGACGACTGCCTCGCCGTGCTGCCGCCGGCCGCGGGCAAGACCGCGGTGTACGCCGTCACGGGGATGGTGCTGGGCGGCCCGACGGTCGTGGTGTCCCCGACCCTGTCGCTGCACCGCGACCAGGTCGCCCACCTCGTCGACGCCGGCGTCCGCGCCGAGGTGCTGAACTCGACGGTCTCCCGGGACGGGGTGCTGCGGCGCTTCTCCGCCGGCGAGATCGAGGTGCTGGTGACCTCGCCCGAGCAGCTGGCCCGCGAGGACGTGCTGGACGCCCTCGCCGCGGGGTCGCCGACCCTGCTCGCGGTGGACGAGGCGCACTGCGTCTGCGACTGGGGCCCGGACTTCCGCCCCGACTACCTGGGCCTCGCCGTCGCGCGCCGCCGCCTGGGCCGCCCGCGCGTGCTGGCGCTCACCGCCACCGCGTCGGTCCCGGCCCGCGCGGAGATCCTCGAGCTGCTCGGGGTGCCCGACGCGTGCGTGGTGGTGCGCGACCCGGACCGCCCGCACATCCACCTCACCGCCCACCTCGTGCACGACGAGGAGGCGAAGTGGGAGCGGGTGGTGGACGAGGTGGCCGGACTCGAGGGCGCCGGCATCGTCTACGTGACGACCCGCGCGCACACCACGCTCGTCCGCGACCGGCTGCGCGAGGCCGGCGTCGCCGCCGAGGCCTACGACGGCGGGATGAAGGCCGGGGAGCGCGCCCGCGTGCAGGACGCGTTCATGGGCGGCGAGGTGCCCGTCGTCGTCGCGACCAGCGCGTTCGGCATGGGCATCGACAAGCCCGACGTCCGCTGGGTGGTGCACGGGGACACCCCGACCTCGATCGACGCCTACCACCAGGAGATCGGCCGGGCCGGGCGCGACGGGCAGCCCGCACGGGCCGTGCTGTTCCACCGGCCGCAGGACCTCGCGCGCCCCCGGCTGTTCGCCTCCGGGCGGGACCCGGGCCGGGGCGCGCTGACCACGGTGCTCACCGCGGTGTGCCGCCACCCCGACGGCGTCGCGCAGGACGAGCTCGCCGAGCCGGCCGGCGTGTCGAAGGCCGGGCTCGCCCGCGCGGTGCCGGCGCTGGTCGCGCTGGGCGCGGTCAGCCGGCTGCCGGGGCGGCGCCTCGCGCCGGGCGACGTCATCGCGTGCGACGACGTCGGCGACCTCGCCGAGCGGGGCGCCGCGCTGATCGCGCGCCGCCGGGAGCGCGAGCAGAGCAAGGTCGAGCTGGTGCGCCGCTACGCCGAGGCCACGGGGTGCCGGCGCCGGACGCTGCTCGAGGCGCTCGGGGAGCCGCGCGACGAGCCGTGCGGCTCCTGCGACCACTGCGACGCGGGGCACCCCGGCGACCCCGGGAACCGGGAGGGCGCGCAGCACGGCGACCCGACGCCCGGCGAGGCCGTCCGGCACGGCCAGTGGGGCCAGGGCACGGTCACGACCGTCGCGGAGGAGTCGGTCGTGGTCCTGTTCGACGAGGGCGGCTACCGCACCCTGTCGCTGCCCGTGGTCCGGGAGAAACAGCTGCTCGCGCCCGCGTGAGCGTCACGTTTCGTGAGGGGGCGGCGAGCCGATCCCGATGACGACTCCCACGAAAGGTGACCGTGCTCCGCGAACCCAGCACTTCTCCCCTGGCCCCGCCGGCCGCCGCGCCCGACACGCTGCCCGCCGCCCTCGACGGGGCGCCGCCCCCGCCACCGGCCGACCTGCGCGCCCTCGTGCGCCGGGCCCGCAGCGACCCCGGCGCCGCCCGGGAGCTGGCCGCGGCGCTGCTCGCGCGCGGATGGAGCACGCGGCCCGTGGCCGCCCTCGCCGGGCTCGCGGAGAGCGCGGTCACCGCCCTGGCCCGCGTCCGTCGTCCCGGCACCGCCGCCGGCTCCGTCGCCGACGACGTGGCCGCGCGCGCCCGCCGGCGGTCGGCCGGCGCCGAGGAGCCGCCGCCCGCCCCGCGCCGTCGGCCCTCGGCCTGACATCCTGCGCGTCCCGCCCTGACCCTTCATCGATCGTTGGGAGACGCCGGTGCCCGAGCCCGTCGAGCCCGAGCTCGCCGAGCTCGCCACAGCCCACGGCGTGGCGGTGCGCTACCGCGACGCCGACGAGCGCGAGGTCGAGCTCGACCGCGGCGTCGTCCTCGACGTCCTGACGGCCCTCGACGTCGACGCGACCACCCCCGAGGCCCTGGCGTCCGCGCTGGACGCGATCCGTTCGGCCGACCCGGAGGCGCTGCCGGCGACGGTGGTGGTCGACGAGGGGTCGTCGCGACCCCTGCCCGGGCCCGGTTCCCTGGTCCTCGAGGACGGCCGCGAGCTGTCGGTGTCGTCGGTGCCGTCCGACCTGCCCGTCGGCTACCACCGACTGGCCTGCCGCGGGCAGGACGTCACGCTGATCGTCGCACCGTCGCGGCTGCCGGCGCCGCCGCCGACATGGGGCTGGATGGTGCAGCTCTACGCGGTGCGCTCGGAGCAGTCGTGGGGGTGCGGCGACTACGGCGACCTGGCCGTGCTGCTGGAGCGCACCCGCTCCGAGCAGGGCGCGGGCGCGCTGCTGGTCAACCCGCTGCACGCCCTCGCGCTGTCGCCCGAGGTCGAGTCGTCGCCGTACTCGCCGTCGAGCCGGCGGTTCCTGCACCCGCTGTACGTGCGGGTGGCGGACACCGCTGCCTATGGCTCTGCCCCGACGGCCGTGCGCTCCGAGGTGGAGGCCCTGCGGCCGCCGTCGGGCGAGCTCGTCGACCACGACGCGGTCTGGGCGGCGAAGCGGGCGGCGCTGGAGATGCTGCGGCCCTACGACCCCGGGGCGCCCACCGACGTCGACGCGCTGGAACCGGAGCTGCGCGACGTCGCGACCTGGTACGCGCTGGCCGAGCGGCACGGCAGCGACCTGCACACCTGGCCGGCCGGGCTGCGGCACGTCGGGGACTCCGGTGTGGCCGACGCGCGCCGCGAGCTGGCGGACCGCGTGCTGTTCCACGCGTGGTGCCTCCAGCTCGCCGACGCCCAGCTGGCCGCGGCGCACGAGGCGACCGGAGGCATGGCGGTCGGGCTGATCGCCGACCTGGCCGTCGGGTGCTCGGCGGGCGGGGCGGACGCGTGGACGCTCGCGGACGCGCTGGCGCCGGGGGTCTCGGTCGGCGCGCCGCCCGACGACTTCAACCAGCAGGGCCAGGACTGGGCGCTGCCGCCGTGGCGCCCCGACGCCCTCGCCCGCTCGGGGTACGCGCCGCTGCGCTCGATGATCCGCGCGGTGCTGCGCCACGCCGACGGGCTGCGCGTCGACCACGTCGCGGGGCTCTGGCGGCTGTGGTGGATCCCGCCGGGCCGCGGCGCGCGCGAGGGCGCGTACGTGCACTACGACGCGCGGGCGATGCTCGCGGTGGTGGCGATCGAGGCGTCGCGAGCCGGCGCGGTCGTGGTCGGCGAGGACCTGGGCACCGTCGAGCCGGAGGTCACCGAGGGGCTCGCCGAGCACGGGATGCTGGGGTGCGCGGTGCTGTGGTTCCAGCGCTCACCCGACGGGGCGCTGCTGCCGCCGCGGCAGTGGCACCCGGACACGCTGGCGAGCATCTCGACGCACGACCTGCCGACGGCCGCGGGGTTCCTCACCGACGAGCACGTGCGGGCGCGCGCCGAGGCGGGGCTGCTCGACGACGTGGACGAGGCGCGGGCGGCGGCGGCGCGCGACCGCTCCGAGCTGCTGGAGCTGCTCGCGGGCGAGGGGTTCGGGGTGGACGCGTCCTCGGACCCCGACGACGTGATCCTCGCGATGCACCGGCTGCTCGCGACGGCCCGCTCACGGATCGTGCTGGCGGCGTTCACCGACGTCCTGGGAGACGTGCGGCAACCGAACCTGCCGGGGACGGTCGACGCCTACCCGAACTGGCGCATCCCGCTCTCCCAGCCCCTCGACGACCTCCTCACCGACCCCCGCACCCTCGCCGTCGCCCGCGCCCTACGTGAGCGAACTTCGGGCCTATAGCCCCGAAGTTCGCTCACAGAGGCCGCACGGCTGCACCTCGTCCGCCCAACCGTGGGCGTGGAGCAGTGCTTCCACCTCGCGGGTGGTGCGGCACGGGAACCTCGTGACCTCCTCCCACCCGTAGGGCACGGACACCTCTCCGGCGACCGCGGCGACGACGGTGCGCCGTCGGTCGACGAGGGCCGTGCGCCGGTCGCGGTGCGTGCCGAACCCGTCGAGGCGCGCGATCACCCGCCCGCCCGGCAGGTCGTAGGCGATGTCCTCGTAGCGCCGCACGCCGTCCACGAGCACCGGCGCCTGCCTGCGGCCGACCGGGAGTCCGTGGGCCTGCTCGACGTCGACGAGATAGCGGCGTTCCAGCTCGGACAGCACCCCGTCGCGCAGGAGCGCCACCGCGTCCTCGATGGCACGGCGATGCCGTGGCGGACGACGGAGCTCCACCGCACGCTCGAGAGCGAGCGGGTGGACGCCCGCGCCGAGCGCGTACCGGTGCGCCAGCCGCGTCGCCTCCTCCGCGTCCGGCGCCGCGAGCGCGAGGTCGAGCACGGTGTGGACGCGGGTCGTGCGCGGCGGCTCGGAGCCGTGGTCCGCGATGTGGGCGAAGGCGCGGGATCGGTGCACCTTGACCCCGTCGAGGCGGACCGCCGAGCAGCCGTACCGGACGGTGACGTGGATCCGGCGCGCCGGGTCGGACGGGACGAAGCCGTGCAGCTCGCCGGCCGTCTCGTGGCTGAGCACGGCCCCACCGCGGCACGCGAGGAGCGCCGCCACCCGTCGCGCCTCCACCGGCAACGGTCCGGAGAAGAGCGCGTAGACCCCCTCGTGCACCCGCTGCCACCGCCGGGCGTGGACCTGGGCGCGGATACCGTCGTCGGTGAAGCCGCGAGCGAGCAGTTGCGCCCGCGTCACGATGCGGTGCTGGGCCTCCAGCATCCGCCGCCAATCGTCGAAGTCGTCCATACGGCGTTCGACGCAGGCCGACCCCGTCCGGCTCCATCGCCCGGGGTATGTGAGCGAACTTCGGGGCTATAGCCCCGAAGTTCGCTCACGTGGGGAGGGCGTCGACGGCGGAGATGCCGCGGTCGGGGAGGGCCGTCGGGGATTCCTGGTGGTACGCGCCGCCGGGCAGGATGCCCGCCGCGCCGGACCGGGCCATCACCTGCTGCTGGGAGTACACGTCCTCGCCGTGCGCGTCCGGGGGCACGTCGCGCCAGAACTCGAACCCGCCCGCCTCGAGCAGGCGAGCGCGGTCGAACAGCACGCACCCCGCCACCCAGGCCACCTTGTAGGCCACCCAGGTCTCGGGCGGGGGCACCGGGGACCCGGGCCCGTCCACCCCCACCGACTCCGCCAGGTGCAGCCCGTTCGCCGCGTTGTGCAAACGCCAGCGGTCCCAGCCCGGGCCGTCCTTGACCAGCGTCTCCGGCACCACCGGACCCGACCAGGGCTCGAAGGACGTCACCTCGTGCGGGCGCCGGTCCTCGGCGTGCCCGAGCGCCTGCATCGCCGCGCCGACCATCCCGCAGCGCAGCTCCCCCAGCGCCCGGTGCAGGCGCGCGAGGGCGCCGGGCTCGAGCCACACGTCGTCGTCGAGGTAGAGCACCGCGGGCGCCGACGCGCACGACAGCAGGAACGCGCGCTGCTCGGCCATCCCGCGCGGCGGGAGGTGGCGGCGCAGGGCGACCTCGACGCCGCGGCGGCGCAGCCAGCGGACCACCGTCCACGCCGACGGCGTCTCCCACGAGGGGTCGCCGTCGGACTGGTCGGAGATCGTCACCGAGAAGTCGACGCCGGTCTGGGCCGCGAGCCCGGCCAGCGTGGTCGCCAGCTCGACGGGCCGTCCGCGCGTCGGCACCAGCACGTCGACGTCAGCCACCGCGGATCCGCTCCACGATCGCGCTCGTCGACTTGTCCGGCAGGTAGTCGAGGATGACGACGCGCCCGCCGTACGCGCCGACCGTCGCCGACTCGCGCAGCATCTCGGGGGTGTAGTCGCCGCCCTTGGCGTACACGTCGGGCTTGAGCAGGTCGAGCAGCTCGGCGGGGGTGTCGGCGTCGAACACGGTGACGTGGTCGACGCAGCTCAGCGCCCCGATCACTGCCGCCCGGTCGGCGAGGGAGTTCACCGGCCGCGACGGCCCCTTGAGCCGCGCGACCGAGTCGTCGGAGTTCAGCGCCACGATCAGCACGTCGCCGAGGCGCTTGGCCTGGTTGAGCGAGGCGACGTGCCCGCGGTGCACCACGTCGAAGCAGCCGTTGGTGAACACCACCCGCCGGCCCGCGACACGCTGCTCGTCGACGATCGCGGCCAGCGACGCGGCGTCGAGCAGCGGGCCCTCCGCGGCGGCGACGCGCTCGGCGAGCTCGCCGGTGCCGCACACCGAGGTCCCGGGCCGGCCCACGACGACGTCGGCGGCCGCCTGGGCCAGCTCGACGGCGGTGGCGGCCGGGGTGCCCGCGGCGAGCGCGAGCACCAGCGCGGCGGTGAAGGTGTCGCCCGCGCCGCAGGTGTTGGCCTCCGGCGCCGGGCGGGCGAACGTCCGGTGCGCGGGGGCGTCGCGGTCGGCGGGCAGCAGCAGCGCGCCGTCCCGGTCGAGGGTGACGACGACGGCGCCGGCCCCGGAGCGCTCGCGCAGCTCGGGGCCCGCGGCCTCGGCGGCGGCCACCCGGTCGGGCCCGCCGAGCTCGCGGCCCAGAAGCCGCGCCACCTCGCCGGCGTTGGGGGTGACGACGTCGGGACGCGCCGCGGCCCAGCGCGCGGGGTCGTGGGCGTCGACGACGAGCCGGCAGGTCCGCTGCCCGGGCGCGCCGAGCAGCTCGCCGAGCAGGTCGGCGGCGCCGTCGAGCGCGCCGCCGTCGTAGTCGCAGACGACGACCGCGTCGGCGCCGTCGACCACCCGGCGCAGCGCGGCGTGCAGGGCCTCGCGCGCCGGCGCGTCCAGCGGGAGGCGTGACCTTGTGTCGAAGCGGGCGACCAGCGCGTCGTCGGCGAGCACGCGGCGCTTGGCCGCGGTCGGGCGCGTGGGGTCGGTGACGACGCCGTCGATGCCGACGCCGTGGCCGGTGAGCAGCTCGCGCACGATCGCGGCGTCGGCGTCGTCGCCGAGCACCGACACGAGCTCGGTGCGCGCGCCGAGCGCGGCGAGGTTGGCGGCGGTGTTGGCGGCCGCACCGGGCGAGCCGCGGGTGTGGTCGACCTCGACCACCGGCACCGGGGCCTCGCGCGACAGGCGCCGCGACGGGCCGGTCAGCCACTGGTCGAGCACGGCGTCGCCGAGCACGACCACGCGCGGGGCCGACGCCGCGAGGCGCGCGGGCAGGTCGGCGGCGAGCGGCGCCGCGTCGAGGGGGGCCTCGGCGGCCGTGGGGCGCTCGATCTCGGGCGCGGCCATCAACGATCCGTCCTTCCGGGGGAACCCGCACGGGTGCGGTCGGCGGCACGCGTTCCCGCCGAGCGGCGCTGGCAGGGCGGCGTCGGTACTGTCGCCCTTCGTTCTGTCACCGACGGGGTGACCCGCCCGTTCCGGGAGCCGACGAGATGGCCGACGACCAGCCCACGCCCGACACCATCGGCGTCTCCGCGAGCCTGGTGAGCCCGGAGGTGGCCGTCGTGCGTCCGGTCGGCGACGTCGACACGGCCACCGCGTCGCCGCTGCGCACCGCGATCCGCGCCCAGGTCGAGGCCGGCGCCCGGCACGTGGTGCTGGACCTGTCCGGCGTCGAGTTCATGGGCTCGGCGGGGCTGGCGCTGCTCATCGCCGAGCGTGAGGCCGCGATCTCCCGGGAGGGCGAGCTGCGTCTGGCCGGCGTGCCGCGCACCGCCGGGCGGGCGCTCTCCCTCACCGGCCTGACCGAGCTGTTCGACACCTACCCCGACGCGGACGCGGCGGCCGCCGACCTGCGCTGAGCCCCCGGTCACGGGTACGAGCCCTCCTCCGACGAGGTCGCCACGAGCTCGCGCACCTCGCTGCCCGCCGGGCGGGTCAGCGCGTAGAGCACGGCGTCGGCGGTCTGCGCCGGGTCGTTGAGCTTGGCGTCGGCGCCCGGCTTGTACTGGTCGGGGCGGTCGTCGAAGAAGTGGGTCCACATGCCGCCGGGGATCAGCAGCGTCACGCCGACCCGCCCGGCGGTCTCGGCGGCGAGCGCGCGGGTGAAACCGACGACGCCGAACTTCGACGCGCAGTAGGCGGTCGCGTCGGACACCGCCTTGACCCCGAGCGTCGAGGAGACGGTGACGACCTTGCCGCGGCGCTCCTCGAGCTCGGGCAGGGCCGCGCGGACGACGGCGGCGGTGCCGAGCAGGTTCACCGCGATCACGCGGTCCCACTCGTCGGCGTCGACGTCGACGAGCCGGCCGCAGCGGTCGATGCCGGCGGCGGTGACGACGGCGTCGAGCCCGCCGATCTCCTGGCTCGCGCGGACCACGGCGGCCTCGGCGGCGCGGGCGTCGGCGAGGTCGACCTCGATGAAGGCGTGCCCGGCGTCGGGCGCCTTGAGGTCGAGCACGACGGGGGTGCCGCCCGCGGCGACGACGGCGTCGGCCACGGCGGCCCCGAGGCCGGAGGAGCCGCCGGTGACGAGGACGGTGCCGGGGTTGGTCATGGTGTTCCTCCCGCAGGGATGGGGTCGTTGTCGAGACGGGCGAGCAGCCGGGTCGAGGAGCGGCCGGCGTGGTACGGGACGGCGACGACCTCGCCGCCCCAGCTGCGCACCAGCGGGGTCTCGAGCAGTTCGTCGGTGGCGTAGTCGCCGCCCTTGACCCACACGTCGGGGCGCAGACGGTCGAGCACGGCGCGCGGGTCGTCCTCGTCGAACACCTCGACGGCGTCGACGGACGCGAGCGCGGCGAGCATCTCGGCGCGGTCGGCCTCGGCGACCACGGGTCGGTCGGGGCCCTTGAGCCGGCGGACCGAGGCGTCGGAGTTCAGGCAGACCACCAGCACGCCGTCCTCGCCGGCGAGCCGCCGTGCGGCGGCCAGGGTCCGGGCGTGCCCGGCGTGCAGGAGGTCGAAACAGCCGCCGGTCGCGACGACGGTGGCGCCGCGGGCGCGGGCGGCGGCGACGACGTCGGGCTCCGGCTCCGGCGCCGGCTCCTCGGAGTCGAGCCCGGCGGCCCCGCCGGCGGCGACGAACGCGGCCGCGTCGGCGACACCCCGGCGCACGGCGTCGTCGACGGCCGCGCCCTCGGCGAGGGCGACCACGACGCTCGCGGCGAAGCGGTCGCCGGCGCCGCAGGGGTCGCCGCCGGTCGCGGGCTGAGCGGGGGTGACCGAGGTGCCGGTCGCGCTGCGCAGGACCGCGCCATCGCGCCCGGCGGTGACGGCGACGGCGTCGACGCCCCAGTGCTCGCGCAACGCGTCGCCGAGCGCGGCGGGCTCGTGCGGGAACCCTCGTGAGCGAACTTCGGTGCTATAGCCCCGAAGTTCGCTCACGTAGGAACGCGCCTCGCTCATGTTCGGGGTGACCACCGTGGCGCCGGGGACGGGCGGGGCGCCGTTCGGGTGCGGGTCCCAGACGACCGGCACGCGTGCCGCCGCCTCCGTCAGCGCGTCGCGGACCACCGGGTCGGCGGTCATCCCGCGCCCGTAGTCCGACACCAGCACCACGCCGGCGCCGGCGATCGCGTCGGCGACCTCCTGGCCGGCCGCGCCCGGCGACAGTCCCCCGTCGTCCACCCGCAGCAACACGCGGTCGTCGGCGAGCATCCGGGTCTTGGTCGGGGTCGTGCCCTCCGCGGACACGGCCACCACGTCGACGCCGCTCAGCAGCGAGCGCATCGCGTCGGCGTCGGCGCCGAGCGCGGTCACCAGCCGCACCGGGCGCGGCGTGCTCCGGGCGGCGAGCAGGGCGGTCAGCCCCGCGCCCCCGGGCCGTTCGCGCCGGTCGGCGGCCGCGAGCACCGGCGCGGGGGCGTCCGGGCACAGCCGCTCCACGGCGCCGACGATGTCGACGTCGCGCAGGCAGTCGCCGACCACCACGATCGAGGCGCGCGTGCGGGGGCTCACGGCACGAGCTCCTCGACATCCCCGGCGACGCCCCGCGGCGCCGGTGCGAGCACCCGGTCGACGACCTCGCACAACAGGTGCACGGTCACCAGGTGCGCCTCCTGCACCGACGGCGCCTCGCCGGGCAGGCACAGCGCCTCGCTCGCCGCGGTGGCGAGCGGGTTGGGGCCCGGCCCGGTCAGCGCCCAGACCGTCAGCCCGAGCGCGCGCCCGGCCTCGGCGGCGGCGACGAGGTTGGGGCTGCGCCCGCTCGTGGAGAGCAGCACCAGGACGTCGCCGGGACGCCCGTGGGCGCGCACCTGGCGGGCGAAGACCTCGTCGTAGCCGTAGTCGTTGCCCAGCGCGGTGATCGCCGAGGTGTCGGCGTGCAGCGCGATCGCCGAGAGCGGCTCGCGCTCCCCGCGGTAGCGCCCGACGAGCTCGGCGGTGAGGTGCTGGGCCTCCGCGGCGCTGCCGCCGTTGCCCGCGGCGAGCAGCCGCGAGCCGTGGCGCAGGCGGGTGGCGAGCTCGACTCCCCAGCGCTCGAGGCGCGCGGACTCCCCGGCGAGGCCCTCGAGGGTGCCCCGCAGCCCGCCGAGGTGGCGCCTGACGATCTCGTGGCTGACGATCTCGTGACTCATGCGGGGCTCCCCGTCGTCAGGGCGGTGGACAGGGCCGGCACGGCGGCTCGGCCCAGGACGACCTCGCCGTACACCCGCTCGTGCGCGGCGGCCACGCGGTCCCAGCCGTACTCGGTCTCGGCGCGCCGGCGCCCGGCGCGCCCGCAGCGGCGGGCGGCGCGCGGGTCGGCGCGCAGCCGCTCGAGCGCGGCGGCCACCGCGCCCGGGTCGCCCGCGGGCACGTGGTGGCCGGTGACGCCGTCGACGACGGTGTCGGCGAGCCCGCCGACCGCGGCCGCCACGACCGGGCGTCCGCACGCCATCGCCTCGAGCGGCACGAGGCCGAACGGTTCGTAGGCGGGCACGCAGGCCACGGCGTCGGCGGAGCGGTAGAGCGCGGGCAGCGCGTCGTGGCCGACGGCGCCCAGGAAGTGCACCCGGTCGGCGACCCCGACCGTGCGGGCCAGGGCCCGCAGGCGCGCCACCTCCGGGTCGTCGTCGAGCCGCTCGGGCCGCGGACCGCCCGCGACGACGAGCTCGCTGTCGCGCGGCAGGCGCGCCAGCGCGGCGATGACGGTGTCGACGCCCTTGCGCGGCACGAGCCGGCTCACCGACACCACGCGGAAGACGTCGTCCGTTCCCCGCGCACCGGGTGTGAAGTGCGCGACGTCCACCCCGCACGGCACGACGGTGGTGCGCTCGGCCGGCACCCCGAGGGCGACGAGCTCGTCGACCTCCTCGTGGCAGGTGGCGAGCACCCGGTCGACCGACGCGCCGAGGTCGCTCTCGACCGCGACGCGGCGGGCGGGGCTCGTGTCGTCGGCGCCCTGGTGGCGGCGCTTCACCGAGCCGAGGGCGTGGAAGGTCTGCACGACCGGCACGCGCAGCGCGCGGGCGGCGGGCAGGGCGGCGAGGCCGGACATCCAGAAGTGGGCGTGCACGACGTCGGGGGTCTCGTCGGCCCAGCAGGCGGCGAGGTCGGCGGAGAACGCGTCCATGTGGTCGACGAGGTCGTCCTTGGGCAGCTCGCGCGCCGGGCCGGCGTCGACGTGGTCGACGGTCACCCCGGGCGCCATGGCCACCCGGCGCGGCACGGCCGGGTCGGCCCGCCGCGTGTGCACGACGATCTCGTGGCCGGCGTCGGCCAGGGCCAGCGCCAGCGCGCGCACGGCGACGTTCTGGCCGCCGGCGTCGGCGCCACCGAGGCCGCTCGACGCGGCGAGCGGGCTCGCGTGCTCGGACACCATCGCGATCCGCATCCGCACTCCTCCCTCGGCGCGCGGAGGCGCGCCGGGTCCTTCGATCGAGAGGGCGGGCCGGGGGCACGCCACGGGACGTGCGGGGTCCGGGTCCGGCCCTTGTCTGGACCGGTCCCGCTCACCCCGCCGGGGTTTCAGACCGCTGGGGCCAACCCCAGGGGATCTCGGGCGGCGGTGCCGTCGATCAGGTCGCCGAGCAACCGCTCCCAGTCGTCGGTGAAGCGGTCCACGCCGTGCCGGGCCAGCGCCGAGGCCCGGGCAGCGGCGCCCGCCTCGCGGGCGAGCCCCGGGTCGTCGCGGTAGGTGCGCAGGCCCTCGTGGAGGACCCGCAGATCCGTGGCGACGACGCCGGCCGCGGCCGGGACGTCGACCGCGGCTTCCGTGGTGGCCAGCGCGACCACCGGCATCCCGAGCATCATCGCCTCGATGAGCGACAGGCCCAGGGAGGTCCAGCGCACCGGGTGGAGGTAGACGCGGTGGCGCGCCATCTCCGTGTGCAGCCGGTCCTGGGGCAGGTCGCCGCCGATCGCGACGCCGGGGTGGGTGACGGCCTCGCCGAGGCGCTCGCTGCCGATCCCGTAGACGTCGAGACCGACGGTGTCGGCGAAGCCGGGCAACAGGTCGGTGCCGGTGACGCGACCGCGCCGCACCGGCTCGTTGACGACGACCGCGGCGCGGTCCAGCTCCCCGGTGTAGCGGTCGCCGGGGTCGAGCACGCCGTGCTCGACGACGTGGACCGGCGCGCGCCCCGTGTCCCACATCAGCGCGTTGAAGTGCGTGACGTGCACGACGGGGATGTCGTCGCGGTCGGCCAAAGGGTGCACCGACGACGGCACGTCGCCCTTCGGCGTGTTGTGCTCCACGAACACCGCGGGCAGGTCGACCCCCGGGCGCCGTCCGGTCCAGCGCTCGGTGAGCTCGATCTCCTCGGGGCGCTGCAGCACGACGGCGTCGATCTCGTCGGCGCGGTCGCGCAGCTGCTCCGGGGTGGCCTCCTCGGCGCGGGCGGGCCAGTCCCAGGCCGCCGGCCGCCCCCCGCCCCACGGTCCGCCCTCGGGCAGCACCGGCAGCAGGCACGTGTGCCGACCCTGGACGAACGCGGTGGTCCAGGAGCCGTGCACGTGCCAGTGCAGCACGGTCCGCGCCGGGGCGGACGGGGACAGGATGGTCACCGGCGAGGTATTGGTACCGAGTGGACCCCATAAACGCCGTCCACCGAACTACTACTCTGCGTTGATCAGAGTGGCGACCGCGTCGACGACCTCGGCACCCCGGATGTGGTCGAGGCACGGATGACCAGGGACGGGGCAGTTCCTGGCCCGCGTGCCGCGGCACGGAGCATCCTGATCACCGAGCAGAATCCGTCGCACTCCGTAAGGAGCCCACCGTTCCGGGGGAACGACGGGGGCGAACAGGGAGACCACCGGCACACCCACCGCGGCGGCCAGGTGGGCCGGTCCTGTGTTGCCCACCACGACCGCGCGCGCCCCGGCCAGCACGGCCGCGAGCGCGCCGAACCCGGTCCGCCCGCCGAGATCCACCCCGTCGTGCCCGGCGACCTCCGCGGTGAGCGCCGCCTCGCCCGGCGAGCCGGTCACGAGCACGCGGTGCCCAGCGCCCGCGAGGGCCGCGACGCCCTCCGCGGCCCGGTGCGGCGACCACGCCCGCGCCGGGACCGAGGCGCCGGGATGGACGACGACGTAGTCGCCCGCGACGTCGTGGGCGGCGAGGGCCTCGGCCGCCTCACGGCGCGCGGCGGCGTCGACGGTGACGGCGAGGCGCCCGTCGTCACCCGGGGGCAGCGCGTAGCCCGCGCGCCCGGCGATCGCCAGCGCGCGCTCGGGCTCGGGGAGGTCCTCGGGGAGGTCCTCGCCGGGGCGCAGCCGGACGTCGAGCAGGCTGCCGGGGTAGTCGACCGACGCCGCGGCGATCCGCGGGACGCCGGCGAGGCGCAGCACCAGGGCGGTCGGCAGCGGGGACTGGTGGAACGAGGTCAGGATCACCGCCTCGTCGGCCTCGAGGGCCGCGAGCATCGCGACGGTCGCCGCGGTGTCCGCGGGGGTGACCGGCGGCGGCTCGGCGTCCACCCAGGGGCAGCGCCACACCGCCACGGCGTCGACGCCCGGCAGCAGCCCGGCCGCCTGCCGCCCGCGGGGCCCGACGACGGCGACGACCTCGTCCGCGCCGGCGGCGACCGCGCGCACCGCGGGCCCGGCGAGCAGCACGTCGCCGTCGCTGTCGAGGCGGACCACCAGGACGCGGCGTGCTCGCGGAGCTCGACCGGTGATCACGGCGCGAACCCGAGGAGCTCGACCGCGCCGAGCAGGTCGTCGGCGAGACGTCCGCGCGCCCGCGCGTCCTCGACCTCCTCGCGGCGGGTCGCCGCGGTCGGCACGAGCACCGCGCGCGCCCCGGCGGCGTCGGCGGCCCCGACGTCGGCGGCGATGTCGCCGATCACCGCGACCTCGTCCGGCGCCACCCCGAGGCCGGCGGCCGCGTCGAGCACCATCCCCGGCGCGGGCTTGCGGCAGGCGCAGCCGTCGTCGGCGCCGTGCGGGCACCAGCGCCACACCGCGAACGGGCCGAGCAGCTCGTCGACCCGGGCGTTGACGGCGCCCACCTGCCCGGCGTCGAGCAGCCCGCGCGCGATCCCGGACTGGTTGGAGACCACCCCGACGGGCACGCCGGCCGCGCGCACACGGTCCAGCGCGGCGGCCGCGGAGGGCATCGGGCGGACGGCGGCGGGGTCGCCGTTGTAGGGGACGTCGACGACGAGGGTGCCGTCACGGTCGAACAGCACCGCACGGGGTCGGACGCTCACGGCGAGGCAGCACACCACGGGGACGGCCCGCCCGCGAGCCACACCACGGGTGTCACCCACCCGACCTGGGCGTCGGTTTGTGGGCTAGGGCCCCGGGTACACGCCGGGAGACCGGAACCTCGCCGGTCCGTCCGACGCCCACCCGGGCGAGACCGACCAGGAGGAACCCCGTTGATCCGCCCCCAGCCGCCCGAGGACCGGGCACCGGGTGCGCCGCGTGACGTCGAAGTGCGCGTCCTGCCCGTGCCGGAGGCGCTCGTCACCGTGCGCACCGTCGCCGGCGACCTCGCCGCTCGCGCCGAGTTCCCCCTCGACTCGGTCGACGACCTCCGACTCGCCGTGGACGAGGCGTGCACCTGTCTGGCCGCGCTCGCCCGCCCCGGCACCAAGCTCACCGTCACGTTCGCCGTCGACGACGAGCGGATCACCATGACCGCCTCGGTCCTCACGACCGGGCCCACCGCGCTGCCGACCGACACGTTCGCGTGGCGCGTGCTCTCCGTCCTCGCAGACGACGTCCGCGTGCTCGCCGAGGCGCCGTCGAGCGCCGGCGAGCCGCACCGCCTGGCGCTGCGGGTGATCGTGGAACGCACCACCGAGGTCCCCCTCGAGGACGTGCTGCCCGACACGGGCACCGGGGAGACCGCCGGCGAGCCGGCCGCGGTGGCCCTGCTGGCCGATCACAGGCCGCGGTCCGTGGGGCCGTGACGCGCCCATGACACCGGCGTCCACCGGCGCGCAGGCCGGCACCCGCGACTCCTCGTCCTCCTCCCCCGACTCCACGGATGTGAGCCCGATCCACGCCATGACCGACACCGCCGGCGCGACCGGTGCCCAGGCCGCGCAGGGTGCCGAGGCGCGGACCGACGGCCAGCAGCAGGCCGACCAGCAGAACGATCGACGGTCCGACCAGCAGGACCAGGGCGGCAACGGCCGGCGCAACGGCAACCGCTCGGGCTCGCGCGGCGAGTACGACCACCTCATGCCCAAGCTCGCCGAGCACGCCGCGCTCGAGAAGGGCTCGCCGGAGCGGCTGCGGCTGCGCGACGAGCTGGTGCGCGGGCACCTGCCGGTGGCCCAGCACATCGCGCGGCGGTTCTCGCGGCGCGGCGAGCCCGAGGAGGACCTCGAGCAGGTCGCGACCCTCGGGCTGATCAACGCCGTCGACCGCTACGACCCGGAGCGCGGCACCGACTTCCTGTCCTACGCGGTGCCCACGATCACCGGCGAGGTGCGCCGGCACTTCCGCGACCAGGCGTGGTCGATGCGCGTGCCGCGCCGGCTCAAGGACCTCAACGTCACGCTGTCGGCGGCGATGTCCCAGATGTCGCAGACGCTGGGCCGCGCGCCGAACGCCGCCGAGCTCGCCGAGCACCTCGACATCGGCAAGGAGGAGGTGCTCGAGGCCCTCGAGGCGTCGAACGCCTACCGCAGCGGGTCGCTCGACGAGATGCTCGTGGACGACCCGGACTCCGGCACCGTGTCCGACCTGCTGGGCGAGGCGGACGCGGCGCTCGAGCAGGTCGAGTACCAGCAGTCGCTCGCCCCGCTGCTCGAGAAGCTCCCGCAGCGCGAGCGCACGATCATCAAGCTGCGCTTCTTCGGCAACATGACCCAGTCGCAGATCGCCGAGCAGGTCGGCATCTCGCAGATGCACGTCTCCCGCCTGCTCGCGAAGACGCTCGTCCAGCTGCGCGAGGGTCTCGGCGACGCGCGGTGAGCTCGGCGGTGATCCCGCGGTGAGCCCGCCGACCGCCGTCGTCCTGCGCGACCTCGGCCTCGGCGACCTGCTCGTCGCGGTGCCCGCGCTGCGCCTGCTGCGCCGCGCGCTCCCGGACCACGAGATCGTCCTCGTCGCCCCGGCGGCCCTGGCTCCGGTGGTGTCCCTGATCTCCGCGGTCGACACCCATGTGAGCGGAATTCCCGGTGATAGCCGTGAATTTCGCTCACATGCCCCGGACGTCGCCGTCAACCTCCACGGGAAGGGGCCGGAGAGCCACGCGCGGTTGGAGGCGCTCGCCCCGCGGCGCCGGATCGGGCACGCCGCACCGGGCTGGGAGGGTCCGGCGTGGACCGACGACCCCGCCCGCCCCGAACGCCGGCGGTGGTGCGACCTGCTCGTCCACGCGGGGCTCGCCGCCGACGCCGACCCCGACGACCTGCACCTCCCCGGGCGGCGCGCCGTGCCCGGCGGGCCGGTCGTCGTGCACCCCGGCGCCGCGTACGGGTCGAAACGCTGGCCTGCCGCGCGGTTCGCGGTGTGCGCGGCGGTGCTCCAGGCCCAGGGCCACGCGGTGGTCGTCACCGGCGGGGCCGACGAGGCGCGCCTGACCGCCGAGGTCGTCGCGCGCGCCGGCCTGCCGGCCGACGCCGACCTCGGCGGGCGCACCGATCTCGCCGGCCTGCTCGACCTCGTCGCCGCCGCGTCGCTCGTGATCGCCGGGGACACCGGCATCAGCCACGTCGCCACCGCGTTCGGGACGCCCTCGGTGACGCTGTTCGGGCCCGTCCCGGCGACCCAGTGGGGCCCGCCGCCCGGGGGCCCGCACGTCGTCCTGGTCGACGACACCGTGCGCCGCGGCGAGCGCTTCGCCGACGACCCGGACCCCGCGCTGCTCGCCGTCACCCCGGAGGACGTGCTCGCCGCGCTCCCCTCCCCGCACGGCATCGTCCCCGCCTAGCATCGCGCCGCGTGAGGCTGCGCTACGAGCTCCTGGGCTGCTCGCTGCACGGGCACGCGCTCGTCGGCACCGACGCGGCCACGGTTCGTGCCCGGGACGCGCTGGTGGTGCGCCAGGACGCCGACGGGCTGCGCTGGTACCGCTGCCTCCGCTGTGACGCCTGGAAGCCCGGTCCGGCGCCCGCGGCGCCGACCCGCGACACCGTGCCCGGCCCCGACGAGATCGAGGTGCCGCTGCGCGGGCGTCCGCTGCGCGACCGTTTCGTGCTGCGCCTCATCGCCCTCGACCGGGCCCTGCACGTCATCGGGCTCACCCTGTTCGGCACCGCCGTGCTGCTCTTCGCCGCCTATCGCGAGGCGTGGGGCCCGACCGCCGGGCAGATCGTCGCGGTGCTCCAGGGCGCGCTGGGCGGCCCGGTCGGGCACGGCGGCCCGACGCTGCTCGTCGAGGTGGAGCGCGCCTTCGCCGTCCCCGACGCCACCCTCTACCGGCTCGCGCTCGCCGTCCTGGCCTACGCGGTGCTCGAGGCGGTCGAGGCCGTCGGGCTCTGGTACGCCCGCCGCTGGGCGGAGTACCTGACCTTCGTCGCCACCTCCGTGCTGCTCGTGCCCGAGGTCTGGGAGCTCACCCACGGGCCGACGCCGACGAAGGTCGCCGCGCTGGTGGTCAACCTCGCCGTCGTCGCCTACCTGCTCGTCGCCAAGCGGCTGTTCGGGCTGCGCGGCGGCGGGCAGGCCGAGGATGCCGAGCGGGCCCAGGACACCGGCTGGCCCGCGGTCGAGCGCGCCGGCCCGGGCACCGATCGGCTGACCGCGCGCTGAAGACTCGTCACATCCCGGTGATCTCGCGGCCCTGCGGGTATAGACCGGTCTCGTGACGTCTCCGCCGGTCGGCGCCCCCCGCGGTCTGCCCGGCGCTCCCGACGCCGACTGGCACCGCGACGAGCACGACGCCCCCGGCCACTGGTCGGAGGTGCTGGGCCGTCTCGGGCTCGGCGCGTACGGCGTCGTCCACCTGCTCCTGGGCTGGCTCGCCGTCGCGATCGCGATGTCGGGAGAGCGCTCGCCGGTCGACCAGCGCGGCGCGGTCGCGATCGTCGCCCACGGCGGTGTCGCCGGCCGCTCCCTGCTGGCCCTGGCGACGGTGTGCCTGGTGACGTTCGCGGTCTGGCAGCTGCGGGCGTGCGCGGTCGGCTTCCGCTGGGTCGACGAGCGGGGCCTGCGGTGGCGCAAGCGCATCGGGGCGTTCGCGAAGGCCCTCGGCGTGGGCGGCGTCGCCTACTTCGCCGTGCGCGTCACCGTCTCTCCCAGCGAGAACGCCTCGGAGCTCCAGGTGGTCGCCCACGAGGCGTTCGCCCTGCCGGGCGGGCGCCTGCTGGTGCTCGTCGCCGCGATCGTCGTCCTCGTCACCGCGATCTCCACGGCGTTCACCGGGATCGCGGCGACCTTCCTCGGCGACCTCGTCCCCGAGAAGCTCACGCCGCGGCTGCGCCTGGCCGCCCGGTGGCTCGGCGGGATCGGGAACATGACCCGGGCGGTGGTCTTCGGCGCGATCGGGGTGCTGGCGCTCGAGGCCGTCGCCGACGACGACCCGGCCCAGGTGGGGGGCCTCGACGTCGCGCTGCGCGCCCTCGCCGAGCACACCCTGGGGACGATGGCGCTGGCGATCGCCGGCGTCGGCTTCGCCGCCTACGGCCTCTACTGCCTCGTGGACGCGTACGCGCGCCACCCGTGAGCTCCATGTGAGCGAACTTCGGGGCAATAGCCCCGAAGTTCGCTCACATGGGCCGGACGGTCCAACCCCGGCCGTGACCCCCGCCGGGATCGGTTGTGGGCGAGCAGGGCGGGGTACGCCCGCGGCGTGCCCCACCCGTTGTCCCTCCGCGCGCCGGCCGTCGTCCGGAGCCTGGTCGCGAGCGTCGCGGAGACCCTGCGCGGGCGCGACCTCGCCGCCGTCGCGGCCGGCCTGACCTACTTCGCCGGGCTCGGGGTCGTCCCCTGGCTGCTGCTCGCCGTGTGGGGCGCCGCGCTGATCAGCTCGCCGGCGACGGTCGCCGCCCACCTCGCCGACCTGCGCCTGCTCGTGCCGCCGGAGATGGGCGCGCACCCGGTGTGGGACGCCCTCGTCCGTGCCGGACTGGACCTCGGCCCCTGGGGCGCGCTCGTCACCATCCTGCCCGCGACCTTCTACGGCGAGGGCCTGCGCCGCGCGTGCCTGCGCCTCGCGCCGCGCCACGACCGCTTCACCGGCTGGCGCGCCCGGCTCGCGCTGCTGCCGCTGGTGCTCGCCGTCCCCGTGCTCGCGCTCGGCGTGTTCACGAGCGCCCCGCTGCTCGGCGACCTCGCCCGCGCCGGGGGCGTCGGCGGCACCCTCGGGTGGATCGTCGTCGCCTTCCACGTCTCGTTCGTCGCGCTCGGCGTCGTCATCGCCTGGGGCTTCCGCGTCGTCGCGCCCGGCCGCCTCGGATGGCCCGCCACCCTGCTCGGCGCGTTCGGCACCGCCGCGGTGGTCGCCGGCTTCCTGCAGGGCTTCCTGCTGTTCCTCGCGCTGCCGATCGACCTCGGCATCCCGTTCGGCGGGCTCGACATCGTCGGCGCGACGGTCGCGGTCGCCCTGTGGCTCTTCGTGCTGCACGTCCTGCTGCTGGTGGGCTGGGCGACCACCGACGCGCTCGACCGGCGGTGGCGCACCGCGGACTCGCCCGCCGCGACCGGCGCGCCCGCGAAGACCCTCGCGGGAGCCGGACGATGACCGCGCTCGCCCCCGTCCGCACCTACGTCACCGGCCTCCCCCGCCGCCACCTCGTGCCCTGGCTGCTCGGGGCCGGCGCGGTGGCCGTGCAGATCGCGTTCCCGCTGACCGGCGGCGGGACCCCGACGCTGACCGTCGTCTCGGTCGCGCTGTTCGCGCTGGCGTCGGTGAGCCACGCGCTGCTCACCCGCGGGCCCGGCGCGGCGGTCGGGCTGGTCGTCGTCGCGGGCGGCGGCGGGCTGGTGATCGAGGCCGTCGGGCTGGCCACCGGCCTGCCGTTCGGCGAGTACCGCTACACCGACGCCTTGGGGCTGTCCCTGCTCGGCGTCCCGCTGGTCGTGCCCGCGGCCTGGACGATGATGTCCTACCCCGCGCTGGTCGTCGGGCGGCGGCTCGCCACCGCGCTCGGCCGGGGCCGGGGCACGACGACCGTGCTCGGCGCGTGGGCGCTGGCGAGCTGGGACGTCTTCCTCGACCCGCAGATGGTCGACGCCGGGAACTGGTACTGGCTGGACCCCACGCCCGCGCTGCCCGGCGTGCCCGGCATCCCGATCTCGAACTTCGTCGGCTGGCTGCTCGTCGCGCTGGTCATGGTCGCCGCGCTCGACCGCGTCATGCCCGCCGACCCGTCCACCGACGACCGCCTGCCCCTCACGCTGTGGCTCTGGACGTTCCTGTCCTCGACGATGGCCGCCGCCGTGTTCTTCGGGCGCCCGTCGGTCGCGCTGGTCGGCGGGGTGCTCATGGGGCTGGTCGGCGTGCCGCTGATCGTCGTGCTGCGCCGCCACGGCAGCGGCGCCGGGTCCCGCCGCGCCGCGGACCGGGTCGCGGCGTGAAGCTCCTGGTCGGACTCGGGTCGGCCCTCGCCGGCGCCTCGCTGGCGCTCACCGTCGACAACCTGCGCCGCCTGCGCGTCCCCGACCCCGCCGCCGCCCCGCCGCGCGACCGCGTGGCCGTGCTGGTCCCCGCGCGCGACGAGGAGGAGCAGATCGGCGGGTGCGTGCGCGCGCTGCGCGCCGCGGTGGAGCGCTGGCCCGTCCCGGCCGAGATCCTCGTGCTCGACGACGGCTCCACCGACGCGACGGCCGCCCGCGCCCGCGCCGCCGGGGCCCGCGTGCTCGACGGCATCCCGCCGCCGCCGGACCGGCTCGCCAAGCCGTGGGCGTGCGCGCAGCTCGCCGACGCCACCCGCGCCGACGTGCTCGTCTTCGTCGACGCCGACGTCCGCGTCGCCCCGCACGGCCTCGCCGCCACCGTCGACCTGCTGCGCCGCAGCGGCCTCGACCTCGTCTGCCCGCACCCCCGCCAGGTCGCCGTCTCGCCCGCCGAGCGGCTGGTGCAGCCGCTGCTCGCCTGGTCGTGGCTCGCGACGCTGCCGCTCGGGATCGCCGAGCGCTCGCCCCGGCCCACGCTCACCGCCGCGAACGGGCAGCTGCTCGCCGTCGACGCCCACGCCTACCGGGCCGCCGGCGGCCACCCGCCCGCCGCCGTGCTCGACGACATCGCCCTGCTCCGCGCCGTCAAGGCCCGGGGCTTCCACGGGGTCGTCGCGGACGGCACCGGCGTCGCGAGCTGCCGCATGTACCGGGGTGCGGCGGAGCTGCGCGCGGGCTACACGAAGTCGCTGTGGGCGGCGTTCGGCACCCGGCCGCGCGCCGCGGCGGTGCTCGCGCTGCTCGGGCTCGTGCACGTGGTGCCCGCGGTCGCGGCGCTGGGCGGCTCGCGGGTCGGGCTCGCCGGCTACCTCGCGGGCGTGGCCAGCCGGGCGCTCGCGGCCCGGCGCACCGGCGCCCGGGTCGCCGACGCGCTCGCCCACCCGGTCGCGGTGCTCGCGCTGGCGGGGCTCACCGCCGACTCCTGGCGGGCGCGGCGCGCGGGCACCCTGCGCTGGCGGGGCCGGCCCGTGACGCCCGCGGCGGCATGAGCCGCGCCGTCGTCGTCGGCGCGGGGCTCGGCGGGCTGGCGGTCGCGGCGCGGCTCGCGGCCGACGGGCACGCGGTGAGCGTGCTCGAGCAGGCCGAGCGGGTCGGCGGCAAGCTCGGGACGGTCGAGGTCGGCGGCCACCGCTTCGACACCGGGCCCTCGCTGGTGACCATGCCCCCGGTGCTCGAGCGGCTGTTCGCCGACACCGGCGCGCCGCTGCGCGAGGTGCTCGACCTGGAGCCGCTCGCCGTCGCCGCCCGGTACCGCTTCGGGGACGGGACGCTGCTCGACCTGCCCGGCGATCGTCGTGACGTCGCGGGGGCGCTCGACAACGCACTCGGCGGCGGGGCGGGCGACCAGTGGGCGGCGTTCATGGCCCACGCCGAACGGGTCTGGCACGCGACGCACGAGCACTTCCTGGAGTCCCCGGTCTCGCCCGCCGGGCTCGCGCGGCTCTCGCTGCGCGTGCGCGACCTGCGCGCCGTCGCGCCCTGGCGCAGCCTGCGCGGGGTCGGCGCGCGCCACCTGCGCGACGAGCGCCTGGGCATGCTGCTCGACCGCTACGCGACCTACTCCGGCTCCGACCCACGCCGCGCGCCGGCGGCCCTGGCGGTCGTGCCGTACGTGGAGCAGGAGTTCGGGTCCTGGTACGTGCGCGGCGGGCTGCGCCGCCTCGCCGAGGCCGTGGCCGACCGCTGCCGCGCCCTCGGGGTGACGATGCGGACGGGTGCGCGGGTGAGCCGGATCGAGGCCGACGACCGGGTGCGCGGGGTGCGGCTCGCGTCCGGGGAGCGACTCGACGCCGACGTCGTGGTCGCGAACGCCGACGCGACGACGGTCTACGGGCCGGGCGGGCTGCTCCCGCACCGGGCCACGGCGTGGCGTCTCGCACGGACGACGCCCTCGTCCTCGGGCTTCGTGATGCTGCTCGGGCTCGCGGGGCGCGATCCCACGTCCCCGCACCACCGCGTGCTCTTCCCCCCGACGCGCGCGGCGTACGACGCGGAGTTCGACGCCTACCGCGGCGGGCCACCGGCGGCCTCGCCGGCGGTGTACGTGCACGCGCCCGACGACCCGGCGCTGCGCCCGGGCGAGGACAGCGAGACGTGGTTCGTGCTGGTCACCGCGCCGCGCCACGATCCCCGCGGCGGCGTGGACTGGGACGCCCCGGGGCGGGCGGAGCACTATGCCGACCGCATCCTCGCGGTCATGGCGCAGCGGGGCGTCGACGTCCGCGACCGCATCCGCCACCGCGTCGTGCGCACCCCCGCCGACCTGGAGCGCGAGACGCTGTCACCCGGCGGCAGCATCTACGGGACGTCGTCGGACGGCGCGCTCGCGGCGTTCCTGCGCCCGGCCAACCGCGCGCCGGTCGCCGGGCTCTACCTCGTCGGCGGCTCCGCCCACCCCGGCGGCGGCCTCCCCCTCGTCGCCCTCTCCGCCGAGATCACCGCCCGCCTGATCGCGGAGGCCGGACGGAGTATGTGAGCGAAATTCGGGGCTATAGCCCCGAATTTCGCTCACATGGGCCGATCAGCGCAGCCGCCGGAAGACGGTCACCACGACCTGGACGAAGCCCACCACCGCGAGCACCGCCGCGATCGCCACCGCGATCGTCGCCACCGGCAACGCCGGCGAGACGACCGTCCCCAGCAGCCCCAGCGCGGTGACGATCACCCGGGACGGCCGCTCCCACACGCTCACCACGCCCACGTCGGGCAGGCGCGCCGAGGCGCGCACCGACTCCTGGAGCAGCGTCAGCGTCCCCACCCCGACCGCGAGCCACCCCGGCGCGCCCGCCAGCACCAGCGCCACGAGGAACGCCACGTCGCCGACGCGGTCGACGAGCGGGTCGAGCACCCGGCCCCACGCCGTCGCCGTGTCCGTGAGCACCGCGACCGCCCCGTCCAGCCCGTCGAGCAGGGCGCACAGGACCGCGAACACGGCGCCGACCAGCGGCAACCCGCCCAGCACCCACAGCGGCACCGCCACCCCGCACAGGCACGACAGCGCCGTCAGCACCCACGGCGGAACCCGCCGGGCCGCCAGCGGGCGCACGATCACGAACACCACCCGCAGCCACGCCAGGACCGGCCCCCGCGGCTCGATCCCGCCGTGCGCCGCCGACCACCGCGCCAGGAAACCGGGGAACGTGGTCACTGCTCCCGCACGACGTCGGCGGGGTCCTTGTCCTCCCGCAGCCCCTGGTAGCGCGGGTGGCGCAGCCGGCCGTCGGTGGTCCACTCGCCGAACCCCACCGCGCACACGAGCTCCGGGCGCACCCAGTGCTGACCCTTCTCCCGCACGGCGTCGACGAACGGCGACTCGTCGACCGCCAAGGGATCGAGACGGTCCCGCAGCATCGTCAGCGCCGCCGCGTCGTACCCCGTCCCGACCTTCCCGGCGTAGCGCAGCTCCCCCGCGGCCCAGTAGCCGACCAGCAGCGCCCCCAGCCCGCGCCGCGACCCGCTCGGGTCGGTCCAGCCGCCGATGACGAACTCCTGGTCGCGGACGCACTTGAGCTTGAGCCAGTCGCGGCTGCGCCCGCCGACCACGTACGGGGCGTCGCTGCGCTTGGCGATCAGCCCCTCCCAGCCGCCCGCGCACGCCTCGGCGAGCAGGTCCGACGGGTCGCCGGACAGCGCGGGCGACCGGAACAGCGGCGCCGAGAACGTCACCACCGCGTCGAGGATCCGGTGCCGCGTCGACTGCGGCAGGCGCGTCACGTCGATCGCGTCGAGCACGAGCAGGTCGAACAGGTGCGCCTCGACCTCGACGCCGGTGCGCCGCGCCCGGTTCGGGTCCTGCAGGTGCATGCGAGCCTGGAGGCTCGAGAACGTCCCGTCGGCGGCGGTGATCTCCCCGTCGAGCACGAACTGCGCCGGTCCGTGCTCGGCGAGCGCCTCGACGATCTCCGGGTAGCTCGCGTCCATCGGCTTCTGGTTGCGCGACCACAGCCGCGGCGTCCCGCCCCGCTCGCGCGTGGCGATGACGCGGACCCCGTCGAGCTTGCGCTCGAACACCCATCCGGCCCCCGGCGGATGCTCCTTCGACAGCGTCGCGAGCATCGGCGTCCGGAACCCGACGCCGTCGGCCTTGCGCAGCGCGCGCTGCTGCTCGGCGGGGAGGTCCCACACGTCGTCCGGCACCCCGCCTTCCTACCCCCTACCGTCGGTCGGCATGAGCGAGCAGCGCGAGGACGCGGCGAACATCGAGCAGCGCTACGTCGCCGAGTACAACGACGAGGAGGCGCTGGTCGAGGGTCTGGACCCGGCGAAGGCCGGCGAGCAGAAGACCACCGACCAGGTGAAGGCCGCCGGCGACGACGTCGAGGAGCAGGTCGACGAGATGACGGATCCGGAGAGGTGACCCGCCGGTAGGCGACCTCGGCCGCCTTGTGCCACGATCCTGCGCCATGCGGTATCTGGTGACGGGCGGTACCGGGTTCTTGGGACGCATGGTGCTGACGCGCCTGCTCGCCCGCGACGACTGCGAGGCGGTCTACGGCCTGGTGCGCGAGGGCTCGCGCGACCGGCTGCTGCGCCGCCTCGCCGACGTCGACGGCCACGACAAGGTGGTGCCGGTCGTCGGCGACCTCACCCGGCCCCGCCTGGGCCTGCACGACGCCGAGGTCGACGGGCTGACCGGGCGCGTCGACCACGTCCTGCACCTCGGCGCGGTCTACGACATCACCGCCGACGAGGCCACCAACCACGGCGCCAACGTCGACGGCACCCGCGGGATCACCGAGCTGGCCGCCCGCATCGGCGCCACCTGCCTGCACCACGTGTCCAGCGTCGCCGTCGCCGGGGAGCACGAGGGCACCTTCACCGAGGACGACCTCGACGTCGGGCAGCGCTTCGCCAACCCCTACCACCGCACCAAGTACGAGGCCGAGCGCATCGTGCGCGAGGAGTCGACCGTCCCGTGGCGCGTCTACCGCCCCGCGGTGGTGGTCGGCGACTCGCGGACCGGCGAGATCGACAAGGCCGACGGCCCGTACTACCTGCTCACGGCCATCTCGCTGCTCGGCCGCCTGCCGGCCGCCCTGCGCTTCGCCATCCCCGAGCTCGGCGCCACCAACGTCGTGCCGGTCGACTTCGTCGCCGACGCGATGGTCCACCTCGTGCACCGGCCCGGCCTCGACCGCCGCGCGTTCCACCTCGTGCACCCGCGCCCGCAGCCGCTTTCCGAGGTCTACAACGCCCTCGCAGGCCCGCTGGGCGCCCCGCAGGTGCAGGCCACGATCCCCGACGCCGTCGGGAGCCTGGTCAAGAAGGCCGCCGACGCCGCGTCCACCGTCCCCGCCCTGGCCGCGGCCCGCGACATCGGGCTGGCCGAGCTCGACATCCCGCCCGAGGTCCTCCCGCACCTCACGTTCCCGACGCACTTCACCGCCGAGAGGACCGCGCAGGCGCTGGCCGGCTCCGGCCTCGCGAGCCCGGAGATCGGCGACTACGCGCCCGTGCTCGTCGGGTACTGGCGTGAGCACCTGGACCCCAACCGCCACCGCCGTCCCCGCGAGGGCGGCGCGCTGCAGGGCCGCCGCGTGGTCATCACCGGCGCCTCGTCGGGGATCGGGCGCGAGACCGCGTACAAGGTCGCCCGGGCCGGCGGGGTGCCGCTGCTCGTGGCGCGGCGCACCGAGGAGCTCGAGGAGGTCAAGGCCCAGATCGAGCGCGACGGCGGCCAGGCCTGGGTGTACTCGTGCGACATCACCGACGGCGAGTCGGTGGAGGCGCTGGTCAAGGCCATGATCAACGACCACTCCGGCCCCGACACCGGCATCGACATGCTGGTGAACAACGCCGGGCGCTCGATCCGCCGCGGCGTGCGCCTCGAGGTGGAGCGCTTCCACGACTTCGAGCGCACGATGGCGATCAACTACTTCGGCGCGGTGCGGCTGACGCTCGCGCTGCTGCCGCACATGCTCGAGCGCCGGTTCGGGCACGTCGTCGACATCTCCTCGATCGGCGTGCAGACCGGCCCGCCGCGCTTCTCCGCCTACGTCGCGAGCAAGGCCGCGCTCGACGCGTGGGCGGGCATCGTCGCCACCGAGGTACTCGGCGAGGGCGTCACGTTCACCACCGTGCACATGCCGCTGGTGCGCACGCCGATGATCGCCCCGACGCGCATCTACGACGCCTTCCCCACCGACTCCCCCGAGGAGGCGGCGGACAAGGTCATGCGCGCCCTGGTCGACCGCCCCAAGCACGTCGGCACCCTGCTCGGCACCTTCGGCGCGGTCGCCGGCGCCCTCACCCCGCAGCTCAAGGACGCCGTCATGCACGTCGCCTACCGCGTCTTCCCGGAGTCGGCGGCGGCGCGTGAGGGTAGTGACCATCCGAACCGCGACGATGCGCGCACGCTGGACACCGGCCCGCTGTCGCGCGGCGCCCAGGCCATGGCCCGACTTCTCCCTGGAGTGCACTGGTGAAGACCCCGTTCGGCACCCCCACCGAGCTCGCGACCGGGCTGCGGCTGCTGACCGGAGCGGGCGTCATCGCCCCGGTGGCACCGCACCGGGCCGCGCTGTTCCCGACGGCGCTCTACCGCTACGGGTTCACGCCGACCACCGCGTTCGTCGTCGGGCGCTGGCGCCACCCCGACCGCGTCGCGATCGTCGACGACCGCGGCACCGTGACGTTCCGCGAGATCCACGAGCGCACCGACCGGCTCGCCCGCGCCCTGGCCGACCGCCGCGTCGGGCCCGGCAGCCGCGTCGCGGTGCTCTGCCGCAACCACCGCGGGCCCATCGAGACGATCCTCGCGGTCAGCAAGGTCGGCGCGGACGTCGTCCTGCTCAACACCGGGCTCTCGCCGGCGCAGATGAAGGCCGTCGCCGAGGAGCAGGAGATCACGACGATCGTCGTCGACTCCGACCTCGCCGACCGGCTCGAGGAGGTCCCCGCCGAGGTCAAGCGGATCCACGCCTGGACCGAGGGCGTCGGGTGCTGGGGCGACGACACGCTCGAGGGCCTCATCGGCGCCGACGGCTCGCAGGCGCTGCCGACCAAGCCGCCGGTGGGCAAGACGATCGTGCTGACCTCGGGCACCACCGGGACCCCGAAGGGCGCCGAGCGCCCCTCCCCCAACGGCATCGGCGTGGTCAACGCGATCCTCTCGCGCATCCCGCTGACCGCCCGGGAGCCCGCCCTGGTCTCCGCGCCGCTGTTCCACACCTGGGGGTTCGCGGCGTTCCAGATCGGCTCGCTCATGGGGTCGACGCTGATCCTGCGCCGCAAGTACGACCCCGAGGACGCGCTGGCCCAGCTCGCGCAGCACCGGTGCACCTCGATGTTCGCGGTGCCGGTGATGCTGCAGCGCATCCTCGAGCTCGACGACGAGGTCAAGGCCCGCTACGACACCTCGGCGCTGGCCACCGTCACCGCCACCGGGTCGGCGATGCCGCCCGCGAAGGTCACCGAGTTCCTCGAGACCTTCGGCGACAAGCTCTACATGCTCTACGGCTCCACCGAGGTCTCGTGGGCCTCGATCGCCCGGCCCGAGGAGCTGCGCTCGGAGCCCGGCACCGCGGGCCGGCCGCCGGTCGGCACGACGGTGAAGATCCTGGGTGACGACGACCGGGAGCTCCCCGCCGGCGAGACCGGGCGCATCTTCGTCGGCAACGACATGCTCTTCACCGGCTACACCGGCGGGCGGGGCGAGACCGAGGTCGTCGACGACATGCTCGGCACCGGCGACCTCGGGCACTTCGACCGCCACGGCCTGCTGTTCATCTCCGGCCGCGCCGACGACATGATCGTCTCGGGCGGCGAGAACATCCACGCCGGCGAGGTCGAGGGCCTGCTCGCCGACATGGAGGGCGTCAAGGAGGCCGCGGTCGTCGGCGTCGACGACGAGGAGTACGGCCAGCGCCTCGCGGCCTACCTCGTGCTCGAGCCGGGCGCGTCGGTCGACGCCGACGGCGTGCGCGACCACGTGAAGAACCACCTGGCGCGCTTCGCCTCGCCGCGCGACGTCGAGTTCCTCGACGAGCTGCCGCGCAACAACACCGGGAAGATCCTCAAGAAGGAGCTCGGCTCCTCGGCCTCCTGATGTTCGGCAGACTGGTCGGGTGACGACGCCGGAGACGGGCGAGCCCCGCCTGCGCACGCCGGCGCATCGCGTGAGCCCGCGCGCGAAGCTCTGGTGGGCGCTGCGCTCGGCGCTCGGCACGCTCGTGGCGCTGGTCCCGCAGGCCGGGGTCGCCTGGTTCTTCCCCGACTTCGGCCGGCTGATGGGGGTCACCGGCGTGCTCACGGTCGTGCTCGGCGTCGTGCACCTGCTCGTCGTGCCCCGCTGGCGCTTCGCCCTGCACCGCTGGGAGATCACCGACGACGCGGTGCACACGCTCTCGGGCTGGCTGCGCCTGGAGTGGCGGATCGCGCCGATCTCGCGCGTCCAGACCGTCGACACCGACCGCGGCCCGCTGCAGCGCCTGCTGGGCCTGTCGTCGGTGACGGTGACGACGGCGTCCTCGTCCGGTGCGCTGACGATCGACGGGCTGCGCGCCGACGACGCCGTCGCCCTCGCCGACCGGCTCACCCGGGCCACCGAGCACCTCGGTGGCGACGCGACATGAGCGCGTCCGTCACCGGCCCCGACTGGCAGCGCCTCGACCGCCGCATGCTCGTGGTGCACCCCGTGGTCGACCTGGCCAAGCTCGTGCCGGTGCTGCTGGTCATCGCGATCACCGGCGGTACCTCCGACGACCGCTGGCGGCTCTGGGGCGGGCTCGCGCTCGCCGCGGCGGTGCTCGCCTACGGGATCTCGCGCTGGTTCACGACGACCTACCGCATCGGCGCCGACCGGGTGGAGCTGCGCACCGGCCTGCTGCGCCGCCACCACCACGCCGTGCACCGCGACCGCATCCGCACCGCCGACCTCACCGCCAACCCGGCGCACCGCCTGTTCGGGCTCGCCGTGGTGCGCGTCGGCACGGGGCGGCGCGAGGGCGGCGACGACGCCGAGCTGACCCTCGACGCGGTGGGCCGCGGGGAGGCCGAGCGCCTGCGGGCGCTGCTGCTCGGCGAGGCAGTGGAGGGCGCGCCGCCGTCGCCCCTGCTGGCGCGTCTGCGCTGGTCGTGGGTCCGGTTCGCCCCGTTGACGTTCTCGGCGCTCGCGGTGGTCGGCGCGGTCTGGTTCGGCCTGCTGCGCCTGGCCGAGGAGTTCTCGTTCCGGCCCGGCCGGCAGGTCCTCGAGGAGACCGCCGGGCGTGCGCCGATCTGGCTGGGCGCGGCGGCGCTGGTCGTGACCGCGGTGCTCGGCGCGGCCGTGGTGTTCGTCGAGGGCTGGTGGGGCTACCGGCTCACGCGGGCCGACGACGGCGGGCTCGTCGTGCGCCGCGGGCTGCTCACGCGCCGGACGCTCTCGCTGGAGGGCCGCCGCGTGCGCGGGGTCGAGGTCGACGAGCCGCTGCTGCTGCGCCTCGGGCGGGGCGCGCGCCCGCTCGCGCTGACCACCGGGCTGCACTCCGACGGGTCCGGCGAGCACGTCGGCGCCGTCGGGCCCGCCATGCCCCGCCGCGAGGCCCACCGGGTGGCGGCCGGCGTGCTGGGGATCGGCGAGGACGAGGCCACGCGCACCCCGCTGGTGCGCCACCCCCGCGCCGCGGTCGTGCGCCGGGTGACCCGGGCGCTCGTCCCCGCGCTCGTCGTCGCCGTCGTCCTGCTCGCGCTCCCCCAGGCCCCCGCCGACGGCGTCGTCGTGCCCGTCCTGCTCCTCGGGGCCGCACTCCTCGCCCTCGACCGCATCCGCTCGCTGGGGCACACGCTCACCCGCGGGTACCTCGTCGCCCGCCAGGGCGCGTGGGTGCGCCGCACCGTCGTGCTGCGCCGCGGCGGGGTGATCGGCTGGCGGCTGGAGCAGAGCCTCACGCAGCGCCGCACGGGGCTGGTCACCCTGCACGCCGTCACCGCGGCCGGGCGGGGCCGCTACGAGGTGCTCGACGTCGGCGTCGCCCGCGCGCTCGAGCTGGTCGACGACCTCACGCCGGGGCTGCTGGCACCCTTCGTGATCGACGGTGGGACGGCCGGGCGACTCGTGCGGCGTTAGGGTCGGACCCCGTGAACGCGCGTCTGGTGTGGATCGACTGCGAGATGACCGGGCTCGACCTGCGCCACGACGCGCTGATCGAGATCGCGGCCCTGGTGACCGACGCGGACCTCGTCCCCTTCGGCGAGGGCGTCGACGTCGTCATCCATGCCCCCGACGCGTCCCTCGACGCGATGCCGGACGTCGTGCGCGACATGCACGCGAAGTCGGGCCTCACCGACGAGGTGCGCCGCTCGACGGTGACGATGGAGGAGGCCGAGAAGCTCGTCCTCGACTACATCCGCGAGCACGTCCCCGAGGGCCGCTCGGCGCCGCTGTGCGGCAACTCGATCGCCACCGACCGCGGCTTCATCGCCCGCGACATGCCCGAGCTCGACGGCTACCTGCACTACCGGATGGTCGACGTCAGCTCGATCAAGGAGCTGTGCCGGCGCTGGTACCCGCGCATCTACTACGCGCAGCCGGAGAAGGGCCTCGCCCACCGCGCGCTCGCCGACGTCCGCGAGTCGATCCGCGAGCTCGAGTACTACCGGCGCACGGCGTTCGTGCCGATGCCGGGCCCGAGCAGCGAGGAGGCCCAGGCCGCGGCGTCGTCGGTGGTCGCCGACGACCGCGCCGGTGTCAACGCCGCGGAGGCCACGGAGAAGGGCCCCGCCGGCGGTCAGGCACCCCCGCCGGGGGCGTAGCGCGCGTTTCGGCACCGAGCCGGACCGGCCACCCCGTCGGTATCCGCCTCGAGCCAGCGAGGGCGGCGCCCCGTCGCCCGCCCCGCTGGGAGGCCCCATGTCCCTCGTCACGACCGCCGCCGACCAGGTCTGGGAGACGTGGGACGACCCCGTCCGCGGCCGCCTGCGGTGGGTGCTCCTCACCGACGGCGCGGACCCGTTTCCCGGCACGGTCACCACCGGGGTCATGACCCTCGACGGCGACGGCTGGCTCGGCCGGCACCGCTACGAGGCGCCCGAGCTGTACTACGTCCTCGAGGGCGAGGCGGCCGTGACGCTCGACGGCGACGAGGTGCGGGTCGGGCAGGGCGCGGTCGTGCGCCTGCCCTCCGACGTCGAGCACGAGGTGCGCGCCGTCGGCGGAGCCGCACGCATCCTGTTCGTGTTCCCGACCACGGGCTTCGCCGACGTCGTCTACCGCTTCGGCGAGGACAGGGCCGCGTGAGCCGCCCTCACCGCCGCCGGCGCCGCAGCATCAGCCCGATGACGAGACCGATGATCAGCGTGATCGTCAGCGCGGCCCACTGCGGCATCACGACGACCGGGATGAGCAGGCGGATCGTCACCAGGTCGCGGTTCTCGAGGATGAAGACGATCGCCAGCACGGCGAGCACCACCGGCAGGAACCAGCGCGCGCGGTACCAGGGCGTCGTCCTACCCGGGGCTCGGGTGGCGTTGCGGGGCGGGGTGTCGGTCATGGCGCGGACCTCCGGCGGGCTGCGGTCTCCGGTGAGACTCCCGGTGCGGGCGCGCGCGGGCCTCATGCGTCGGGGATGAACGAGGGGCGGAACCACGCCGATCGACTCGTCCGTGGCGCATGGGCGCGCCCCGGCGCGGGCACGGTGTCCCCGACGAGGGCCGCCCCGACGACAGGAGTGCCCGATGAGCCCCGACCGCCACGAGCTGCGCTCGGACGGCACGATCGTCGATGACGCCCACCGGTACGGCGTCCCGGCCCGCCGGCAGGGCCTCGGCCTCCGGGCGAGGTCCCTGCGCGGTGTCCCCGCGCCGCGCGGCGGGGAGATCCGATGAGCGAGCCGCTCCCCGGACCGCGCCGGGTTCCCCTGTGGGACGTCGCGGCGATCACCGCCACCGTCCTCGTCGTCCTGCTCGTCGCCCTGGCGGTGTACGCCGCGCGCGGGGCGCTGCTGCTGGTGTTCGTCGGGTTCTTCCTCGCCACCGGCCTCGAGCCCGCGATCCGCTGGTGCGTCGCGAAGGGCCTGCGCCGCGGCCTGGCGCTCGTCCTGGTGGTCCTGGTCCTGCTGCTGATCGGCGCGGGGCTCGCGGCGGTGCTCGTCGTGCCGGCGGCGCACGAGATCGGGGCGCTCACCGAGCAGCTGCCGCAGCTGCTCGCCCAGCTGTCGCAACGCAGCGGTGGCGACGGCACCTCGCTCGGCCAGGCGCTCGATGACCCCGCGAGCCACGACCAGCTCCAGCAGACGCTCAGCACCCTCGGACCTGTCATCGCCACCTCGGTGACGACGGTCTTCGGCGTCCTCGGGGCGGTGTTCGGCGGCGTGTTCTCGGCGGTCACCGTGCTCGTGCTGCTCGTGTACTTCGCGCTGGCGATGCCCCGCATCCGCGCGGGCATCGACCGGATGCTGGTCCGCGAGGACCGGATCGCCACCGCCGACCAGGCGCTGGGGCGGATCGGCGGGTACGTGTCGGGACAGCTGGTCGTCTCGGGGATCGCCGGGGTCGTGTCGTTCCTGTTCTTCCTGGTCGCCGGCGTGCCCTACCCGGCGCTGCTCGGCATCGTCGTCGCCGTGCTCGACGCGATCCCCCAGATCGGGGCGACGCTCGCCTCGCTGGTCGGGATCCTCGCGGCGCTGTCGGTCAGCGTCGGGCTGGCCGTCGCGACGCTGGTGTTCTTCATCGTCTACCAGGGCGTCGAGAACTACCTCGTCGCGCCGCGCGTGTTCTCCAAGGCCATCGAGCTCTCGCCCGTCGCGGCGTTCGTCGCGGTCCTCGTGGGCGGGTTCTCCGGCGGGCTGCTCGGCGCGATCACCGCGCTCCCCCTGACCGCCGCCGGCAAGGTGGTGATCCGGCAGGCGATGGCCGAGCGGCGCGGGACGCCTCCGACCAGCGCCGACGAGGAGCCGGCGCCGGCCGAGACGGACGCCGATCCCGGTCGCAACCGCCTCGCGCCCGGCTTGTAGGCTTGTTGACGGCTCGCCGGGGAGACCCGGCGGGTGTGCCATGGTGGGTGTAGCTCAGTTGGCAGAGCACTGGGTTGTGATCCCAGGTGTCGCGGGTTCAAGTCCCGTCACTCACCCGGACGGCAGCGGGGCACCCGCTGTCGGATCGGTCCCCAAGCTTTGCTAGGGTTCTGATCACGCGCCGTTAGCTCAATGGGCAGAGCAAGTGACTCTTAATCACTGGGTTCGGGGTTCGAGTCCCTGACGGCGCACCCAAAGTTGCAGGTGTCGGGCCTGCGGTGCTTGTCTCTCGGAGATCGACGGTCCGTTTACGGGCCGCAAACTCCGCTGGAGGCGCTCCACATGGCCCGTCCGCCCCTCCCGCTCGGCACCCCCGGGACCATCTCCGTCGCCGAGGAAGAGCCCGGCTCCTGGGTCGCGCGCTGCCGCTTCCGCGACCACGACGGCGTGACCCGCCGCCTCCGCAAGCACGGGCCGTCGAAGACCGCCGCGAAGGCCGCCCTGCACGAACTCATCCAGCAGCGGCAGCGAGGTAAGGCCGGGAGTGCTGGCGGCCTGACTCCCGCATCTCGCTTCCGAGAGGCAGCCGAGCTCTATCTCGCGAAGGTGGACCGCAAGCGCGAGGACTCGACCCACGCGCTGTACGCCTACCACCTCAACCGCACGGTCCTTCCCGCCCTGGGCGCGCTCCAGCTACGCGAGTGCACCGTCGCGCGCCTCGACGCGTTCCTGGAGGCCCTCGAGTCCCGCTACGCGCCCTCCACCCGCCGCACGCTGCGCTCGATCGTCAGCGGTGTCCTCCAGATCGGCGTGCTTCACGAGGCGTTGCCGGCCAACCCCGTGCGCGAGCTCGACCGTATCGAGCAGCCCAAGGGCCTCGCCAAGAAGAAGCCCCGAGGCCTGACCGTCGACGAGCGCCAGGCCCTGCTCGACTGGTTCGACCAGGACTCCGACGACGATCGAGTCCGGCGTCTGCAGCGGGTTGCTCGGGCGGCGGAGCTGCCGGACCTCGTGCGCTTCTCCCTCGGCACAGGCCTCCGCATTGGCGAGGCACTGGCGGTCCGCCGGCTCGATGTGAACCTCGACGGGGTGCCGGTTCGCGGACAAGACGGCCCGCTGCGCGTCCCGGTGGTCGCCATTGCCGGCAACGTGACGTGGGTGAAAGGCAAGGGCCTCGTCCGCCACGACGGCAAGAGCGAAGCCGCCCTCCGCGTCATCCCGCTCCCCCGGTTCGCCGCCGACTTTCTCCGCGAACGTCTGGCGCAGCCGGGCGAGGACGGGTGGCCGCTGTTCCCAGCGGCCGGCCGCGACGGCCGCATCACCTACCGCTGGCCATCGAACGTGCGGCGTACTCTGCGCTCCGTACGCGAGGAGGTGGGCCTGGGCTGGATGACTCCGCACACCTGGCGACGCACCTACGCCACCATCCTCGACGACGAGATCAGCTTGACCGACCGTATGAAGGCCGACCTCATGGGCCAGGCCGACTTCCTGAAGAACACCTACGTGAGCCGTGGCGAGCTCCACGCCGACGCCGCCGTCCTCCTCGATGCGGCCCTGGTTGCCTGAGGCGCAACCACAGTCCGATAAGACGGCACTCTCCGAGCAACGGCTTGTAAGAACGCGTGAGGTCGTGTCGCAGGGCTCCTACCAGCGCCTTTGTTCTCATTCACGTGTCTCTGAAGGCCCCACGAGCCGGTCGTATCTTGTAGTTCGCACCACGACCCGCACCACGAACCAGGATCTTGACCCGAGATCAAGAGCGTGGGCCTCCCCCGTGACACTTGGCGGCTGGCGAGAGAGAACGTCCCGGACGACGATGGCGCGACAACGACCATGTTGACCGGGTCACTGCTCGATCCCCGGCCTCGAGCGCTCCGCGCAGGTGCTTGCCGACCAGGGTCGGCCACTCGCTAGGTCCGTCGCAGCGCGCGACGCGGTGGCGCACTATAGCGAGGCGGTTAGTTTGATCCAGGTCGGCGCGTGGTCGCTGGTCTTCTCCTTGGCGCGGACGCCGCGGTCGACGCCGGAGGCGACGAGCCGGGCCGCGACGGCCGGACTGAGCATCAAGTGATCGATGCGCAGGCCCGCGTCGCGCCCGAACGCGTTGCGGAAGTAGTCCCAGAAGGTGTAGATCCGCTCGCCCGGGTGCAGCGTCCGCAGCCCGTCCGTCCAACCCTGAGCGGCGAGCCGGTGGAACGCGTCGCGCACCTCGGGGCGGAACAGGGCGTCGTCGACCCAGCGCTGCGGCCTGTGGACGTCGAGGTCGGTCGGCATCACGTTGTAGTCGCCGGCCAGGACGACCGGAACACCGCTCGCGAGCAGGCTCGCCGCGTAGCCGATCAACGCCTCGAACCAGGCCAGCTTGTCGTCGAACTTGGGACCGGGAGCCGGGTTGCCGTTGGGCAGGTAGAGGCAGCCGATCACGATGCCGTTCACCGCCGCCTCGATGTAGCGCGACTGCCCCGGATCGGGCTCGCCCGGCAGACCACGGCGGGTCTCCACCGGCGACTGGCCGCGAGCCAGAATCGCGACCCCGTTCCAGCTCTTCTGTCCCAGCCAGACGGCCTCGTACCCGGCGTCGCGAATGGCGGCCGCGGGAAACTTCGCCCGCGGCGCCTTCAGCTCTTGCAGGGCACACGACGTCAGGCCCGGCTTCGGCAAGCCACTCGAGCAGGACCGGCAGCCGCCCGTTGACGCCGTTGACGTTGTAGGTCGCGATCTTCACCTCGTCGGTGCGCCCTCGTGCACTCGTACCACGACCCGTCGAGCGTCTACCTGTGGACGCTGCCGATGTTCCACTGCAACGGCTGGTGCACGCCGTAGACGATCACCGCGATCGGCGGCACCCACGTCTGCCTGCGGGAGGTGCGCGGCGACCGGATCGCCCCACCCTCACCACAACCAAGACCAGCTCGAACACCGCCATCAGGCCACGCTATCCGGCCGGCTCCAGGCCGAGGCCGGGGGCGGACCGGGTCCGCTTGATCCCCAGGCCGGCGGGCTGCGGGTCGTCGCTGGCTAGCGGGCAGACGCACGCGGTCTCCATGCGCCCACTGGACCGAAACCCGGCGAGCTCGCTGCGCCCAACGAGCTGCTGTCGACTGCAGGCGTGCCCCTTGCTGCAGTCGTCGGCGGAAACTCGACAAGGGCTATTCGATCTGCATCTGTTCAGTATCCGACGATCCCCCGCCGGTAGATCCAGGACTGTCAAACTCGGCCGTCAAGTTCTAGTGCTTCACAAACGAGTTGGTGTGCGTTTCCAGTTGACTTCCTGACCGTTGCCCGGAAAATCCGGTGGCATGGCACAGAGGACGGTCGTCTCTCTCGTTGACGAACGGGACGACACAGAAGCAAATGAGACAATTGAGTATGCTCTCGGCGGCGTCACCCACGAGATCGACCTGAACGACGAGAACGCCAAGCAGCTGCGGGAGGTCTTCGGTCCCTACATCTCCGCCGCTCGGCGCATCGGTCGCCGGCGCTCCACGGATGGGCGCTCTCGCTCCAGCTCTTCGAGGAGCTCATCGGGGCAGGGCGTCGTCGGCCGCAGCAAGGAGGCAATGAAGGCCTTACGGGACTGGGCCATGACTGAGGGCTGGGCGGTCAGTGACCGTGGCCGTCTGCCGAACAACGTCGTCTAGGCTTACGACGCCGCTCACAGGTAGGCACTCCCGCGCCCTCGGCTTCGGAAGCCCTTCGCCCTGCCGGCATCTGGACAGGCCGAGGGTGCTCCTTGTCGCTGATCCTGTCAGCTGCGCCGTCCTTGCTAGCGACCGGGACCGCCACCCATCTCTTGAAGGTGGTTGCCGCGGTGATCGTGATCCAGCCAGCGCAACCGGTGTACTCGTGGTCGCTGTGTCCCGACAGTGCCGAGGTCACCTGCGGCTCCGATCGCCGGCTTCTATCCGAACGCGGAGGCGGTGCCGCGAAGGGCCTGGCTCACCACCACTAGAGGGTGGCGGCGACGGTGACCTCGATGTCGTTGGCGAGTGGAGAGTTCCAGGGGGTCTCAAGATGCCCGACGAGCTCGTCCCAGCCGGGCAGTGCGTCGTCTTGGGCCCGTGCCACAGACATCCCGAGGGCACCCAACCGCAGCCGCACGGGGCCGTTGAGGTGCCGAGCGCTCAGGAACCGATGGGTGAGGTCGCCGAACGTCGCGATGGTGAGAGTGCGCCCGAGCGACGCGCGTCGTCGCAGGGCCGCACATCGCAATCTGCACCAAGATCATCAGGCGTACTCTTACGACAAGTCCCGAAAGAGGGTGAACATGACTTCAATCACCTCCAGTGACGGCTGCGACGTCGCGTCACTTACCGGCAAGTGCTCTCTATCAACCTTCGGCGGAAGCCACGCCCGCTCAAACTCTTCAAGGTAGATCCGGGCGTCGCTCAATCCTGCGGGTGTCAGTTTTCGATCGTTCGCACGGTCCAAGACCTTCTCTAGGTTGCGTACGTTGGCGTAGACCGGCTTTCCACTACCGAATTGGCGGATGTAGCCTTCGCATACTTGGTCGAGAAGGCGACGAACTCCGATGAGTTCAGTGTTACTGTCGGTCTCGCCCTGGTTGACCCGCTCCTCGAAATGGTACTCAGCTTCCAGCAACCTATCCCAATGATAATCGACGAAATCGTCTGGATCGACCGTGCGTGACCAATCCGCTTCAGCCTCCTCGAGGTCTCCAATATAGATGTGGCCATCATCTTGGTATAGGTTTTCTTCAGCAGCCGTGTGAGCTATATCGAACTTGCTGCTCATGAGCAAGCTGGTCAAGCCGATTTCGTCTAGGTGCGCCGTGCTCTCGCCGAGTTCGTCGGAGTACAATTGGGCCACAGCTTCTTCAGTAAGATCATAGCTATCTGCCAGGTTTGCAACCTGCATGCCAATGTAGCACCGCTCTACAGCTGAGAGCGCAGCATCTCCACTCTTCTGAGAATCCAGCAATTGCCTCGTAGAACGAACCAAGGGAGCGTCTGCACTGCTCGCTAGCTCCTTGAGATCAACTGCCAGCGGACCGGTGGCAAGATCAAGTAGTCGCCGCAGCTGGAACAATCGAACTGGCGCCTTGAGGAGTCTGATGATCAGCTGCGGGTCCTGCTTCACGTATTGGGTCAGGAAATCTTCGACCGACGGATTTACGTAACTCACAGTAAGACCACTGAGGCCTGACCACTCTCTGATCATTGTATTTTCGAGCATTCTGAAAGAAGCCTTGAATCTGCTGCGATCCCGCAAGCTGGCTGACTCGATAAGGCCACGCCAGGCTTGCTGCACGGCTCCAACATCCACGTTGCCGCCCAGCCCGTATATGGACAGCAGGAGAGCTATGTCATCCTCCTCTAAAACCTCTTCAACAAGGCTTCGCCAAAGTTTTTCGGGATTATCTAAATTTGCAAGTACAGCTCGGTGCGCACTTCGCCTGGGCGCTAATTGGTCGACTTCGCGCAAGCCATGCTCGATCAGCCGAGGATTGAAATTCGGGTGCGCGATGACAGCCATACATTTAGCCATGACTGAGAACTCGTGCCGTTGCCGAGGTGACAGATTGGAAAAGTACACGGCGTTGTAGAGGATTGTGGCTTTTGTCTCTTGCGACAGTTCACTAATGTCGATGCGGCATGGCGACAGATGAAAGCCAGAGAACTTGAGAGCTTCATACTTAAGAGCTTCGGCGGTAATATAATCGCGGCTTGTCAGTATAAGAATCTTGTCTTTGCCGCGTGAGATTCGCCTCAAGGCTACAGGTAAAGCCCGTCCCAGGTATCCAGCTCGCGAAGAGTCAAGATACGTATGCCCAAAGAAGTCGTCCATGTAAAACACTTGCTTCGCGCCTTCCTGCCATGCGCGGTCCACGTCCGCAGGATCATAGCTGGCGTCGATTAGATCGTATCCATCAGCCAAGTAGCTGGCTGCCAAAGCCCGTGCAAGTGTAGTCTTGCCTGTCCCGGGAGCGCCGGTTATAAGACACCACCGCTTGTCCTCAAGGATCGCCTCGGCTTCACGGTGGAAGGGCGTTGGGACGTACGAGCGGATTGTCTCGCGAATCTCGCCCACTAGCATCGAAGTACGATTGTTAACAGACGCTTGCATCACTTCTCTAAGAATCGACGAACTCGTCAGCCACAATCGTATGTGCTTGCGAATCAGTTCTTGATGCGACTCAAGGAAATGCGCGATCTCGTTCGCGCCCCAGATGTCGGACGATTCTTGTAGGTAGGGATGCAACATCGTAAGTAGTTCGGCCTTGATGTACGGGGTTAGAGCCGCCGATGTTGCGACAATGTAGCGGTCGGGATTAAGGCGCTTCACCTTCTCGGCCTCTTCCTTACGGAAGTGACGTAACAATGCAGTAGCGCCACTTCCTGCCCAATGCTTGCATTGAATTACAATCCCTTGTCCGCCAGAAACAGTCGCGTGCCTGAGATCGATGCCGTCGTCTCGACCTCGTCCGAAAATCTCCAGCCGAACGCCAAGCTCTTGCTCGAAGACGTCTTTACATAAGACCTCAAACTCGTAATCCGTTAGCTTCGCCAATTCTGAAACGTCCATATCTGTAGGCTAGAGCCAGGGTCGACGACGTCGCAATCCCTTTCCTGTATCCGGCGCTGCACGCTACGTAGCGAAGGGCCGAATCTCCGCGGCTGCCGAGCCTTCGCCTGCCAGCTCCGGCGGAGACCAACGATCTTGGATCGATGCCCACAGCTTCAGTTGCGACTGTGCAGGGTTGACGCTGTGCGAGTCGCCCGACCTCGATAAGGCGGAGTCAGAGTCGCGAGCACGAGGTGGAGCAGCTCAGCGCGGCCCAACCCCAGCCAGATGGATCGATCCGGGGATTGCGAGTCCAAGCGGAGAGCTCGAGGCGTTCCTCGTGTAGGCGACTTCGAGTCCGACCGCCAGTCGAGTAGCACACGCGTTCTAGAGGAAGCGGTGCGTCCAGGAAGACTGTTGATGGAACAGGACGAGTTGCGGCAGCAAGAGAACGATGTCGACTGTTACGGATCGAGCGTAGGTCGCCGAAGATCGAGGGCACGAGATCGGCTAGGTCTCGTCTACGCTCGACCCCGATGCGGCTGGGCGTGTCCGCGTCGGTCGCCGAACGTACAGGCGTGCCAGCTCCGCGGCCGCCCGAGCAGGGCTGGCTTGCAGGCGTCTAGAAGGTCCTCGTCGGCGCGAACCGGGCACCGCTGTCGGACCGCGCCGTTAGAGTACCCAGTATGAGCGGGTCGCGCGCTGCTGGCGAGACGGTGTCGCGAGCGCGACTATTCGTGGTGTCATACTCGGCACTCGCGTTGATGTTCGCCGCTCGGTTCGTCTCCCAGGAAGCGCTTGTAACGGCCGCGGTCTTCGCCGCGATAGGCGCTTGGGGACTGGTCGACGGCTACCGCTTGGTGCGCGGCGCGAAGAGGAGGTCGAAACATTGGGTCGAGGTGGAGAACGTCTCTGACGCCGGGCAAGCAGTCTCTGGCTACCTGGCGACGTACCTGCTTCCATTCCTCGGCAATCTGCCCGGGAATGGCGGCGATTGGGTCGCTGTTGGGCTCTACTTCGTCGTGGCGCTCATGGTCTACGTCAAGACCGACCTCGCGCTTATTAATCCTACCCTATATCTATACGGATATCGACTAGCCAAAGCGTCACTTGATGGGCAGGACGCCATCGTGGTGTCCCGGCATCGGATTCGGTCGGGCGATTCCGTCCTCGTGTCAAACTTCCTCGATGTGATCGTTGTAACCGACATGTATGAGGGGGAACCCAATTGACTGAGCCGATCAACGCAACCGATCCAGAAGGATGGAACGATGTCGAGTTAACAGGCGACCCTTTCCTTGTGCTGGGTCGCCGCCGCGGGCGAAAGATTGAGTGCTATCGGCTCGACCTCCACGAGGACTTGTTCGACGACTTGCGGGTTGTGTGCGATCAAGCTCGCCAGTTGGCCCTGACGACGCGGAGTAGGCCTTACGAGCCCAACGCCGAACTTGAAGGAGGCGAGGAGCATTTCGACCTAGCCGTCCATGCTCTACCAGACAGGAACGGTCCGGCTCTCGATTCACCCGCCAAACCCTCCAGAAGTGACCCCGGTACCGTTGGCTCGGGACCTGCAAGGGTGAACCCCTCCCGCGGACTAAAGCCGGAGGGCCAAGGGTCCGCCGAGCAAGAGGGAGCTAGCGAGGCGGAAGAGTCGACACTCGTCACTAGCCTGCGTCGCCCCGATCAGTTGCACAAGCTGACGCGGCCGGAATTCGACGACATGCGGATTCTTCTTTATGCAGTCTGCTGGCAGCAGTCCGACGGAACGTGGGTAGCGTTCGTTCGGAAGACAAACCCCCGCCAGGTCTTTCACCCCGGACGCCGCTGGTGTCAGTACAGCGAGACCCTAAAGAGGGTTCAGAACGCTCCGTCTTTCGTCTACGACGATCAGATTGACGCGATTATAAAGGCGGACCGGATCGCCGGCTTCTCCGCCTCGACGATGAAGAACCTCTTCAATGATGTCGGGCTTGCCATGACTGAGGTCCCAGCTTACGTGTCCGCCGCCGCAGAGCGAATTGAGGAGACTCTTCCTCTGTCCGGGCAGAGCCAGAGCGCACTCTTAGCCCTCGGCCAGCGCCGGCAGTCGATAGCCGTTCGTCTTTACGCGCTGGGAGCACGCCTAGACGAACTGGCTAGCGAAGCCGCCCTAACAACGGAGCGGTATCAAGAGGTTATTGGTGACGACGAAGAAGCCGCAAAGCTCATCGTCAATGGAGAGTTCGACTTCGACGAGGAAGGAGCGCTTGTCTTTCTCGACGTGATCGAAGGTCGGTACTTCGACGACGACTGGACCGGGATACCGCGGCGAGCTGATCGCTGGTCAAGGAGATAGTAGGCTCACCCTCGAGGTTAACTGCACCGGTAGCGCCTCGCCCGCGGCGCCAGTTACAGCGCGTCTTCGCGCTGCGACCGGCCCCCCAAGAGGGAGGAAGACCTATCGGGCGGTAGGCGAGCAGGGCCGCCTCCACAGCCCGTCAAACTGCGGCAATATCGACAGCGATCTAGGACGTGGCTGGACCCATATATACGTCGCCCACCCTGACACGGCGGATTGCAACGAAGGATTTTACTCGACATACGAGCCGGTTAGGGTTGGGCGTTGCAAGCCGCGGCTATATCCAAGTGGCGGCCGACCTTCACGGTTCCGCTAAAGGAATCGCGGCGGCCTTGAGGTCGATAATCGACAGCGAGCCCTGTGGGGCTATCAATGTGGACGAGACGTGGAGGCGGGCACAGGGCGGGTGCGCGAGGTCGGCGGCCGGGGACGTGAGCCGGTGGGCGCGCGTGAAGCTTAACCATCGCGAAGCCGAGACGCCAGCACAAACGCAAGCACGCAGTGCCGCTAGCGGCACGCTCACCACTAAAGCGCATCGGTCATCCAGGCGGCCCAGGAGTGGGCCAGGGAACAGGGGCCGTGAACCTGGTCTGCGCCCTGGCCGCCGAGCTCGCCTACCTCGAGGTGACTTACAGGCCGTGCCCGCGCCGGTAGATACACGACAAGCTCTCGTCCCGGCGCAAGCGGGACAAGGGCTTCGAGCTCGTGTCGATCAGTCCCGACGAGCGGTGCGGGCGCGGCGGATGATCGGGGAGAGCGATCCGCGCCAGGTGTTCGGGCCGTATCCGAGTCCAAGGACGACCGCGACGGTGTCGTCGTCCTCCTCGTCCTCCTCGTCCTCGTCGACGAACTCCACGAGGATCACGAGGTCGCCCTCGGAAAGTGTGATGCCCGGCGGGACGGCGTAGACGTATCCGACCGCGGTCTCCGAATCGATCCGCTCTGGGTGGTCGCGGTAGTAGCGGTCCTCGTCGTAGGTCACGCGTGCCACCGGCGGTCCGGGGGTGTTGGGTCGACGATACAGACCGCCCCGCGGGTTGACGTCGGCGTCCGCGTCGGGTGCGCGGGTCGCCGCAGCGTGGTCCCTGGTTCTCGGTCAACTTGTTCCCTAGCGGCTCGGCGTGATGGCGCAGTCAGTGCCCGACACCCGGAACTGCACTCGGTCGCGCGCCGCGGTTCCTCGATGGTGCCATGATGCCAGTGCCAGGCTGGTAAACCGCACGACGTCAGGACGACCGCCATGCCGATCTCAAGAACGATCGCCTGGCGTTCGGCCAGGCGGGCGCAGGGACGATCAAGCCGCAGCCGGGACATCGGGCGAGGTGGGGGCATTCGTTGTCGAGCGACTGCGTCCGCTACCCGCACCCAGGGGTCGTATAGCGGCCGGGCTTGATCGGGCGGCCGCGGTGCCGGCGCGGTTTCAGGCCTCAGCGAGCAGGCTCGTCGTGCAGTCGACAGCGGCGGCTAGCGCGGGCCGCGGCCGCAGCACCTCGGTCGAGCTGAGGTCTTCCGGTGTTGGTCGTCGGACGTGGATCGCCACTGGCTGGAGCTCGCGACCCCTGGAAAGCGGCCCTTCACCATGAAGCGTGGAGGCGGCCTCTCAACGCGGTGGTCGGAGGAGTCTGCCAGTTGACACCGCAGTGCAGCAGTAGTCGCAGCCGGTAGTTGGCGAAGTTGCGGAAGCCGTGCCCGACCCGCTTCACCTTCTTGAGCAGCAGGTTGACCGCCTCGGTGGGCCCGTTGGACACGCCGGCCACGGTGGAGCGGGCCAGCAGCTCATCGCGCCAGGAGTCCAGGGTGCGGGCCAGCCGGTGCAGCTCGGGCACTTCGGAGTCGGCGCAGAAGCTCAGCCAGCGGTAGAACGCCGCCGCGGCGCGGGCGGGGTTGGTGTGGCGGTAAAGCAGCCGCAGCTCCTGAGCCGCGATCCACGCGGCGGCGACTTCGCCGTCGGGGTCGCCGAGGTCCAGGCCGTGCAGCAGCCGGGTCCAGGACGTGTCGCTGTGGTGGTCGTGGCCGCGGCGCAGCACCCGTCGGATGCCGTAGAGCGGGTCGCCGGCCCGGCCACGGTGCCCGAGGGTCTCCTGCTGGACCCGGCGGCGGACCTGGTCGACCGCGTCGAACCCGAGCCGCACGACGTGGAACGCGTCGAGGACGCGGACCGCGTGCGGTAGCTGCGCGCGCAGCGCCGAGGCGTACCCGCGAAAGGGGTCCAACGCGGCCACGCGGACCCCGGCGCGCCAGCCGAGCTCGCGCTCGCGCAGCCACGCCGAGAGCACGACACCGCTGCGACCAGGCACAACGTCGAGCAGCCGCGCCGGCGACCCGCTCGGACGGGTGAGGTCGACCAGCCCGGTCGCGAACACGGTGCCATGGCTGGCGGTGGCGGCCAGGTAGGCCGTCTCGTCGACCCCGAGCGCGGCACGCCCTCGAGCCGGGCTGGGTCGTCGACCAGCGGGGTGCCGTGGCAGGCCACGGCGCGCATTACCGTCCCCCACCCGAGACCGAGATCGAGAGCCACCGCAGCGACCGACTCACCGGCCGCACCGACCCGGCGGCACGCCTCCTGGGCCGCGCGGGTGCTCACCGAGGCCCGCGGCGGGATCTCGTCACTGGTGGTCTCCGACCAGGTGCGGGTCTCGCAGCGCTCGTGGCGGCACCGCCAGAGCCGCTTGAGCCAGATCAGCGTCGTCGGGCGGCCGCCCACGGGCAGATCGCGCACCCGCACCGGGCGGCGTCCGTGCGCGGTCGCGACCGCACCGCAACCGGGACAGCCGACCATGTCGTTCGTGGTCTCCACGGCCAGCTCGAGCTCACCGTCATGCTCGTCGACCGCGCGACCAGACGAAACCCCTCAAGACTGAGGACCACCGCCCCCAGATCGCGCGCGCGAGTAGCATCCATGCCCACCTGGGGCCTCCCTCCGAAGTGTCCATGCACCACGAAGAGCGAGGCCCCAGGCCCATGATCAGGCCGAGGCTGAAGATCGTGTCCCCGTCAGCCCTCCACGCTCAATGACGAAGAGCCTGGAAAGCCGGTGCTCGATTTGGCGCAACGCAGGGCGGTGCCGATGGCTCTCCCGAGTCGCGTCTAGCCGTCCGAGAGCGAGTTGCTCGACGGGCCGCACTTGCTCCGTGAAGGAGGCCTCCACGACAGAGCAGAACGCCGACCATCACGGACGCAGCATTCGGCGAATCCTGGGCGATCGGGCGATTGTGGCGAGTAGCACGCCGTCGCGGGGACAGCCCTTCACGAGGTGGACACGAGCCGTTGCTTGGGGGGGTCGACGTCGAGAACCCAGGCGCTCGGTCCCGCAATGTCTCGACAGTCCTCGCCGACGCCTGCGAGGAGAAGGAGCTTTGGGCGAGGCTCGCGCCGGTCGGCCGAGAGTGTCAACCTGGGCAAGTGCAGGTCACGCTGTCGGATGTCACTCGGATCCCAGCGGGAAACGTTCGCGTTCCTCGGCAGGCCTTCCTAGCGCTCTGGCAGGCAGCGAGCGCCCGGGACGCGGAGCAGGGCCGCAAGGGAATCACTGACTGGTACGTCGGTGCCGTCGCGTTGACGTGTCGCTGGATGGCGACGGTGCCGCTGCGAACCTCGCGTGGTGGCGGCCTCGTTCGCTCGCCAGCAACGAGGAGGCGGGTCCTCGCCTACGAGGAGCTGATCGAGGAGGAGTACCTCGCGGCGCAAACCCTCGAGCAGCGGCGTCCGGACCTTGCTGCTCGCCCAGGGTGGTGTGACGGAGTGCGAGCGACGTTGCGGTGGGCTTGGCGGGCGCAAGGTCCGCCCCCACTAGAGCTTCCGGCGCCCGTCCACGGTGACATGACCGATCACAACTCGTCCTGATCGAGCTCGTCGACGTCATCGTGGTCGGCACCGTCTTCAGTGCCCAGCTCGGCGGCTTGGTCGTCAGTCTTGTCGCGGGCCCTCCACTCAGCGAGCTGGCCGGCACGGTGCTGCTCCGCCTCGCGCGCGTCCATCTCCTCACGGGACCGCATCTCGGCGAGGGCTCGGTTGGCGCGCTCCATGGAGGCTGACGTCTCGTCGGCGGTTGGGACCCGGACATTGTCCTCGGCCACTTGGCGCGGCTCCGCTTCAGCGATCTCGCGGATGTCGAGCTCGGGCTGGGCGTGAGTACCCTGCTGCTCGTCGGTGACTGGCTCGTCGTCCAGAACCTCGCTTGCCTCGGGCTGCTGCCGTTCGGCCTTGCCCAAGTCGACGTCGTCGATGTCTGCAGGGCGGTCGGTGACGTCAGCGTCGGTCACCTCTCGGTGGGTGTCCTCGTCTGCGATGGCCCGACGGTGCGTCGTCAACCACTCCTCGGCGGTGACCTCGGGCTCGGGGGCGATGTCGTCGGCGTGGCGGGCGGCGAGCTCGGCCTTCGCGCGTTCCGCGGCCGCACGAGTCCCGGCGGTATGCGCGAGCCAGCGCGAGCGCGCGTCGTCGAGCTCGGCAAGCTCACTAGCGCGAGCTGTCAGCGTGCCTGCGAGCGCCTCGATAGCATCCGCCGCCTCGCGCAGGCGGGCCTGTTCCGCTTCGTCAGCGGCGGTTTGAGCCTCGGCGCGGCGGAGCTCGGTGTCCTGGCGTGCTCGATCGGCGGCCTGGTTAGTGCCGGCGAGCTCGTTGGCGACGTAGCGCGGCGCCCAGGCCGCTTCGCGTTCGTGTGCCCGGACCCGGACCCGGAGCTGCCCGTCAGAGAGCTCGAGCTCCTCGCGGTCGATGTCGGGGCGGCCGAGCGCTTGCCAAGCCGCGCGGTAGGAGGCGTACGCCTCGACCTTGCCTGGTGCGGGCGCGGGACCGAGGGCGTCGTCGGGATCGTCGTAGCCCTGCAGCTCGCGCCAGTTGGCGACGGTGCCGGCCGCGTCGAGCCACTCCTCTCGTTCCTGAGCCTGGTCGGGCACGGGACCGAGCGCCTGTGTCAGCCAGGACGGGGGTGCCTCCGCTAGTTGCTCGGCGAGCTCACCCGCCCGCTGGTCGGCGGCGTCGGCGAGGGTCTCGAGGTAGCGGTCCCAGTCCTCTCGTCCGGTGGCAGGGCTCCATTCGCGCCAGGTCGTGCCCTGCGGGTCGAAGGTGTGGGCGTCGCGGATGCGGGCGTGGATGACGTTGGTGAGGTTGCGGGCGCCGTCGAGGGGTCGGTCGGTGACGGCCTCGCGCAGCACCTGTTCGGCGTCCTTCCCGGCGATCTCGGCGCGGCGCAGCACGCGGGTGAGGGAGGCGGCGCCGTCCTCGGCGGCGAGGCGGCCGCGGTCGTCGCCGGTGATGACGCCGTCGGCGGCGAGGCGGTCGAGCCAGCGCCCGGTGCGTTCGGTGGCCGCGAGGGCGGCGGCGTCGGCGAATAGTTCGCCCGCGGTGCGCGTGGTGGCGTTGTCGGCGGCGGACTTGGTGGCGATGGCGAGCGCGGAGCGGGCGTCGAGGCCGTCGTCCTTCGCCATGACAGCGGCGAGGACGGCGACGGGGTCGCGGTGCAGGGAGTGGTCGGCGGCGGTTCCGCGGGCGGGGTCGCTGGGTCCGGCGATGGTGGTGACGTGAGCGGTGTTGGCGTCGCGGCCGCGGGTGAGGCCGACGTAGGCGGCGGCGCGGCTGGTGGCCGGGGTGGCGACGAGGTGGCTGGTGTCGACGGTGGCGCCCTGGGCGGAGTGGATAGTGCCGGCATAGGCGAGGGAGAGGTCGGCGGCGACGTAGTCGGCCGGGAGCACGATCTCCTGGCGTCGCGTGTTCGCCCCGTCGTCGGAGGCGCCGGTGGGAGTAACGGTGAGGGAGCCGTCGTCGCCGATGGCGGTGACGCGGTAGGTCTCGCGGTTGATCGGGCCGCGGTGGTTGCCGGCATGCCCGGTGAGTTCCCAGCCGTTGCGGCGGGCGGCGACGAGGTCGCCGACGCCGGCGTAGGTGCCGTCGCGCCCGAGGCAGGCGCCCTGCTCGGTGACGCGTCCGAGGCGGACGAGCTCGCCGCGCAGGGCGGCGTTGAGCCGGTCGGCCTGGTCGTTGGTGTCGACGACGAGGATCGAGCGGAGCCCGGCGAGGGTGTCGGCGAGCCAGGCGCGGTAGGCGGAGGCTTCGGCGGCCTCGAGGGTGCCGGCGTCGAGGAGTCGGCCGTGGCGGTGGTAGTCGCGCAGGACGGTTTCGTCGCCGTCGCGCAGCCTTAAGGACGCGGGGCCTTCCCACTCGTGCCGGAAGCGGCGGGCCTCGGTGAGCTCGTAGCGGGTGCCGGTCTGCGCGACGAGGTCCATGGCGCCGCCGGCGCCGACGGCGGCGAGCTGGCGGTGGTCGCCGACGAGCAGCAGCTTGGCGCCAGCGGCCTCGGCGCGGGCGTGGATGGCGGTCAGCGCGGCGGTGTCGGTCATCGCAGACTCGTCGACCAAGACGAGGTCCCCGGCGCGCAGGGCCCACGGGGCGTCGGCGGGGTGCGGCTGGTCATCCTGCTCGAGGCGGTCCTGGGTCTTGAGCCAGCGGGCGACGTTGCGGGCGGTGAGGCCTTCGTCAGTGAGGATGTCGGTGGCGGCCTGGCTCGTGGCCAGCCCGAACACCCGCCCGCCGCCAGCCCCGCGTAAGTCGGGGTCGGACCAGCCACGCGCGATCACGCCGACGACGAAGCTCTTGCCGGTGCCGGCCGGCCCGATGAGGGTCTCGACCTTCGCCCCGGAGGTGAGCACGCCGCGGATGGCGGCCTCCTGGTCGACGCCGAGGTCGATGCCCTCGCCCTGCAGCCGGGCCAGGAAGCGGTCGGCGATGACGCGCGGTGTCGCGGCCGCGTCGCCGCGGCGGCCGGCGGCGACCATGACCCGCTCGGTGTGCACGTGGTCGGGCGTGGCGTAGAGCCGAGCGCCGGGCGCTTGGTAGGCCGATGACCCGTCGGCCAGGCGCAGCTCGTCGGGCAACGCCTCGTCGCCAGGGCGAGCGGCGTCCAGCGGTGACGCGAGGGCGAGTCCCTGGTCGGTAAGGCGGTCCAACAGGGTGGTGACGTCGTCGCCGTCGGCGACGCCGAGGGTGTCGGGCAGGGCGTCGTTGATCGCGCGGGTGAGATCGGCGCGGGTCCACCCCGCCTTCTTGGCCTGCACCTCGGCCAGCGCCGTCTCGAGCACCGCGCCCGGCGACCACGCCTGCGCCGCCGGCAGGCCTTCGTGGCGGGCAGTGAGGACGTCCTCGGCGACGCCACGTAGCCCGCCGGCGACCTCGTCGCGCAGCTGGCGCTCGATGCGGTCGAGCAGCTGCTCACGGGTCTCGCCCTCGTGGGACTTCGCGCGACGGGTGGCCATGGTGGCCTGCCGGGAGAGCCGGTCACGCTCGAGCCCATTGGCCTCGCGGCCGTGGCGGGCCTCGAACTCGGCGATCAGCTCGGCCGCCTTCGCGGTCACAGCGCGCCGGCGCGAGGAGAGCAGGTCGGTGGCGGTCTCGTCGACGCCGATGACCTCGCGGGCCTTGCCGTCGGGGCGCATCGCAAGACGGACCCCGAGGGTCTGGGTGAGGCGCTCCTCAGTGGTGCGCTCGCCGACCGCGGCGGCGGCCGGGCGGAAGCGGTAGAGGCTGCGCCCGTCGAGGGTGCGCCACTGCCCGTCCGGGCCCTCGATGCGGTTGAGGATCGGGTTGTGGATGTGCAGTTGCGGGTCGTGGTCGCGGGAGTCGTGCTGGAAGAATGACGTGACCACCCAGTCGTGGGCGTCGACGTAGCGCCCGGTCGCTCCCCCGTGGTGTCCGACGCGGGCGTAGCCGGCGCGCTCGGACAAGTAGGACAGGGCGGCGTTGTTGCCGGCCCAGATGGCGTCCTCGACGGCGCGGCGGTATTCGCCCCATGCCGCCGCGGCCTCGTCGTCGCCCGCCGTCCGGGCGGCGACCTCTTGGGCGTCGAACGCGGTGTGCAGCACCGTCACCGACTTCTGAACGCTGAACGTCGCGTCGAGGAACGCCACGTTGTGCCGCGCCTGCTTTCCGGCCTCGACGCGCAGTTCAGCGCGACGTTCAGCCGAGGCATCCGGCTCGCGTTCAAGCGCCGCGGCGTACAACTCATCCTCAGTGGCATACCGGCGGCCGCGGTGACCGAGGGTCGGCACGTCGTCCCACCGCTGCGGGTCGCGGAAGGCTTCGTGGCGCGGGTCGAGGAAGTGCTCGTAGACCGCGCGCATGTCCTGCGGGTCGACCATTCCTGTCAGGCCGAGCTTCTCCGCACCGCTTCCCCACCAGCGCCCCGGCGGCTCGCCGTCGGTGACCGCGCCGGTGTAGTAGTTCTCTCGGCCGGCCGCGACCTCGTTGAGGAGGTAGTCCGGCGAGTAGCCGGATGCGACGCTCAGCATCCGAACGACCAGCTCAAGATCGATGCCGACTCCGGGCCAAGATCAACGGCGTGCGCGGGTCGTCGGCAGCGGCTTCCGGGCCGGCCGGAGGCCGGCCGGTGCCTGGGGATCGTGATGCATAGGTGTGCGGCTCTTGATCTTTCCCTTGATCTTTTCGTCCTTTGGTCCTGTTGCTCGTGTCTGACCGTCTGTTCGGCGTAGTGATCGGTGTCGGGAAGTGGTCGTGGTCCTGTCTCTTGTTCTTGTCCTGGTTCGTGGTTCTGGTCGGTGCTGCTGGTCGTGGTGAGCGGTGGGTTCGTGGTCATGGGTGGGCCTCGTTCGTGGTGTCGGGGTCGGCGATGTTGATCAGGCGCAGGGGCAGTGGTCGGTCGCGGAGCGCTTTCAGCGCGGCGGCGGCGGTGCCGCGGGAGACGCCGGCGGCGGTCTCGAGCTCGCTGACGGTGGGCCAGGCGCCATGGCGCTGGGCATGGCGCGACGCCGCCGCCTCGGCCCGGTCGCGCGCCGGTGACGGCGCCGCGCGGGGCGTCGAGGTGCTCGCCGCACCGCCGGCGGCGTCCTCCGGCTCGGCAACCTCGGTGGCCGCGTCTCCTGGCGGATGAACCGCGCCGGGGAGCGCGTCGGGGTGTACGAGGGGCGGAGTGAACGGGGGCCGTTGAACGCCGTGGTGCTGAACGGACACCACGTCGAACGCTGGGTCCCGCGGCAGCGGGGGCTGAACGGCATGATCGGGGTGCGCGGTCGCGAGCAGGTAGAGCAGGTGCGCGACGACCGCAGCCGCGATCGCCGGCCAGGCGCCGACCCCGAACCGCAGCGCCGGCGCGACCTCGACCGCCGGTCCGCCGGCGAGGTAGGCGGCCTGGGCGAGCCCGGAGAGCCCGGCCGCCGTGACGACGACCGACCACGCGTAGCGGGCCGCGCCGTCGCGCAGACGGGCGGTGGCGCTGTAGGCCACCAGCGCGAGCCCGTCGGTGATCAGTGGGTAAAGCCACGCGATCCCGGTCGGCACCCGCGCCGCTACGGCGACCTCGAACAATCCGTGAGCGGTGGCGATGGCCGCGCCGAGCGCAACTGCCAGACCTGGGAGCCAGAGCAGCGCGCCCCTCGCGCCCGCTCGGGGCGCCTGGTTGTCGACGTCGCCCGCAGGGTCGGTCTGATTCTCGGCCACCGCGATCACTCCGCGTCGGCGTCGCCGGCAGCGTGCGCGGCTTCGCGGTCGTCGCCGTGCCAGCGGGTGAGTTGCTCGCGGCGGGTCTGGTCCTGGAGGGCGCCGTCCTGGTGGGCGGCCCCGCGGTTCGCGTCCCGGACCGCGGTGGGCCGCCTTGCGGGGTCGTGCGCTGCCTCGCGGTCGAGCTCGGCGACCGCGGCGCGGAGGTCGTCGAGGGTGCCGCAGAAGCAGTGGAACTGGTCCGGCGCGATCGCGTTCATGTGCGCGAAGTAGATGTCGCTGAGGCGGTCCCACTCGGCGCGCTCGGCGGCTTCGCGTGCGCGCTGCTCCGCGCGACTCTGGGACTGGGCGGCAGCGGTCATCGCGACCATCCCTCGCGGCCGCCGGTGCCGTTCATGGCCGTGCTGATGCCGGCCCCGTTCGGCCGGTTGGTGTCCTCGGCCGCTGGCTCCGGGGGCGCGTCGTCCCGAGCGGCGGCCCACCACCAGGCGATCGATGTCGCCGCGTCGGCTCCGGGGACCGGCGTGGCGCCGAGCGGGGCGCTGTTCCACCCGGGGCGGGTCTGGTGCCGTTCCCGCGAGCACGACGCAACCGAGGTCTTGAGCCGACGGACGACCCCGGGGCGCTGGCGGTCGTGCCAGTCCCCGGCCAGTTGGACCGACGCGCCCCGGCCCTCGTAGGCCGCGCGCCAGGCGTGCATGAGCCAGAGCAGCTCCTCGACGACGTCGGGGTGCCAGAGCCAGCACTCAGGCACCACCGCGGCTCCGTCGGGGTAGCGCAGGAAGACCGCGTACAGCCACCGGCACAGCTCGTCGAGCAACGCCACGAGGGCTTCGGAGTCGGTCGGCGCGGCCAGCCACGACGGCGCCACGGTGGGGCCGGGCCGTGCGGGCACGGCGACGACGGCGTCGGCGAGCTGGGCGACGGTGCGGGCCAGGTCGTCGACCCGCGTCGGGGTGCCGACGAGCGCCTCCAGGCCGCGACGCAGCCCGTCCACCTCACGGGCGAGGCCGGCGAGGGCCTCGACCCGGGCGAACTCGTCACCGTCGGTCCCGCCGGGCTGTCCCGATGGGCGGCGGGTCACCGGGCCCCCTCCGGCTCGCCGTCACCGTCGCCCCGCGTGTCCGGCTGCACGTCAGTGGCGCGGTGATCGTCGTCGTGCCAGCGGATCAGCTGTTCGCGGCGCTCACCCTCAACGCTCGCTTCCCGAGCGGCGATCGTGGCCCGCAGGTCGTCGACGCGCTGGCGCCACCGCTCGGGGTCGTCAGGTGGCGCCGTGTCGTCTGCGGTGACGGGGTCGTCAGCACCGGCAGCCTTGGTGGTCACTGCACCGGTCGACGACCCGCCGCTCCTGCTGTCGTCGGAGCCTTCCTCGTCGGCAACGTGCTCGCGGACGCGGCGGTCCTCGCCGTGGGAGTCCTGCACCGATCCACGGTCCGGCTCCTCCCGGTCGATGCGAGGTAGGTCGTCGAGGGCGTCGCGCTCGGGCAGCGGGGCGAGCTCGGCGAGGGCCTCGAGCCGCTGGTACTCCGCCCACGCATACGGGTCGTGGTCGTGGGCCCAGTCGGAGTGGATCGCCCGCTCGCGGGCGGCGTCGAGGGCGTCGTCGACCTCGGTTCTCGGCGGCAGCGACCAGCCCGGCGCGGGCGAGGTGTTCTCCTCGAGCCACGCGATGCGCGCCGCGGCTTCGGCGTCCGAGGCGGGCTCGCGCCAGTCCGGGTCGCCGTAGTCCGCGGCCGGGTTGAACGGCGAGGTCTCGTCGGGCCGGCTGTCGAGGTAGGCCTCGTGCTCGTCGGCAGTCCAGCGCGCCGGCGGCGTCGGTTGGCCGTTGAGGACCTGCCCGACCAGCGTCGCGCGCTCCTCGGAGGTGAGCGGGCGGACCCCGCCGGGCGCGGTCGGGTCGACCAGGACGAACCCGTCGCGCAAGGCGATCGCGGAGGAGGCCTTCCAGTCGACCGCACCCTGAGTCCCCGCGGCGGGCAGGCCGTCGAGGCGGACGACCTGCCCGGTGTCGGGGTCGGTGTAGACGTCGGTGTCCGGGTCGTAGCCAGCGACATCCAGCCCTGCGGCCTGGGCCAGGCTCTGCGCGCGGTCCGCGCGCTCCCCCACCGTCAGCTCACCGCCAGCACCGCGGGCAGCAGCGGTGTCGGGGACGCGGTCGGCGGCGAGGTCGAGGGCGTGTTCGCTGGGCGGCAGCGCTGTGCCGAGCTGCTGGCGCCAGGTGGCCGCCTCGGCGGCCAGCGCGTGGTCGTAGTCCTCGCGGACCAGACCGATGTAACCGGCAACTTGCGCTGGCACGCTGACCGGAGGCTGCCCGGCGGCGCGACGCTCGGCCTCGTCCCACGCAGCGTCGAGGTCGCGCAGCGCCGCGGCCTGGTCGGCGGGGCTGCCGGTGTGGGCGATCTCGTCGCAGTAGGCGGCCCGGGCGATGAGCTCGCGGTCGGTGAGTTGCTCCGGTGGCAGGGTCGGGTCCGGCGTCGGCCATGCGGGGTCGGCCTCGACGGTGCGGGTCTGATCGTCGGTGGGCTGGCTCATCAAGGACTCCTGTACGAGTGCGGCGCGCTCGACGCGGTCTAGGTTGTGCTGGGGCGCGTTCGCATCGAGGCGGTAGCGGTCGTGGTCGAACTCGGGGCCTGCCGTCAACGCGGCTGCCTCCGCGCGCTCGACCTGCTGGGCGACTGCAGGTCGGGAGTGGTCATCGCAACCACGTCCGATCACCGCCGTGCTCGTGGTCGTGCTCGCCGAGCACGGGAGGGGCGACGGGCTCGACATCGATCACCAACGGCGGCCTGTCCTGCGATCGCGCAGGAGGCGCCGAGCTCGTGGTCCGCCGGCAGGCGTTCACCAGCCGCCGCCACCAGGCGCCAGTGCCGACGGTGCGGCGGCGCCGCGGGGCGGCGACCCGACGCCGCAGGACGGCGAGTCCGACCTCGGCCCACGCGCGGGTGCGCTGCCACCGGCCTCGCCACCCGGTCGCGACCGGCTGACGCTGGGCGCGCACATCGCTGCGGGTCCAGGCCATGCGCGCCCGCCCGATCACCGGGGCGATCCCCCGCCGGTAGACCACGACCTTCCCCGCAGGCAGGTTCGCGATCTGCGCCGGCGCGAGCACCGGCACCTTGCGCACCGTCCGAGAGGCGACTCGCCCGCGCATGTCGGTGGTCTTGATCCGCTCGTCGCGCTCCCCGGCCAGGGTGGACCAGAAGTGCAGGTCATCCTGGTCGCGGGTGCCGCCGAACAGCAGCACCGAGCCGGTGTTGTTCAAGATCGTGGCGGTCTTGTGCTCCCCGTACCGGGCGAGGAGCTGGGCGCGGGACTGGAACGGGGCGATGATTGTGACCCCCCGCCCGCCCATGTCCGCGGTCCAGTTCTCCAGCGGCACCGGACTGATCAGGGCCGCCTCGTCCAGCGCCAGCAGCAGCGGCGGGTCCAGCCGCCCCGAGGGCCTGGCCACGGCGAGCCGGCGGGCCTCGCGGGCGATGTGGCCGGTCAGCGCGCACACCAGCGGCCCGGTGTCGGCCTCCTCCGCGCCGAGCAGGAACACCGTCGCCCGCGACCGGAGCAGCTCTTCCACGTCGAAGGGCTGATCCGTGGGCGCCGCGGCGGCTGCGGCGTCAGGATGGTTCAGCCACCCCAGCGCCGGCATGATCGAGTTGGTGATGCTGGTGCGCGTCCGGTCGTTCGTCTCGACGAACTGCTCGGCGGCCTTCTCGAACGACTCCACCTGCGAGCGCCGCAGCAACGCCGGCACCTCCCGCGAGGCACGAGCGTTGTCGGCCACCCAGCCGAGCACGTCGCGCATCGACCCGCCCCCGAGCGCGGCCGCGTGCAGCAACGCCGCCAGCACGCGGCGGGCTTGGGCGTCCCATCGCTCCGCATCCCCGTGGGTGGCGCGGGAGGTGGCGGAGACCATGTCGGTGGCGCGCTCCATCGCGGTCACCGGGTCGGTGCAGCCGGTCAGCGGGTCGAAGCTGATCGTGGAGCGCAGCCCGCCCAGCCCGACCGGGTTGAACACGAACACCGGCCCGCGGCTCTTCTGCCGGATGGGCGCGCACAGCTCGAGCAAGTCGGTGCGGGTGGACGTCACCACGGCGGCGCCGGGGGCGTCGAGGACGCGGCCGGCGAGCCAGCCGGTCTTCCCGGTCCGCGGGCCGCCGAAGACCAGGGTCACGTCCTCGACCGAGGACCACACCCGCTGCACCCCCACCCGGCACAGCTCCACCCCGACCGCCGAGGTCGGCACCGCCCATCCCTCCCGGCGTAGCAGCGGCCCCAACGACGGGCGCACCGTGCTCCCGCGTCGTCGGGTCGCGACCGTGCCCGCGTGCCGCGCGATGTCGATCGTGGACGCGACCCCCGCTCGGCGTCGCGACCGCGCCGACCACCGCGTGATCGTCGCCCGCGACCGCGACCAGCGATGCCACCCCACCAGCACCAGCACGGCGATCGCGACCAGCACCGCTGGCCACGACAGCGCCTGCAGCAGCGTCGTCAACGGCAGCGCCGCCAGCGCCCCGCACACCATCGCCGGCCGGATCGCCCCCCGCGTCAACGACACCGCTGTCGCCGCGACCAGCAGCACCAAGATCACGAGAGTGCCCATCACCGTGACCACCCGCCGTGGCCGAACGGGGCGCGATCAGCCCCGTCGGCGAGCCAGTAGCCACCGTCGCGATGGCCGAGCCGGAAGCGCACGCCGTCGCCGAGCATCCGCCGTGCCCACCCCTGGGCCGCCTCGTCGGTCATCACCTCGTCGGTGCGGCCGACCAGCACCGCGTCGACGAACAGCGCCCACGTCACCGGCCCGCCGGCCGGGACCTCCCCCAACAGCAGCCCGAGCACCGTGGCCGCGACATCGGCACGGACCAGCTCCGTGCCCAGCAGCAGCGGTGCGGTCTGCCCCAGGGCTGTGCTGGGCGCCGACGTCCTGCGACCTCTACTCCTCGACATCGGACCCTCCCTCCGTCTCGCGGCGCCACGCCTGCAGGGCGGCGGCCCGTCGGGCGCAGCCATCGACGTGGCCGGTCTCGCGGTCGTCCGGGTGTGAGGCGAACGGGCCGGTGTCACGCACACGCCCTCGGCAGGTCGTGCACGTCCACACCGCCGACCCAGGGCAGCCGGGCTGGCGGGACGGCGCGGGCGGGCGGTGCTCGACCAGCCACTCCCACGCCGCCTCAGCGCGCGTCCCGCCCTCGAGGGCGGCGGGCAGCTCCAACGCCTCGCCGACGTCGTCCCAGGTACGACCGGCACCCCGGGCGCGCAGCGCCCACTCCCGCAGCTGGCCCGCGGCGACGTCGGACACCAGGCGCCCCGCGCGCACCCCGGCCAGCGGGTCGTCCAGCGCCGGACGTGACAGCTCGTGGAACCCCTCGATGGGCTCCCGGTGCTCGATCGCGTCGAACGCGGTCACCGCCACGCCGCGCACGAGCTCGCGGGTCCTCCACGCCGCCTGCTCACGCCGGCTCACCTCGAGCGCGCTCATCGGGCACCTCCCTCGGCTCCGGTCTGCTGATCACGGCGCAGTCGAGACGCCCAGCGCTCGACGGTCCGCACGCTCACGCCGAACAACCGCGCCACCTCGGGATGCGGCCGGCCGGCCTCGAGGAGCGCGCGCCACCGCGGAGCGCCCAGGCCGGTCGCGGGGCGCAGGTGGCGGCGTTCCTGCTCGGTCAATCCGCCGGCGATCCCGTAGGGCATGCGGCGCAGCGCTTCGGCGAGGCAGCTCGACCGCACGGGACAGCGACGACAGACCGCCTTGGCCGCCATGACCTGGGCCTGGTAGGCCGGGCCCAGCGACGCCACGGGGAAGAAGAGCTCAGGACCCTCGCCGCGACAGGCCGCCCAGGCTCGCCAGTTCTCGCGTGCTGCCCCCGCCTCGGCGTGGGGCTTGGAGGGGTTCATCGCGGCCCTCCCTCGGCATCGGCGTCCCGCGTGCCCGAGAGGGCCGGGGTGGTGGCCTGGTCGACCGCCGACATGAGCGCGGAGATCGCTCCGGGCAGGCTCTGTCCGGCGGGAGTGCCGATGAAGAGCACCAGGGCGACCAGCGAGAACACGACGGCGCCGGCGGCGGAGCGGGTCTTGGCGCAGATGAAGGCGCCGAGGATCGCGAAGAGGATCAGAAGGCCGACGCTGGGCATCACGCGCCTCCCAGCATCTGGTTGTCGGGGTGCGCCATCGCGGACGCGGCGTCGGACCCGGCCGCCCACGCCTCGGCGATAGCCCGGTTCACGTACCAGCGGTTACCGATACGACGGGCCGGGAGGACGTGAGGGATGAGCCGCCGAATGCGTTGGCAATTCGTGCTGGCCGAACCGTTCTTCCCCACCTCACCGAACCATAGGCGTGCCACCTCCTCCACGGTGATCAGTAGTCCACTGTCGCCGCGCTCGATGACCTCGGGCACTTTCTTGCGCTCTTCCATGTCCGCTCCCGCTCTCACGTCCCTCGTGCTGCAGCCCTGACGGCCACCACTCGTTGACGTGCTGAACGGTGCTGCGACGCGGCGTCGCGTCGCGACGCCTCAGATGTCGCATCTCCGCCGTGAGCGTCTCCCGACGTTGCGTCCGTGTCTCGTTTCGTCGTACAATTGACGCTTCCGGGAACGAGTTGGGGAGTCGGAATGACCGATCCCGTTGTCCTGCGCGACCTACTTCGCGAGAAGCACTGGCAGAAGTACCAGACGTTTCTTCGTGAGTACGACAAGGCCGCGGCGAGCATCGACAGCTCGCTCGTGGGCACGGCGCCGAGTCGTGCGCAGCTGCACCGTTGGCAGTGCGGTGAACTGAAGGGCCTGCCCCATCCTCAGCACTGCGAGGTCCTCGAGGCGATGTTCCCGGGCCGCAAGGCGGCCGAGATGTTCGTCCCCGCTCAGCGCAGTGCCGCGCCCAGCGACGCCGACCTCGCGGCCGCCGTCGGGGACGGCCTCGAGGGCGTGGCCCCGGTTCCTTCGGCGTGGTCGACGCCCCTCCGTCCCGTGCCCGAGTCCTCCGGCCCGCTGCCGGCCAACACGCTTCGAGGTCCCGCCCACGACCAGGCCGAATCCCTGGCGAGAGCGCTCCAGCTCCTGGGCAAGCGCCGGCGCATCCCCGACGAGGAGATCGCGGAGCTGGCACTCCTCGCCGGCCACCTCGTCGACCTGGAGATGGAGTGCACCATCGACATCGAGCCCGACGGGTGGTCCTCGGTCACCTACCGGTTCGAGCTCCTCAACCTGACGAACGCACCGATCAAGCGCCTCCTCCGGGAGCAGTGGTTCGAGAACACCGAAGGAGTCCGCATCGAACCGCATCCCGACGGTGAGCGACGGGTCTCGATCCAACGGCTGCACGACATCGGCAACATGACGAAGTTTGCCTGCGTGCTCTCGCCGCCGATCGAACCGGGCGGTATCGGAGCGGTGTCGTACACTTCCCGCGGTGGCCGCTTCGTCCACGACCACTATTGGCAACAGTCCACTCCGCGGAACACCCGGCACCTCACGCTGACGATTCGTCACCGCGGCGTGAACATGCTGGTGGGTTGCACCGCCGTAGAAGACCAACCGGATGGCGCGCAGGTCTCCGCCATCGATGACCTGTTCTGCGTGGAGGACGACGACGGCGCACTCATCACGTTGACGCGCGATTATCTCCAGCCGGGCCAGTCGGTGACTATTCGTTGGGAGGTGGCGCGTGGCGGATCGTGATCGCTTGGAACGCCTCGTTCGCGGGTGGCACGATCTCGAGAAGAAGACGGGCTCGAGCGCGGTCATCGACTTCGACTGCGCGCCCGACGTCGTCGGGGACGACGTGCAGGACAGGTTCGACGTCCTCGATGGTCTGATCGCGTTGCGATCCGAGGCGGACTCTGACGACGACGTGAGCTCGGTGCTTGATGCGCACCTCGCCTACCTCCGGGCCCTGCTGGGCGAGAGGGTCGGCCTGGCCGAGTACGTCGAGCTCACTCAGGGCGCGCCCACCACAGGCTGGGCACCCGCCTACGTCGCCAAGGTCGGCGAGCAAGCGCGCCGCGCTCTCGCGGACGTCGACGTCGCGTGGGACGAGCACACGCGCACTACTTTCGACGCCTTGAGCCCCACCGTGCCGGCGGAGGACGCCGGCGACGTCATCCGCGATTACGCGCGCGAGTACGAGGCGCAGGTCAGGAGTCTGACGGGGGCGGAGACCACCTTCGAGCTCGACGTGGAGACGGTGGAGGTCGACGCGTACTGGTCCTACTGGCTGGACGGCGAGGGCCGACGAGCTCGGCTGCGGATCAACCGGCGCAACGCGTCCTTCACCCAGGTCGACGCCTACCGCTTCGCGCTCCATGAGGTGCTGGGGCACGCGCTGCAGTACGCCAACCTCACCGACGTCTCCGAGCACGCGGAAACGCCCTGGCCCCGGCAGCTCGCCATCCACTGTCCGCACCAGGTCCTCTTCGAGGGCCTGGCGCAGGTCCTTCCTCTCGCGGCGAGCCCGGACGACCCCCTCGTGCGGGCGCGGACCCGGCTCGACCACTACGTGCAGCTCGTCAACGCCGAGCTCCACCTCATGGTCAACGCCGGCGCCAGCGCGTCGGCCTGCCGTGGCCATGCGCTGGCGAGGCTGCCGTTCTGGCGGCCGGCCGACGTCGCCTCCGCTCTCCGCGACCGCTCGCTCGAGCCTCAGTTGCGCTCCTACCTCTGGGCGTACCCAGCCGGCATCGACTGGTTCCTCAACCTCCACGATCACGGCGGTAGCCTCCTCGCGGAGGTTCTGCATGCCGGTTATCAGCGACCGCTTGTCCCGCGCGAGCTCGAGCAGCTCTGGCCCGCCGGACCGCGGATCGGCGGGAACGCCTGATCTGTTCGTCTACGGCACCCTCGCGCTCGACGACGTGGTGCGGACGTTGATCGACCGTGTACCGGCGAGCGAGCAGACGAGCGCTCCGGGGTGGCGGGCAGCGCGGCTGCCGGACCTGCCGTACCCCGGTCTCGTCCGCGACCCCGAGGCCGAGGCGACAGGCCGGGTGTACACGGACCTCAGCGAGACCGAGTGGAGCGTCCTCGACGCCTTCGAAGACCCGACGTACTCCGTCGAAGTCGTGCGCCTGAGGTCGGGACGGTCGAGCCTTGCCTACGTCTGGCCCGACGAGGTGCTGGCCGACAGCTGGACGACGCGCTCGCTCGAGGGCGCCGACATGCAGGCCTACCTCGAGCGTTGCTCCCGTTGGCGCGCCGGCTGGGAGACCCGCAGCGGAAGTGGCTGAGCGCCGCCTCACCCGCTCGCGCGACATGCCGGTGTCGTCTCCCCGTCGATGTCGGTGGTGCTTCCTACCGTTCCTCTGTGCCCGAGGACTCGCCGCAGGGAGAAGACGCCCGCCCGCTCACCCTGCTCGAGCGGCTCGTGCGAGCCGGCATCGAGGAGGAACGGGCGCGCACCTGGATCCACTCCGGCGGTGCTCGGGTCGATGGCGAGCCCGTGATTGATGTCGACTGCCCGGCCGAGCCGCCCCGCCGCGTCGTCCTCTACCCCGCGTAACTCCTGACGTCCTCTCGGCCTCCACGCGGCTCAGCGGTCGGTGCTGACGCAAGCTGTTCGAGGAAGCGGCCGAGACCGACGCGGTCGTAGAGGTCCTTGGCGTCCTCTCCGGGCTCGCCGAAGAGCACGCGGGCGTGGGGCAGGGCGGCGACGAGGCGGTCGAGGCAGGCGAGCCCGGCGGCGTCGTGGTCGGGGAGGATGACGACGTCGGCGCCCTCGAGGACCCGGGTGAGGGTCTCGACGGGTGGGCTGCCGGCACCGCCGGCCCAAGTGGTCGCGTAGACGCCGTGCAGGGCGTCGCAGGAGGACTCGCTCTCGCACAGCACGACCGGCTCGCCGGCGGCGGCGGCCATGCGGACCTCGTCCTCGCGATAGAGGGGCAGATCGATTTCGCGCGTCCCGAGCAGGCCCGGGACCCACTCCCCTCGCGCGTTCCGGGACTCCCACCGCAAGGTCTTCGTCCCGTCGGCACGACGCAACCGCTGCTTGGCGTGATCGGGCCCGTAGAGGTGCCAGGCCTCGTGGCGGTATCCAGCCGTCTCCGGGTAGCTGGTGGCCTTGAGCTCCGGCCATTCCCGGCGCAACCCGCGGAGGTGGACATAGCGGCTGGGGGTGATGCGAGGAGGCCGTTGCAGATGGTTGGGGCGCAGCCCGAGAGCCCGCAGGACGGCGGTGACGGAGCACCCGGCGTGACAGTGGAGCCAGGCGCCCCGGCCGTCGTCTCGGGGGCCGATCGCCAGGGAGGCGGAGTGGTGTCCGGTGTGTCCGTGCGCGGGGCACTGCCACTTGCGACCAGCCCGGCGGCAGCCCATCGCGGCGAGCACCTCGCCGAGCCAGCGCTCAGGCAAGGACGTGGGGGTGGCGGAAGTTGCACGTTGTACGGGAACGCGGCGCGCCACGCTCGGGGTGGAGGCCTCGGTGTCGGTCATGACGTTCTCCTCGAACTTGTCGGTCGGGTTCCCTTGCGAGCGGTCCCCACGCGGGCTCGGGGCGGTGGGTGGAGGCGCGTTCTCTGCCTCTACCGCCCAGCGGGCGCGCTCCGGGTTGCGGAGGCTCGTGGTCCAGGGGCCGGACGCAGTCCGGTCGCGCAGCGACGCGCAGCGCCCTTGACCGCGAGGGCAGCCCGATCAAGCTGATGGGGCTAACCTTCCCTGGCCCGGCGGAGCCGGACTGAGAGCGCTCAATTAAGCAGGTCCTTCTAGGACTCAATGGAGACCGCGCCTCAGTCCGTCCATCGGTGAAGGCCTGACGCCCCGGAGGGTGTTGTCCCACGAGGACTGTCCATCAGCACGACGCCGCGCCTTCACGATTCCGTCGGCCAACACAGCGACGGAAGGGGCTTGAGTGCTGGCGGTCGGGATCGACTGGGCCGGAGAATTTCACGACATCGCTCTGGGAACGCCGGAGAAAGGAGTCGTCGAGCAGTTCCGCATCGACCACAAGCCCGCCGGCATCGCCGGGCTGGTGCAGCGCTGCCTGGCCCTCGAGCCTGACCCGGCCGAGGTGCGGGTGGTGCTCGAGACCCGCCACGGGCTGCTGGTCGAGGCCTTGGTCGACGCCGGGTTCACCGTGCTGCCGGTCAACCCCGACCTGGTGGCCCGCCGCCGTGGCCCGGCCCGGAAGAAGGACGACCCCGAGGACGCCCGCATCTGCTGTCGGCTCGCCCTCGACCCCTACCTCGATCTGCACGCCCTGGTCCCCCACGGCGAGGTCGCCGGCGAGCTCCGGGCGATCGCCCGCGACGACCAGCGCGCCTCCCGGGACCAGACTCGCCTGGTCAACCGGCTACGTGCTGACCTCGCGGCCACCTATCCAGCGGCGCTGGCCGTCGCCATCGACGAGCTGCGGGCACCCAACATCCTGCGCATGCTCGAACGCTGGCCCAGCCAGCCTGAACTGGCGAAAGCCACCCGCGTCGAGCTCATCGCGTTCGCCCGCGCCGGGCGCCACACCGGGCCGCAGCGCTTCGCCGACCGCGTCATCGAGGCCGTGGCCCGCCCGGCGCTGCCCGCCCGCGAGTACATGATCCGCGCCAAGGCCACCAGCATCCGCCTGGCCGCCCACCAACTGCTGGCCCTCCACGAGGCCCGCCGCAGCTGGGAGAAGCGCATGGGCGAGCTACTGCTCGGCGGGCGCCGCATCCGGGACCGGGCACCGGTGCATCCCGACCGTGCCGCGGCGTTCCCCGGCGGGGACATCTACCTCAGCTTCCCCGGCCTCGGGGACCGTCTCGCCGCACGCGTCGCCGGCGAGATCGGCGACCACCCCGACCAGTACGGCTCCCCCAACGCCCTGCAGTGCTACGCCGGCGCCGCCCCGGTCACCCGCCGCTCCGGGAAACGCGACTTCGTCGTCACCCGCCGCCTGGCCCACAACCGCTACCTCGGCGACGCCGTCCACCAATGGGCGTGGTGCAGCCTTCACTTCAGCAGCTGGGCCAGAGAGTTCTACCAATCGAAAGTCGCCGCCGGAAAATCCCATCATGCCGCACTCCGAGCCCTCGGGAACCGGTGGCTCGAAGTGCTCTGGCACTGCCTGGCCAGGAACGTGAAGTACGACGAGACCCTCCACCAAGCGAACCGCCAACGGCACCTATCAGCCGTCGCCTGAGCAGCCCGAAACAGCTCTAACAGAGATCTTCGCTGGTGGAGCTGGACAGAGGGTGTCTCCGCCGGGCCCCCGACGGAATGAGGACAGCGCCGCGCAGCGGCTCCGCCGCCGGCCCGGCAGGGCCGCTCGGCCGTGCGGCCTTGAGCCCCTCAAGCGATGCCATCGTGATCACGGACGAACTCCGCCACAGCGAGGGCCTCGAACGCGTCGGCGGCGGCCGGGTCCCACGGCGCCAGGTCGACGAGCTCCTCGCCGGCGATCCGGTCGCCGTCGAGGGCGGCGGCAAAGAGCCGTCCGACGTAGCCGCGCCGCGGCGACGGCGCGTCGTGTTTCGAACGGTGGGTGGTGGTCGTCGCGTGAGCAGGCGAGAACTCGTGGTCAGGGTGCATGCCGGTTGGAGGCACGTAGTCGGGCCCTGGTTCCGTGAGCGCCCGAACCTGTGGACGGACCCTTGGGGAGGCGCCCTCGTCGTGAGGGCGCCTCCCCATGTCAGAGCGGGAGCCGCAGGCCCCGCTGTGCGGCGGCCGCGCTCATGGCGGCACGAGCCCGGGCACGACGAGACTTGAGGGTGCCCTCGGCGATCTCGAGGCGAGCGGCGGCGGCGGCGAGGTCAAGGCCCTGCAGGTCGACGAGCTCGACCGCCACGCGCTGAGTGGGAGTGAGGACTGCCAGCAAGTCGTCGACGATGGCGCTGGCTTCCATCTGCTCGACGATCTCGACGGCCTCCACCGGCTCGTCGAGGGCGCGTCGCACTTCGTCGGGGGCCTGCGTCGCGTCGCCGAAGGGCTGAGATGGACGGGACCTGGCTCGGCGGACGGCGTCCATGGCGGCGTTGTGGGCGATCCGGTACAGCCAGGTGCCGACGGTGGCATCCCCGCGGAAGGTGCCGGCCTTGGTGGCGACGTTGATCCAGGCGTTCTGCACCGCGTCGTCGACCTCCCCGCGCGCACCGAGCACGCGGCGGGCCGCGCTGCTCATCACGTCGTGGTACCGCGTCGCGAGCACCGACAGGGCGGCCCGGTCGCCGTGCTCGGCGTAGGCCGTGAGCAGGTCACGATCTCCCCTCTCGTCGTCGGCGGTCGTGGTGAAGGGACCTCTGGCAGACGGCGACGGCTCGCTGCTTGCGGGCCGGACGGGGTCCGTGCTGGGCGACGGGGCGGACAGCGGCGGCGCGGGCTCCACGTCATCAGGGCGGAGGAACGGCGCAGGAGGCGAGATCGGGGTGGTGAGCAGTCGGGCGCAGTGGGTCCAGACCTCGGCGAGTCGCCGCGCGGCCAGGCGATCACAGATCTGCCAGAGCACCGGTCCGATGCGGACCCAGACGTGGGCGGGCACGACCTGCCCGCTGATCTCACGCCGAGGTTGGTAGCCGACGGAGCTGCTGCCCGGCGTGGCGTAGCGGAGGAGCAGGGTGGGTGGGTAGGTGCCGGGCTCGATGCCGAGCCAGGTCGGCGAGGCGGACCAGACCAGTTGCTGGCGCTCGGCGAGGGCGAGGCCGTCTGTGAATGCTCGCGCGATGCCGGACGCTGCCTTGCTCGTGGTGACGTAGGTCAGCGTGTCGCCCGCGCGGACCCCGACCTGCTGGGATGGCGTGCCGAAGTGGTGGGCGAAGGCCTCGGTGGTGAGCTGTCCGGCCACGCGGGTGGTGACGGAGCGGATGACCGAGGTGTGCGAGCTGGGGTCGACGGACACGTGAGCCTCCCGGGCCAGGGCCGGGGTCTGGTGGGCCCCGGGGCGATGGGTGGAGGCGCTTGCTGCCTCCACCGCCCGAAGGGCGCCGAGTGGGCCGCCGAGGCTCGCGGTCAAGGGCCGGACGCAGTCCGGTCGCGCAGCGACGCGTAGCGCAGCGGAGCGCCCTTGATCAACGTAAGAAGCCGAACGCAAGTGTTGATCTCGCGAAGCGGTGCCTCGTCGGGCTCGGTGCCCATCGGGTGAAGGCGTTCTGTGCCTTCGCCCCGGGGGCGCCGCGTCCGCCCGTGGAGGCTCACCAGCAAGGGTCGGAGAGCAGAAGATCTCTCGGGCCGCGCTCGACGATTAACCGCAGCCGGCCCGCAGGGCCGTCGATGTGGCGCGGCCCGAAGATGTTCTGCGGCCCTTGCTGGTGAGGGACGGGCGGATCAAGCTTCCGGGCCCGAGTGGAGGTGGGCGCCGCCGAAGGCGGCTCGTCCTTGACGCTGGGCCTCGCGGCCTTGAGCGCTGCGATCCCCTGCTCAGGGCCGTCTGATCGAACTGAGCGCCCGGCAAATCCGGTTGCCCTGCAGGTCGTCGGGGTGCGTCGCTGGGGCGGTGGAGGACTACCGACCCATCGACAGCTTCGGCGAGCAGAACGCCGAGGTCTACGACGACAGCCCCCGCGGCGACGAGGACGACGCCGTGGCACTGCTGCGCGAGCTGGCCGTCGATGGACCGGCCCTCGAGCTGGCGATCGGCACCGGCCGAATAGCGCTACCTCTGGCCGCCCACGGCGTCCGCGTCGACGGGATCGAGCTCTCGCCGGCCATGGTCGCCAGGCTGCGCAGCAAGCCCGGCGGGCAGGACCTCGCGGTCACTACCGGCGACATGGCCGAGGTGACGCTCGAGGGCACCTACCGGCTGGTGTTCGTCGTGTTCAACTCGCTGTTCAACCTGCTCACCCAGGACGAGCAGGTCCGGTGTTTCACCAACGCCGCCCGCCACCTCCACCCCGACGGCGTGTTCCTTGTCGAAGCCTTCGTGCCCGCCTTCCTGCACCGCTTGCGCGACAACCAGCTCGTCGACGCCGAGGCCATCGGTGTCGATCACGTCCAGCTCGACGTCGCCCGCCACGACCCTGTCGCCCAGCACCTCGACGAGAGCCACGTCCGCCTCACCGGGAACGGAGTGCAGTTCTTTCCGGTGGTCACCCGCTATGCCTGGCCAGCCGAGCTCGACCTCATGGCGCGTCTGGCCGGGCTGCGACTGCACGAGCGCTGGGGCGGGTGGCAGCGCGAGCCGTTCACCGCCGACAGCCGCCAACACATCTCGATCTACGGACGCTAGGCCCGCCAGCCCGGGACGACCCCGGCCTCAGCGACGTGCGGAGCCGAGCGGCGTGGGCAGCTCACCGAGGACGACGGGTGGTACTCGCCGACCTGTTCGTCCCGGCATAGCCGAAAGCGAGGTCCCAGGCTATTGGGCCTCAGCAGCGCGAATCGGGCTTCGTTGAACAGGCGGGCGAGCTGCTCATGATCAAGGGCGAGGTCCCCGCAGGGCCTCCTTGGGAGGGTGGAGCTCGCTCACCCAGCGACACCGGCCGACGCAACCGGGTCGCGGTCTCGGTGGTGACTCGCGGGGTCAGGCAGCGGCGCCTCCCCGACGAACGACGTCGCGAGCCATCGCGGGCCGGCGGCCAGCGGCGATCTCGGCGCTCCAGGGGGTGCGGCGCACGACGATGGCGTGCAGCCAGCGCAGCAAGGTCGCCGCGCAGGCGGCGCGGGCCTGCTGACCGGCCAGCCGGTTGTGCTCGCGGGTGGTCAAGTGCTCGTAGCGAGCGGCGAGCACCGGGTTGGCGTGCTGGGCACCCCACACCGCCCGCCACGCTGCACTGCGCAGCTCGCGGCGTCCGCGGCCCGAGAGCCGCGAGTGGCCGCGGTGCTCGCCACTGGAGTCCTCGCGGGGACACAGTCCGGCGTGCTTGACCAACGCGCGCGGGCTGGTGAACCGCGCCGGGTCACCGGTCTCGGCGAGCACCGCGGCCGCGCCGACCGCCGAGAGGCCGGGAATCGTGGCGACCAGCTCGGTCAGATCGAGCTGGTCGAGGACCGCCACCATGCGGGACTCGACGTCCTCGCGGGTCGCGCGCACCCGGCGCCAGTCCTCGACGACGAACCCGGCCCGCTCCAACGCGCCGTGGCGGTGCCCGACCAGCCCGACGGTGTCGCCCAGCGCGGCGAACACCGCGCCGACGATCCGCCCGCACGCCCGCGTCACGCCCCAGGAGGGCAACTCGCGGCACACCGCCGCCGTGAACCGGGCCAGACCCATCCGACGCACCGGAGCGAGGTCGCCGTCCCGGGCGCGACGCAGCACGACCGCGATCGAAGCGCACCACGACGCGGACTCCAACGGCCGCGTCGCGGCCTCCAGCACCGCCGGCCACACGCACTCGAGCAGGTCGCGCAGCTGCTGACCGCAGGCGGTGGACTCGGTCAGAAGCCGAGTGCGGTGGGCGCCGAGCTGACGCAGCCGCGACCACGTGTGGTCGCTGGTCTCGGGCTCGTAGCAGCGCAGCTGGGTGGTCAGCCGCGCGATCAGCATCGCGTCCTTCGGGTCGGACTTGTCCCAGGTCAGGTCCTCGCCCTCGCGGGCCCGCCAGACGAGCAGGCCCTGCACGCACACCATGTTCAGACCACGCTCGGCGGAGAGCTTCTCGAGCACCTGCCAGCGGTGCCCGGTCGCCTCGCACGCCACCGTGATCGAGGAGAACCCCGCCGCGCGGGCCTGCTCGAGCGCCCAATCCAGCAGCGGGCCCAGCTGCCAAGCCCGGTACACCACGCGGCGACGGGCCAGCACCCGCGAATCGTGATCGGTCAGCGCCGCCGCCTGCTTCCGGTCGGCCAGGTCGATGCCCAGCACCGCGTTCGACATTGGGACCAGAGCACGCAGTCGATCGAGGCGGCGGTTGCGGTTGCGGTCACCCCGTGAAAGGCCACTAGCGTTCGGCACGGACGTCCTCCTCGATGCGTGGGAAGCCAAGCCCGATCACCGCATCAGGGGGACGTCCCCCGCCTCGCCCGACGCGCCGTTCCGGCAGGTGGGCCACTTACTACCGGGAGAGCGGCCCGATCAAGCTGATGGGGCTAACCTTCCCTGGCCCGGCGGAGCCGGACTGAGAGCGCTCAATTAAGCAGGTCCTTCTAGGACTCAATGGAGACCGCGCCTCAGTCCGTCCATCGGTGAAGGCCTGACGCCCCGGAGGGTGTTGTCCCACGAGGACTGTCCATCAGCACGACGCCGCGCCTTCACGATTCCGTCGGCCAACACAGCGACGGAAGGGGCTTGAGTGCTGGCGGTCGGGATCGACTGGGCCGGAGAATTTCACGACATCGCTCTGGGAACGCCGGAGAAAGGAGTCGTCGAGCAGTTCCGCATCGACCACAAGCCCGCCGGCATCGCCGGGCTGGTGCAGCGCTGCCTGGCCCTCGAGCCTGACCCGGCCGAGGTGCGGGTGGTGCTCGAGACCCGCCACGGGCTGCTGGTCGAGGCCTTGGTCGACGCCGGGTTCACCGTGCTGCCGGTCAACCCCGACCTGGTGGCCCGCCGCCGTGGCCCGGCCCGGAAGAAGGACGACCCCGAGGACGCCCGCATCTGCTGTCGGCTCGCCCTCGACCCCTACCTCGATCTGCACGCCCTGGTCCCCCACGGCGAGGTCGCCGGCGAGCTCCGGGCGATCGCCCGCGACGACCAGCGCGCCTCCCGGGACCAGACTCGCCTGGTCAACCGGCTACGTGCTGACCTCGCGGCCACCTATCCAGCGGCGCTGGCCGTCGCCATCGACGAGCTGCGGGCACCCAACATCCTGCGCATGCTCGAACGCTGGCCCAGCCAGCCTGAACTGGCGAAAGCCACCCGCGTCGAGCTCATCGCGTTCGCCCGCGCCGGGCGCCACACCGGGCCGCAGCGCTTCGCCGACCGCGTCATCGAGGCCGTGGCCCGCCCGGCGCTGCCCGCCCGCGAGTACATGATCCGCGCCAAGGCCACCAGCATCCGCCTGGCCGCCCACCAACTGCTGGCCCTCCACGAGGCCCGCCGCAGCTGGGAGAAGCGCATGGGCGAGCTACTGCTCGGCGGGCGCCGCATCCGGGACCGGGCACCGGTGCATCCCGACCGTGCCGCGGCGTTCCCCGGCGGGGACATCTACCTCAGCTTCCCCGGCCTCGGGGACCGTCTCGCCGCACGCGTCGCCGGCGAGATCGGCGACCACCCCGACCAGTACGGCTCCCCCAACGCCCTGCAGTGCTACGCCGGCGCCGCCCCGGTCACCCGCCGCTCCGGGAAACGCGACTTCGTCGTCACCCGCCGCCTGGCCCACAACCGCTACCTCGGCGACGCCGTCCACCAATGGGCGTGGTGCAGCCTTCACTTCAGCAGCTGGGCCAGAGAGTTCTACCAATCGAAAGTCGCCGCCGGAAAATCCCATCATGCCGCACTCCGAGCCCTCGGGAACCGGTGGCTCGAAGTGCTCTGGCACTGCCTGGCCAGGAACGTGAAGTACGACGAGACCCTCCACCAAGCGAACCGCCAACGGCACCTATCAGCCGTCGCCTGAGCAGCCCGAAACAGCTCTAACAGAGATCTTCGCTGGTGGAGCTGGACAGAGGGTGTCTCGCCGGGGCACACCAGACCGCGCCGCGCAGCGGCGTCCGCTCGGGCCGAAGGCCCTCGGCCTGCGGCCTTGAGCGTGAAGACGGACCTGGGCGGGAAGGGCCACGGCCGCCCGCGCCGGTAGGCGGCTGTGTCGAAGTTCGTCGCCCGGCTACGCGGTCTCGGCGGCGAGGTCGTCGACCGAGAGGTCGCGTCGGACGCGCAGGAACCGCGTGGCGTGCCGCCAGCGGCCCTGCTCAAAGGCCGTGTCGGCCTCGATCTCGACGACGAGCTCGGGCACGACCTGCACGTAGTCGATCTCGTCGCCGGGGGTCTGCCCGAACCGGCTCGAAGGCAGCCGGGTCGGCCGTGGGTGGCCGAGCGGCGCGGGTCGCAGGAGGCGCGCGACCTGCGCCCACGCGGCAGGCGCGAGGGGCCGGTGCGTCCGGCGACGCGCAAACGCCCCTGCTGGTAGCGGCCGAGCACCAACCCACCGGGCTGCTCCATGCTGCCCAGGACCCCGCCGACGACGGCCTCGGTGGTGCGCCGTGCCTTGAGCTTCTGCCAGCCGCGGGCGCCGGGGCGGTAGCGCTGATCGCGCTTCTTCGCCACGACTCCCTCGATGCCCGGCGGCTGGTCTCGCAACCACGCTGTTGCCGCGGCGGGGTCGGTCGTCATCGGCGCCAGGCCCAGACCCGATCGCGGCTCGGCGAGCAGCGCCTCGAGGACCCGGCGCCGAGCGTCGTAGGACGCGGCCCGCAGGTCGCGCCCCTCGTGGTGCAGGACGTCGAACACCACCAGATGCGCGGGGGCCTGCCGGGCGAGCTCAGCGACGCGCCGGGCGCCGGCGTGCAGGCGGTGCTGGAGGGCGGCGAAGTCGACCCCGCCACCGGCGGGAACGACGAGCTCCCCGTCCAGGACGACGCCGCGCGGCAGCGCCCGAGCGGCCAAGACGATCTCGGGGAAGTACCGGTCAAGGGCCTTGCCGCGGCGCGAATCGAGCCGCACATCGCCGAACTCCGACACCGTCAGCAGCGCCCGGAACCCGTCGAACTTCGGCTCGTAGGCCCAGCCGCTCGTGGTCGGCAGCGCCTCGACTGACCGCGAGAGCATCACCGCGCCCTTCTCCTCCACCCGCGCAGTCTCACCTCGTGCCGCACTGCCCGCCTCCCGACCGGTGGGAGCGGCCACGAACAGGCGACTCCCCGCCCTCCGGCGCCACTGCAGTCCGCGGTGTCGGACCGTGCCCGTAGAACACCGCGCGAGGCGAGCCCGTCCACGCTCTAGTCCGCAGTGGAGCTGACGGGGTCCGGCCTGTGCCAGAGTTGTCGCGCCGTGCTCCCCCATGGCGGACTGCTGACGTCTGCTTGGAGGGAGAGCCAGCCATGGCGACTCGTCGCGACCTGCAGCGCCGCGCCCAGCGCGAGGCCGAGGCCACGCAGATGACCGAAGCGGCCGAACGTGTCCGCGTGCGCGGTCCCGGCGGCTACGCTGGCCTCGACCGGGCCTCCGCCGCTGCGCTGTCCGAGCTGCTCGAGATCCTGGCCGCGACCTGGCGCGACAAACCCCACGCTCCCCGTGTTTGGGAAGCGGGAGCCCGCGTCGCAGCCCGAGTCCTCGGGCCTGACCACGACCCCGCTCCACAGTTCCCCGGCCCCATGCCCGCGGGCTACGAGAACCCGCACCTACGGCGAGGGCTCGTCGACCCCTAACGTCTGCTAGGCGTGGCCTTCACGATCGGACGGCGAATCGTTGACCGCTCTGGGCCGTCGAGCGCTGTTGGCACTGGTAGGTCCCATGACTTCGCGGGCGACCTCGGTCGCCTGCTCCAGTCGAGAAGGGTCGTGCGTCCCCGACGGGCCGGCGAGCACGTCGGCCAGCGCCGCGAGCGCGTCGGCCTCGTCGTCTCGAGGGCTCCTGGTCGGCTCCTCGGAGTCGCCCTTGATCAGCCGTAGTGGCCGCTCTGGTGGCACGGCGCTCACGAGGCGGTGAGCAGGGTGGTGATGGTGCCGGTGTTGCGGCTGGCGACGTAGGCGCGGGTCCCGTCCGGGGCGAGGGCGATCATGGAAGCGCCTGGCGCGACGGGGACGGTGCCGGTGATCTGGTTGGTGCCAACATCGACGGTGCTGATGGTGCTGTTGGTGTTGTCGACGATGTAGCTACGGCGCCCGTCGGCCGCGAAGATCACCGACTGCGGCTTGCCGCCGACCGGGATGGTCGCCACGACCCGATTGGTGGCGGTGTCGATGGCGCCGACGGTGCCGCCGTCGAAGTTCACGACGTTGACCCGCCGCCCGTCAGGCGAGACGGCGACGTCGTGGGGTGAGGTGCCGGCGCCGACCGGGACGGCGCCGACGAAGGCGTTGGTCCTGGTGTCGAAGACGTCGACCTCGCCGCTGGCGTGGGCGGCGACGTAGGCGAAGGGCGAGTTCGGGCTCAACGCCACCGAGTGTGGGTTTTTCGGCATCGGTATTTGTGCGACCGGGGCGCCGGCGACGGCGTCGATGACCGAGACGACCGAGGCGTTGTGGTGGGGCACGTAGATGCGGGTGCCGTCGCGGGAGATGGCGAAGACGAACAGCCAGGTCTGGCCGTACTTGCGGTCAGCTGGCTGGCCGGTGGGGATCGTGGCCATGATGTGGCCTTGGTTGACGTCGTAGACCGCGACCATGAGCTGGTTGGCGGCCTCGTCGTTGTAGGTGACGTAGGCGTTGCCGTTGGCCGGGGAGACGGCCACGAACCGCGGGATGCCGGGGATCGGCGCCGAGCTGACCACGGTGTTCGAGGCGGTGTCGATGACGTGCAGCGCCGGGGCGGCGGGATCGCTGGTGGTCATAGGGCTTGCCGACCGTCGCGGCTGACCGCCACGGTCTCGGGCCGCCCTGGGACCTGCAGGACATTGGCGACTCGCGGGAGCGCAGTACTCACCGGCGGTGGGGCGGCAGGCTCGATGGCGGCGCCCGGGGTGGCGACGGATTGACCGCGGCCGAGAGTGAGGGCGATGGTCGCGATTCCGAGGAGCAGCACCACAGCAGTCACGACCGCGACGCCGGCGAACATGGCGCGTCGACGGCTGTAGGACACGGTGGGCCGGGCCATGAACTCGGCACCGGAGCGGCTGACCGGCTGCGGGACTCCCGGAACCTGGCCCGCATCGTCTGACCGAGCGAGCGCTTCGGCGGCGGGCACGTCAGCCGACCACCCATCACGTTTGCTGCATTGGCGAACTCGACAGCGGTACGCCAACGGTCCTCGGGCTTCTTCTCCATCGCCCGCGCAACGATCGCGTCAAGCTGCTTGCCAATCCACGGCGCCCGATCCGAGACCTTCGGCGGAGCCTCGTTGAGGTGCGCCATGATCAGAGCCGGCAGGTCCGGCTTCGGGAACGGCACCGAGCCGGTCAAACACCGGAACAGGACACATCCGAGGGAGTAGATGTCCGAGCGCCAGTCGGCCTCGCTGCGGAACTGCTCGGGCGGCATGTAGTCCGCGGAGCCCACGATCATCCCGGTGGTGAGCCCGGTGGAGTCGGTGCCGGTGGTGCGGGTGATCCCGAAGTCGGCGAGGTAGGCGAAGTCCTGGCCGTCCGGGCCCGTGGTCACCAGGATGTTCGAGGGCTTCACGTCACGATGCACCAGGCCCGCGTCATGGGCGGCGGTGAGCGCGCTGGCGACCTGGGTGACGATGCCCAGCGCCCGGTTCGCCGACAGCGGTCCCTGGCGGTTGAGCATCTGCTCGAGGTCCATACCGTCGACCAGGCGCATGTCGATGTAGAGCCGGCCGTCGAGCTCGCCCCACTGGTGGATGGGGATGACGTGCGGGTCGGACAGCCGCGCGGCCAGCTTGGCCTCACGCTGGAACCGCGCGCGGTACTCCTGGTCGTCGGCCCGCTCCGCGCTCAGACGCTTGAGCGCGACCTTGCGCATGGTCACGCGGTCGAGCGCTTCCCACACCTCGCCGGCGCCACCCCGGCCGATGAGGCGTTCGAGAAGGTAGCGGCCGAACTCCTCTGGTGCTTGAGTACGAACGTCCTCGCGCGTCTGCACCCTCGTCCGACCCCCGAACGTCCCGCACCACCGACCCGGGTCCGCCCGGGAGATGGAACATCATCTGCAGACGCGAACGGAAGCGACCAAGCGACGCTGTAACCTCTCCGTGACCTACGCGACGTTACAGTCGATCCCGTCACGTATCGCGGTTGTCGTCCGGTTTCCGGAGCCACAGTTTCAACCGTCGCTGACCGCGGGCATCAGCAAAGCAGGATGTTTTCGCGTGGCGCCCGCTTCAGCTTCAGAAGGCGCTGGTCGCCCACCGGGGCGACGAGGCCATCGAACAGGCCAGCCACATCCTCGCCGCGGCGATGCCCCAAAGGACGGGCTCGGAGTTCGCGGACCCGTTTCACGCGCCTAGCACGAGAGCTTCAAGTGGAGGCTAGTTGCGCGGGGCTGTGCTGTCTGTCAGGCGCGAGGAACCCTCGACCGGTCTTGTTCGTGCACGATGGGCATACTCTGCCGCCTACCGCTCATTGGAAAGCTCGGCGGCGCCCATGTCGGTTCATCCCCTGGCGTTCGTCTCCCCTGTAGTCGAGAAAGACCTCCCGGTCCTGTCGCCTCGAGCCGCTACACAGAGACGGTGCTGCCTGCGTGTGCCCCATGACTACACGAACGACCATCGCATAAAGCCTCGCCGAACCAGCTCCTCACGCCTGGCCGCCAAGGTCACGAATAGGTAAGTCTCCCGTGCTCGCGAGCGACGTTAACACCGCCTTGATGCCTGACCTTCCCACAGATTCACGGACGAGCCGAAAACCCGCACCATAAACCGGGTCTGGACTGGCTAGAAGGCGACTTAACAAGCTAGCCGCGAGCTGGGACTTCTGCCGCTTCAGCCAAGCGTAGGAGAAGAGTTCGCAAAGACCCTCCTCGACGATCGGCTTCGCATTCACGCTCCCAGCCTGCGCTAGCCACGCATGCCCAAACTCGTGACTTCTGGCATCAGGTCACTCCACGCCGACACCCGGCCAGACCACGACCGCAGTCCGGTAACTGCCATGGAGATAGGGCGCCGACGGGGGGAGCTGAGAACGATTTGGAGGTCGGAAAACGTTGGTGACTCTTCAAGCGACACGACGATCGGAGCGGGTGCTGCGCTTGTCCTTTCGATGTGCAAGGTGCGGCGGCGGGGTCGGAGCTCTGGTCGGAGTGGGAGATGGTCGGCCCGCTGGGGCATGCAGGCACGGATGTGCAGTCCGGTGATCATGGCGGGGCGCGACGGCGGCATCGACTGGACGCGGTTCTAACTCACCGCGGTCCCCGGGCCGTCCGGAGCCGGCGACTAGCTCGACGGGACCTGGACTCGCTCCGGAGAGCTCGTCCGCACGCGCCGCACTCGATCCGCGGCACATTCACCCCCGGAGATCCCGCCGCTCGACATCGCCCGCCTCGGCGCTCGACAACGGGAGGGGCCCTCCCGCGCAGCTCGACCACAGGGACACCTCCGCCGCCGTGCTCGTCGACCTCCGACACCCGCTCACGGGATCCCCTGATCAGAGAGCTGGTCGAAACGCAGGCCACTCGTGCTCTCTCCGGTGGCGGGCGCGGTCTCCCGACGAGTCCACGTGATGGTCCGGCCGTCGGAGCTCCTCGCCCGCCGCGCCCGTCGCCTCAAGCACATCCCGGTCCTGGAGAGGCGCTCGGCGTGCAGCTCCCATCCGGCGAAGAGGAGCTCGCCGCGCCCTGTGCCCCCGATCAGCCGCAGGACGGGTCGGTCATCACCCTGCGCATCCCGCGCGCTGCTGGTCATGGCCCGCCAGTTCGCCGGCACCTCGGACGCGAGCTCGTAGCGCACCACGGGAGGCTGTGGGGAGCCCAACGCCGGTGCGGCCGGCGGGGCTCCCCGGCGCAGCTCCTCGACCCGCTCTGCGCCGCGCCCGTCGACGCCGGGCACCCGGCGCTCGACCGCCCACGCGAGGTTGGCGGTCTCGTCCCGGGCGAGCAGGACGTCCTCGAGGGCCGCGCCGTCGATCGCGCCGACGGCGGAGGGCGCGACGAGCAGCACCTCCTCGGCGCGCTCGCGGTGACCGTCCTCGCTGGACACGAACAGCCGGAGGGGAGGGCGACCGGCCGCGACGTCGGCGGCGACCGACGACGGCACCGCGATGTCCTCGTCGAAGGTCGTGCGCACCGTCAGCCCGCGGACGCGGGTCACGGAGGCGACGTCGACTGTGACCGGGACGACGAAGAAGTCGTTGCCGTAGGCGACGGCGAACTCGGTGAAGAGGAGCCGGCCCAGCTCCTCGGGTGCGGCGGAGATCCGGTCGAGATTGACGTCGCCGGACTCCATCACCCAGAAGCGCGACGCGGGGAGCCCGGCGAGGGCCAGCCCGGTCGGCAACGTCGTGCTCGTCCTCGCCGCGGGAGCCGGTCCCGTGACCCCCAGGCTCGCGCCCGGGGCGACGTCGAACGACCACCAGTCCAGCTCGCCGCCGTCGTGGTCGCGCCCGACGAGGACCGTCTCACTCGTCCCCGGTGCGGCGATCGAGACCTCGTGGACGAGCCGCTCCGCCCGCCAACCCGCGGGCGGCGCCCCACCGAGGACCGGGCGGGCGACGTACCACCCGAGCCACGCCGTCGCCGCCTCGCCGGCCAGCGTGACCGCCGCCGGATCGGTGCGATCCAGCCCTGGCAGGGCCGTGGTCACGTCACCGGCGGCCTGCGCCGCGGCGATCGCGTCCGCGAGTGCGCGCCCGTCGGGGACGCTGCGGCGCAGCAGGTCCACGCGGCGGGCCGCCGCCGGATCGGCATCGGTGGGCGGTGCCGGGATCGCGTACGTCGCGACGAGCGCCTCGCGCAGCTCGTCGGCGAGTTGCCCGAGCAGGGCCAGCAGTCGCGAGCCCGTCACCGCGGCGTCGCGGGCGCTCCCGCGAACGCCCGGCGCGGCCCGGGGTTCCGCCTCGACGGTCGCCTCGAGGGGCACGGCCCGGTCGAGCGGAGCCCCGGAGGCGTCGGGCGGCCCGGGGTGGTGACGCTCCAGGGGCGCCGACTCGACGGTCAGGTCGACCCGCACCGGGGACCCGCGGTCGCGCGCGGTGAGCTCGGCGAGCTGCCACTGACGAGCGAGCAGCCACAGCGGATCGGCGACACGCGCGGCGAACCCGGGCATCGACGGGTCCTGCGGTATCGGCTCGATCCTCGTCCAGCTGGTCACCGACGGCACGGCGGTCACCTCACCTCGGGGAAGCGGGTCGACACGGTGTCGCCGCGCGGATCGTCGCCGCCGACGTTGCGCGCCAGGAGCGTCGCCGGCAGGAAGTGACCGGTCGCCGGACTGAGCATCCCGGGGTCGAGCGACCGGATCCGGGCCAGCTCGAGGGTGTCCAGCACGACGTGCTCGAGGTCGTCGTGCGTCCACGCCCGGCTCGGGTCCGGGGCGCAGGCGAGCAGGAGGGTCTGCGGGGCACGGGCGGTCGGCGCATCCAGTTGGAAGACCACGGCGGTGTCCTGCGTCGCGGCGGGCACCACCTCGACCCACTCGTCGACGAGGAGACCGGCGACGGTGCCGTCCGCAGGGTCGGGCCCGGGCGGGGTGGACGTGCCGGCGAGGACGAGCGCGACGACCCCGCTCCTCGCCTCCCGACCCGCCGGGGTGGGCGCTGCCGCCCACCAGTCGTCGTCGTGGACCGGGAACTGGGCGACCCGCAATCGGCACCCCGACCCCCCGACCGCGTCCCCGAGCAGACGCACGTCGGCGAGTCTCGAGGCGCCGTCGCGCACCTGGCCCGCCTCCTCCACCCAGTCCGCCACGGCCGGGTCGGGAGCATCACCGGCCGTCGCCCGCCGCGCGAGGGCCGCGGCCCACGCGTCGGGCGCGGGGAGCGCGACCGGCGGGACGACGGGTAACCCGCGGCCGAACACCGAGGTCAGGGCCACGACCGGGTCCGTCTGCGCCCGGGCCTCGGCCTCGCGCCGGCCCGCCTCGCCCGCCACGACAAGCGCCTGGCGAGCCAGCGCCCCGACGTCCTGCGCGGCACTCGCAGCGCCCCGCCCCCCAGGGCTGACGGGTGCGGCGCCGTCGATCCCGTAGGCCGCGAGCCCGACGAGCGCGTCCCGGACCGCGTCGAGGTCGGCGACGGCGGGGAGGCCGGTCGTGGCCAGCGCGGGCGCGAGGTCGAGGTGCGCGGGCAGGTCGAGCAGACCCGTAGCGGCGTCGAACGTGCCCGGGGGCGCCGCCGGGTACGCCGCGACGAGCGCGGCCCGGGTGAGCGCGGGGTCGTCGAACAGGAACGGCGCCCGCAGCACGCCGGACGCGGCGGCGAGGCCGTCGGTCGCCACGGCTGCGGCGACCTCGAGTTCGGCGAGGTCGTGCCCGGCGGCGAGGGGCAGCCCGCGTGCGCCGGCCAGGTCGCCGGCGGCCACGGGTCGGGACGCGGACACCAGGTCGCGCACCGCGCCGGCCACGGCGAGCACCTCGACGACGGTCCGGCCCCCGCCGTCCCCGAGGTCCGCGGGTGCCAGGTCGATGGTCAGCTCGCGCCCCGCCGTCCCGGCGGGCGCCACGGTCGCGGCGTGGCGGGCCAGCAGGCGTTCCAGCTCACCGCGGGCCGTGGTCAGGGCCGGGTCGCCGTGCTCGCCGGCCGCCGGGGCCCGGGCGAGGTCGAGCACGTCGAGCGGGCAGAACCCGACGTCGGCGAGGGTGACGAGCACGTCGGGGTCGTCCGGCGCCGGCGGTGCGGACACCCAGCGCGCCCGCCACACACAGCGGGCCGGGTCCCCGAGCAGGGTCGCGCACCACGCGTCCACGCGTGACGACGCCCGCGCCCGCGGCCGGGTCCCGGCCCCCGGCCACCGGGCCAGGGCGGCCACCGCGACCGGGTCGTCGGCGCCCGGCAGGGCCACCATGAGCCGGTGGGTCAGCCCGGTGCCCGCCCGGGGGGTCCGGACGACCTCGGGCTCGGCGGGCGGCACCTCGCCGCCGGCAAGCAGGTCGAGCGCGCCCCCACCCGCATCGGGTCGGCCGTGGACGGCCTGGTGCACGGACTCGGCGACCCCCAGGTCGCCGACGGCGTCGAGGGTGTCGCGCAGGTCCTCCAGCAGGCCCGCCACGTACTGCATGTCCTGGCTGCCCGCCGGCGGCAGCCCGATGTCCGCGCCCGCGGGGGTCGAGCCCCACGGGACCTCGGTGCGCAGCAGGGCGAGGCCGTCGACCACCACGGGCGCCGCCACGGCGTCGACCGCCGTGCCGGCCGGGACGGGCGTGGCCTTGCCGGCGGCGAGCGGGGCCACCTGCCGCAGTGCGGGCAGGTACTGGGCCAGACCCCGCTCCGGCTCGGCATGCAGGGCCGCCTCGAACCGCTCACCGAGCAGGGCGCCCAGCGGGTGGCCGGCCGCCACCCCGCGCGCCACCCGCAGCGCGGCGCGGATGCGGGCCGACGGCAGGTCGAGCGCGAGGCGATCGGCGATCCCCCCGGAGGTGTGGGTGAGGTGACCCGAGCGCAGGACCGCGACCGTGGCGGCCTGACCGACCGACGGGGCGTGCTGGTAGCCCTCCGTCGCCGGCCCGGGGTCCTTGACCAGGTCGGTCACGACACCGAAGCCGCCCAGGTGGACGCCCTCCGGGCGGTCCCGCCGCAGCTCGCGGAGGCGGTCGGTGGCGATCGCGGTCAGCCAGGCGTCGACGCGGTGACTCGCGACGTCGAGCGTCTCCCCCAGCGATCGGTCGAGCGGAGCGACGGGGCGCAGCGCCAGGCGGGTGCAGGCCCGGCGCAGCTCGGCGAGCTCCTCGATCCGCCGTCGGGCCGAGCCCTCGACGGATACCGGCTCGCCGGCCTCGAGCAGGGCGAGGAGGTGGGCCACGACCTCCGCGACCCGTCGACCCGGATAGTCGGGGTGCCCGTCCGGGAAGCGGTCCTGCAGGTGTCGCCACCCGGTGGGAGTCGGGATCGGCGTCCGCTCCTCCACCTCGGGCCGGAGGTCCTCCAGGTCGACCAGCTCCGGCTCGACCCACGGTGCCGCGGTCGCCGGGTGGGGCGGCAGCACGGCCAGCCCCGCGTCCACCCAGGCCTGGAGCGCGGAGTGCCGGGCCAGGTGGTCGAGCAACGGGGCATCGGCGGAGGGCGCAGCGACGTAGAGCCCGTCGGCGTCGAGGCCCGCCGCCAGCCGGAGCGCCTCCCGGGAGTCGGGGGCGTCGGTCCCGTCCCCCACCAGCGGCGAGGCGAACACGACGGCCTCGTCGAACGCCATCTGACCCAGCCGCGGGCGGCCCCGCGGGTCGAGTGCGTCGGGCGCCGTCCGGTCGAGCAGATCCCAGTCCCACAGCAACGGCGCCGCCCACGCCCACAGCCGCTGCGCATAGCGGTCCCGGACGAGCGGGACCTGCGCGGCGAGCCACATGTTCAACAGCAGCGGCATGCCGAGGGCGCCGCGCAGGCGCACCCGGTGCGACACGGCGTCGCTCGCGAAGACGTCGAGGAGGTCGTCGCGCGGGTCGCGCCCGCTGGGGTCGATGCGACCCAGGTACGGCGCGTAGGCCACCCCGCGGGCCCACTCGCGCCGCGCGCGCTCGGCCAGACCCACCAGCTCCGCCGGGGTGCCCAGGCCCGGCCGCGGATCGCGTCCGACGGGGGCGACGGCCAGTCCGACGCCGAGCACCGCCCCGGGGGTCCGGAGCGGTGCGCCGTCGGCGACCGCCTGCCAGCCCGTCACGGCGCCGGAGTGCTGCAGGTCCCGCCCGACCACCCGGACGATCTCGCCGCCGTCGATCACCGCCGCGACCACGAGGGCGCCACCGGACCCGTCGCCGTCGAGGTCGGCCACCGCGATGTCCGCCGCGTCGACCCGACCACCAGGTCCGGGCACGAGAGGTACCGAGCGGGCCCGCGACCAGGCCGTCACGGTGCCGTCGGGACGCAGGCCCCGGCCGACCCGGTAGACGATCTCGTCGCGCCACGGGGTGGCGCGGACGAACGCGACCACCAGGCTGAGGTAGCCCGCCGATCCCAGCTCGGCGACGGCGGCCCCCGCGAGGCGTGTCCCGGGCTCGCGGCCCGGCACCACCACCGCAGGCGACCAGGACGGGGGGCGGACGTCGGAGGCGACGTCCCGCCCGACCCGGACGACGGCGTCCGCGGCGCCCGCCCCCCGGACTTGGTCGGTGACCACCACCAGGACCGGCTCGTCGCCGAACCGCGCCGCCCCGAGCCCCACCCCCGGGCCGGTCGTGGTCCCCGGCTCCGACGGCACCGCCACGGGGCCGCGCCACCGCAGCGCCACGACGTCGCTCACCGGGCCGGCGCCGACGTGGACGAGTGCGGTGCCCGCACTCGTGGTCAGCACCGCGAGCTCGGGGGTCCCCTCACCGTCGGCGTCGTGGAGGGCGACCGCGGCTCCGGCGGCGTCGGCCGGGAGGGCGAGTGACACCGAGGTGGGGCCGGTCCACCGCCCGCTCGCCCCGGCGGTGTCGAGGTCCCACCCGACCGCGAACTCCGCGGCCGGCCCCTGGGGCCCCCACCCCGCCACGAGCGTCAGCGCGTCGGGGCGGTCGGGCCAGGCCCGCCACCGGTCGGCCGGGAGCACCGGCAGCACCCCGTAGGGCACCGCGCCCACCCGGAGGGCCGGTAGGGGGCCGCAGCCCCGCACCGTGTCGAGCACGAACCGGCGCCAGGTCCCGAGGTCGGCATCGGCGGTGAGCCCACCGAGCGGCGGGAGGAACTGGCGAAGGTGATAGCCCCAGGTCGCCGGCCACAGCAGAGTCGCCATGTCCCGTGCGTCGGCCTGGTCCGCGGCGTCGGCGTGCTCGAGGCGCGCCAGGACGAACCGGTCCTCGTCGGCCGCGTTCCGCGCGAGGCGCGGCGGGAGGCCGAGCATCGCCGCCAGCACGTCGGCGTCGGAGCCGTCGCCGGGCTCGCTGCGTCGACCGGCGGCGGGCGCCTCGGCCCAGAGCGCGCCGCTGCGCTCGCTCGACGGGTCGCCGGTCCGCGGTGTCCGCGCGGCCGGCGTGTTGTTGGTCGGCGTGCCCACCGGGACGAGGTCGAGGCCCGAGCCCGGGGTGGACTGGTGACCGTCGAGCAGGTCGCGCAGCAGTCCGGACGAGGCGTCGGCGTCGGCGGAGCCGAGCACCCCGACGGCGGTCACCACGTCCACCCGGTCGATCGGTCCGCCGGCGCCGGGACGCACCACGACGGCCATCCCGACGTCGATCGCCACCTGGAGATCGGTCATCCAGCGAGTCGCCTCGACGCCCGCCGTCGGGTCGGGCGGATCAGGCGGGTCAGGCGGATCGGGCAGCGGGTCCGGCGCCGGGCCCATCCGCAGCGGCCGGGCGATCAGCGCGCCCCACGCCTCGCCGACGACGACGTCGCCGAGGTGCGCCCGCACCAGCCAGCGGTCGGGCAGTGCGGCCGCCGTGGCTCGGTGCGGTTCGGCGTCCTCGGGGACGGCCGGGAGCGCCGGGAAGGTCGGGGGGTGCGCGGGGGTCGCCGGGAGATCGGTCGGGGTCAGCACCCGCAGGACCCAGGTGGCGCGGGCCGGCTCGACGGCGACCGCGAGGGCGTCCCAGAGCGCGAGGAGACGCTGCGCCCGCTCTCGGACGGCGTCGGGGTCCGCCGGGTCCGGCTCGCCGGCGCTCTCGAGGTCCCACCGTTGCCGCCAGTAGTGTCGTCCGAGCTCGGCCTCCGCCGCGGTGAGGACGGGGTCGTGGTCGTCGGTGTGGATCTCGTCAGGGAACATCCGGACCACCAGCTCGTCGCCGGGCTCGCCGTCGGTCCGGGCGCGGATCCGGGTCTCGAGCCGGACCGGCAGCAGCAGGCACGGTACGGCGGGGTCCAGCGCCCCGAACTCGTCGTCGCTGCTCACGTATCCTCCCTCGGCAGCAGCACCGCGGCGTGCACGGCCACGCGGTAGGGACGTTGCTCGACGACGCCGGCGATGTGGGCGGCCGTGGTGGCCGTGGAGAAGTGCAGTCCCCGGGGGTTGCCACCGGGCGGCACCACGATCGGGTCGGTGCCGCCGAGCGCGACGTGGCCCGACGCCGACACCGTGACGGTTTCCCAGGAGAGGTCGCCCCAGGTCCCGGTGGGGACCGTTGGCGCCGAGCCGTCGAGCCCGAAGCGGGCCTCGGTCGGCTGCTCCTGGAGCACGATGTAGTAGCCCGGCTCCACGTCGTCGCCGCGGGCCTGGTTCGGGCTGATGGCGAAGCCGCGGAACGTGACGTCGGCCCCGAGCGTCCCGCCGAACACCGCGTGCTCCTCCACCGGCGCGGCCGGCAGGGCGTGCACCCGCTCCCCGGCGGCCGTCGTGGTCCAGACGGCCTTCGTCGCGTAGATCGTGGCGCGCGGGTAGCGGTGCGGCAGCTCACCACGCAGGAGCAGCACCAGCTCGGAGGCCGGTCGCGGACCGGGCGGGAGCCCCGCCCGCTCGAGCGGCTCCTCCAGCGGCCAGTCCGGCAGCGGGCGGATGTCGTCCAGGTCGGCGCCCGTCAACGGGGGGACCGCGACCGAGCGGTCCCAGAACCGGCGGAAGCAGGTACCGCGCTGATCGGTCGGGTACCCACGCCAGAGCAGCTCGCGCGCCATCTCGTGGTTGAGCCCGGCGAGGAAGGCCGCGCTGAACCACGGGTTGGTGCCGACGAGGCTGACGCTGTCGACGGGGATCTCACCGATCCCGGGCAGCAGCAGGTCCGGGGCGTGGTCGCGCACCCACCGATACATCGGGGTCGGGAACTCCGGCGCGACCAGCACCGGCTCGAGCGGGTCGCGCGGTACCCAGGTCGACGGCACCCGCACACGCGAGCGGACCTTCGTGGTGACGGTTCGCTCGGGGTCCAGGCCGTCGCGGACCGCCCACACCTGCTCGTCCGGGAGCAGGGCCGGCGGCGGGCCGGGGCCGTCGCAGGGCGCGAACCACGCCGACAGCTCCGCGACCGGTCCCAGTGTCGCCCGCGGCCCCGGTCGTTCCAGCCACCATCCGGGACCGAGGCCGCACAGCCGGGGCAGCTCGTCCTCCGACCCCAGCGGTTCGATCGTGATCGTGCCGGGCGGGAGGCGCGGCGGCTGCCCGACGAGGGCGGCCCCGGGGCGTCCGTCGCGCTCGTCGGCCCGCAGGACGAGGTCGGTGGCGCTGACCCCGGCGCGCCGCCCGAGGGGCCCGCGGACACGGAGCACGCGACGCGCCGCCGCGGTGAACAGGGCCTCGGGGACGCGGCTGGTGGCGATGTGCTCGGCGACGGTCCGGACGCCGTCGATCCCCAGTAGACGGTGCCGTGCGGGCCCGGCCAGCACCAGCGCCTCGGCGGCGTCGCGCGACGAGCCGTTCAGCGGGACGACGCGCCGGTGCAGCACACGGGTGGCCTCGCGGGCGAGCTGGCCGTGGCGCAGCAGCCGGTTGAGGCGCGCGACCTCCCCGACCTGCGCCCACGCGGAGGCCATCAGCTGCTCCTGGCGCTCCTGCACCGCCCGCGTGCCCAGCGCGGCCACCGCCCGGGCAGCGGGGTGCAGCGTGAGCTGGTCGAACCACTTCGTGCCGGTCGGCGTCGGCGCCACGCGCTGTCCCGCGTGCCACCGGCCGTACGCCGGCAACGGCAGCGGGAGGTCGGCCGGGATCGCGACCGGCCCGGGGATCTCCAGCAGGGACGCGAGGCTCTCGAGCACCTCGGGCTCGACGTCCGGGGGCAGGTCGTCACCGGTACCGAGCGCGCCGGGGACGTGGATCGTGCCCGCGTCGGGCACGCCGGCGGGCTGGTCGGTGACGGTGACCGGCAGCCCGGCGAGGTCGTCGGCCGCCAGCGGGTGCGGGCGAAGTCGCGCGGCCAGCTCCTCGAAGTCGCCCACCGGGCCGGTCGCGAACTCCCAGGAGAACAGGACGGGCAGCTCCACCGCGGTCGTGGTCGGCCCCCACGCCGGACGCAGCTCGCCGGCGTCGACGGGCTGCCCGAGGCCCGCCGCCACCCCCTGCGCGAAGGCCGGCACCACGGCCGCGACGTAGGCGGTGTCACCCGCCAAGCGCCGGGGGCACAGCAGCCGGCTCAGGGTCCGCGCCGGGTCCGGGCCGGTCAGGATCGTCGGCGTCGCCTCGGTCCCGGTGACCTGGAGGTGGGCCCACGCCCACGACTGGGCGAGGTCCGGGAGCTGGCTCCGCGCGTCGTCGAGCGCCAGGACCGGCAGCGGCCGGCCGTCGTGCGCCGGTCCGCGCGCCGCGGCCCGGGGCACCACCACGAGCACGAGCCAGGGTCGGAGCTGGTCGGCGGCGTCGGCCGTGGCCGGCGTGAACGCCCAGGGCAGCTCAGGGGCGTCGAACTCGATCAGCGGGAAGAGGTTCGGCTCGAAGTCGGTGGTGTGCTCGACCGGGTCGGTGCGGATCACCTGCCGGGGATCGAGACCGATGACCTCTCCGGGCCCGTACAGGCGCGCGGTGACCGTGGCCGTGTGCAGCGCGTTCACGGTGGCCTCGACGGGGAGCTCCGCCCGGGCGGGCAGGGCGGGGCCGTCGGCGCGGGTGACGAGCGCCGCCGCACCGGTGCGCCACCACGGCAGGAAGCGGCGGGTCACGGGCGGACCGCCTCGTGCAGGGCCACGACCTGTTGCCCACGCCCGAGCCCGGACTCCTCGGCCTCGCGCACCGAGGCGAACTCCGCCGCACCGGGCGCAGCGGCGAGGTCGGCCTTCCCGACCACCACGTAGCGCGGTTCGACCACGCCGGTCCCCCGCGACGGCCCGGCGTACGCCGCGTCCCCGGTGGTGCGCGTCGGGGCCGCCGCTGCCGCGCCGGAGGCCACCAGCGCGTCCAGCACGTCGGCCGGCACCCGGTACCGCCGTTCCCGGGTCAGGTGGCCCGTGGTCGGGTTGACCACGGCGGTCTCGTACTCGTCGCCCGCGTCGACCGCCGCCGGGACGCGCCCGGCGGCGGTCGGTAGCGCGATCTGCGACCGGCCGTGGACCAGTCGCGGGAACGCCTCGCCGGCGATCTTCTGGTCCTCCGGCAGATCGAAGAACTGTCCGGCCGGGAAGGGCTCCCGGACGTCGGTACCGGCGGTCGGGGCCCCGGCCACGGTGACGGTGAGCCCGAGGAGCCGGTCCCGCTCGCGCACCGGACCACCGGCGTACCGGTCGATCCGCACGCCCAGCGGCACCACGCGCTGGCGGACCTCCAGGGTGCCCTGCGGGTGCACCAGCAGCAGGTCGGTGTCGTCGACCTCCCGCAGGACGACCGGCTCGGGGGTCCCGCGGACGACCTGCGCCGACCAGTTGCCCGGGGCGCGCAGGGCGGCGACGAGGTCGGCGACCGGGTCGGCGAAGGGCAGGGTCGGCGGGGGCGGCTCGTCGCCGATGGTCACCGCGAACGCGATGCGCCGGGTCGCCCACATGAACTCGAACGACGCATGTCCAGCAGCACGCCACGGCTGGGGCCCCGAGAGCGTCAGCGACAGCTCGGCACTGAACACCGGCTTGCCGTTGCGGCGGATGCTCGTCCCGCCCGCGAGGTCGACGACGAACGAGAAGCGGGGTTCGAGCAGCACCAGCGCGTCGAACGACAGGAAGGCGCTCGCCGACCACCGGCCGATGAGCTTGCCGAGGTCCTTCGCGGCGTAGACGTCGAGACGCGCACCGGCCTGGATGCTGGTCGCGGTCACCGCGAAGTAGGCCTCGACCCGGATGCGGGGGTTGTCCGACGTCGCCAGGGCGATGGCGACACGCCGCAGCGGCGGGAAGCCGGGCGGTGTGAGGGCCCGCGGGTGGAAGCCTCCGCACGAGAGGGCGAACGCCGGGGCCGCGCCGAAGCCGACCCGGAGCGCGAAGTCGCCGGTCACGGCGAACGCCGCGATCCGCGAATCGTGCAGGCTCGCGTCGACGCTGATCTCCCGCGCCCCGAGGTCGAGGACACCGACCACGTCGATGTGCAGCTCGACGACCGCGGCGTCGGGTGCGGGCAGGGTGATCGATGCCCGCCCGAGCAGGGCGATGCGCACCGGGGCGGGGACCTCGAGCACGACGCCCAGCTCGGCGCGCACGAGCGTGGGCGTGCCCCATCCGAGAACGGCCATCAGCCCGATCAGGAAGCGCCCCTCGGCGACCGGGAACATGGCCTCGAGGTCGCGCACGATCCGCGGGGCGTCGGCCACCGGGTCACGCGGGAAGAGCACGCCGTCGAGGGCGCCGGTGCGTGCGGCGTCCCGCAGCGCGGCCACGTTCATCCCGCGGTTGGTCCCCAGCAAGCCGCCGAGGCCGTTGAGGGTGAAGCCGAAGCCGATGTTCAGCGGGGGAAAGGCGGCGGTGAGGATGACCAGCAGCGAGAAGCCGGGGCGGCCGTCGGGCATCCGTGTGGCCACGAGCCCGATCGCCGTCACGGCGAGCGTGTCGACGATCTCGACGTGCAGCACCCCGGCGTAGCGGCCGGCGGCGTGGTCGGCCCGGACGTACCCGCCACCGCGGACGGCCCCGGCGTCGAGATCGAGCAGGGCCCCGAGTGGTGGCTGGAACGCCGGGACCAGCTCCCCCGGACCGGCGTTGCCACCCGCCGACGGGAAGCCGAGGCCGAAGCGGGCACCGATCTCCTCGACGCTCGCGACCAGCGGGCCGAGGTGCGCGCGGGCGGTGACCCCGACGTGGAGGTCGACCACCGGTGCGCTCGGAGTCGACGGGGTGGCGACGGCCACGCGCAGGTCCAGCGTCTCGACGTCGAGCACGCCGAGGAAGCTGACGTGCACGGGGAGGTGCACGTCCAGCGCGGCGGACCCGCGGACGAACAGCCCGCGGCGGTTCGACCAGCCGATCGCCAGGTCGGCGTCGACCGTCACGCCGCCGCCGGGTAGGAGCCGGGCGACGAACCCGTCGCCGTCACCGGCGGCGATCGCGAGGCGGGCGGCCCCGAACTCCGCGAGCACGGTGATCTCGCCGGGGGCGCCGGCGGCGAGGAGCACCTCGACGGCGAGCGTCACCGACCCGACCTCCAGCCGCGTACCGCTCTCCCCCCCGAGCCGCAGCACGTCGGCCGACGCGCCACGCCCCACCCGCACCCCGCCGGTGATCTGCGCGCCGTCGTCGGAGACGTACACCCCCTCGGGGGACAGCGCCACCGAGGCGGTGGAGGCGGCGATGCTGCTCTTCACCACCCACCCGGCGGCCTCCACCTCCCCGGACAACCGGCCGACGGGCATCACGACCACGCCGAGGTCGCCGGCGTCGGCCGGCGAGACCGTCACCACGAGGCCGGAGCGCGGGTCGTCGGGGCTCGCGCCAGGGGCCGGCGGCAGGGCGAGCAGGGCGGTCGCCGAGGCCAGCAGCGCCCCGGCGGCCCCGAGCGTGGTCTCGTCGTTGCGCTGTGGGTCGACGACGAGCACGGCGCCGCCGATGGTGCCCAGCAGCGCGTCGAGGGCGGGGTACAGGCTCGCCGCGAGCGCCCGCGCCGTCGGCGGCTCGGTGGGGACGTAGAGCGCGCGCAGCGCCGCGACGGGGTCGCGCAGGAGGGGCCCGACCGCGGCGAGGTCGACGACCTCGGTGGCCTGCGGGAAGCGCACGACCCGGGCGGTGTCGGGCGCCGTGGCGTAGCGGGCCCGCTCCTCGGCCCGGCGCGTGCGCACCAGCCCGAGGACGCGCAGCACGACGAGCACGATCGGCGCACGCTGCCCGAGGTAGCGCAGCACGAGCACGTCCAGGGCGTCCCGGACGAGGCGCTCGGTGTCGAGCGGCGGCGTCAGCACCGGGAACCCCGTGGCCAGCCCGGCCAGGGCCGCGATCGCCTCCGGCACCCGAGCGGTCGCCGCGAGCAACGGCTGGAGATCGGCCAGGTCCTCCGGGGGCACGGGCACCGCGGCCAGCGCCTCGACGGTGGCCGTGACCGCCGCGCCGACCTCCTCGAGCTGGGCGACGGGCAGGGCCACGAGCCCGGTGAGGTCGAGGCCGAGCTCGGCGAAGAACGCCTCCCGCGCCGACTCGTCCCGCGTCGCCTCGGCCAGCGGTTCGAGCAGGACGCGCAGCTCGGCGAGCAGGACCTCGCCCACGTTGCGGTTCACGGCAGCGGCGCCGGGGGTGCGGGCGTCGTCGGGTCGAGCGAGACCGCGAACGTCGTCGCGGCGACGGGCTGGGCGTCGTCGCGGGCGCGCCACCACGTGCGTTGCACGACCTGGACCGGGTCTCCCTGCGCGTCGACCTCGAAGCGGAGCTCGCCGATGTTGTTGCGTCCCACGATGTCCCGGCCGGCGGCGCCCCGCGTCTGGTCCTGGCAGTCGATCTGGAACCGGCGGATCTCGGCGACCCGCGGGCGCGGGCCCACCGGCAGCGCGTTCACGTGGGGCCGGGCGGGATCGGGCCCCTTCGTGCCGGGACGGAAGACGACCTCGTACCGCCAGTCCGGCTGCGAGCCGAACTGGGTGCCCGCTGGCAGCTTCTCGGGATCGAGGACGGCCGGCGTCCGGTCCCAGCCGGGGGCCCGTCGCAACGGGCCGAGCACCTTCTGGTCGAACTGCAACGACGTCGTCCGGGGGGTGGGCCAACCCGCCCGGCGGAAGTCCTCCGCGAACTCCAACCAGAGCATGCCGCCGAAACCGCTCTGGTGGAGCCTGTCGGTGTCCAGCTGGGCCTCGAGGGGGTCGATGGTGTCGACGGGCCACCGCACCGTCGTCTGGTTCTTGCACGAGCTGGCGTTCATCTGCACCAGGGCGGCGGCGAGCGGCTCGGGGGGTTCGGGACGTCCGTACGGGCGGCGCGCCCAGTACGTCATCCGCGCGGCGAAGCTGTAGTGCACGTCGCCGGCGAGGACCACGACACGGCGCCGCCGGTCGGCCAGCGCCCCGAGGAGGCGCTCGAAGGCGTCGGTGTTCAGGCTCCACGCCTCGACGTCGCTGTCCCAGACGCCTTCTCCGTGCTTGGCGGCCTGCTTCTCCTCGATGAACGGGAGGCCGATGAACGGGGTCTGGGTGACGACCAGGCTCAGGCGCCGGCCGTCGTCGTCGGGGGCGTCGACGATCTGGCCGGTGATCGCGGCGGGACTCATCAGCCCGGGCGCCGCGAGGTCGGGCCGCACCGGGTAGGTCCGGGCGGTACGCCCGTCGAGCACGAGCACCTCGTACTGCCCGTCCCGGGGAGCGACCCGGTAGTGCCAGGTCAGCGCCCCCGCCGGTCGCGTGAGCTCGGTCGACCCGGCGGCCAGCGTGGCCGGCAGCCCCACCCGCGCGCCGATCGCCCGGGAGTCGACGTCGTCCGCCCCGCGCCAGCTCCCCGCCGCGGCGAGCAGCGCGCGCCCCGGTTCCCCCGCCGGTCCTTGCGGCGCGAACCGCTCCGGCGTGCTGCCCCACGCCTGGAACAGGGCGAAGGCGAGCAGACCGTTCTGCAGGATCCGGCGTCCCAGGGGGTGCTCGAGCACGCCGCACGGCGGGTCGGCAGCCGTCCGCGGGCCCACCCAGCGACGGTTCATGAACCAGTCGTCGGTCACCTCGTGGTCGTCGCAGATCATGTAGACCGGAACGTTGGCCAGCGCGCGCCGGACCAGCTCCACCGTGTCCCGGAACGCCGTGAGCCGGACGTCCTCGGTGGCCAGCGTCGAATCGTCGGTCGGTGAGCCCAGGACGAGGGGGTCGGGCGCCGGGAGTGCCTCGGGCCACAAGGTCGGCGACCACGCGAACAGGTACATCATCGCGAACTCGCCGAACGCCATCAGATGGCTCTTCGCGTGCTCCGGGTCCGGAACGGCGGACGTGAGACCAGCATCGAGGGTGAGCGCGGCCCGCGCGCCCGGTTCGAGCGCCGAGGGGGTCGTCCCGGGGAGCGTCTCCGGCCACGACAGCAGGGCGGTCGCGGCGTCCCGGAGCACGTACAGCAGCTGATCGGCCACGTCGTCGGCGTAGATCTGATCGCCGGTGAGGAAGAGCTGGTGTGGGCGGGCGCCGGCCGGGTCGGCGCCGGACGTGGCGCCCTCGATGATGTCGTGCAGGGCCGTGAGGGCGTCGACCCCCTCGCCGTGCGGCTTCCGGCAGCTGGCGTGGACGAGGCGGACCTGCTCGAGCGCGGTCGGCGGGAGCGAGAAGCCGGGCAGGCCAGCGCCCGCGTACGCGAGCGGCTGCGTGGTGGCCTCCCGCTGGAGCACACCGGCGACGCCGAGGGTCTGTCCCGCGCCGAGGTCGACGTCGTAGGTGTAGGAGACGCCCGGAGTCAACGTGCCGGGGTCGCCCGAGGCCGTGACGACCACGACGTGGAGGCGTTCTCCCAGCGCCACCGTGGCGCGCGCGCCACTGAGGACCGCGGCACGCCCCGCACCGCTGCCCTCGAACACCGTGAGGGTGACCGTCGAGGCCGCTCGGCAGGCGAGGAAGACGTTGACCTCCTCGTCGGAGACGTGCCGCAGGATCGGGCCGGCGAGGATCGAGGGGACCTCGCCGGCATCAAGCCGCTGCGCTAGCGGGACGAACGCCACCAGGTCCCCCCACCGTCGAGCGTGGCGCGTGACCACGCCATTCGCTAATCGTTGCGGTACTGCTGGATGTGGCAATGGAACGCGCCCGACCCGTTCCCGTGCACGTCGTCGTTGATCTCGAGGAACAGAGTACCCGCGTTGGGCGTCTCGTCGAGACGCATGTCGTCACCGATGAAGAAGGGGCCGGTATCGAGCCGGCCGAACAGACAGAAAGGGTGACTACCCTTCAGAGGGAACTTCGGGTCGTTGTCGATCCAGTTCCACCCGCGCGGCCCGTTGAGCCCGGTGAACCAGACGCCGGCCCAGATGGTCCCCCACGCATGGAAGATCAGGGTGTCGCCCTTCCGCACCTGGATGTGGGTGTCGATCGGCCCGTCCCCTTCAGCGACCTGCACCTGACGAGACTGCTCCAAATGCCACGGCATCAGCAGGCACCTTCCTGCAACGTCGAATGTTCTCGGCGCTCGCACTGCGCGCGGACTGACGAAGGACGAAAAGCACGAGTGGGGCGTCCTCCAACGAGCACGGCGACTGCATCCACAAACAGCGGATCTCGCCCGTTGCACCCTCACTTCCTCCGCGCTCTCAATGACAGCAGAGGATCAAATCGTGCAGAAGATTTCTGCTCGAATTTAACCCGAAGAGCCGCACTCGAACGCGCCTCGGTCACCAAGAGCGTCGAGCGGCGTGCCGTGTGTGACCTACCGTCACCGAAAGTGCTCGGCATGCCGCTGTCGGCTACTTCACCGCGGATCACTCGCGACGGCGGCCGATCACACCGTTGTTCGTTGACCTGGGATCAAGGCGACGGATCGACGACGAGCGTGCGCCCCCCCCCGCCGAGATCCGGGAGCTCGAGGACGGCCGGGGCGTCCGGGTCGGCCCCCCGTCGGGCAGCGCCGGGACGGTGCGAGCGGCGGGCCGGAGATGGGCTGGGAAGGCTGCCGGCACTGTCCGCACCAACGTCATGTCGGTCATCCGGGATGGCTGGCGGCCTCCGGTGACCGCTTCCTCCCGGTCGCCCGACGACGGGCGGCGCAGTCGAAGAGCCACTCGGGTGGAAGGTCGGTGAGGAGAGCGACCACCTGCGCGTTCTCCCAACGCCAGGAACCGGGCGTGACGTAGTGCGAGAGATCATCGCCCTGGCTGATCAGGAAGTCGAGTCGCGGAGCGACGGTCTCGCGCTTCTTGACGCCCGCGAGCCGATCGCACGTCTCCACGAACCGTTCCTTCTCCGTCGAGCCGCGATCGGCCGGCCACCCCCGCCAGTCCACGGGCAGGGCGTTGACCGCCTCTGCCGCATCGATGCGGAGCCGTGCTTGCACGGCCCTCCTGTGCTTGCCCGCGAGCCCGACCACGGCGCTTGCCACGACGACGACGCCACCCACCACGGCCCACCGCACGTCGTCGGCCGGTCCGGGCCAGACCGACAGCACGACGGCGTCGGCGGCAGCGAAAGCCCACAGTCCGGCCGACGCGACGTAGACGAGCGCGACCGGTCCACGGTGGTTCACCGTCCACAGCCCGCCCACGTAGCTCAACCACGGGCGAGGCCGGTGGGCGAATGCTCCATCGGCCAGACCGAGGCGTCGTTCGATCATCGCCGCTCGGCCGACAAGAGCGTCGTAGAGCTGGTCGTTCCTCGCGTTGTACGTCATCAGACCGAGCGTGACGACGAAGCCGCAGAGCGCAAAGGCGAAAGCGTAGCCCGACTGTCGCTGCGTCGTGATGAGTCCGACCGCGGCCACCGACGCGACCGGCAGGAACGCCAACAACCTGAACCGGATGTCGGTGAGGGCACGGAAGTTGCTCGCGACCTCGCCGTACTCCTTCCGGAGATTCTCGACCTCGACATCGGACATCTCTCCCCCTCGAGGCTCGTCGTGTGCTGGCGGCCCACCATCAAGTCACCTCGTCCAGCGTCCCAGAATCCGGAGACGCATTGCCAGACCCGTTCCCGTCGAGACACCCTGATGCACTTGGTGACCACCGGGAGGGCCGGAAGGGCTGGTGCACTCGTTGCGCAGGAAACGGAACGGGAGGCGCAACCCCGAGGGGCGGCTGTGTCCGCGTCGACGACCACGTGACCGAGACGTTGACGATTGTCGGCCGCCCTTCGGGATCGAGCGCGCCTCGCTGTCCACTGCACGAGGGCCCAGGCGCGATGATGACGCCGTGCGACGAGGACCCCGCGGCCTGCCAGAGCGAGGTCCGGGTCTCGTCGCCGGTGGCGCGCGATTCCTCGCGACCGGCCTGGTCGTGCTGCCGTTGAGCCTCGGACTGCACCTGCTGCTCGTGCGCGCGGGTGTCGACGTACACCTCTCGCGGGCACCCCCACAGCCTCCACTCAACCCGGTGCGCTTCACCTTCATCGACCCCCGCCGCGGCGGCTCTCGCGGGCTATCGGTGGGTGCCGATACCGTCAAGCCTTGACCGCCGCAGCCCGTCCCAACCCGGGACCACACCCTCTTGCCCGCGGTGCTCCTCCCGCGGTGGTAAAAGCGTGGTTGCTTCCCCACCTACGCCGAGTGGTTCGTCGTCGAGTACGAGGCGGCGCTGGACGGCGCCCGTGCCTCGTTGGAACTCGCTGGGGTTGTAGAGGTCGTCGAACGCTGGCGCCAGATCGCGATGCTGCAGACGGACACCGCTGCCTACCGACGCACCATGCGCCTCTAGCGGAACTCGCAACCGGCAACCCCTCCCCCGAAGACGAGCCGCTCGAGGTCACGAGCACGGTGGCCTGCCTCTAGCAGGTGTACGTCGTCGAGCCGGTCGGCGAGGACGTCGCAGCCTCGATCGAGGCGCCAAGAAGCTGATCTTGGACTCGATCGGGTCGAACACATGATCGAGACCGACGAGCACCCTCATTGACCAGCTCGAACCCCACGACGTATCACCTCGCGTACCGGCGCCGCCTGCAGGTGAGGGCCTCCCGTACTGCGTGGGCGGCAAAGTCGCTCTACTGGGCGGGTGGTGCCCGCGGCTGACCGAAGCCGACCTTAGGCGGCGTCGTCGGCGCCAACGGACATGATGAAAGTCGAGGGCCGGGCGGTCGCCCCATCCCACTTAGCTACTGCGGCCCGACGTAGTGACGTTCGGAGATCTGATATATTAGCTGGTTTTTCTGCGGATCCGTTAACGGTAGTATCTGAATCTCAGCAATCTTTCTCTGCAGGTTGTCGTGATCATCCGGCGGCGGAGCGGCGGCACCCGCCGACATCACGAACGGGAGCTGCATTGGCTGCTCCTTCTTTATCGCCACTACAGTCGTGCCTGCCGCCGTGAAAGCGGCCCCGGCCGCAGCCTGCGACTCGCTATCGCTAACAATTCCTAGCGCAGCCGCCCCGATGCCCCCAGCCGTCATTATCGTCGCAGCGATATTGCGCACTACAGCCCACGACTGCTCAGTCGGCAGAACTGGCGCCGTTAAGAGGTAGTCTACAACCTCTTGATGCACAGGTTCGAGCGTCGCAAAGTATGTCGTCGAAGTTCCACCTATCGCCTCGACAACCCCGCCTAGATCTGTTAGGACCTCGCCCCTATCAGGTTGAACTACCTCGTGTACGAGGAATGACATTAGCTCACGTAGTTGATGATTAGGCAAGTCCGTGGTTCTTGCACCTACAGCGATAGAAGGATCTTGACCCGCCTCTCTCGGCCCAGCCGTTTCCTTCAGCAATGCGACTAGGCCGTCTTTACCCTGGCCAGCTTTGCTCTGAGCGGGTATCATTGTGAGTGAGGCTACCAATCGTGCTTCTGCAAAGTGCAGCTGCACACTGTAGCAGCGATCATCCACATTCATGCTGCCTCCTCGTTCGCTCTTCGCATAATTATTGAGCAGCATGCACCCATCCACAAGACTCGGCCAGATGGTCGGCCAAGTGCGACATCGGGTCCCGGGAGCTCAGTGATCTTGGCGTAGGAACCTTCCTCATCGGCGGCCTGGGGCCCGCCTCAGCGCAGCGATACGACCCCAGCTCCCGGGACGGTCACGCCCTCACCGGCACTCCCTTCATGGAAGAGACCGCTAGTGAGCTAGATGGGATGCGGACGCCACCCCTCAAGTGCATCAACACAAACTCGGTGGCGCAAAGCCTTCCGAACGCGGAGTTAGCGACCACGATGAGCTGTAGCACTAGCGTCAATGGTGGCTGAGCCAACGACGTACGTCGCCCGCGATCCCCCTCATCCCGTCTTTCGAAGCGACGTTCGGCAACGCGGACCTGCGCTCGAGTGACGTCCGTCCCCGGCCCCGGTTGGTCTCCCGTTGAGTGGTTGCGCCATCGGGTGCCGATCCGCCGTAGCTATCGATTCCATCGCCATCAGACACTCTTGTCGGCACGGTCTTTACCAGCGTGTCTTGGGCCCATCGTTCGTTGAACCCCGCAAGGAAGGCGGTGATCGTGTAGAAGGCGAGCACATTGCCGCCCACGTCTGGCTGAGCCGCGGTCAGCGGTTGGACCGGGAGCAGCCCAGCCGCGAACACGAGATAGAGCGCAACCCCGAATACGGCACCCACAATTGGCCTGAATGAGCCGGCGGCCAGAGCCATCTTCTTGCTGCGTTCCTTGACCGATATCGTTGTCCGGTCACTACTCATCCGCGCGAGCACACTAACCACGGAGCCGAGGGCCCCCGCAACTAGACAGCACTGCAGCACCAATGAACCAGGAGACTCGATCACGAGGCTGTTGGCGGGAAGCCATCGTGTAAGCACGACCAAAGCTACGGTGGCCAGCAGGCCTGGCAGAAGCCCCACCAGATAGCGAGCAACAAGCTCCTGGTCGGCCGCATCCCTCGCGTACTTCTCGATCTGTTCCGCCTCACGTTCGGCCTCGCATGCCGCGTCCTCCACCTTGCGGCGGCTATCTCTCCTTTGCAGATCCTGCTGGCAGTGGTCAGCAATACGCAGAAGGTAGACCAAGACAGTGAACATCTCCTGAGCGACGACCAGCTGCGACAGACGACCGAGACGAGGCATCGCTCGCCTCTCGACTGAGCGGCATCGACGAATGGCTTTATCAAAAGACGGCGGCAGCCTGCCGGCTTCGTACTCAAGGCGGTTGCGTGGTCCCCGGCCAAGGCGGCGATCATAGATATCGAGCAGTATCACTGCGGCGTCAGTATCCTTAGCGATATACGAGTCCAAGATGTGACCGCGCTGGTCCTTCGCGTAGGCCTTCCTGACATTGGCGAACTGCGAGCGGGTGCGAGGTGGCTTGTAGGCGGCTATGACATCAATCAGCGCCGCAGGCGCATCATCTTGGCCAAGCCGAGCACAGGCCCACCGCCAGAGCCTACGTCGGCCCGCTCCGCTTGACGACGAGTAGTCGTCTCCGTGACCATCTGATGGCAGTTGAGCAGCGTCCTGGACGAGACCCTTAGTAAGAAGACCACGGACAGGCTGGTTCACTGCGACACCTTCCCTCCACCACCAGAGGGCGTAACCCCTGGACCAATGGCCTCACGCCTGCAATCGTCGTCTCCAGGCGAGGCGACCGGTGCCGCCAACCGAGGGACGGCAGACGCCGCTGCGTGCTCGGTCGACCACAAGAGGCCGGCCGCCGCCGGGGATTCAGCCAACGCCACACGAGAAAATTCTCGTGTCGACGCCAGCGCGGTTGAGGCGCGCGGGTCGCGATCGAGATGGGTCTGAGCTGACGGCGAGGACTCAGCGTCCGAGGAACCGCACCGGGAGCGTTCCTACGACCCCGACCCGACGCTGCTCCACTGACGACGTCGTCCGCGCCCTTTAAAACCAACACGTCCGCCCAGCTGCACCCCGCGGCGACCGAACCGCTGACGGCGAACCCAGTCGGTGTGCGCGGGTCGACCGGACCGCGGTCGGGTGGGGCGCAGCGCACTGTCCTGACAACGACTCGATCCATAGATCACGAATCGTGATGGTCACACGTTACTCTCGGGCGTCGACAAGTAACGCAACGAGTATCACCACAATGAACGTAGCTGCGCCTATCAATACTTGCACAACGGTTGACAGGTCGAGTGGTAACAAATCGGACCAGCGCGTGTGTCACGAGCTGCCTCATGGCTTAGGAGATGATCCGTCTCGGCGGTCGGGCGTCTCGAACGCCCACTGAGGCAATCACTTTGCTGATCGAGCGAAATTCGGGTTGACCGTCCCCCGGTTCCGCGGACGGGTGCGGTTGGGGGTCAGGCCGCTGCGGTAGTGGTGGGTTGGAGGTTCTCGTAGTCGACCGGGCTGCGGTAGCCCAGCGCGGAGTGCCGGCGTCGGGGGTTGTACCAGGCTTCGATCCATCCGAAGATCGCGTTCGCGAGCTGCTGGCGAGTGGCCCAGCTCTGTCGGTCGAGCAGTTCGACCTGCAGGCTGGAGAAGAAGCTCTCGGCCAGGGCGTTATCGAAGCAATCCCCGATGCTGCCCATCGAGCCCAGCAGCCCGGCGGTGCGCAGGCGTTGCCCGAAGGCCCACGAGGTGTACTGGCTGCCGTGATCGGCGTGCACCACGGTGCTCTGGCCTGCGGGTTTGCGTCGCCAGCAGGCCATGTCCAGGGCGTCGACGACGATCTCGGCGCGCAGGTGATCAGCGATCGACCAGCCCACGACGCGTCGCGAGTACACGTCGAGGACGACCGCGCAATACAGCCAGCCTGGCATCGACGTCGTCCTGGGAGGCCCAGCGACGCAAGCACGACTCGGAGATGCCTAGCTCGGCGGCAAGCTGGGCGACGGGCTTCTCGCGCTCGCGAAACAGGTCCACAGCACGGCGCCGGAACTCCGGCGGGTACGCAGGAGGCACGAGGACATCCTTCCCGGCGACCACCGTCGCCTCAGGGTAGGTGTCCGCGGAACCGGGGGAAGGTCACCGCTTCCTCTCCCCCGTTGGTGAGTTCTGCAACCGGTACCGCGGCCCGCGACCGGCGACGGGAGTGCTCGAGCCGCCGTTCGCGTCCGACCTCACGGGCCTGCCCCCGTCGCCCGGCGAGCCGTCCGAGTTGCTCGGGCCCGAGAACGTCGACCGGTGATGTCGGCCCCCTGCTCTAGCGTCGGCGGGATGGATGACGCGCCGCTCACCGTCTACTCGCAGGCCACGGACGCTCTCGACCTCACCCTCCGGCTGATGCCGGACGAGATCGACCCGCACGTGCTCGAGGTCCGCGCGCGGGCGATCGCGACACCCGTCGGCGCGCCCAGCACGAAGCCAGAGCAGCATCGGCGGCGGTGCCGTCGAAGCGTTTCGCGAGACCCTGGCCGCCGCATCGCTCGTCAGTCGGCACGTCGTTGCGCAGGAACGTTCACCAGCAAAGCTACGCGCCAACCCATCAACAGAATTGCAGGCTGGGCATCTGACTCGACCCGCGGCCCGCTTTTCAGGTGGTCGCCACTATGGGATCTCTGCGACGACGCCTGCTGCGCTAAGAAGGTCGGTGATACGGAAGTCGTCGTTGGTGCCGTATGTTGGGGTCCAGTCGGGATCTTGGCGCAGATAGGAGTGGTTGTCGCCTTCCATGAGCCCGACGAGGACTTCGGTGACGATTCGTCCACCGACTGCGCCAAGGTGTTCTCCGTTAGTTTGAACATCGGCCTCTCGTAGAATGTAGAACCATAGCGGTGTTCGGTGGTGCAGCCCGTACTCCTGCATGTCCTGGAGGTCCGCGGTGGCCAGGCGCGTCAGCCCCATGGCCGAGGCGACGCGTTGGCCGGACGGGACGCCCATAGTGAGACCGCGTAGCAGGTTGCGAGTCGCAAGCGAAGTCGGTGTTCCCTGTGGCTGACCCAGGAGATCGAAGAGCACCGTAGACAGTTTTGTATCGATCTTTTTGTTCCTTCGGCTTCGGCCGTCTCCAAAATCGAAGAACGTTTGCCAATCAATGAAACGGCGTGCCGCTCGAACTCCGCCGCGAAGGTCATCGGGGTCTGCCGGGTCCGGATGAGGCCCTGGCTTGAAAATCAACGGGAAAAACTGCTTGGCAGGGTCTGTAGCGTCGGTCCCGAAGTTGGCGCGGTAGCTCGGCCTGACTTGGGAGTGGCCAAAGCGGTAAGCGGCCACGGCAAACTCAACAGGAATGTACGGGCTATTACGCCACCGATAGTATCTGCGGCCATTGTTCAGTACATCCTCGACGACTGCTGTCCCGACGGTCGCGGGGAGGAACTCGTGAAGAACTATCCATTGATAGTGCCATCGCACGATACGCTGGGCCTCAGCGAAAACGTCATCGGCATCGGCGCCAGCTCCGAGGTCGGCCCGCACGTCGGCCACTACCTTGTTGTGAAAACGCAACATCGCGAGGTGCAGTTGCGAGACGATCAGGTTCTCGTCGTTGCGTGGGTCGCCGATCAGACTGACGCACTGCCAGTTGCGAGGATGGTCGTAGCGGCTGGAGCCATCTATGGACCTGGCAGCCGATGCAGGGATCTCCTCGATGAGCATTGTAGTGCGCCCCTCGTCGACCAACTGGTCGTAGAGATGAGGCGCGTTGCCGGGCCCGCTCCCGTAGACACTGTCCAGGTCCAGCACGGGGATCCGGAAGTTGCGGATCGACTCCGGGTCCTGCCGTCGCGCAAGGCTGGAGGTTGGATCGAACGTCATGTCGTGGTCGAGAAACTGCCCAAGAAAGGTAAAGCCCGCCGCGAGCCTCGGGTTGTCGGGATTGTTGACGCTCTCTTCCGCCTCTGTGACTAAGCGGACCGGATCGCTAAGGTCGTCGCGAGGGTCCATCGGCCCCTCTGGTGCGCCAATCTCCATAAGGGCGTCCCGTACGGTTGCGGTATCGGATGCGAACGGTGGCAACGCGGGGAAGAGACGTCCGAACTTGCCTTCGTCATAGAACGTCGACCTCGGTGCGTTAAGGCCGCCTTTGAGTGCGCCATGACCCATGTCTTCCCCCGATCGACAGTAACCGTTGTGGCGGAAGGCCGTTCTAGCATATAGCTGGCGTACAAGCTCCTAATCTTCAAAGGCGGCCACCCGTATGGCCGAAGCTTGGATTCCGAGAAAGCGATCAACTTGACGGTCGGCGTCGCTTCGATTACCTTGCGTAGACTTGTTCAAGACGCGAACTTGCAGGTTCTTCGTTCGCGCGCGTGGTAGACGACTCCTTCGATCACCTGCCGGTGATCACGAAATGGACGGCCCTTGCCGTACTGCGCCGGCAGCAACGGCTCAACCTGAGCCCACATCTCTTCGGAGAGCACCGGTCCACGACCCACCCGATGATCGTGGACCGGCCGCGCTCACCTAGTTGAGAGACACGCCCTAGGTCTGTACAGACCTGCCGTCAGCTGGTGGGTCACCCATCCAGCGGTGTCCGTTCTGCGCCTGCGAGGCTAGTTTCGCTCGACGCGTACCTACGCTGGAGGCGACAGTGCGCGCACAGGATATCGAAGGCTACCGCCGTAAGGCGGGCTTCGTGCGCTTTCTCTGCATGCACGACGAATATTGCAGGGTAAGGTACGGAGGCCTCTAAAAGGGCATGCGGTCATTGCCCCTTCGAGATGCATCCAAGATGTTTACGTCAACACACCAAACGGCGCTTCTCACCCGAGCGGCCTTGCCTCCGGATGGCTGCGAGGTCTGCTGATCTTGGGCGGCCGCGCCGTGCGGCCAGCTCGCACCTGCGCAGCACCCAGCGTGGCGAGTTGTAGCAGGCGACATACAAGCCGGGTATTGGGCGCACGCCTGGAATCGAGTCGGTGCGCAGCAACCGATCGCGGTCCAGCTACCGACTCGCCTCGACGTAGACTTATCACAGATGGTGAGGTCTTTTCACGTCCCGGTGGCCGCTGACGTGGCGGCTGAGCGCCTCGCTGATGGCGCGCTTCACACCGTTGCCACGGTCGACAAACAGTGATGCGCTGGCCGCTCTTGAGGAGGGCGAGATGACGGAACCCGAGCCAGAGTTCGGCGCGGAGGTCGACGAGGCGGTCGCGGCCTCGTGTCGACATGCTCGGCCGAGCGAGTGAATATCGTGGCGATCTGCGCACGGTCTCACGACACTGGCTTAAGCAGCGCGAGATATCAGTAGGGGGGGCTCATGGCCACACGGCGCACACCGACAGAGATCGCTCCGACGATGGCCCCACAAGGCTGCCCCCACCTAGGTCTCGGTTCCCACTGACTACCAAAGAATTGACACCTTTAGTCGAGCAGGAGTACAGCGGCGTGAGGGGCGACATTCAAGTAGCGCTCGCGAACCAGGTGGCCATCCTCAGCTTCGGCACGGCCACAGTCGGCCTCCTTGTTGCAGCCGCCGCAACGCTATGGAGCACTAGCGACTTCCTAGCGGCGTCACTCCTGATACTGATCGTCCCGGTGGTTTGCTTTCTCTCTCTTGCCGTCTATCTCGGTGAGCAAGTTCGGCAAATGCGGGCGGGGCTCTTTCTCGATAGGTTGGAATGCCGCGTGAATCAAGACGCAGGCGTAATGCTGACCTGGGAACACTGGGACATTCGGAGCGGTATGCGAGATGTCGATCGGCACAACCGCTGGGCAATCCTCGCCGTCTTCGGCTTGCTGGCTCTAGGCTTCACAGTTGCTGGCTACGTTCGACTCCTTAGCAGTCCGTGGGCAAACCCGACACTTCTGATGAGCGCTCTAGCGGTCAACGTAGTACTCGGCCTCGCCGCGATCCTTTGGAGCGCGCATTTGTGCCGTGAAGGCGCCGCGTACCGAAGGGCTTACCACCTATTCGACAACGAGTCGCCCACTGCCCCGCGAGAAACCTAGATTGAACCTGCTGCTCAACTGAGCTGCAGGCTGGGGGACCTGTTGGCCGACGCGCTGCGGCCGCAATCTCCTGAGTCTCAACGAGGCGGATATCGCTCCGGGGACTGCGGCGAGGGTGCCAGCCCTCGCACCGACCGGGCCTACGCCGACATAGAAGCCGGTTATCGGGCCCGCTTCGAACACACCGGCGCATCGCGTGTCGGCGAGCGTGGGTCAGGACCGCGATGTGGATGCATCGGCGATCTCGGCGACGACTGCGCGAGTGACGGGCGCCCCGTTCGGCGCACCGCGCATGACGGGGCCGGCGATGGCCTCGAGCTCGAGGGTGACGCCGGCCAGCGCGTCCTTGAGCATCGAGGACTGCATCCCAGTCGGCAAGCTGAGCAGCCGTTCCCGGACCGACGCCGGGTCGATCGCGGCCTGCTGCGCCGCCGCGGCCGCAACGGACTCCTCGACCAGAGCCTCCAGCAGGTCGGGCCGGGCGTCGCGCGCGGGACCCAGCGCGGCGCGCGCTCGCGTCGTCAGCAATGCGAGAGGGGCAAGAAAGGACAGCTTGCGCCACAGCAGGACGGCATCATCGGGTGCGGACGAGTCGACGTCGAGCCCGGCGCTACGCAGAAGCACCCCTGGATCGACGGCCATCCCCAGGTGCTGCGACGACATCGCGTAGTCGGCGAACGGCGACACGTGCTCGATCACGCCCGGCTCGATCCGGGTCGCCTCCACTGCGACCGTCATCGGGACGACCGGGGCTTGTGGGAGAGATGCGCGCAGGAGCGGAACGTGATCGACACCGTTGAGCAACGGAACGACGACAGCACCGTGCAGCAGCGGCGCCGGAACCCTTGTCAGAGCGGCCAGCAGGTCCGGCGCCTTGACCGCGACGAAGAGGACATCGACAGGCGAGGTGAGCCAAGGGCGCGTTGGAACCCGAACACGAAGCTCGCCGTAGCGCGCGCTGCGCAGGGCCAACCCCTCGACGTTGATTGCTGTGCTGGTGCGTTCAGAGGCCAGCAATTCGACGTCATGGCCGGCCTGTGCCAGCAGCACGCCGAGCATGCCGCCAACCGCACCGGCTCCTAGGATCGCGATACGGTCAGCCACGTCCGCTCCTCCGCCGTCGTGGCCCCATCTTCCCGCACCGAATGTTGCCCTGAGGCTCCCCGGCAGGTTGGGGCGCTCGTTGTCTGGCTGGTCCCGGCTCGGGCTGCGCCCAACGGTAGACAGGGCTGCCGGGGCTGACCATCGCGAGCCGCGCAGCTGGGTACAGGCTGATCACCGGACCTGCTCCTCAAGTGAGCCCCGTGGGACTCGAACCCACAACCAATGGATTAGAGAGCGCGGCTCCCCGGCAACTGCGGTTGTCGTCGCTGCTCACGCCGACCTACGCGACGGCGATGCTGCTCGTGCTGTCCACAGCCGCGTCTGACTCGCACCAGATTCGCAGTCATCGAGTTGATCATGTGGCCGCGGCAGGGCACGACCCCATCGGACGGCCTGCAAGCCGGAGCGTCTTCAGGGGCCGGAGCGACCAGGGGCGTCACGGCTCGTCCTGGTCTCGACCTGCCTTTCGACCTTCTGCCGTCTCGGTCCCTCCGGGCCCGTTGAAGGCTCCCGTGCCCCCAGCGTGCCCGGGCACTCGATCTCAGGACGAGCCGCGAGCAACCGCCCAGAGGCGGAGCCGGCGGCCGTCGCGACGGAGGGCGAGCCAAGTGCGGAAGAGCACGATGGCGGGAAGGGTGGTGCAGCGAGACCTCCACAGTCTATCGATCATGCGTCCGCCGACAGGAGCACTCTGGTGGGAAGCCTGCCCCGGCCGTGCAATCGACCGCCGCCGGGTACCGCCACGTTGCCCTTAAGCCGCGCGTTCGTGCCGGGGGGTGTCGGAGACTTGCAAACTATGTCAGCAGCACGTTCCCCCGTGTTCCCGGGCGGTCGCCGGCCGGTGGCTGATCGTGGTCCTCATTCTTGGCCATGACCCTTGACAGCTCTATGATCGAGTCACCGCCCTCGCGACCCGGCAAGCTGCCGGCCCGAGTCACCGAGTAGGCCGGGTCGGCAACCTGCTGGGGCCGCGGGAGCAAGTCTAGTTGCTAGTGCGTTGACCATGAACGTTCACCGAGTTCAGGCGGCTCGGGGACGCCCCCAGCGTTGTTGGCGTTCGCTGCGGACGCGGGCGCGTTCGCGGCGTTGGGCGGCAAGGACGTCGGGGTGGCGAG
>NZ_JBHSKG010000019.1:0-150952 GCF_042657905.1 Actinomycetospora rhizophila | reverse complement strand
GCGGCGCGGGCGCGCGGCGGCCCCCGGCGCCGGGGCGGCCGCGGGCGTGACGGGGGCCGTGGGCGGGAGGGCGGTCGGCGCGGAGGGCGACGGCGCGGGGTCCGCGGCAGCAGCGGGCGCCGGCTCGGCAGCCTCCGGCTCGCGCTCCCCGTCGTCCTCGGCCCCCGCCGCGGGCGGCAGCGTCGAGGGCGCGGCGTCCACGGCGACCGGCGCCGGGTAGGCCGTCGGGATCAGAGCCTCCGGGAGCACCGCCGGACCGACACCGTCCTCGACCTGCCGCCCGGCGAGCGCGGCGCGGGCGTCGGCCGCCATCGCCGCGCAGGTCGGGTAGCGGTCGTCGGGCGACTTCGCCATGGCGCGGGCGACGACGGCGTCCAGACCGGCGGGCACGCCGCCCACGGCCTCGGACGGCTTCGGCGGCTCGAGATAGATGTGCGCGTGCAGGGCCTCGGGGAGGCTCTGCACCGGGAACGGCCGGTCGCCGGAGAGCATCTCGTACAGGACGCAGCCGAGGGAGTAGATGTCGGCGCGGTGACCCGCCCGCCGGCTGGTGAAGCGCTCGGGCGCGATGTAGTCGAGGGTGCCGGCCACCGCGTTCGTGGTGCTCAGCGAGGTGTCCTCCCCGCCGACCTGGGCCACGCCGAAGTCGGTCAGGTAGGCGAAGCCGATCTCGGACTCGTCGTCGTCGAGGACGAGGAGCACGTTCGACGGCTTCACGTCCCGGTGGACCAGCTCGTCGCGGTGCGCGGCGTCGAGAGCACTCGCGATCTGCGTGAGCACGTCGACCGCCACCGACGGCTCGAGGGGCCCGCGGCGGGTCAGCAGGGCGGCGAGGTCTGAGCCCGCCACCAGGCGCATGTCGATGAAGAGCCGTCCGTCGATCTCGCCGAAGTTGTGGATCGGGAGGACGTGCGGGTCGTTCAAGCGCGCCGCGACCTCGGACTCCGTACGGAACCTCTTGCGGAACGTCTCGTCCCGGGCCAGCGCGGCCGGGAGCCGCTTGAGCGCCACGGTGCGCTTGCGCTTCGTGTCGTAGGCGCGGAACACCTCGCCCATGCCGCCGCGTCCCAGCAGCTCCTGCAGGACGTACTCGCCGAACGGCTCGTTCTCCATGTGGTGCGCCCCCCGCGGCGTCGATCCTGGTCTCCGCGGGAGGCATCGCCCACACCGGTGGCGGCGTTAGCCGTAACGAGGAGTCATGTCGATGCTCCGACCGGCTTCAGTCGAACGGAGCATCGACACGACCGTCCAGCCCCGTCGTCACGGGGAGTACTTCAGCGTTGGGTCCACCAGTCGGTGCAGACATACGGGCTCTGGTCCGGGACCTCGTACTGCGCCTCCTGCGACGGCGCGGACAGAGGCTGGTGGTAGCTGACCCCGCAGACTCGGATCGACGCGGGCGCGGTGGCGTCGTAGACGCCGGTGTGGGTCACGCCGGAGAACAGTCCCGCGGTCCGCTCCGGCTGCTTCTCCCAGGTGACGCCCCCGTCGAGCGACCGGTCCACCCACACCTGGTGGACCTCGAGGCTCAGCGGGTCGTCCTGCGCGGAGATCAGCCCCCAGGCGCACCCGGGGACGGTGTCCGACGCCCGGATCGACACCGTGAGTCCCTCGTAGGCGCCGCCCCGCAGCGTCTGCTCCTGGACCGTGGTGAAGCCGCGGTCGGCGAGCTCGGACGCCTGACCCCGGTCACCCTCCCGGCACTGTTCCGACGGTGCCGGGGGCTCGGCCTCCCGCGCGAGGGCGTCCGCCGTCAGGCCCCCGACGTTGCCGTCCGCGGGCAGCCGCCGCTGTCCCTGGAAGTCGAGCACGGCGACGCGGGTGTCCGCCCCGAAGAACTCGTCCGGCGTCAGCTCGTAGGCGGGATTCACGGCGACGAGGTCGCGCTCCAGCCGCTCCACGCAGCTGTGCCTCTGCCCCTCGAGCAGCAGCGGGCAGCCGGGATAGCTCCTGTTCTCGGTGTCGTCGGCCGTGGCCGTGCCTGCGCCGACGGTGCCGCCGACGATCAGCGCGGCGGTGACGGCGGCGACGATCCCTCGGGCGAGCGTCGTGCTGGTGATCTCGGGCATGGTGACCTGCCTTCGCGGTGGGAGTGGTGCGGCGCGACGGATCGTGGTCACCGACCGGGAGCCGGGACGACCCCCGAGCCCGGGGGTTGCCGACGACGGGAACTGCAGGTCAGCCCTGCGGGAGAGCGACGGGTCGGACGCAACCACCCCCACGCTCGGGGATGGGTCGCCGTCGTCCCGCTGCCTAGCGTTCCGCCCCGGACGGAGGCCGATCAGGTCTCCGCAGGAACGCCCGGGAGCGGGCGGAAGGGGACCACGTCATGGAGCACGCCCGGGCCGGCTCGCTGCACACCGCCGACCCCTTCGTGCCGGGCCGCGTCAGCGGTCCCGTCCGGTCCGCACCGGGATCCCACGCGGCCCGGACCGAGGCCATCGCCGCCCCGCGTCACCACGGCGGCTGGCGAACCGTGATGGCCGGCGCGCGCGGCTCCCTCACCCGCGAGGTGCTGCTGGGCGCCGCCACCACGCTCGCTGCGCTCGGGATCGTCGCCGGGAGCGTGCTCGCGGCGGCCCCGGAGACGGAGCCGAGCCCGGCTCCGGTCCCCGTCGCGGTGAAGATCGGGGACGCGAGCTGCCACGACGAACCCCGTGCCGTCGCCGGCCGTGTCGTCGTGCACCGCGAGGCCGACGGGTCGGTCGGCGCGGTCGAGGTCCGCGCCGCCACCGTGTGCCCGTCGGGGGCGACCGCGCCGGGCGCGCGATGACGACCTCGACGGGGTGGCCGGAATGCTCATTCGGCCCCGCGACGGACAGTCGGTGTGCCACCGTGCGAGCCATGACCGGACCGGGGGCGGGGCAGGGGTTCGAGGTCGACATGGCCGATCTCCAGCGCTGCGCCGACCAGTCGATGCAGCAGATGATCACCGCGCTCGACCAGGCGCTGGCCGCGTGGCCGATCGACCCCGTCCCGATGGTCGAGGCGCCCGGCACCGCCGCGGCGCGCGACCTCCTGCTGGCCGTCCAGGGCCTCAACGGCCGGCTGCTCGACCGGCAGCAGCGCGGGCGCGGTGCCACCGTCGAGACGCGGCAGGCGCTGCTCGACATCCACGCGCTCTACCAGCGGGCCGACCAGCAGACCGGCGCCTCCTATGGCCGGTGACGTCCCGGGTGACGACGAGGTGATCGGCGCCGCCCACGCGTTCGCCGACGCCTACGGGTTCGTGATCCAGCGGGTGTACTCGCTGCCCTTCGCCGGCGCGATCGAGCTCGTGCAGGGCATGTCCATGCCCGACGTCGACGAGGTCCGCCAGGAGATGCTCGACTCCCTCACCCCGGTGCTCGAGCTGCGTCCCGAGGGCTTCCACCAGGTCGCGACCGGCATCGTCGAGGCCCTGCAGTTCCTCGACGAGGGCTCCCCGCGCTCCGGGTCGTTCTTCGAGAGCCACACCGCCGCGGTCCGCCGGCTCGGTTCCTGGCAGGGCGCGGGCGCCGACGCCTTCCGCACGCAGCTCGACCGCGTCGAGCACTTCGCCGTCGAGCAGGCCCGGGCGATGACCCTGCTCGGCGGCTACCTCCTCGCGTCCTACAAGATCGCCGGACTCGCACGCCGCGACCTCGTCGCCATCCTGCACGGCGGCGCCGTGGCCTGCCGCGCCCTCGTCGACGCCGAGCAGGTCGGCCAGATGCGCGCCGACATCGCCCTGACCAGCGGGATCGCCCAGTCGACGCTCGCCGCCCTCGCCTCCTCCAGCGCGCTCGGGGCCGCGCTCGGGGTCGGGATCATCGCCGTCGGCGCCACCGCCACCCTCGCCACGATCGACCTCACCGCCACCTCCCCCGAGGTCGTCGTCGACCGTGTGCGCCAGGAACGCGCCGGCCTGCTGGCGCGGATGAACGCCGAGTTCGTCGACGTGCAGGGCCAGAGCCAGCAGACCTTCGCGCGCTACGACGCGACCCAGACCGGCCTGCTCCGCGACCCGCTACCGCCCTCCACCGACGTCGCGAACCCGAACTTCCGCTACGACGACTTCGCCTCCCCCGCCCGCCCTGCCGCGGACTTCGCTCCCGAGGTCCAGGAGGCGAGCCAGCTGCCGGCGCAGGAGCCGGGCGTCAGCCGCATCCGCAGCGCGCTCGGCTGAGCTACTGCCTGGTGCGCGGCACGAACCCGAGGACCGCGCCCGCCAGGCGCACCACCGTGTCGCAGGACGACGCCGCCCCGGGCCGGTCGGGCTCGTAGCGGGTGAGCGACGCCCGTAGACCCTGGTCCTGCGCGGTGCGCACGTAGACCGAGCACTCGTCGGGCCCAGGGTTCTTGCGCAGCCCGGCCGGCAGCCCCGCCACCGGCGGCACCGGGGTCAGCCCGGCGACACGATCCTCCTCCTCCGCGACGATGTCGCGGTCGAACGGTGTGATGACCACGTCGTCCTCGGTCTCGCCCGGGTCGTCCCGCGACATCTGGGCGACACAGTCCCCTTCCTCCCCGGGCACCTGCGGGTCCGGCGGTGTCGCGGCGATCTCCTTCAGACGGAACTCGCCGACGGCCCCCGGCGCCACGAGGTTGCAGGGGAACTTGAGGTACGGGCCCAGGTCTCGCACCTCGGCCGGCGCCGGCTGCCCGACGACCGTCGGGCGGGTAGGCGTCGGCGGCAGGGTGGGCTGACTCGGCGTGCACGCCGCGAGCGTCACCGCCAGCAGGACGAGCACCCCGCCGGCAACGCGAGCCCGAGCGCGTCGAGAGTTTCCGACGATCACCCCGAATACACTCCCACGGAGTCCAGGCGCTCACCGGTCGTTCGCGTTAGGCGGCCTTGAAAGCTACCGCGGCCCAGGGCGGCATCGGCTCGACTCAAGCGGGCGGCGCGGACCAATCGTTAGTCGAGGGTCACGATGTCTGCGGCGCGGCTCCCGGGGCAGCTCGACAGGTCGGCTGATGCGCGCCTCGAGTACCGAGGTGATGGCTCCGATCGGCGCGCTGAAGCGCTCCTTGAATCGCTGGACGTCGAAGAGGAACAGGGCGTACTGCGGGAGCTCCGGATGCACATTGAGGTCGTCCCCGGCTCTGACCTCCCCGCGTCCGCGCTGGTACTCCTGGAGAACACGGTTAAGGTAGACTTCCGCCACACGGAAATGGTCCTGCGTGCGCCCTGCGAGTCGGTGCGGTTGTAGAGATCGACCGAGCCCATGAGCGGCACCTGCCGCGCCATCCTCTCGAAAATGAGCTGCTGCTCGTTGATCTCGGAGATGCTCGCTTCGTACACCACGAATGGGACGACTGTGCGCCCCTCAACGCCCCTGGGCGCCCCGGTGCACATGCGTCGTGTCTTCTTGACCTCGTTGTAGCTGGAGATCGTGTCGTCGTGAACGCGAAGGAGGAAGTCATCCTCCCGGCGCCGGTCCTCAATAAATCGATCCGCGTCTCGTCGCAGCTCCTCGTAGCGCTCAACCCTCTCTCGCTGGAGCGCCGACACAGCGAAGGCGACCACTCCACCCACGACGGCTACGCCCAGCACCTGGATCGCCGCCTTGACGACATCGTTCGCCACTACCGCGTCTGTAGCCAGTGACCCGAAGATCGCGAGCGCCAGCGACGCGAGCGCGATGGCCCCGACGAAGGCTACGACCGCCCACCACCGAGCCTGATTCACCGTCCGCCGGAGCTTCACCTTCGAGTCGATCACGGCATTGATCGTGAAGGTGCTGGCGACACCAGCCCAGCCGCCATCCGAAGGACACTGATGCTCTATAGCCTGACATACGTCAGGCTCGAAGATCGCTGATCCTGGCTCGACAGGCGTCGATGGTCGGAAGGGCGCCGACCTCGCTTGCTTCCGTGAGCGTCGGGGCGGCGCGGTCCTTTTCCGACAGAACAAGGTCCGAACTCGCGACGTACTGGCCCCATGGCAGTCCGAGAGCTGGGTCGAGCGGGCTCACGCCGTGCTCAGCACCAGGGTTGTACGGCGTCGAGCACAGATAGCTCGCTACAGTGTCGTCCTCGAGGGCCAGGAATGCGTGCCCAAGGCCCTCCGAGAGGTATGTCGCGGACATCGTCTTGGGGTCGAGGACGACGGCGTCCCACTGACCGAAAGTCTTCGACCCAACCCGGATGTCGACGATGACGTCGAGCAGCGACCCCGACACGCACTGGACGTACTTGGCCTGCCCGGGCGGGACGTCGGCGTAGTGGATGCCGCGCAGCACGCCACGCCGGGAGAAGCTGGTGTTCGCCTGAGCAAGTTTGAAGGGATGTCCGACTGCTTCCCGGAACGCGTCCGCTTGGAATGGCGCCGTGAAGGCGCCACGAGAGTCCGCGAAGATCGGCGGAGTGAACAACCACGCTCCGGGCACTTGAAGCTCTCGTGCCTGCACACCTCGGAGAGTAGGAGGCACTCGGACCCCCATGTGCTCCGCCCGAAGGACGCCTGCGCAACTACTCAACGTCTAACTTAGGTTACAGAGCGTACCTCCGGCACGATCGCTTCGAAGCGTCGAGACCAGGGGGGCGGATGACTTCGCTGTTGGTGACCGGTGCCGCGGGGTTCATCGGGTCGAACTTCGTGCGGTACTGGCGGCGCGAGCACCCGGGTGACCGGGTGGTGGCGCTGGACGCGCTGACCTACGCCGGGGTGCGGGGCAACGTCGAGGGTCTGCCGGGCGTGGAGTTCGTGCACGGGTCGATCGCCAACACCGAGCTGGTGGCCCACCTGCTGCGCAGCCGCGGGGTGGACGTGGTGGTGAACTTCGCCGCCGAGTCGCACAACAGCCTGGCGATCCTGCGCCCGGGGGACTTCTTCGCGACCAACGTGATGGGCACCCAGCAGTTGCTGGAGGCGGTGCGGCGGGTGGGTGTCGCCCGGTTCCACCACATCTCGACCTGCGAGGTGTACGGCGATCTGCCCCTCGATGTGGAGGAGGCGTTCACCGAGGAGTCTCCGTACCGGCCGCGCACGCCGTACAACGCGGCCAAGGCCGGCGGGGATCACGTGGTGCGCTCCTACGGGCTGACCTACGACGTGCCGGTGACGATCACCAACTGCGCCAACAACTACGGGCCTTTCCAGTTCCCCGAGAAGGTCGTGCCGCTGTTCACCACCCGCGCGCTGGCCGGCGAGCCGCTGCCGCTCTACGCGTCGACGAAGAACCGCCGCGAGTGGCTGCACGTCGACGACCACGCCCGCGCCATCGACGCGGTGCTGACCCACGGGCGGGTCGGGGAGACCTACAACGTCGGCTCCGGGCACGAGGTCGACATCGAGGGCATCGCCGACAGCGTCCTCGGTGCGCTGGGGCTGGGACCGGAACTGAAGACGATCGTGCCGGACCGGCCCAGCCACGACCGGCGCTACCTGCTCGACACCACCAAGCTGCGCGGCGAGCTCGGGTGGGCGCCGCGGGTCGGGTGGGACGAGGGCATCGCCGCGACCGTCGACTGGTACCGCGGGAACGAGGCGTGGTGGCGCCCGCTGATCGGCCGCTCCCCCGTGGTCGAGGGGGCCGACGCGGACTGGGGCGCGAACTGGGGGACCGGGTGAAGGGCATCGTGCTGGCCGGCGGGAGCGGCAGCCGGCTGCACCCGGTGACCCGGGCGGTGTCCAAGCAGCTGCTGCCGGTCTACGACAAGCCGATGATCTACTACCCGATCTCGGTGCTGATGCTGGCCGGGATCCGGGAGATCCTGGTGATCTCCACCCCGGTCGACCTGCCCGCGTTCCGCCGGTTGTTCGGCGACGGCGCCGAGCTGGGGGTGTCGTTCTCCTACGCCGAGCAGCCCGCCCCCAACGGGCTGGCCGAGGCGTTCCTCATCGGCGCCGGGCACGTCGGTGACGACAGCGCCGCCCTGGTGCTGGGCGACAACATCTTCCACGGCCAGGGCTTCGCCCGGATCCTCGGCGACGCCGCCGCGACCCTGCACGCGGACAAGGGCTGCGTGCTGTTCGGCTACCCCGTGCGCGACCCCGGCCGCTACGGCGTCGGCGAGGCCGACCAGAACGGGCTGCTGCTGTCCATCGAGGAGAAACCCGCGCGGCCCCGCAGCAACCGGGCCATCACCGGGCTCTACTTCTACGACAACGACGTCCTCGACATCGCCCGCACCCTGACCCCCTCGGTGCGCGGCGAGCTCGAGATCACCGACGTCAACCGCGCCTACGTCGAGCGCGGCGACGCCCGCCTGATCGACCTCGGGCGCGGGTTCGCCTGGCTCGACACCGGCACCCACGAATCACTGATCGAGGCCAGCCAGTACGTGCAGGTCCTCGAGCACCGCCAAGGCGTGCGCTTCGCCTGCCTCGAGGAGATCGCCCTCGTCAAGGGCTGGATCACCCCCGACCAGGCCTACGCCCTCGGCCGGCGCCAGGCCAGCTCCGGCTACGGCGACTACGTCATGGACATCGCCCGCCGCGCCGACGGTATGCACCGTTGAGGCGATGGGGGTTCATGCCCGTATTCCGCGCCCGACCAGCCTTGCGGCCGAACAGCCAGACAACCTCCGCGTGCCATCCACCTTCCATGGTTGTCTCACCGTCCTCGGTACGAGTCTCTGGGTGGGTCGTCCGAAGGGGGGAGTTGCTCGATTGGTAGCTTGCTGTCACCGGTCTGCGTACAAGTGCATGTTCAGCGTCCCTTTGTTGCCCTGCCCACGACGTGGTCCCCGACCGGTGGTGCTCCTGAGCTAGCCACCAACAAGAGAGCAACGTGACGTGGCTCGTCTCACTCGGCCGTTGTGATCTCCTCACCTCGCAGATGGCTGCCGAACTGGTTGCGATTCCTGACGACAGGTCGCGCCGCAGACAGCGACCGAACGCCCCTGTGGCTGCATGCCGATCGCCTGCGGCCGCGCCGATCCACTGATCGGCTCGCCGAGGTCGTGTCGATCAATACCTGTGCTCGTGGCATCGCAGGCGAGATCGAGAGTCGAACGCCGTCCGTCCCGCTGACCCCAGTCACCATCGCCGACCTCCCCACCGGACTGAGGCCGGAAAGCGCGAGACGTCCTTCCGCTCCACGCTCGTGGTCTGCACGCCGCCAGTCCAGGGCCTCGTGGTCAATTACCACCGCCACCACGAAAGCGGCGACACGGCTGGCCGTGTGACTCCACGACACGAGTCGCGGAGACGATGATGGAGCGACTGCCGCTTCGTACGGGTCAACCAGTCCCCCGCAGCGAGAGCATCGGTCAGCTTCCCGTATCGTCCCAGGAGTCTCGGTCGCCAGCACGGGAACGCAGTGCGCCTCGGAGGGAAGAACGTGGGAATCTCGGTGGCAATGGCCACCTACAACGGCGAGCGGTATCTCCCCGAGCAACTCGAAAGTATCGCGCAACAGACTCTACTGCCAGACGAGTTGGTGGTATGTGACGATCAATCTTCAGACTCCACACGTGCCGTGGTCGAGGACTTCGGGCAGACCGCGCCTTTCCCGGTATATTTCCACGAGAACCCCCAGCGCCTGCACTTTGCCGACAATTTCCTGGAAGCTGCCGCTCGCTGTCGAGGCGACTACGTCGCCTTCTGCGACCAGGACGATGTCTGGCTACCCGAGAAGCTGGAGCGAGTCGGCGCAGCGTTCGACCGCACTGGGGCCGCACTGGTCGCGCACCAGGCGTTGTCGTTCACCGAGGGGAGCGACCGCGAGGAGCGCTTCCAGTTCGCGCACCACGGCATCCTCCTTCCTGACGATCTGTTCCCTTGGCACTTCTTCTTTGGTTTCGCCTGCACGTTCCGGCGCGACCTGCTCGATGTAAGTCCATCCGCGCTCAGACCCTTCGACGTCATCGACCCGCGTCGGCGACTCGCGCATGACAGGTGGATCACGTTCCTAGCGACCACGAGGGGCATCGTCGTCGTTCTCCCTGACGAACTGGCGCGGTACCGTCAGCACGACACCAACGAATCAGGGTGGATGCGTTCTGGGCGATCGGCTGGTGCCGCGTACTCGGCGGCGCGGAATCGCTTTGCTTACAACCTGGCGAAACACCTATCTGCGGCCCGGCGGTTCATCGAGATTCTCGAGGAGCAGGTCGCGAAGCAAGGAAATGCTGATCGTAGCGACCTCGACCGGTTGCTCGACCGGTGGCGCGAGCTCGACGAGGCGTATCGGGCCCGGCTGGCTATCGCCGAGGAGGACACCCGGGCCGGACGGCTCAAGCGCTGGGGGGAGGCCATGAAACGCGGAGCGTATCGACCGTCCGTTGCCGAGCGCCCGTTACCGATGTCTGCTCGGGAGCTGGCGCTCGCCTTCATCGCTCGTCCGGGTCAGCGCGGTCTGGCGAAGTCGATGCTGTCCCAGGCCGGCTACCCCGAGTAGTCGTGACGAGCGGTCTTCTGCCGCCCGCAGCTCAGCCGTAACACCACGTCATCTAGCGTCGACGATATTCTGGAACACGACGAGGTCGACTCTGCAACGCAGCACCGGTGATCGGGATGCAACCAGGCACCCTCGTCCCACTCGAACTGCGAACACCACGAGTGTCAGGCCTGAACCGATCAGGTGGACTTGAAAAGCCTCATATCGCCCCCCGGGGGCGTGGGCGGAACTTTTCATGTTCGGACGCCACATGGCAGCGGCGGGATCGTGACCAGATTCGACACCAGCTACCCGCAGCCTGTTTCGAGCCACAGCATGGGCGTTCTCTCAGACGTAGACGCGGACGTAGTCCACGTACAGGCCGGCTCTCCCCTGAACTGCGCGAAGGTCGATCGGCCACCCCCCACCGAGGGCGAGGTCGACCAGGAAGAACATCGGCGCCGACCCACCGTCGACCTGCGGGGCTGTAGCTACGACGCGTCCATCGATATAGAAGGTGATCTCGTTCGGGAGTACCGAGACTCCATAGGTGTGCCAGGCCATGGCGTCGCGTGCGGTAAGAAACCGCTCGTCGCAGTGCGCGGTGCCACCGTCACTTCCGCCCCGAAACTGGTGTGTGGAGTGGCATGCTCCTGTGGGTTCGTGACCATAGAGTTCGACCGCGTCGATTTCGGCCACAGAAGAGGTCGGCTCGACGAGGTTGTCGTTCGGCAGGAGCCAGAAAGCGGGCCACGTCCCCGGAGACGCAGGGGCGAACATCCGTGTTTCGAAGTAGCCGTACTGAGCTGAGAACCCGGAACCGCCAGGCCGCGCCGAAGCGACGAGGCCCCCGATGGAGGTGCGTCCCCCTCCAACAGGGTCCGCATAGCCGAGCGGCAGCGGCTCGACCCCGATATGCAGCAGACCGTCGAGAACGCCCACGTTGCCGAGCCCGGCGTTCGGGTCCGGAAAGATGGCGTCTCCGAAGTCCTCAGCACCGTCCGACGTGGGCTTCGCGGTGGCGTAATCAGCTCCGAGACCGGTACGCGAGAGCGAGACAGGCCGATCGAACTCCTCGGTATAGACCAAGGTTCGTCCTGATGCTTGTGGCTCGGACGGCGTGGAGAGCCCGACTGGCCGCCCGGGTCGATAGATCTGGACATAGGCGCTAGCTGTCGGGACGTTGGTCCCCGTCGCCTCTACCGCCACGGTCGCCGGCCCCGGCGGCACGGCGGCGAGGTCGATCGGGAGCACTGCCGATCCGGTCGCCGACACGGGCGCCGCGACCCTGACCGTGGACGGGGCTACCGGGTCGGCCGGCCAGACCTGGGCATTGACCTGTACATAGCCCGCGCCCGCTGCGGCTCGCAGGTCCAGGTGGTCACCGGTGACGGCGTCCGCCTGCGGGCAAGTGATTATCAGCGCCACGTCCACAGCCGGCTGACCGGCACAGCTCGCTGGCGGAAGCTCCGCCGTCGGGGATGGCGCTGAGGTCGGTGCAGCGATGCGCGAAGGCGCCGCATCCCGCTGATGGACCCGCACCTCTGCGAGGGACAACGCACCGGAGCCTTCGATGCTGTCGATCGTGAACCGTAGGGTGGACGTCGTCCTCGGCATGAAGGCGACCGCCGTCGGGCGGTCCGGGTCGCGGAGCACCTCGCCCATCGGAACGCTCGAGCCGTCGTCGAACGTGAGCCGGGCCGATCGGATCGAAGCGCCGGCTCCGGTGCTACCTGCAACCTCGACGCTGGAGACATCTCTGGGACTGCTCCATCGCAGGACTACTGCTGTGCCGGCCGCCGCTGAAGTGTCGGTCCAATCCGCGCCGAGTCCGATCGGACCCGGCCTGCCCGGGCCGTCGACAAGAGCTCTGTCATCACCCGGGCTGGAGGCGGGCTCAGAAGTCACCACGGCGTCAGGGGCGATGTTCCCATCCGTGCGAGCACCGGCGGCCACGTCCCGCGTGCTGGCGGTGTCGATCACCTCCAGTCGGGCGATCGTCACGTCGCGGGCCCCGGCGCTCGTGGCCGTCGCAGTGAAGCGGAGACGGTCGATCGAGCGAGGCGTGATCGCGACTTCTGTCGTCGGGGAAGTGGAGGACAGCCGGACTTCTTGGTAAGAGCCGTCGCCGAAAGCCAGATACCCCTCATTCAACCCCGGCTCAACGAGCGGATTGCGCGTGATGATGACCCGGTGCACTGTGTGCGGCGTGGGCCACGCGAGGTCCAGCCAGGCGCCGGCAGTCTCGCCAGCGGATCGCCAACCCGATCCGCTCTGAGCGATCGCGTCCCCCGGGGAAGTCCCGGGCGCCGCCGAGCTGGCCGTGACACGCGCCGAACCGATCGTGCTTTCGAGGGCTCCGCTGTGAGTCCGCCAGACGATCATCATCGTCGCGGCGAGCGCGACCACGACGAGAAGCGCGACAACCCATCTTCGACCATTCCTCGACGTCCGCCTGCGTACCGCTCGGTCCGGCTCGTCGGGGGAATCCTGCCGCTGATCGTGCGTCACGCGAGAATCTCGATCACCATGCGCCCTGCCTGGCGGGCGCCACGCTGGGAAGGAAGTCCACATCCGGTGGTCGGTAGGCCAGGTCCTTCTGCCGCGGTGTCGCGCGCACCGCCGCGTGCGAGAGCAGACCGAGGGACATCCAGATGACCCCACTCGGGTCCGACAGGTCCGGGCCGGCAACCAGCTTCAGGACGAGCATCGTGACCAGCGCCCAGAGGACCGGGCGGTATGCGGGGACCGAGGCCGTCTTGCTGATCAACATGGCTACGGCCGCCGCGAAGAGCAGAGTGCCGACCAAGCCGACGGTGCTCAGAAGACCGGGCAGGAACGACGACGCTCGGTTGGACCCCAGCCCGACCCCGTATCCGTAGGTGTCGAAGAAGAGATCGTAGGCGGTCGTGTTCGCCATCGACCGCTCGTCATAGGACGCCGTACCGACCTTGTCGCCGACGGTCGCGGAGACATAGCCGACGACTGCCGGAAGGAGCCAGATCGCAGCCATCAGCGCGACGCAAGCCATGACCGCTGCCGTCACCGTCACCCGCGCTCGTCGGAACAGCAGACTGCCGAGGAGGCTCGAGACGGCGAGGGCGGCAACGACCGCCGCGGCGACGACGAACGTGGTCGATGTCGAGATCGAGCCCATGTACGCGGCCGCGGCAACGACGGCGAGGACCCCGGCGCGTCGCCAGCCCTGGACGCGGGGGGCACGAGAGAGCCCGTAGGCGATGGTGATCAGGCAGGACGCAGCCAACGAGGACGGTTCGGACAAGATCCCGCGAAAACGCTCCTCCCCGCCTGGCGCGGTCTCGATGAACGCCAAGGTCGGTGAGTTGTCGAACAACCCCTCGGGGAAGGGCACGCCGACCTCGCCGTGCAGGTAGCGCCAGAAGGACAGGATCGTCGTGGTGAATACCAGCAGACCGATCAGCTCCGGGCGGGAGTACGGAGACCGCGCAAGGAAGACAACGACACAGATTCCCAGCGCAAGATAAAGGATCTGTGCGACGTTCGACGGAGTGACGTAACCCGCAAGGAGCTGGGCACGACCTTTCGCCGTACTGACGAACATGCGGGAGAAGAAGACCGGTGCGAGCAACGTGACCACAGCGGACCAGGCGAGCATCAGCACGAGAAGAGGAACGCCGGGCGGCAGTGGCTCGCGCCGTGACTGGCGAAGACCGCCGATACCCAGCAGCGCCAGCACGAGCGCGCCGGCCGCACCGAGCGCCGTGACGTAGAAGGTCGGCATGGCGACGCCGCCGAGGGCGACGGCAGCGCCCGCCGCGGTCGCGCCGCCGAGAGCCAGCGCCCGCCCGTATCCGCCCCTGTTGACGACGCCGTAGGCCATGACCAGGAGCGTCACCAAGGTCAGCGACGTCACGTGGATCCCCCTCGGCCGACCCGCGGCCTCACGAGGAGCGACCGTATCGAACGGCCAGCAGCTTACGCGCCAAACGTTCGGGAGCGACCAACACCGCGACGCACCAGCTCGAGATCGCCAGCCGTCTGGTCACGCTCTCGGGCCCCGGCCGGAAGGGTGCGAGCATCGCGTCGCACAACATCCGGACACGTCCGTCTGCCGGCAACCCTGGCTCGTCCGGGGCGACCCGCTTGGCCGCGACGCGCAACTGCAGGAGCTCGCGGCTCCGGTAGAGGGGTGCCTCGTCCTTCGCGGAGACCTTGCGGCGCAGGTAGGCCTCCTGCGCAAAACGCCAGCGCATGCGCGCCCGGACGACCTCGCGGGCAAAGCGCCGACCATCCGCCATCAGGTGGCTGTCGTTCGCCCCGTGGCGCCGGTAGCCGACTATGACCTCGGGAAGTGTGATCACGTCGCCGAAGAACGGCGCGGCAGCCAGGCACGCCGAGTCGGAGGCGGCCCCAAGCTCCGGACCGATCGGGAAGATCTCGTCCAGGAACCACCTCGCGTACGCGTTCCCTGAACCCGGCGGCGTGGGGTAGGCGCTCGTCACCTCCACCCACCGCCGGATCTCCGAAGACGTCGGGACCGGGTCGAACTCCGGGAACGGCTCGCCGAACGGGACACCACTCTCATCGATGCGCTGCATCCTGAACTGAGCCTTGCTCACGCTCGGCGACCACACCTCGGCGAGCCTCTCAGCCAGGTCCGCAGGGAGCACGTCGTCAGAGTCCAGGAAGACCACCACGTCTCCCGTGGTGCGTTCGTAACCCCGGTTGGCGGCTACTCGCTGGCTGGCGTTCTCGGTGAGCACCACGTTGACCCAATCGCCGTAGCCCTCGATGAGCGCAGGTGAACCGTCGGTGGATCCGTCGTCGACCACGACCACCTCGACATCGCGCCACCGGACGGCCAGGGCGCTGTCGATCGCAGCACGGACGAAGCGTTCGTAGTTGTAGTTCACGACCACGACGCTGAGGCGCTTCACGGGTGCCCACGCGGGCTGGACACGGCCATCCTGCACATCCCCCCCAACGTGCGCCCCCTTCCCCGCTCAGGGACCAGGATAGAGTCGAGCGTCTACTGCTGAGGTGGCACCCACAGTCTCTGCCCGGACTACTCTGCGGAAGCCCCACTGCGCCGTTCGGATGATGAGTTCAGCTCTTTGCTTCCCGACACACACCTCCTCGATGTCGGACTGTCCGGCGTTCAGTGAGGCATCACGGAGAACGTCGCGACTGAGGAGGTCTCCGAGCCCTGTCTCGGGCTGCTCGCCCAGTTACCTCCGATACAGGGACGCCCAGAGCAGTGCGGTAATGTTCTGCGGGCGTCGACGAAGGTCGTTCTAGGTCTGTCCACGGGTGGGGTCTGACAACGAACAGGGGGGCGTGTGGCGGGGAACGAGAAGCTCCCATCACTAAACTCCGATTACGATGCGGTGGTGCTCGGCGCCGGCATCACCGGCCTGGTATCCGCCTCGATCCTTCTCGTCCAGGGCGCACACCGAGTTCTCCTCATCGACGAATACCCACAGGTCGGGGGAAATCACCTCGACTGGTCTGTCGGCGAGTACACCTTCGACGTCGGAAGCCTGATCTTTCAGGACGACTCGCCTCTACTCCGACACTTCCCAGAAATCTTGCCACGGTACGTGCCGATCGAACCCAGCTGGTCAAAGATCAACCCGCAGGGCACCGTCACCCGCTATCCGTTCTCACTCCGCGAGGACTTTCTCGCTGCTGGACTGTGGGAGTGCTTGCGCCTCTTGGGCAGCGCCCTCCTAGCCCGGGTGGCGCATCGCAGAATGAGGAACGCCCGCGATTTCGCTCGTCGGTGGATCGGGACCCGAATGCTTCGACGGTCCGGCCTCGAGAACTACATGGAGCGCTTCTGCGGCCTTCCTGCCGAGCGCATCGATCTCAGCTTCGCGCAGAAACGGATGCTGTGGATCGCGGAAAACGCGAAGCCGGGACGTGTGATCCGCTCAGGCCTGGCGGCACTTTGCCGCGAGGAGCCTTCCCCACCGACCAACCAGCAACTGGCCCGACCCCCGGAGGGCTTCGGGGAACTTTACGCCCCAGCAGTGGCCGCACTGGAAGAGCGGGGGGCGCAATTCATGCTTGGAGCGAAGCCCCGGCGCGTGGCACGCACCTCGACCGGTTTCACCGTTGACGTCGGAGATCGCGTGGTGTCGTCCACCCGACTGGTGTCGACCATCCCAGTCGACAGCATCCGCGAACTATGCGGCCTGGATACCAAGAAACACCTTCCGACAGTCACTCTCATCACGCTCTTCTTCAGCTTTGCCGGCCGGAGAGGATTCGACGATTCGATCCTCTACAACTTCTCCCACGAAGGCGCTTGGAAGCGTCTCACGGTGTACTCGGACTTCTACGGTTTGCGTAACGATCGCGAGTACTTCGCCGTCGAGGTCATTTCCGGCACCCGCGTGGCGACAGCGGAGCAGGCCGAGTACGACTTCCGTCGGCACGTTGTCAACAACGGCTTGTTCCTCGGCGATCTCGTCGCGGAGGGCCACCATGTACTCACCAACGCCTACCCCGTCTACTCGGGCGGGGCGGGCGAGAGGGCTGCCAAGGCGATCGCCCAACTGCGGGAGTGGGGCGTCGAGTCCTTCGGTCGTCAGGGAGCGTTCGAGTACCAACCGACTGCGCGCGTGTCCACTATTCACGCAGAAGAAGCACTCGCTGCCGGCGCTTCAGCCGATTAGCGTAGGGTTCGCCCGCCGTGCCGAGGGTCAGCGGCCGGGCAAGAGCGGGACGAAGCGGCGGAGCGCGTCGTACTGCGAGCGAACTGCCTCGCCGGGCCCGTAAGATTTCGCCGCCTCGCGTCGGAAAACTTCGCCCTCGCCATCGCACCCGCGCGCGGCAGCCCGCTTGAGGCCCTCGGCGAGCGCATGCTCGTCGTTGGGTGCCACCAGCTCGCCGATACGGGCGTCGGTGATGACGTCGGCCGGGCCGAAGTCGCAATCCGCGGCGAGCAACGGGAGCCCCGTCTGCAGGGCCTCGACGAGGACCACTCCGAAGCCCTCCCACCGCGAGGGGAGGACGAGGCAGTCGGCCGCTCGGAAGTAGGCCTCCGGTTCCGAGGTGTAGCCGATGAACTCGACCACATCGTCCAGCCCCAGGCGCGTACAGGCCTCCTGCAGCGAGGCTTCCTCGGGGCCGGACCCCACGAGTGTCAGTGTCACGGGTGGAAGGTCTGCTCGAGCGAGCGCGAGCGCCCGCAGGAGGATGTCCTGTCCCTTCTGACGTGACAGCCGTCCCACACAGAGGAGATGGAAGCGAGCGTCATCTGTGGAGGGCTCACGGAGTTTGGTGCCCATCGCTCGTACCGGGTTGCGCGCGAAGGCCACCTCGCGCGTCGGCGCCAACTCGGTAGCGGCGTAGCGAGCCAGTGACGGCGACACTGCGAGGACGCCCGCACTCCGCGCTGCGACCACACGACGGAAGAGTGCGAACGCTGCCCTGGTCCGGCGAGTACCGTCGGCTTCCTCCAAGCGCGGGTTGCCGTGCAGATGCGGAACGAAGTACGGCAGACGCAGACCTCGTGTGGCGATCCAGGCGATGACGGACGCCTCGATCTGCGGACACACCAGGATGTCCACGTCCTCGGCCGCGACCCGGCGCCGCAGGGCGATGGCGAGTCCGCGCAGCCGGTCGACACCGAGGACGTGCCGGACGTAGCGAGTAGAGGCGAGGAGAGGCTCGTCGTAGTCCGAGGCGAACAGCACGTGCACGTCGAGTACGTCTCCGTAGCGTTCGACCATGCCGCTCGCGATCTCGTGCACCACCCGCTCGATGCCGGCGAAGTGCCGCGAGGGCGGCACGAAGTAGGCGAGTCGCAGACGTGTGCGCGTCGAGGTCACGATCGTCTCAACCACGGGTCCGCGGACTCATTGCGACGCCGGCTCCGCTCCGCGCCACGTCCGCGTAGACGTCGAGGTAGTCCTCGGTCATGCGGCGGACCGTGAGGTACTCAGCACCGTCAAGCGCCTGAGCCTGCCATCGATCGAGACTCGTCGGATCGGCCATCAATGTACGGAGGGACATCGCCATGGCCTCCGGGTCCGACGGCGGGGAGAGCAGGCCCGCGATGCCGTACTCGAGGAGTTCCGGGATGCCTCCGACGGCGGTCGCCACGACCGCGCAACCCGCAGCGCGGGCTTCCCCCACGGTCAGTGGGCACGGGTCTGCGAGGGTCGCGGTCGCGAAGATCTCAGACTGTTCGAGCAGGGGGCGTGGCGTCAACGTCGATCCGAGGAAGTGCACGGACTGTTCGAGACCGAGATCGGCGGCCAACTTCTCGAGCCGATCCTTGTCGGCTCCCCAGCCCACGATGTTGAGGTGCCAGGCAGGGAACTCTGCAGCCGCTGCGGCGAACGCGGTGATCACGTCGGAGACGGCTTTGCGCGGGTGCAGACCGGAGAGCACGATGACCGAGGGTCGCTGCAGGGGGCCTAGCTCCTCCCCGTCCAACGTCTCCCGGGGAGATCCGTCCGGACCATTGAGGACCGTTCGGACCCGGGTGGACCGAAAGCCGCGGGAGATCAGCAGCCGTCGCTCCGCCTCGCTGACGGCGACGACGATCCGACCTAGTCGCATCAGCCGCGAGTGACCGTCGAAAGAGTTGTGCACGGTCGTCACCAGCGGCGCCCGAATCACCTTTGAGACCGCGAACCCGAGGACCGCAGACGACATCATGTGGGCATGGATGACGTCTGGGCGGAATCGACGGGCGACCTTCAACAGAGCCCGACCGCTGCGTACGGCCCCGCGCGCACCGCCGGATTCCGGCACCTCGACGGCCTCGACCCCGTGGGCGGCCAGGAGATCATCATAGGATCCCCGGGCGCTGACGAAGGCCACCTCGTGACCGAGATCGGCCTGCTCGCAGGCAAGGTCGACGGCAACATGGACGTTGCCGGCTCCGCGCACGCTGTGCTTGAGCACGTGCATGATCTTCAACGATCTACCCCCCCAGGGACGCCCTGCCGGTGTCGACCCGGCCGCAGCGGCATACATATGGCACCCGACGGCTGATCGGACGTTACTCGTCACCCTCAGTCCCCCGATCGCCGACGCCTGGCTCGCTGCGATCCCGTGGGCGCCCACGCCCACGGGATCGAAGCTCTGAGAGCAACCGACGACCCTCGCGCCAGGCGAGACCGACATCCGAAGGCCGAACGACCACGAAATCGCGGCGGCGCACGTTCATCACCCGGCCCGCCGTCACGATCATGTAACTCGACATCACCACATTGCTCGCGATACTCGCCCAGCACGCTCCGATCGCGCCCAGGGCCGGGACCAGTACGAGCAGGACGACGAGGTTGACCGCAAGTGTGATGGTGAGACCCGAGCTACGTAGACCCGGACGACCCCACGCACTCAGACCCACAGCGGCCATCAGGCCGGGGATACAGACGATCGCCGACAGCATCAACATCAGCGTCGGGACGGTCGCCGCCTGGAACTCATCACCGAACAGCCGCCCGATCCAGAAAGGCAGCGTTCCTCCGAGCACGACACAACCGGCCATGGTCACGAGGACGGTGAGCCGGGTTGTCGTCTGGACCTTCCCCGCGTCCCGAGTCTTGCTGTTGAAGCCGAACAGCGTGCCCTGGATGGCGATTGCCAGGATGAGCGGCAGGTCGGCGATGGTGGTCGCAACGCTGAACAAGCCGAGCTCGACGACCCCGGCCAGCGGCGTCATCAGGATCTGACCCATGCGGGACAGGAGCATCTCCGCGACAGAACCCAGCCAGACACGGCTGCCGTAGGACACCAACGGTCGTGCGATCCCGTCCGCGAGGCGGTCGAGGTACGGGTCGTCCGCCGGGTCGGTAGACACCTCACGGGCATCGGTCGGAGGCCGAAGCAACAGCCGCCAGTACACGACACCACACACCAGCGGAGAAAGCGTGCTGACCAGCACGGCCGCAAGCACGGTGAGCTCGCCGAGGACCCAAAGCAGGACGAAAGCGACGATGCGCAGTGCGGTGTTGACGAGGCGCTCCGATGCGACGGCGGACCACATCTGTCGTCCGGTGGCTGCACCTCGCAGCACGCCAACGAGCAGCGCTGGCACCGTCAGGGACATGCCCAGGACGATCAAACTGCCCAACTCCGCGTCCCCGCCAGAGAGGAAGGGCAGCGCGAGCACGGTCAGCAAGAGGCACACCAGCCCCAGCACCACCGACATGAGGGCCGCCCACATGAGGGCCTTGCGAGTCAGCCCGGGGCGTTTGGCGAGGTAGTACACCAGCGCGTCCGGAAGCCCGAGAGTCGCCACCGAGATCGCCAGGACGGCCGGCGCGATTGCCGCCGCCAGGGCGCCCCGGCCCTCGACGCCGAGCGCCTGTGCCAAAATCGGCTGAGTCAGGACACCGGCCGCTGGAACGAGCAGGCTCGAGGCCGTCATCAGAAGCACGGCGCGACGCAGCGTCGGCGCAGCCTCCCCCCCGGACGTCACGCAGTCAGGGTAGGCGGCCGGGCGGATCATTCACCAAGGGGGCCATGACGTGGACGTTAGGAAGCGACGTGTCCACAGTAAGCTTCAGCGGCAAGTACCCAACTGATGAGGATGTTCCGACACGAAAGCCTAATGCTCCGCGTCCGGAGGGCTTGAAGTAATGCCGATGCGAGTCGTCGAGGAATCTATTCTGCCTCGCCACACGACGATCTCGACCGACGTTTTCGACACGATGCTGCTGCGCGACCACAGCGTGGAACGCGACCGATTCACGATGGCGTGCAGAAGGGTCGCGCCCGTCTTGGGTGTCGACCCGCGAACTCTCGCGTACCTTCGCCGGACGATCCACGCACTCGCGTACCGCGCTGTCGCCATGGAGCGGCCGACCGGGGACGCGTCGCTCACCTCCATCGACCACACGATCGCGACTGCCGTCGGCCTCGGTCCGAACGCGGCCGAAGCGCTGCGGCGGGCCGAGGTCGAGGTCGACGCGGAGCACCTGCACCCCAATCGGCCGTTCCTGGCGCTCCTCGAGCGCGCAGCTGCGCGGGGCACCCGGATCATCGCAGTCTCGGACACCTACTACGCCGAGGACGACCTACATCGGCTGTTCGACCTCGTCATTGGGCAACACCCCATCGAGACGGTGTACGCCAGTGCCGACGTGGGGCTCACCAAACACAGCGGGGCACTATTTGCAGAAGTCACGAGGTGTGAGGGGCTCTCAGGCGGTGACGTCCTGCACGTCGGCGACGACCCCTCGGCCGACGTTCAACGGGCCCGAGAGGCGGGCTGGGACGCGGTTCACCTCCCTCGTGGCCTCCACCATCGGGTAGTCAAGCTCGCGGGGAAGGCATCCTCGCTCCCCCACTCGATCCGAGAGTCACGATGACCCGCCCCTACGCGCCGGCGGAGAAGATCGGCAGGGACGTCCTCGGCCCGATCGTCGCGGAGTTCTGCCTACGCCTCTGGGCGCTGAGCACGCTGCTCGAGCGGCCCGCCGAGACATCGATGCTGTTCTGCGCGCGCGGTGGCCTGCGCATCCAGATGGCATACGACCGATTTCTCGCGGCCTGCGAACTGACTACACCCGTGGCCATGGCACCACTGATGGTGTCGCGGCTGGCCGCGGTCCGCCCGGCGCTCGTCCGTGGCATCGAGGACGAAGCCGAAGGGCTGGGACCCAACGTAGCCTCGACACTGGTCTACGAGTTCCGGCACTCGACGGTGGCCGACGTCGCCCGCGCTGTCACGGGCATGCCGCCGGCTGGACGAGGCGGTCCGTGGAACGAGCCCATCACACCCTCCGGGCTGACACACTTGTTCCGACACGCAGATGGTCAGCCCCTCCTGACGGCCCTCCGAACACAGGCCGCTCGGTTCTCGCGCCACCTCCACGACGCGGCAGGGGGACGTCACCGGGTGATCCTCGTCGATACAGGCCTCTACGGCACGACCCGCGCTCTGGTCGCGGAGGGACTGCCCGACCTCGATGTCAGCTCAGCGCTGATAGCGCGGTCGTACCGGCCCGGAGCCCACCATGAGCGAACCTTCGGGCTCTCGGTGCAGGCCGATGGCTACTCGCCGTTGCAGCGTCGGACGGCACTCCTGCGCTACTGGCACTTCATCGAATGGCTTTTCGAGCCTGACCTGCCCTCCGTCGGCGCGTTCGAGGAGATCGACGGCCGTACCCTTTCTGATCTCGAGGTCGAGGTCGCGGACTGGCAAGGCCGTCTAGCCCCGGAGCCGAACTCTGTCTTCGCTGGTGTTCTCGCCTACCTCGACAACCTCGCTCCAGGAGCCGCGCGACAGGTCACGCTTGACGCCGACCGCGCCTGGCGAGCGTTCAAACGGGCCGTCGTATGGCCAGACCGTGAGCACGGCCACGCCCTGCAGGTCGGGGCCCGCTCCTCGGGCTTCGGCGTCGAGACCACTTGGGCGCCGCGGCCGTGGAACGGACCACTGGCCGCGCTGCAGGGGTCCAGCATGTGGCGGGAGGGCGAGATCGCCCGGTCCGGAACCCCGTTCCGCCGACCGCTGCTCGCCCTCGTGGAAGCCGCCTACGGCGTGCGCCGGATTCGGCGCACGCTAACGAGAGATGTCCGCTGACCCGAACACAGGGGGACGATGATGGATGCTCGATCACTCTTCCACCGCGCAGCCGTGACGGCCGCAAACCGTCTCTGCAAGACCCCGCGTACGGCTCGGGCGCTGTTCGCGATGGTGGGCTTCCACGATCACTGGCGAAACAACGTCTCGGATGACGCGCGATTCCTCGCGTTCTGCGCGAGCATGCGCCCACTGGCCAGAGGGCAGATTCTTCAGGATCTTTGGGTGCTCTACGAGCTCGAGCTGCACCAAGGCGGCTACTTCGTCGAATTCGGCGCATATGACGGTGCCCTACACAGCAACACGAAACTGCTCGAGGACCGCTTCGGGTGGACCGGCATCCTTGCGGAACCGAATCCTGACCTGATCGAACCGCTGCGCTCGACGCGCACCGCAGATGTCGATTCGCGCTGCGTTTGGGATGCCTCGGGAGAGGAGGTCAACCTCGTGCTCACCGGTGACGCAGAGCTATCAACCGTGGTCGATCACGCTATTTCTGATCTGCACACCGAGTCCCGCCGATCGACGACTGTCCGTACAGTCGGTGTTCCGACCGTCAGCCTCGACGATCTCCTCGAGGAATACGGCGCGCCGACCATATTCGACTTCATGAGCGTCGACACCGAAGGCACTGAGCTACGAATTCTCCGGGCCTTTAATTTCGCTCGACGTCGGCCACGACTGCTCGCGGTCGAACACAATGGGCGCGACGACACTCAGCGGGAGTTGGATGACCTCCTGATCGAGAACGGTTACGAGCGTCGGTTCCGGGCCATGTCGGACTGGGACGCCTGGTACCGACTGGCGGTCTGAGCCGACGCTAGCGAGCGAGGACGAGCAGTGAATACCCCCCGAGGACTCGGACCGCCAAGTCCGCGTTCAGCTTGTGCATGACGCGCCTCGGGACCGACACGATCCGACTGCTGAGGGCTTGGTTAGGCAGTTCCAGACGGCTCGCGGTGTACCGCCAGTCCACGATCTCGTAACCGCAGTCGCGCAGCAGAGCCAGAGCCGTGTCCTTGGTGAAGTAGTGGATGTGGCCCACTCCCGCCCTCAAATTCATGATCGGCCACATCCGCGCGATCGATTGCGCCGAGAGGTCGAGCGGGATGTGGAACACTTTCCATGTCCCGAGGTCCTTCACACCACGGACGAACCCGAAATAATCCTCGACATGCTCGATGACGTCCGCCACCAGCACGACGTCATAGTCATGGCCAGACTTCCCGAGAGGATCGTCAAGGTAGAACTCGATACCAGGCCTGACTCGACTCGCCGCCAGTTCGATGGCCTGAGGGGAAACATCGTAGCCGTAGAAGATCGCCGTGGGGAACCGACCGGCCAAGCGCACCAGGATCTCTCCGGTACCGCAGCCGATCTCGGCGACCCTCGACACCTCGATCTCATTGTCCGCGAGTATGCCCGCGACCTGCTCGGCTTTCCACGGTGCATCCTCGGCGTGCCAGGTGGGGTTTGACTCCGCATACTGCCCGCCAACGTACATCTCGGTCATGTGGCCTCCTCGAGGCGCTTAATAGTGATCGTCTTCGTCACGTGAACCGCCACGTCACGAGTCGTTGCAAGACCAGCTGCGGGCCGAAGAGGCCCGCAAGGCACCACGCGCTTACAGCGAGGCGCTGGAGCAGGGATTCCGGACCGGGCGCAGCAACGCTACGGACTGCGTCCCAGGCGATGCGCAGCCGACTGTCTCCCGGGATCGGTGCCTCGCCCCCGCAGAGCCGCCGCTCGGCCACCCTCATCTGCAGGAGATGACGTCCGCGGCGAAGTGCGGCTATCACCTCGTCCTCGCATGCGTCACCCGCAAGTTCCATAGCAAGGCCCTGACGCTGATGAGCGCGCTCGATCTGGCGACGGAACCGGTCGGGACTGGCCAGCAGACTGCTGCGGTTGCCGCCGTGCACTCGGTATCGAACCAGAGCCCGCGGGATCGTGACGACATCGCCGAGGAACGGGGCTGCCGCAAGACACGCGGAGTCCGTTGCATCTCCGCAACGGTCGTCGAGCGGGAAGAGTCGTTCGAGGAATGAACGCGCGTAGACGTTTCCTGATCCCGGCGGGGTCGGATACGCCGAAGTCGCGCGTATCCAGTATCGGATCTGCTCCGGCGACGGCACCCGACGGTAGGCCGGGAACGGGCGCGAGATTGCACGCCCGTCGCGATCTATCCTGCACATCTGAACCTGGACCTTGCTCACGCCGACCCGCCATTCTACGGCAACGTCGCGGGCAATGGTCGGTTCCAGGACGTCATCGGAATCCAAGAAAATCACCGCGTCGCCTCGGCTTGCAGCGAATCCGCGGTTACAAGCCACGCGGGGACCCGCGTTCTCCTGGCTGATAACTGTGATCCGGTCTCCGAAGCTTCTCAGCACCTCCAAAGAGTTGTCGGTGGACCCATCGTCCACCACGATCACTTCCACATCTGGCCAGTCGACCGCCAGGGCACTGCGTACCGAGTCCGAGACGAACGCGCCGTAGTTGAAGTTTGGTATGACGATGCTCAAGGTCGACATCGGGGTGCTCGACGGTACAGCGAAGGATTCCCCGAAAGCGCCGTCGCGGGCGTCATCAGCTTGCTTGGTCACAGTTCCGTGATGCGTTCCGGTGTGATTCGCCCCCGTGCGACGTCTGTGACCGCCATCAAATTGCCTCGGAGGCGTTGCCTGCGCCAGGACGCGTTCGGACCGGCAACGGACAAGGCGACGTTCTTGGCGACGGGTCGAAAGATCTGTTGAGCAGCCAGCCACGCCGGAAAGCTTCCCTTCCGGACAAGGTGGATCGCGTTCATGACCTGCGAGTAACCGAGGCGCCGGTGGTTCTGGCGTCCCCCGGAGGCTGCGGCACGATGGACGATCACACAATCGTCGACGTGGGCAAGAAGCCCGAAAGGCATCAGCCGTCGCGCGAAGTCATGATCTTCCAACCATGAGTAGAGCGGGAGACGCTCGTCGAAACGCAGAGACGGTGCCGCCGAACGACGGACGACGAAGTTGGCCCCGTAGAGCTCCCGGGTCGGACGCCATGCGTCAGACCTGGCCTCGCTGGCCGACCGTTCGAGGACCGCATCGGTGGTAGTCCGATCGATCTCGCCGGTGATCTTCCCGTCTAACAGGACCCGACCGGTCAAACCGACCACCTCGGGGTGCGCCGCAAGGAATCGCACGGCGCGTGCGAGGTAGTCCGAGCGAGCGACGGCGTCATCGTCGAAGAAAGCGACGATCTCCACGTCGTCGAGGAGATCGAGCCCGGCGTTGCGTTGCGCCGCGAGGCCCCGTGTGCCACTCACGATCTCCCACCCGTAGAGCAACGACGGTTCGTCCGGGAGGCTGGCCTCGTCGGGCACCGAAATGATCCCTCGGAAGTCGACCTCCTCCTGCTGTTCGTAGCACCGCAACGCGTCGGCCAGCAGGGCCGGCCGGCCGGCCGAGGCCAGAACCACCGCGAGTGTCGTTCTGCGAGAGGCCTCGTCATGCACGTCCGGCTCGGTGGACCCGGCCGCAGACCTCGCGAACGACGGCGGCGCTGGCGTCCCAGTCGAATCGCTCAAGGTTCACCTCCTCTTCGTGCGGTTTCGCGACCTCGAGTCGGAGGCCAGCGGCGATGTCGTCCGAAGACAGCGGATCGACGTAGCGAGCAGCACCCGCGCAGATCCAATGAAAAATGGGCAGATCGGAGACCAGTAGGCTCCGCGCGCCCGCGGCTGCCGCCTCGACGAGTGGCAGGCCGAACCCCTCCGCCAGGCTTACCAGCACGACCGCGCGAGAATGCCGATAGAGCTGGCGGAGGTCGTCGTCCGTGACGTAGCCGGCATCGATCGTGCCCTCTGGCCAAACCAGCTCCTCGGACCGGTAGATCGATGCGGCAGCTCCGACCACGACCAACGGACTCCGACGGCGCTCCTCCTCATCGAGAAGGCCATAGGCACGAGCCAGCCGTGCGAGATTCTTGCGTGGATCCCGGCTACCGACCGCGAGAAAGTACGAGCCGGCTTGGACCCCGAGGCGTCGCAGCGCGTGGTCGTCCGGGAGATCCGGTCGATCACGGAAGACTTCACTTGGTGCGTTCGGCGCCACCTCGACCGTGTCGTGCCGAAGCGGACGCAGCGCATCCGCAGTAGGCCCGCTCACCGCCACGACAGCTGCCGCACTGCGGATCTGCGCCCGCAAGAGCGGCGCATGCGTCCAGACATAGCGACGCGAGAACCACCTGGGGTTGGTCAGGACGAAGAGGTCGTGCACGACGAGGACGTGGCGGCGTCTCCAGAAAGGCGCACGCGAGGTCAACGAAAGCACGGTCGTCCCGCGCGCCAGTAGCGGCAGAACACACTGCACCCACGCCCAGACCCACAATGTGGACGACGCCCACAGGCCCTCCGGGCGGAGACCGTCGAACGACGACGTCGAAGCCAGCCGATCTGCGATCTCACGCGCGTACCGCTGTTGCCCCGTGACCCGCTGCGGCGCGTAGCTCTGGTTGATCAGGACGTTCATCGTTCTCCCACCCAGGACTGGATGTCACCCCGGAAACGCTCCGCGCCGAACTCCTTGGCTCGCTGAAGGCGGTCAGCCCGGTCGGTGGCGAGCGCTCGGTCGAGACCTGTACGCATCTCCGCTGGTGAGCGGAAGTCGATAAGGGACCCGGTTCTGCCCTCCACCACGCTCTCGGCGGCTCCACCCTCTATCTGGGCCAGCACTGCAGCGCCTGCAGCCATCGCTTCGACCGGCATGATCCCGAAGTCCTCGACGGCAGGGAATACGAAGGCAGAAGCCTGTTGATAGAGGGCATATAGAAGCGCCTCGGAAGGGGCATCGACAAAGTGCACAGGCACCGACGCGTGCGCCGCCGCCTCTGCGAGTACGGATCGGCTCGGGCCCTTGCCTGCGAGCACGACCGGTCGGCCAGTGGCCTCGCCGACCTCGATGACCTGCTCCAGTCGCTTATACGGAATGAACCGCGAGGCGCCGAGAAGGTATCCCTCTGGCAGACTCCCGATGATGAGTGCGTCGACATCGTCAAGCTTTTCACGCCAGTCGGACAACGATTGAATCCGCTCGACCTGCACAGGCGGGTAGATCACTCGTGCATCCACTCCCCACACGTTCCGGATCCGCTCGCGTACGAACTCGCTATTGGCAGCGAACTCCGCACCTTCCCGGGCACGATGTCGGTCAAGCGGCCGCAGTGCGTGAGAGGCGACACGGGCGAATGGGTTGTCACCACGGGCGTCGAACGCGCGCGTCCACACGTACCTGGCTGGGGTGTGAACGTACACCATGCGTCTGAACCCGACAGGTGCTCCCCGGAACCGAGCGTGATGGGCGAACGCGTGCGAGCTGATGAGCGCCCAGTCATACGCGTGGTCACGGAGCAGCCGCCAGGTCGGCGGCATGAGAGGCAGCGCAAGCGCCTTGTGTCGCCGTAATGGAGTTCGAGCGAGCCACGACTGGCGTACACGCCGAGTCTCGAACCGACCAGTCGATTCGTTCCAGAGACAGACGACCTCTGCGTCCGGGAAGGCCTCGCTCATCTCCTGCAGGACATTTTCGGAACCGCCCGCCTGGGCAATCCATTCATGGACGAGAACACCGGCCACGGTCAACCCGTCCAGTTCGGCCGCACACCGGGGCCGGTCCGCCGTGGTTGTGACACCTGGGTCGTCCGCGGCCCGGCCGCCGACGGGGGGCGCTGGCGCAGCGTCGGACTGTCGAGAGCCCCTGGAGAAGGTCCGGGAACCGCCCCTGTCGACCGGATAGCCTCCGGACCGCGCACGTCGGTCAGGACGAGGCCGAGGGGCCGCACACGCACATTGGCCAAGGTCTCGAGTGCCGAGGACACGTCCTCACTCCGAGTGCGTCCCGCCCGGACGACCAGGAACGTCCCCCCGACAGCGCCGGCGAGCATGGCCGCGTCCGCCAAGGCCAGCACTGCCGGCGCATGGAGCACCGCGATGTCGTAGTCACGTTCGAGGCGTCGGAACATGCCACGCAGGACCTCGCTTCCGAGCAGGTCAGGTGCCACGGCGTGCTCTGCGCCGGATGTGATCACATCGAGCTTGGGATTGGTGGTCGAGCGGACCACGTCGTCCAAGTCCGCGTGGCCGATCAGTAAGTCGGAGATTCCGGCGCTCTCGTTGACGGAGAAAGCCTCCGCGATTGCCCGCGCTCGAAGGTCGAGGTCTACCAGGACCACCCGCCGACCGCTCTGCGCGAATGTCCACGCAAGGTTCGCCGGCACCTGTACCGCGCTGTCTCCACTAGCTGCGGCGAACATGATGCTTCGCGGACGCTGCGGATCGAGCGATTCTATGGTGGTCCGCAGCGTCCGGTAGGCCTCCCCGAGAGGTGAGGAGGGGGCATCCCTCGCGACGATCCCGTTTCGAGCGCCCCGCGACGACGGCAGTGTCGCAACAACTGGCACTTCCGTGAGGCTCCGAAGATCGTCAGCTCGCTGGACGCGCGGGTCTGTCGACTGTCGGACTATCGTTCCGGCAAGTCCGACGAACAGTCCTACGACGAGCCCGATCGCCAGGATTCTCGGCGCATCGGGGCTCGCGGCAGTGACGGGCTCGGCGGCCGGACGAATCTGCTGAATCCGAATGAGAGGCAAGCCATCCGGCCTGGTCTGCAACGTAGGGATGATCCGAACCGCGCTGTCGGCGGTGGCGTTGGCGATGGCGGCGGCCGACCGTGGGTCCGATGCCGCCGCACCAATATCGATCAAGGTCGTGTCCTCACGCACCGAGGCCGACACAGCGCCCACCAGGTCATCGACATTACGCTGAGGCCGGAGTTCGGTCGATACCGGATCGAGGACCGTGCTCGAGTCAATGATCTGCGCATAGGTGACGACCGCGGTGCTCGAGAAATTCGAGCCTTGCTGAAGATCATCAATCGTCGCCGGATTGGCAGTCGTGACGAACAGTGCAGTGGACGATTCGAACCGCTTCGGCGCGAGCGCGATGTAGATGGACGCGATGGTCACGCCGAGCATCGTGACGAGGAGGATGGTCGCCCACCCTCGACGGAGCATACGTAGGTAGTCTCGGAGTTCCACGCGTCTCCTTCACCGTAGGGAGGAGCTATTGCTCCACCACTGCCCTCTTCGAGACGGACGTCACCTCTCGCCCGGCAGCAGATGTACAACATGACCCTCGTGCGAGATCAACCCCCCATTCCTGATCGCCGGACCGCATGCTCCTCGACGTGGAGATCACCGGCCACGGGCCAAGAAGATCTCTCCCACCGTACGGAGCATGACTTTTGCATCCAGCCACAGCGACCAGTTCTCGATGTAGTAATTGTCGAACCGAGCTCGGTCCGAAATGGGGGTGTCGCCCCGTAGCCCACTTACCTGAGCGAGACCGGTCAGTCCCGCTGGAACCCTGTGGCGGTGAGCGTAGCGGGTGTACTCGACAGAGAATCGCTCGACGAAGTGCGGGCGTTCCGGTCGCGGCCCGACGAGCGTCATATCGCCGCGAAGGATGTTCCAGAGTTGTGGGAGCTCGTCGAGTGAGGTTCGCCGGATGACCTTTCCGACCGGTCCGACCCTGTTGTCCGTCCCGATGTTCCATTTCGTCGCCGACTCAGCCTCCGTCGCCGGCTTCATCGATCGGAACTTGAGGCACGCGAATGTTCGACCGTCACGCCCCACGCGCGTCTGATGGAAGATGATCTCCGGGCCACCCTCGAGCCTGACCGCGAGCGCACAGGCCAGCAGGATCGGCGAGAGGAGCAGGAGGGCCGCGGCACTCATCGCGATGTCGAAGGCTCGCTTGATCCGCCAAGCCACGCCCGACAGGGACGGGTTGCGGATGCGCATGACCGGGATCGACCCGATGTGGTCGGCGTGGCCGGTCTGTGTGTGAAAGGCGTGCAACCGCGGAACGACCAAGAGGTCGCAGGCCGAGCAGTCGGGCTTGCGGACGTAGTCGAGGAGCTGGAGCTCGTCGAAATGCCCTTCGGTGACCAGCAGAACCTCGATGTCGTTGGCCGCGACGACCAGCTCGAGGTCCTCGATGGCCCCGAGGTGAGACGTCACGAAGGAGGCCTCGCAGCGGTCGCCGTCGTCGACGAAGCCGGCTACGGACAGGCCGTAGCGCGGGTAGCGCTCCAGCAACGTAGCCATCTCGGCGGCGAGTTCGCCGCCTCCGATGAGGACAGTGCGGTGCGCGACGACCGCGCGTCGGCGGGCGTTGAGGATGACGGCCGTCGTGACGAACCTGCCGGCGACGAGGAGGCCGATGCTCGTGGCGGCGAGGCCGAGGAAGTCGATGGCGGCGGTGGCGTCGTGACGCAGGACGAAGGCGAGCGCCACGACCGCCGTTGCCGTGAGGCCCCGCGATAAGAGGCCCGGGAGCTCGTCGAGCACCGAGAGGTGGAGCTTCGCCCGGTAGCGGCCGCGGCCGACGAGGAGACCGATGGACACCACGGAGAGAGCCAGGAGCGCCGGAAAGGCGTCCAGGGCCCAGAGCGCCGGCGCCAGCAGCATGACCGCGTCCACCGGGACCACGAGCATCCAGGCCTCGAGGCCACGCGCCGAGCGGATGCCGGCCAACGGCCGGGCCGCCTTCGGCATCTGCGCGCTGGAGTACTCCGGCGCGCTCACATCCCACAGGTGACGGCTCGGAGGGTCGTCCTTCCACTGGTCGGCCAACGCTCCGGACGCCTTGCTCACGACATGCCCCCCATGTCCGACTGCTGAGCGCCCGTCAGGACGCCCACATCCCGCCGCTCGCGACGACTCCGGCGCGACGGACGGCTTCCCCCTCGAAGCTGCGGTCCGTTATATGCCCCAACGAGGGCGAGACCATTCCGTGACCCCCTTGGGGATGTTGGCCGCGGACGGTAGGCCACCGGGAGTAAAGATTGCAGTGACAGTCGCTCGAACGAGCGACGAGCGGGCTGGGTGACCGGATCGCCGGTCCACTGCCTCGGCGAGTGGCGCGGAGGGCAGTCGCCGAGCGGGCCCGTCTCAGCGGCCCTTGGCGAACAGGACCTCGCCGAAGGTCCGGAGGAGGACCTTCGCGTCCAGCCAGAGCGACCAGTTCTCGATGTAGTAGTTGTCGAACCGGGCGCGGTCGGTGATCGGCGTGTCACCCCGGAGCCCGCTGACCTGGGCCAGACCGGTGAGACCGGCGCGGACGCGGTGACGGTGGTCGTAGCGGTCGATCTCGGCCGAGAACTGGCTGACGAAGTGGGGCCGCTCGGGCCGCGGACCGACGAGGGTCATGTCGCCCTTGAGGATGCTCCAGAGCTGCGGGAGCTCGTCGAGCGAGGAGCGACGCAGGGCCTTGCCCACTGGCCCGACCCGCTTGTCCTGCGCGATGTTCCACTGCGTGGCCGACTCGGCCGACGTCGCGGGCTTCATCGAGCGGAACTTGAGGCACGAGAAGAGCTGTCCGTCGCGGCCCACGCGGTCCTGACGAAAGATGAAGCCGGGGCCACCCTCCCACCGCACGGCCACGGCGCAGGCCACCATCACCGGCGCGAGCAGCAGGAGCAGCAGACCGCTGACCACGATGTCGAAGGCGCGCTTCACGGCCCACGCAGGGCCCTCGAGCTTCGGGGTGCGGATGCGCATCACCGGGACCGAGCCGATGTGGTCGACCACGCCGGCCTGGGTGTGGAACTGCGGCAGGCGCGGGATGACCAGCAGGTCACAGTCGAGGCAGTCGGGGCGGCGCACGACGTCGAGCAGATCGGCCTCGGAGATGTCGCCGTCAGCCATGAGGATCACGTCGGCGCCGGACGCCGCGACGGCGAGGTCGAGGTCGTCGACCCGGCCGAGGCGCGGGAGGACGGGGTTGGCGGCGCAGTATGTCCCGTCGTCGACGAACCCGACCGGCGCGAGGCCGTACTGCGGGTAGCGCTGCAGGAGGGTCGCCATCTCCGCCGCACGCTCGCCCCCACCGATGATGATCGTCGGGTGCGCGACGAGGCGTCGCTTGCGCGCCGTGAGGATGATCTGGGTGGTGACCACGCGACCGGCGATGACCAGGCCGATCGTCCCCGACATCATCGCGAGGAAGGGCGCGACCTCCTGCTGGGTGTTCCACAGCGCGAAGAGCGTGCCGACGACGGCGGCCGCGGTGAGCAGGCGTCCGACCAGCGTCGGCAGCTCGTCGAGCACGCTGAGGTGCAGACGGGCACGGAAGCGGCCGGTGCCGTTGAGCAGGACCATCGCAACGACGGCCATGAGCAGGACCGCCTTGGTGTTCAGCGGAGCCCACAGCAGCGGCAGCAGCAGCATCACGGCGTCGACCGGCGGCACGACCATCCAGGCGGCGATCCCGCGACCGGAGCGGATGCCGGCGAGAGGCCGAGCGGCGGGCAGCGGCTCGGGGGTGACCGAGGAGATCGTCCGTTGCGCCGGGACCAGGGTGAGCGAGCGCTCCCGCACGATCGCCGACTGGTCACGCTCGGTGGAGCTGGAGAGTCGGCGGACGGCCGGCTCGATCGATTCCGCTATGTCGACGCCACTGCTCACTTCGCGGTCCCCCCGGATGGTGACGAGTGGTGAAAAGCCACCCGACCGACTGTCCCGCCAGGGAAGCTCGTCGTTGAACTTCGAACCCGGCGGACTTGTCCCGCTATCGCGTGGCCGCTGCGGAGTCGTTACACACGCCGTATCGGGCTCGTACGGCGTGTCATTCGGACACGCCGTAAAGCATGATGCGCCTTCACCCGTTCAGCTCTCTGTGGTCTAGATCGCAGTACGGCGGTGTAACATTCCGGACTGCGACGACCTAGTGACCGCGACAGCCCCGCACCCCCTGAACGAACGACCAGGCCATCTAGCGCGGTTGGGGTAAGAGGAGCCCGGGAAACGCCAGCACACCTCACCGAATGGGCTGGACGAGGGAGCTCCGTCTGTCACGGTCGGCGCAGCGCAAGGGATGAATGAAGCCCGGACGATGTCCGCGGAACGTAACCAGGTGGCGGTCAACCACGGGCCTGCGACGACGTGGGTCGCGTACGGCTAGCCCTTGTCCGGCGCTAGCCCATTCGGACCACGCCGGCGACGTCGTCGCCGGGCAGCGGCGAAAGGAGCCTGAAAGCGGCACCGGCTTTGATCTCCACCACGGGCCTCGGGGCCCGACGGCAGGGGGAGGCGAGCCGGTGTCGATCGTCTCGCGCGCCCGCGAGGGCCGCCGTCATCCCGGGCCCGGGGCCACGGGTGACGGTCCGGTCAGGCCTGGCGAGGGGGGTACGTCAGGACGGCGGGAGCAGCCCGAGCGGACGGGCGTCCGGCGGCAGGGTGGGGACTCCCGCCGGGCGCCCCGCCCCGCTTCCCGTGCCGAGCCCGCGGACGAGACGGGCGAACCCGCGCGCGGCGTCGGCCCAGGGTGCCCAGCCGAGTCCGTCGGCGAGGGCCGCGGCCTGGGTGAGCAGCTTGCGGGCCTCGGCGCGCTCACCGAGCACGGCGGCGGCGAGGCCCTGGTAGAGCGTGATCGGCCCGAAGGTGGCCGAGCCGATACCGACCACCACCACCGCGTCGGCGTCGGGAGGCAGGTCCCGGCGGGCCACCTCGGCGGTCGGGACGTCGCCGAGCGCGAAGGCCGCGCAGGCGGCGAGGCAGAGCCCGGGGCGGTCGAACAGCGCGCCCTCGCGCCCCTCGCGCTTGCGGTGCCAGTCGGCGAGGTGGTCGGCGGCGGTGGCGAGGTCCCCGGCGACGGCGGCGTCCACTGCGGCGGCGGCCGACCAGGCGGCGACCAGCGGGTACATCGACGCGGCGCCGGCGGGCAGGCCCTGCAGCGAGGGCAGGGTGCCGGACAGCAGGTGCCGGACGAGCAGGTGCACGCCGTAGGCGCCGACGGCGTCGGGCAGCCCCAGCTCCTGGCCCCGGTGCAGGGCGGCGAGGGCGGCCTCGTCGGCCTCGGCGGTGTCGCCGCGGGCGAGGGTGAGCCCGGCGTCGAGCAGCGAGACCATCCACATCGTCCGGGGGCGGTGGCGGTCGACGGCGAGCGGCTCGAGGTCGCGGCGCGCGGCGAGGGCCTCGTCCTGGCGCCCGGTGGCGAGCAGCGCGGCGATGCGCAGCTCCTCGGCCTCGAACCACACGGCGACGTCGCCCGTCTCGGCGGCGAGCCGGCAGGCCTGCTCGCAGACCGCGAGCCGCTGGGTGGCGGGCACCGGCGCGTCGACGAGGTGGTTGGCCTCGAGCACGCGGACGCCGGCGAGCAGGCGCCGGTCGTCGAGCCCGTGCGCGGCGAGGGCCAGCAGCTCGGGCAGGGCGGTCGGGTCTCCCACGTCGCCGTGGAGCTGCTCCTCCTCCAGGATGAGACTGCGCAGCACCTCGGCGCGCTGCCGGTCGGAGAGCGGCAGCGTCCGGGCGCGCCGGAGTCGCCGGGCGCGTCGGGGGCGCCCGGCGACGCTGATCCCCATGGCGTCGTGCCCGACGGCGGCGACCACCGCGTCGTCGACCTGGCGGGGGTCCGGCGCGGCCTCGCCCTCCTCGACGGGGAACGTCGCGGCCGTTTCGACGACCTCGTCGAGCACCTCGTCGGCGTCGTCATGGCGTCCGAGCGCTTCCAGCACCAGCCCCCGGTACAGCGCGACGGTGCTGGGCCACGACGTCTCGAGCACCGCGTCCAGCTGGACGAGGGCTTCCTCGAGCGCGCCCTGGCGGTACGCGGCCGCGCCCGCCGCGAGCCGGGCGTCGCCGAGGTCGCGCGTCGGGACCAGCGGCCCGGACCCGACCGCGTGGCGCAGCAGCGTGAAGGGCTCCGCGTCGCCCGCCTCGACCAGGAGGCGGTACCGGGCGTCGTGCAGCGCCTGCGCGCTCGCCGGCGGGACGGCGTCGAGCACGGCGTCGCGGGTCAGGGCGTGCCGGAAGGCGAACCCGTCGGCGGTGGCGGCGAGCAGCCCGCGGTCGGCGGCGACCCGCAGCCGCGTCGACAGCGACCGCGGCGTCGCCTCGAGCACCTCCCCCAGCTCGGGCAGCGAGAGCGGGGCGAGCACCGCCAGCGCCTCGAGGGCCTCCCGGGCGTCGGGACCGAGGCCGGCGAGCTGGTGGTCGAGCAGGGGCCGCAGGCGCCCGGGGATGGCGGTGGCGAGCTCGTCGCACGCCTTCTCCCCGTCGGGCTCGTCGAGGCCGGACAGCGACTCGATGAGCGCGGCGACGTGCAGGGCGTGGCCGTGGGTGCGCTCCCAGAGCGCGGTCGCGACCCGCTCGGCGCCGTCGGGTGCGAGGCCGGAGAGGTCGCGCACGACGAGGCCGCGCACGGCGGCGCGGGCGAGCTCGGGCAGGCGCAGGTCGGTGACGCCGTCGAGCAGCGAGAGCTCGGCGTGCGTCGCGCCCCAGCCGGGGTGGACCTGGCTGTCGGGCTCGCGGGCGGCGACGAGCACGACGACGCCGGCGGGCAGCCCGAGGCGCGCGAGGCCGCGCAGGGCGGCGAGGGTCACCGAGTCGGCGAGGTGGGCGTCGTCGAGCGTGACGAGCACGGGACCCGAGACGCCGGCGAGCCGTTCGCGCAGGGCCCGGCCGGGCGCGGGCTCGGCGGGGTGCACGGGGTCGACGCCCAGGTCGGCGAGCGCCTCGGCCCACGCCGTCCACGGCGGCGAGCCGGCGTCGCAGGTCCCGCCGCCGATCACCGCTCCCGCCGCCTGCGCCTCGTCGCGGGCGGCGCGCAGCAGGGCGGTCTTGCCGATGCCGGCCTCGCCGGTCACCAGCAGGACGGCGCCCTGGCCGGGGGCGTCGACGAGGGCGCGGACGGCGCCGAGCTCGTCCTCGCGGCCGAGCAGCGTCGCCCGGGGCGCGCGGCTGGGCGCCGGGGCCTGCAGGCGCAGGGTGAGGTCCTCGATCTCCGCGCCGGGCGCGACGGCGTACTCGTCGTGCAGGTAGCGGCGCGTGGCGGCGAGCACCTCGAGGGCCTCGCCGGTGTGGCCCTGCCGGTGCAGGCCGGACGCGGCGACGACGGCGAGGCGCTCGCGGGAGCGGTCGGCGGCGAGGTCGCCCGCGACGAGGTCGACGGCCTCGGCCGGCCGGTCGAGGTCGAGCAGCGCGGCACCCATGCGTTCGAGCAGCCGCAGCCGCCGGTCGAGGGCCCGGGTGCGCTCGGCGTCGAGCCGCGGGCCGACCGGCGTGCCGGCGAACGGCTCGCCACGCCAGACGGCGAGGGCGGCCGCGCCCTTCTCGAGGACGGTGTCGCGGGTCGCATCGGCGGCGAGGGCGGCCGCGGCGTCGTCGTGGAAACGGTGGAGGTCGACGGCCTCGCGCGGGAGGTCGAGGCGGTAGGTCTCGCCGATCGGCGGGATCGGCAGCCGGGTCCCCTCGTCCGGGGCCTCGCGCCGCAACCGGCTGACGAGCACCTGCAGAGCACCGTCGGGACGTTCGGGAAGATCCTCGCCCCAGATCTCGTCGATGAGGGCGGGCATCGCGACGGTGCCCCGGCACGCGGAGGCGAGGAGGGCGAGGAGGGTGCGCAGTCGCCGTCCGGGACGTCCGGTCTCGCCGGACGCGCCCTCGAGGGCGACCTCGCCCAGCACGCGGATGCGGATGCCGTCCGACGATGACAACGAGCCTCCAGGGACACACACCGTGACCGGAACTGCAGAGCGTACGGCCTTCCGGGGTATCGATCCACAGGACGTGCGCCAGGGCGACCTACTCCTCGTGACCCAGATTCCCGGCGAACCGCTGGGTCAGATGATGGAGGCCCTGGACGGTACGCGCTTCTCGCACTCGGGCATCGCGGTACGGCATCCCCGCGGTGACCTGGACCTCCCCGCGACGCACATGGCCAGCGCGCTCGCCACGAAGCTCGACGGCGAGGGGTTCGACATCGGCGGTGTCCGGTGGGACCCGTTCCACGAGCTGTGGGACAAGCACCGCGACCTCTACTGCATCCCGATGCCGGACCAGCTGCGCGGGCGGGCGCTCGCCTACCTCGACGTCTTCCGCCCGGAACCGGGTCAGGAGGGGACGTTCTCACTCGTCAAGCTCGTCGCGGTCGCCCTCGCGCTGCGGGCGATCGAGCTCCAGGAGGACCGGTCGCAGCACGCGGAGGCGCTGTTCACCGCGGCGTCCGACATCGCCACGGCCTGGGCCGCCACCGTCGACGAGCCGAGCTACTACTGCGCGGAGCTCGTGGCCAACGCCTACGGCCGGACGTTCACCCGCGCCGAGATGGTGCCGCCGAAGGGCACCCCCGGCCTCGGCGACGGCTTCGACGAACCGTGGTGGATCAGCCGCCTCGCCGCTCTGCTCTCGGAACGGTTCGAGGGCATCGACGACCCTCGGGGACGGGCGTGGGCAGGCCTCACCTCGGCGCTCGCGGGCGGCGACTGGGACTTCGTCGTCCACGCGATCGGCGCCTCCGCCCGCTCGGCGATCTTCATGTTGCGCGGGCGGATCGAGGGCGACGTGGCGGTGCCGGACGAGCTCGTGGCGCCGGCTCCGGGTCACCCAGGTCTGGCGCAGAACGACGCGATCCCTCCTGCTCTCGTCACGCCGCGGATGCTGTGGGCGGTGTTCGGGCACGACGCGGCCGGCAACGACCTGATCCGGCGGATCGAGCCTCCGAGGTGAACGCGGCGGCGGCCCGTGTCCTCGGGACACGGGCCGTCGACCCCGAACAACACACGAGGTCTTCGAGGAGGGCGTCCGTTCTCGTGCGAACGAACCGCGCCGGGGAGTTCGTACGCGACGGGCAGCACGGGAGGCGGACCGGGCGCCTCAGCGATTGCTGTAGACGACGACCTGCAGGCGGGTCAGCCGGTACTCGTCGGTCGAGACGAACACGTCGCTGGCGTCCAGGACGTGACGCTGGCCCGGACGGACGTAGATCACCCAGACCTGCCGGTCACTTCGCTGCAGGGATTGCTCGAGATTGCGCACGAATCCCTTCATGACCTCCTCCCGGAAGGGATTGAAGAGGAAGAACACGGTCTCGTCGTCGTCGAGCTCGTACTCGGCGACATCCGCATGCACCACCGTGATCCGATCGGAGCGACCGCCGCGATACTTCGCGATGTTCGCTCGTGCGACGTCCACCAGGGTCTTCGAGAACTCGACCCCCACCACCCGTCGGAATCCTGCATCTGATGCGATCAGCATGGCGAGGCCCTTGCCGCATCCGAGGTCGACGAAGGTCCCTTCACGAGGCACCTCGACGAGGCGGAACAGCTGGCGGAGCTCGTGGTACGACGTCGGCTCGTAGTGCACGGCGTGGGCCTGATTCGGGCCGACCACCTCGAGCTCGAGCACATCGACCTGCGCGTACGTGTCGGTCCCGTGGCGTAGGTCGAACCACGGGTCACGCGCGACACTGAGAATCTTCCGCCCGGTGTGGGCGACACCGTACTGGCGAAGTGCCCTCCGAAGCGTGTAGACGATGCCGCCCTGCTCCAGCGACGACGAGAACAAGGAATGTATCCGCACTCGAGCTCTCGAAAATGCTCCGACGCTCCGCACAGTAATGCCCCCCGCCCTTGCCGACCTGGACGACTCGGGTCCCGATCGCCGCAGCGGAACATCAGCAACCCAGCGCGAGAGGCTAGCGAAGCGGGCGGGATGGAGGGAAGCGCGCAATCCGATCAGCGCCCGCGCGCGAAGAGGATCTCGCTGATCGTCCGGAGCAGCACCTTCGCGTCCAGCCAGAGCGACCAGTTCTCGATGTAGAAGTTGTCGAACCGCGCTCGGTCGGAGATCGGGGTGTCGGCACCGCGCAGGCCGCTGACCTGGGCGAGACCTGTCAGTCCCGAGGGGACGCGGTGCCGCTGGTCGTAGCGCGGGTGCTCGGAGGAGAACTTCTCCACGAAGTGCGGGCGCTCGGGACGGGGCCCCACCAGCGTCATGTCGCCGCGCAGGATGTTCCAGAGCTGCGGCAGCTCGTCGAGCGACGTCCGGCGCAGCAGCCGCCCGACCGGACCGACACGGTCGTCGCCCGCGATCGACCACTGCGTCGCCGACTCCCGCTCGTCCGCCGGGCGCATCGAGCGGAACTTCAGGCACTCGAACACGCGGCCGTCGCGGCCCACCCGCGCCTGCCGGAAGATCACACCGGGTCCGCCCTCGAGACGCACCGCCAGCGCGATCAGTCCTAGGGCGGGCGCGATCAGCACCAGCGTCGTCGCGCTGACCACGACGTCGAAGACCCGCTTGAGCGCCCAGCTGACGCCGTGGAGCGGAGGCGTGCGGATCCGCATGATCGGCACCGAGCCGATGTGGTCACCGGTGCCGGTCTGGGTGACGACCGCGGGCAGGCGCGGGACGACCAGGAGATCGCAGCCGGCGCACTCGGGGCTACGGACGCGGTCGAGCAGGTCGGCCTCGTCGAACTCCCCACCGGCGACCAGGACGACGTCGATCCCGTTCTCGACGACGACGTGCTCGAGATCGGCGAGGGCGCCCACGTGGGGGGCGACCGCCGACGCGGCGGGATGTCGGCCGTCGTCGAGGAACCCGGCGACGGCGAGCCCGTAGCGGGGGTGGCGCTGGAGGATCTCGATCACGTCGGCGGCCAGGGGCCCACCGCCGACCACGAGCGTGCGGTGGGCGACCACCCCGCGACGGCGGGCGGCGAGGATGAACCGGGTCGTGGCGATGCGCCCGAGCACGACGAGCCCGAGGCCGGGGAGGGCGATCAGCAGGAACGTCTCGACGCCCTCGCCGTCGTGGCGCAGCGCGAACACCGACGCCACGAGTGCGGCCGCGACGAGCAGCCGCCCGATCACCATGGGGAGCTCGTCGAGGACCGAGAGGTGCAGGGTTCGGCCTGTCCAACCTCGCCGCGCAGGCCCAGCAGCTCGACACCCCGCTCGTGACGCTCGGCGCCGGCGCGTTCCAGGGCGGCCTCTACGCGGCGGCCGGGCGCCTGATCGGCCCGTTGACCTTCCTCGCGACGTCGCTGCAGCTCGTCGCCGCGCCCTGGCTCGCCCGAGCCGGCACCGACCCCGACGCGCTGCACGCCGAGGAGCGCCGCGTGATCAAGGTCGGCGCGGCGCTGGCCGTCGCGCCGCTGCTCGTCGCGCTGGCCGGGCCGCCGCTGATCCCGCTGCTACTGGGCGAGGAGTACGCGCGCTCGGGCACCGTGTTCGCGGTGCTGGCGATCGGGGCGGCGGTCGTGACGCTCAACCAGCCGCCGGCGATCATCGCGCAGACCCGCGGGCACCAGCGGGGCGTCGCGACCGCCATCGCGGTCGGCCTGGCCTTCGGGCTCGCGGCGACGCTGGTGCTGGCGTCCCTCGGCGGCGCCGTCTGGGCGGCCGCCGGCTACGTGGTCAGCCAGGTCATCATCTTCGTCCTGCTCTGCGTCGTCGCCCGCCGCGCCCGCCGCGCGCCCCTCCCCGCCCCCACGTGAGCGAACTTCGGGGCTATAGCCCCGAAGTTCGCTCACATAGGTTGACCGGCGTGTCGCTGTTCCCGGGGTTCGACGTCGTCGACGTGACCGTCGGCGGCACGACGATCCACGGCCGCGTCGGTGGGTCCGGCCCACCGCTGCTGCTCCTGCACGGCATCCCCGAGACCCACCTCATGTGGCGGCACCTCGCCCCGGAGCTCGCCGAGCAGTGGACCGTCGTCGCCACCGACCTGCGCAGCTACGGCGGCAGCGGCCCCGGCACGGGTGACGACCACTCCATGCGCGCCCTCGCCGCCGAACAGCTCGCCGTCATGCGCGCCCTGGGCCACGACCGGTTCGCCGTCGCCGGCCACGATCGCGGTGCCCGCTGCGCCTACCGCATGGCCCTCGACCATCCCGACCATGTCGGCCGCCTCGCCGTCCTCGACGTCGTGCCGACCGCCGAGGCGTTCGCCCGCGCCGGCCGCGAGTTCGCGCTCGGGTACTGGGTCTGGTCGTTCCTGGCCGCGCCGGCGCCGGTGCCCGAGCAGCTCGTGCTGGGCGCGCCCCGGACGCTCGTCGACCACATGCTCGACTCCTGGTCCGACGACCCCGCTGCCTTCCCGCCGTGGGTGCGCGAGCGCTACACGGCCACCTTCCGCGACCCGGCCCGCGTGCACGCGATCTGCGAGCAGTACCGCGCCGCCACCGAGATCGACGTCGCCCACGACGAGGCCGACCGCGGCGCCCACCGCCTGCGGTGCCCCGTGCTCGCGCTGTGGAGCGCCACCGGCGCGCTGAACCGCTGGTACGACCCCCTCGACGTCTGGCGCGAGTGGGGCGACGACGTGCGCGGCGGGCCGGTCGACGCCGGGCACTTCCTGGCCGAGGAGGCGCCCGACGCGGTCGGCAAGGCGCTGCGCGAGTTCCTGGCCTAACCCTGGTCGGCGTGGTGCCCGTTCGTGCCGGGCACGGTGATCGTGCCGCGGGTGGCGCGGCGGCGGGGCCGCGGCGGCGGCGTCGTGGCCTCCGACGGCTGCTCGGGGACCGTCTCGCTCGCCCGCTCGGCGGTGGTCCGCTTCGGGGTCGGGTGCACCTCCGGCGCGGCACCGCGCGCGCGGACCCGGGCCGTCGGGTGGTCGCCGGCGCCGTCGGTGCTCGGCAGGGGTTCCGGACGCGTCCGGACCGTGCGCGCCCCGGACGCCGGGGACCACGCCGGGGGTTCCGGCGCGACGGGTGCCGGGGCCGGGGTGGGTGCCGGAGCGGGCGCCGGCGCCTCCGGCGTCGACGACGATCCCGACGGCAGGGCCAGCACCGTCCGGCGCGCGCCGCCGGGGGCGTCGCGGACGTCGGTCGCCCAGGTCAGGAGCGCGCCGAGCACGGGGACGCCGGCCAGGCCGAGCGCCGACGCGGCGGCGTCGACGTCGTCGGGGCGCGTGCTGCCGCGGCGGCAGACGAGGACGACGCCGTCGGCGTGCCGGGCGACGTCGACGGCGTCGGCGGCGTCGGTGACCGCCGGGGTGTCGATGAGGACGTGGTCGTAGCGCTCGCGCAGCGTCGCCAGCACCGCGTCGAGGCGGCCGCCGACGAGCACCTCGCTCGGACGGGACCCGGTCGCCCCGGCGGTGAGGACGTCGATGCTGCCCCGCGACCAGCGCTGGATCGCCGCCTCGAGCGCCACGCCCTGCTCGAGGACCTCGCGCAGGCCCACCTGGGCGTCGAGGGCGAGCGCGCCGGCGAGCGTCGGGTGCCGCAGGTCGGCGTCGACGAGCAGCACCGAGGCGCCCGACGCGGCGAAGGCGACGGCGAGGTCGACCGCGGCGGTCGAGGTGCCCTGGTCCGGGCCGGTGCCGGTGAGCACGAGGCAGCGGCGGTCGTCGGCGACCGACCGCAGGGCGGCCCGGGCCCGGCGGTAGGACTCGGCGCGGGCGCGCATCCGTCGCGCGACCCGTCCACGAGCCCCGACCGGCGGTTCGGCGAGCAGCGCCGGGTACCTCGGCGCCCGCCGCAGCGCGGGCACGACACCGAGCACCGGGCCGCCGAGGCGCTCGGCGAGGGTGTCCGGGCTGTCGACCGCGTCCCGCAGCGCCCGCCGAGCGAGCGCGACGCCGACGCCGAGCACGAGGCCCACGAGCAGCGCGACGGCGAACAGGATCGTGGTGCGCGGTCCGGACGGTTCGTCGGGCAGGGTCGGCGGGAGGATCACCTCGGCCGTCGCGATCGGCCGGTTCACCGCGCCGCCGGTCGACTCGATGGTGCCGACGAGCCGGGTGAACGCCGTCGACACCGCACCGGCCACGAGGCGGGCCTGGTCGGGCGAGCGCTCGGTGACCTCGAGGGTCAGCACGACGGTCTCGGTCACCGAGCTCGCGGTGATCGCGCCCTGGATCTCGTCGGCGGTCGGGGCGCCCCCGAGCAGCAGCGACGCGTCCCGCGCGACCCGGGGGCCCTGCAGCAGCTCGGTGTAGGACTTCACGCGCTCGGTGGACAGCTGCGCGCCCGAGTAGGCGTCGGTCGAGGACGACTCGGGCTGCGCGGACGCGACGTAGAAGACCGCCGACGACGTGTACGTGCGCGGCAGCAGGACGTCGAGCAGCACCGCGCCGAGCAGGCACAGCACCAGCACACCGGCGATGAGCTTGCGGTCCTCGCGCAGGACGGTCCAGTACTCGCGCGCGCTCATGAACGTTCTCCTCCGAGGGCCGCGGGGGGTCGGGCCGGGGACGGGATCGGGACGGCGGGGGGCGTGGGCGACGACGCGGCTGCGGCACGGCCGGCCCACCACCGGTGCCAGCGCGCCAGGGCCGGCGTGCCCGGCTCGGCGCGCTCCGCGGTGGTGAGCCCCTCGGCGGCGCAGGCGACGGCGACCAGCGCGAACGCCCAGGTCGACGCGGCGGCGGGCTGGGAGAGGAGCAGGGTCAGGAAGACGACGAGCGCGACCGGGACCGCCCGGCCGAGACGGCCCGCGCCGCGTCCCGGGGCCACGAACGCGGGCACGAGGATCGCCAGCGAGACGAGGACGACGAACGGCAGCCCGTTGACGGCGATGTCGGAGACCAGGTTGATCCCGGCCTGCTTCTCGGAGCCGAGCCCGCCGAGCGGGGACTCGGTGAGCGCGCGGACGCCGGCGTCCGTGGCGTCCTGGCGCTCCGCGAGCGAGGTCTCGTTGGAGCTCTGCTTGGCGCTCAGCCCGAGCACCGGGGCGTAGAGCGCCACCCACCCGGCGCCGGCGATCGCCGCGAGCCCGCCGATCTGGCGCAGGAACCCGCCGAGCCCGATGCCGCCGCGCGGACGCAGGAAGACGTCGAGCGCGAGCACCACGACGAAGACGCCGAAGCCGGCGGTGGACAGGGTGCCGGCGAGCCCGGCGAGGATCAGCACCTTCACCCAGTGCGCCCGGTAGCCCACGGCGTCGGTGAGGAACCACGCGGCCGCGCAGGACATGGCCATCCAGCCCGACTCGCGGCCGAACCCGGTCAGCCGCGGCACCTCGAGCCCGAACACCTCGCTGGTCGAGTAGCTGATCGTGAAGGGGACGTAGACGGGCTGCAGCTCGACGGTGCCCACCGGGACGGTGGTGAGCTGCCCGGCGCCCAGGCCGGCGACGCCCCAGAGCAGCGCGGTGACGACCCAGGACGCGCAGACGAGGACGACCGCGACCACGAATCCCCGGGCCACCGCCCGCCGGGCCCGCGGGTCGGCCAGCACGATCGCGAAGGCGACGAGCGAGCCGATGGTCAGCACGAAGTCCTGGAAGAGGTCGCGCACGCGGTCCGGCGCGAACACCGCGGCCCCGTGGCCGACCATCCACAGGTAGGCGACGGCGACGAGGCCGACGAGCAGCGGCACCGCGGGTACCGGACGGGCGCGCACCCGCTCGCGGCGCAGGAGCGCGGCGATCGCGGCCAGCACCGCGACCGCGCAGCCCGCCAGCGCCGTGCTCTCGCCGAACACCCCGGGACGCAGCAGGGGCAGGGTCGCGAGCATCGTGGCGGCGGCGACGAACGGCGGCAGGGTGGGGGCGGTCAACGAGCCCCACAGGGTCCGCGTCGGCCGCGCCATGTCACCCCCTGCTCGGTCGTCCGTGCCCGGGCGGCACGGCCGTTCAGCGTAGAGCGAGGCTACCCGATCGGGTCAACGCACTCGGGGCCGGAATCACGCTCGGTCGTCGAGGAGGCCCGTGACGAAGTCGTCGGTCCCCAGCGAGCCCGCCGCCTTCTGCGCCGAGACGACATAGTGCTCACGGTCCGCGAGCACGCGGGTGATCGCCCTCCCGACGTCCCCGACGTCGTCGACCCGGGCGCCCACGCCGCACCCCGTGGCCTCCAGCACGGTCGCGATCCAGCCGCGGTCGGGCCCGAGCACGGGGACCCCGCGCGCGCAGGACTCGGCGACGATCCCGCTCGGCGCGTCGTTGTCGTGCAGCACCGCGGCGACGTCCACCGAGCGCAGGGCGGCGTCGAACTCGTCCTCGTCGAGCAGGCGGTCGTCGACGTGCAGGCGGCCACCGGCGCGCAGGCGGGCGGCGTCCGGGTCGGCCTCGAGGAACGCGCGGACGTCGGGCTCGCAGCGCCCGGCGAGCACGACGTCGACGTCGTCGCGGGCGGCCGCGGCGCGCACCAGCACCGGCACGTTCTTGCGCGCGCTGACCACCCCGAGGACGCCGAGGCGGGCGCGGCCGCTCGTCCGCGGTCCCGGCGGCATGTCGTCCACCGGGGTGACCGGGTCCCGGACCGGCAGCACGCCGGGGAAGCCGGGCCGGCGGGTCACGACGCCGAACGCGTCGGTGAGGAAGCGGACCCGCACGCCGGGCAGGCGGCGCAGCGCCGCGACCAGCGCGGGCTTGAGCGCCATGCCGACGGTCGCCGGCTCGGGCCCGCCGGGCAGCGCGGTACGCATCAGCAGGACGGTGACCCGGGGTCGGCGCGGGCGGGCCTTGGTGAGCGAGCCCCGCAGGAGGGTGCGCAGCAGGGGGCGGACGGCCTTGTCGCCGTCGGGGATCACGAGGTGCGCGGCGCCGCGGGCGCTCGCCGCGGCCAGCGCCTCGGGGACGGCCCGGTCGTGGTCGTCGCTGCTCAGCCGGACGGTCTCGAGGCCGGCGAGGTGCGTGGCGAACTCGGGCGAATCGGCCACCCGGGGCGAGACCAGGAGAAGACGCTCCGTAGGCGGGAGGACGTCGAAGAGCAACCGGACGTAGCGCAAACGGTGCCCGAGCGGGTCCAGCTCGACCACCGCAGTACTCCGAGAGTGATGCATGTTGCTCCATCCTGACGTAAGTCGTGCGCGATCGTTAGGTTACGCAGGCTGACTGAGCATGGGGCGAGGTGTCGATGGAGATCGCGTGGATGACCGACGCGCAGGCTCCCTACCGTGAACCGCTGTTCTGCGAGCTCGCGCGGCGCGGCGACCTGACGGTCCACTTCCTGTTCACCGAGGAGCCGGAGCGCCACTTCCGCTACCGCCCGCACCCCGGGTACGCGTCCGCGCTGGTGCCGTGCTGGCAGATCCCCCGTCGGGGCCCGCTGGCGGGCCTCGACTCGTACCAGGCGGTACTGCGGCCCGGCGCCACGCGCCCCGTGCTCGGCGCCGACGTGATCGTCATCCCGACCTGGGCGCAGCTGGCCAGCGCCTGGACGATGCTGCGCGCGGTGCGTCGCGGCGTCCCGTACGTGATCTTCTCCGAGAGCACCCTGACGAGCCGGCGCTTCGCGCGCGGACCGGTCGACTGGCTGCGGCGCTGGCTGTTCACCCACGCCGGTGCGGTCGTCGTCCCCGGCCCGGCCGCCCGCGACGCCTCGATCGCGTCCGGGGTGGCGCCCGAGCGCATCGTCGAGTCGGTCAACAGCATCGACCTGGGGCTCTTCGGCGACCGCCCCCGCGAGATCCGTGCCGGGCTGGGGGAAGGTCCCGGCCCCGACGCGCCCGGGCACCGCTACGTCTACGTCGGCCAGCTGATCGCGCGGAAGAACGTGGGGGCGCTGGTCGAGGCGTTCGCGCGCCTGGACGGGTCGCCGACGCTGGACGTGGTGGGCGACGGGGTGGAGCTGCCCGCACTGCGGCAGCAGGCGGCCGACCTGGGCGTCGCCGACCGCGCGCACTTCCGCGGGTTCCTCGACGAGGACGGGGTGGTGGAGGTCCTCGCGACCACGCAGACCCTGGTGCTGCCCTCGCTCGAGGAGGTCTACGGGTTCACGCCGCTCGAGGCGCGCGTCGCGGGCCTGCACGTCGTGGTGTCCGACCGCGCGGGGATCGCCGAGAACCTCCGCGACGTCGACGGGGCGTGGATCGTGCCGCCGGACGCGGACGGGCTGTTGCCGGGGCTCGAGGCGTCGCGGCGGGCGTGGACCGGGTGGGCGCAGGACGTGCCCACCGACTCCGCCTCACCCGAACGCTCCGCCGACGACGTCCTCGCCGCGGCCAAGATCGCGTTGGGAGGCGCTGCGCGCACGTGAGTGAAATGGGTCGCCGGGGCGACCCATTTCACTCACGTGGCGGAGCCATTGAGCACGTTCCCCGCGACACGGATCGCGCCGGAGCGGCGCAGCGCGAAGGCGCCCTCGAGCGTCCCGACGCCCGGGCCGTCGACCCGGTTGCCGGTGATCGCGCCGGCCGGCACGTCGTCGAAGGCCACCGCCCGCACCGCCGGCCCGCAGCGCATCGTGTTGCCCTCGACGACGACCTCGGTCGGCGGGTCCTGCGGGCGCCCGCCCGCCGTGAGGGCGTCGCCGCCGGCCAGCGCCCCGACGACCGGGATCGCGGTGGTGTTCATCGTCGCGTCGTGGCGGTTGCCGCGGACGGTGACCCGGCGCGCGCCGCTGATGATCTGGACGTGCGCGAACTCCCGGAGCCCGCACGCGGTGAACGTGTTGCCCTCGACGAGCACGTCGGTGGAGAAGTCCTCGACGTGCACGGCCTCCATCCGGTAGCGCTCGATGGTGCAGCCCCGCACGACCACGTCCGCGCAGTACGCGATCCCGACCGCGAAGCCCGGGGAATCGTTGTCGCGGAAGGTGCAGCCCTCGACGAGGACGTTCCGGAACGAGCCGGAGGGACTGTTGAACTCGAGGTCCGTGTTGGCGTTGCGCACGAACGTTGCGCCGCGCACCACCGTCTGCTGGGTGACCGCCCGCGACTCGTTGGCCTGGTACAGCCCGTAGGTCGTGGTGGCGACGGCGGAGTCGGTGATCGCGAGGTCGGTGCTCGTGTCGTTCACCGTGCCCACCTGGATGCCGTGGGCGAAGGTGGTCAGCGCCTCGGTGTGCCCGAGCAACACCGACCGGGAGAGCCGGAACCCGTCGGCGCGGCCCAGCCGCACGAGCACCGTCTCGACGTCGGCCAGGCGCTCGACGACCAGCCCGTCGAGCGTCACGCCCGGCGCGTCGACGAGCAGCCCGACAAGGATGCCGCCGCCCGACTCGGGACGCAGAAACGACCGTCCGGGCTCCCCGGCCACGGTCACCCCGGCCGGCACCGCCAACGGCTCGCCCAGCACCAGCCGGTACTGCCCCGCCGGCACGGCGACGGTCCGCGGCCCGTCCGAACTCCCGGCCGCGACGAGCGCGGCGCGGAACGCCGGCGCGTCGTCCGCGCGCCCGTCCCCCCGCGCGCCGAGGGCCCGAACGTCGACCACCGGGCCGGTGCGCAGCGGCGCACCACCCGGCGTCGGGACGTCGCCCGGGATGCCGGGCACCGGCGGCGCGGCCGCCCCGGCGCACGCGGCGGGCGCGGCGACGGCGGCCAGGCCCGTCGCCAGCCCGAGGCGCCCGGCGAGGCGCAGCGCGCCACGGCGGGACCAGGAGTCGATCACGGCAGCAGTATGCCGCCGAATCGGTGAGCTGGCGTCGTCCGCGCCTTCCCGCCACGGCAGCCCTTCACAATTCGGTTTCGTTCCCCCCGCACACGACGGGGATCCCTCACGATGCCAGCGCCCGCATCATCTCCGTGGTGCTTTGTACGTCGGCCGTGGGGGACACGTGAGGAGATCGACAGTCATCGTCGCAGTCGGCGCAGCAGCGCTGGGCTGGACCGTGGTACCCGTGATCGACCGCGCATGGCGAGGCACGATCGATCAGCGGACAGTCCGGGCGTGGCGTGCGGAGGCGGAGCGTCCGCGAAGTCGGAAGTCCTGCAGCGAATCCGAGCTCAGAGGCATCCCGGACCAACGAGGGGTGGCGTCGCCGCACAGAGCGCGGACCCGTGCATTCGTTTCGCCGACCAGCCGGAACTGTCCGCGAACAATGAGGGGCTCCTGAGTCTCTCGTGGGATGGAACAGCGCATTGCTATGCCGCCGAGCGCTCAGCGGTCGGCGGTCGCCGGCGTCGTCGTCGCAGTCGTCGGCGTACTGGTCGGCTTGGTCGTCGCGTTCGTCGCGCTCGTGCTCGTCCTCTGAGGATCGTGTGGCGGCACAGCGCGCGGCGTTCGCTTGAGATCGGTCGACGGGACTACCCGTGTCCTGACCGCATCCCCGGACGGCGCGTCTGGGCTTTCGTCGTCGGCCGACGGTGCTGAGCCGTTGGCGGCGGTGCCGCCGGGCTCGTCCTCCCCGTTCGACCCGTTCCCGACGGCGTCGCCGGACGGAGGGTCTGCGCCGGCCGCATCCTCCTGCCCCGGGGTGTCGGCCACGGACGAGCTGTCGGTCGTCGACCCGGACCCTGCCGAACCGCCTCCGGAGGGAGCCTCGGCGCCAGCAGCATGAGCCTCACCGAAGGAGTCAGGGGGACCTGTCGGTGCAGGTGACGGCGACTGTCGCCGGGTGGCGCCCCCGGACGTGTTCGGCGCGATCGGCGTCCCGGCCACGATGTCCGTCTGCGGAGACCCCGGAGGTGAATCGGACGCCGCCGGATCGGCGGAGACCGGTGGTGCGATCGGATCCCCCGGCGGCGCGCCGACAGCCCCGCGATCGCCCGGCCGAACCACCTCCGCGTGGATGGGGTCAGCCCGTCGGGGCCACGCAGAGGAGCCGCCGGCAAAGCCGGGCTCGGCGATACCGAAGGGCCTCATCCGCCCGAGCGCATCCATCTCCACGCTGACCGTCGTCGACGGCGCAGCCCACGCCGTGCCGACACCGGTCGGTGTCCCTTCGGGCCGGGCCGCGATGCTCGCGGCGCCGACCATCACGACTAGCGCCGCCGCGGCGGCCACGAGAGGTGACCGCCCCGCGCGGGACGGCGGCCGTACCCGCCGGACCGTCAACCCGGGTCGAGGTCGGTCCTCGCCGGCCGGCGCTTCGCGTCGCCACGCCACGAGCAGCCCCCCCAGCTCCCGCTGACGCCTGTCTCCAAAGAACAGGGGAGGCGGCTCGATCGATCGGCCTAGTCGACCGACGAGATCGAGCAGTTCGTCGTCAGCGCGTACGGCATCCGGGTCGTCGTTCCCCTCGAGACCCTCGAACAGATCAAGATCGGCGTCGAGGTCGACATTCGGCGTCGTCTGTTCCCGAGAACGGAAGCGATGGCGAGTCATTCACGTCACCACCTGCCTCGCCCGTCGCCGACCGGGAACGGCGGAATGCGCCCCGGAGTCGGGCGCCGTCGTTGACCCGACCTTGACATCGAGTGTGTCCGCCGATGTCGCCATGAGCAAGCGATACACGAGAAATGCGCCTGCGGGGTGGGTTCTGGCCGGTAGGCGCCCTCGCCATTCGGTCCCGGCTTCGGCGCGGTGTCTTCAGGGCTTGTCGTCGACCGCCGTGGTCGCGGCATCTCCTGCCGACCGGGCCACGAGCGGGATGCGGGGACGCGGCGAGGGGACTTGTCGCGGGGCTGCCTGCACGGAGGCAGCGCGTTCCTCTGCGGCGGTCCTGGCCCCGTTCGTCACGAACCGCTCCTCGGTAACGTGGTCCTCGAACCGTTGGGCACCCTCGAACCCGTTCGTGCCGCCGTCACCTTCGTGGCGCTCCCACCCGTCGTGGCCGACGTCCTCGCTCTCGCCCACTGCGCGGGCGTCGGGCTGGTGGGCAGGCGCAGACGGCAACGCCTCCGGCAGCGAGCGGGACGCGGGTACCTCGGCGTCCGCCGCGCTGATGGCCAGATAGCCCCAGTAAGGCCGCAGTTGCGACTCGGGCGCCCTGGTCAGGATGGTGCCGACGACGGGGACGTCGGCGGCGGCGAGGCGAGCGAGAGCTCGCCCCAGGTCGTTCTTCGTCGTACCGCCGTGGCGAGCCATGAGGATGACACCATCCGCGCGGGACCCCAGGACGACCGCGTCGGTCACGGGGATCAGTGGCGGTGCGTCAAGGAGGACGATGTCGTAGCGCTCGCGGAGCTCAGTCATCAGCTCGGCCATCTTGCGCGACCCCAGCATCTCGCTGGGGTTGGGAGGGAGTGCGCCGGCGGCGAGCACGTCGAACTCTCCGCCAGCCCAGGGCTGCACGCAGTCATCGAGCGTCGAGCGCCCTGTGAGGATGGTCGTGAGCCCTACCGCCGCCTCGATTTGGAGATAGGCCTCCACCTTCGGGCGACGGAGGTCGGCACTCACGAGGAGCGTTCGATAGCCCTCCTGGCCGAGGACCGACGCGAGGTTGCACAACGTCGCGGACTTGCCCTCATCGGGAAGCGCGCTGGACCCCACGAGAATCTTTCGCGGGCTGTCGACCCCGAGGAAACCGAGGTTCGTACGAACGTGCCGGTAGGCCTCAGCGTACGCCGACTGCGAATTCTCGTGCACGCCGACCGGATGCTCGGCGAACGCCGGATCGTCGACGACGGACCCCAGAGCCGGCGCCTTCGCGATCTTGCCGAGCACATCGCCCGACTTCACGGTGTTGTCGAGCTGGTGCCACGCGAGGGCTGTGAGAAGGCCAAGGACGAGGCCGGCAGCGAGACCCAGTGTCAGGTCGTAGGAGGTGGACGGGGATACGGGGGACGCGGAGAACGACGGCGGTCGCACGACTCGTGCCACCACCGTGGGAGCACCGGGCTGAGCTCCTGCCTGCTGCTCGAGCTGTGCCACCAGGACGACGAACTCGTCACCCACGGCTGCCGCCACGCGCTGGGCTTGCTGCGGTGACCGGGCCGTCACGGTTGTCCGGATCAGAGAGGTGTCCGGCACGGTCTCCGCGCTGATCGCGGGCGACGCGGCGTCGACGTCCCTCAGACGATCGACCACGTCCTGTCCGACCCGTGGATCGCCGAGCAACTCGACGTAGGAAGCGATCTTCTCTCGCGCCAGCATGGTCGCGTCGTATGCGGCCGATGCGTCGGAATCGCCACCCTGCGTGGCGATGTAGAAGATCGCCTCGGACGAGTAGCGCCGAGGCGTCAGCAACGTCAAGACGAGGGCGGCCAGCACGCCGACGAGAACGCAGGCCACCACGACGACCCATCGCTCACGGAATACCGCGAAGTACTCGCGGAGAGTCATGATTCCCCCTCGGAACACTCCCACTCACCGTGGTGGGCGGACCGTAGCGCACGGTAACGCCGTTTCGGAACACGATCTTTCGCGGTCCGGTGACCAGCCATGTGCGTACCGCATCCGTGTAACGGTCTCCGGCCCCTTTTCGACTGGGGTCCTCGCGCACCGTCGGGGGAGGCCGGGCGAATGCTGGGAGATCGCATGCTGTGGGGGTTGACTGTCCGCAGGAACAAGATCGTTGATCCTGCGTTTTCGTACGGGTCCGAATCGATCGTGACCGAGGCCGAGAGGCGATCGCTCTCGTGGCGGCTCCGTCGGCTCGTCCTCGCGTCACTGGACTGTGGCTGTTGGGCGGTCGCCCTGACTGTCGCGACGGCACTGCGCTACGAATTCGATCTCTCGGAGATCCGGAGCTCCGGTCTCGAGACCACCGTCGGGATCGCGATCATCTGTCAGGTCGTCGTGGGGCTCGCGTTGCAGGTGTACCGCGGCCGTCACTGCGTCGGCACTCTCGACGACGCGCTGACGGTCGCGACGGTCGCGAGCTTGGTCGGTCTCGTCGTCTTCGGCACCAACATGGTGCCGGCGTCGCCATGGGTTCCCCGCTCCGTGCCCGTCGTCGCGACGTTCGTCATGGTCGCGTTGGCCGTCGGGGCGCGGACGGCAGTGCGTCTGCGCCGCGAGCGCGATGGGAGACCGGACAAGAGCTCCGCCCGCCGCGTCATCGTGTTCGGCGCGGGCACCGAAGGGCAGCAGCTCATCCGCACGATGCTCTCCGACCCGGGCAGCAACTATCTGCCCGTCGCGCTCCTCGACGACGACCCGGACGTCCGGCTGCGGCGCGTTCTCGGCGTCGCGGTGCGAGGGACGCGCGCCGACGTCGCCCGGGTCGCCGAGGCCGCCCACGCCGACCTCCTCGTCATCGCCCACCACTCCCTCGACGCGACAGCTGTGCGCGACCTGGCCCTGGCCGCGACGGAAGCCGGACTGTCGGTCCAGGTCCTCCCGCCGTTGACCGAGCGCCTGCGCTCGTGGTCGCGGCTCTCCGACCTCCAGGACCTCGACATCAACGCCCTGCTCGGCCGCCGGCCGGTCGAGATCGACGTCGCCGCGATCGCCGGCTACCTCGGCGGCCGGCGGGTGCTCGTGACGGGCGCCGGCGGCTCCATCGGCTCGGAGCTCTGCCGGCAGATCCACACGTTCGGCCCGTCCGAGCTGCTGATGCTCGACCGCGACGAGTCGGCGCTGCACGCGACGCAGCTGTCGATCTACGGCACCGCGCTGCTGGACACGCCCGACGTGATCCTCGCCGACATCCGCGACGCCGCGACCCTGTGCCGGCTCTTCGTGGAGCTCCGGCCCGACGTCGTCTTCCACGCCGCCGCCCTCAAGCACCTGCCGCTGCTCGAGCAGTACCCGGGCGAGGCCTGGGAGACCAACGTCTGCGGCACCGACCACGTCCTGCGCGCGGCGCAGCTCGCCTCGGTCGACCGGTTCGTCAACATCTCCACCGACAAGGCCGCCGACCCGATCAGTGTCCTGGGCCGGTCGAAGCGCATCGGCGAGCGCCTCGTCGCCCAGATGGCGACCGAGAGCGAGGGGACCTACCTCTCGGTCCGCTTCGGCAACGTCCTCGGCAGCCGCGGCTCGGTCCTGACCACGTTCGCGGACCAGATCGCGAACGGCACGCCGGTGACCGTGACCCACCCGGACGTCACCCGCTTCTTCATGACCATCCCCGAGGCGGTCCAGCTGGTGATCTACGCAGCCGCCATTGGTGCGCCGGGCGAGGCGCTGGTGCTCGACATGGGCGCCCCGGTGCGCATCGCGGACGTCGCCCGCCAGCTCATGGGGCTCGCCGGCAAGCCGACGGAGATCGTCTACACCGGCCTGCGGGACGGGGAGAAGCTCCACGAGGAGCTCCTCGGCCGCCTGGAGGTGGCGCGGCGCCCGATCCACCCCGCCATCTCGCACATCGACGTGCCCACCCTCGACCCGGACGTCGCCCGGGCGCGCGCGAGCGCCGTCGGTGCCGCCCGCGCGCTCAGCGAGCTGACCACCCCGCGGCCCGCCCCGGACCGGCTCCTCGTCGAGGAGCCGGTCCCCGCGCCCGCCACCGCCACCCCGGTCGGCGAGACCATCGAACGGAGCGCCTCATGACCGCGGCCCGCGCGGACTTCCTGCCCTTCGCCCTCCCCACCGTCGCCGAGGAGGACGTCGCGGAGGTCGCCGAGGTCATCCGCTCCGGCTGGCTGACCTCGGGACCCCGTCTGCAGAAGCTCGAGGTCGAGTTCGCGGCCGAGGTCGGGACGGCCGCCGCGCTCGCGGTCAACTCGGGTACGGCGGGGATGCACCTCGCGCTCGCGGCACTCGGGATCCGTCCGGGCACCTCGGTGATCACGACGCCGATGACGTTCTGCTCCACCGCGCACGTCATCGAGCACGTCGGGTGCCGCCCCGTCTTCGTCGACGTCGAGCGGGACACGCTCAACCTCGACCCGGAGCAGGTCGCGGCCGTCCTCGAGCGCGGCGAGCACGACGTCAGCGCGATCATGCCCGTCCACTACGCCGGCCACCCGGTGGAGCTCGATCGCATCGTCGGGCTGGGCCGGCGGTTCGGGATCCCGGTCGTCGAGGACGCCGCCCACGCGTTCGGGGCCGCCTTCCGCGGGACGCCGATCGGTCAGGTCGACGCCGACGACCCGCTGCGCGCGGTGTCGTTCTCGCTCTACGCGACGAAGAACATCACCAGCGGCGAGGGCGGGGTGCTCACCGCCTCGGAGAACCTCGTGCGCGACTCGCGGCTGTGGTGCCTGCACGGCATGAGCCGCGACTCCTGGCAGCGCTACGGCCCGCGAGGGTCGTGGGCCTACGACGTCGTCGTGCCCGGCTTCAAGTACAACATGACCGACATCCAGGCGGCGCTGGCCAGCACCCAGCTGCGCCGGTGGCGGGCGTTCCAGCAGCGGCGCACGGAGATCGCCGCCCGGTACACCGCACTGCTCGCCGACGTCGACGAGATCGAGACACCCGTCGCGCGCCCGCACGTCACCCACGCCTGGCACCTCTACCCGGTCCGCCTGCGGCTCGGATCGCTCGCGCTCGACCGCGGGGAGTTCATCGAGGCCCTGCGCGAGCGCAACATCGGCACGAGCGTGCACTTCATCCCGCTGCACCAGCAGCCGTACTACCGCGACCGCTACGGGTTCGCCGCCGGGGACTTCCCGGTCACGGAGACGGAGTTCGAGCGTCTCGTCTCCCTGCCGGTCTACCCACGGATGATCGACGGGGACGTGGACGACGTCGTCGCCTCGATCAAGGATGTCGTCGCCGGCCACCGGCGGGTGGCGTCGTGACCCGCTCCGCGCTGCGCCGTCGCCTCAAGCGGGCCGGCGACGTCGCCCTCTGCGTCGTGACGCTCCCGATCACCGCTCCGGTCATGGGAGTGCTCGCCCTCGCGGTGAAGGCCACCAGCCCCGGCCCCGTGATCTACCGGGCGAAGCGGATGGGCCGGGACGGCGAGGTGTTCGAGCTGTTCAAGTTCCGGACGATGACCGCCGGGTCGGCCGGGCCGGGCGTCACGCGCTCCGGCGACCTGCGCATCACCTCGGTCGGCCGCTGGCTGCGGGCGGGCAAGCTCGACGAGCTGCCCCAGATCCTCAACGTGCTGCGCGGCGAGATGAGCGTCGTCGGCCCGCGCCCGGAGGACCCGCGCTACCTGCACGCCTACACCGAGGAGCAGCGCGCGGTCCTCACGGTCGCGCCGGGCATGACGAGCGCGGCACTGTTCCACTTCGGCAACGAGCAGGCCTTCATCGAGCGTGCGTGCCCCGACGACGTCGAGGCCTTCTACCTGGCGGAGATCCTGCCGGTGAAGCTGGCGATCGAGCTGCACTACGTGCGCGAGTGGGGACTGCGCCGCGACCTCGGCATCCTCGCCCGCACCGTCGGGGCGATGTTCACGTGACCGCCCCCGACACCGATGCCACGGTCGTCGACTCCGCCGACGTCGATCCCACGGCCCGCCTCGGCGCCGGCACGCGGGTGTGGCACCTCGCCCAGGTCTGTGAGGGCGCGGAGCTCGGTCGTTCGTGCGTCCTCGGACGCGGCGCCTACGTGGGTCCCCACGTCTCGGTCGGCGACAACGTCAAGATCCAGAATTACGCGCTGGTCTACGCCCCGGCGACGCTCGGCCACGGCGTCTTCGTCGGACCCGCCGCGGTGCTGACCAACGACCAGAACCCGCGCGCGGTCGACGTGCACGGCGACCCACGGACCGCCGCCGACTGGTCGCCGGTCGGGGTCGACGTCCGCGAGGGCGCCTCGCTGGGCGCCCGGTCGGTGTGCGTCGCGCCGGTGACGGTGGGGCGCTGGGCGATGGTCGGCGCGGGCGCGGTCGTGACCCGCGACGTCCCGGACTTCGCCCTGGTCGTGGGCGTGCCGGCCCGCCGCGTCGGGTGGGTCGGACGCGCCGGGTTCCCGCTGCAGCCGTGCGGCGACGGGACCTGGCGCTGCGAGAAGACCGACGAACGGTACGTCGAGAGGAGGGGGGAGCTCCATGACATCGGTTCCTGAGGTCGTCCGGGTCGATCCGGAGGTGCCGGCCACGGGCGTCCTGGTGGGCGACGAGGAGCGCGCGGCCGTCGACCGCGTGCTCGCCTCGGGGATGCTCGCGCAGGGCCCCGAGGTCGCCGCGTTCGAGGCGGAGTTCTCCGAGCACGTCGGTGGTCGGCCCTGCGTGGCGGTGAACTCGGGGACGAGCGCGCTGCTGCTCGGCCTGCTCGCGGTCGGCGTCGGACCCGGCGACGAGGTCGTCGTCCCGTCCTTCAGCTTCGCGGCCACCGCGAACGCGGTCGCGCTGACGGGCGCCCGGCCCGTGTTCGTCGACATCGACCCGGCGCAGTTCTGCCTCGACCCGTCCGCGGTCCGCGCCGCGATCACCGAGCGGACCGCCGCGATCATGCCGGTACACCTCTACGGCCACCCGGCCGCGATGACGGCACTCACCGAGATCGCCGCGGCGCACGGCCTGGCCCTCGTGGAGGACGCCGCGCAGGCACACCTCGCCTCGCTCGACGGCCGCCCCGTCGGGACGTTCGGCGCGGTGGCCGCGTTCAGCTTCTACCCGACGAAGAACATGACCACCGGGGAGGGCGGTCTCGTCGTCTGCGCCGACGAGGAGACCGCTCGACGTGTCCGGCTCCTGCGCAACCAGGGCATGGAGCGCCGGTACGCCAACGAGATCCTCGGCTACAACATGCGGATGACGGACCTGCACGCCGCGATCGGACGCGTGCAGCTCCGGCGGCTGCCGGCGTGGACGATGGCCCGCCGCGAGAACGCACGGGTGCTCACCGAGGGTCTCGAGCACCTCGGGGCGGTCGCGGTGCCGCGGGTCGCGCCGGGGGCGCAGCCCGTGTGGCACCAGTACACGGTGCGGGTCCCGGATCGCGACCGCGTCGCCGCGAGCCTGGAGGAACTCGGTGTCCGGACCGGCGTCTACTACCCGACGCCGATCCATCGACTGCCCGCCTACGACCTCGACCTGGACCTGCCCCACACGGCGGTCGCGGCGAGCGAGGTCCTGTCGCTACCGGTCCATCCGGCGCTGACGCGGGCCCAGGTCGAGCGCGTCGTCGCAGGTGTCGCCCTGGCGGTGGCGCGATGAGCCGCCCGCTGCGCGCCGGCCTCGTCGGCCTGGGGGTGATGGGCCGCAACCACGCACGGGTGCTGCAATCCCTGCCGGACGTCGAGCTCGTCGCCGCGGCCGATCCGCGACCCGAAGCCCGTGCGGCCTCCAACGGCATCGACGCCGTCGCGACCGTCCGCGAGCTGATCGACCGCGGTATCGACCTGTGCGTCGCCGCGACGCCGACGATCACCCACCAGGACGTGGCCTTCGAGCTCGCCGAGGCCGGTGTCGCCACCCTCATCGAGAAGCCGCTCGCCCCCGACCCGAAGACCGCGCAGACCATCGTCGAGGCGTTCGCGCGCCATGGCGTGCTCGGCTGCGTCGGCCACATCGAGCGGTTCAACCCCGCACTCCAGGACCTGCGCCGAAGGCTGGCCCTGGGGGAGATCGGCGAGCTCTACCAGGTGGTGACGCGGCGACAGGGTCCGTTCCCGGCGCGCATCGTCGACGCCGGCGTGGTCGTCGACCTCGCCACGCACGACATCGACCTGACAGCATGGATCACCGGCTCGCCGTACCGCTCGGTGTCGGCGTGCACCGCGCACCGCAGCGGGCGCCCGCACGAGGACCTGGTCAGCGCGGTCGCCGAGCTCGAGAACGGGATCGTCGTGACCCACCTGGTCAACTGGCTCTCACCGTTCAAGGAACGCATCACCACGGTGACCGGCGATCTCGGCTGTCTCGTCGCGGACACCATCACCGCCGACCTGACCTTCTTCCAGAACGGATCCGAGCCGGCCCAGTGGGAGCGCATGGCCGCCTTCCGCGGGGTGACCGAGGGGAACATGACCCGCTACGCGATCCCGAAGCCCGAACCGCTCCTCACCGAGCTGTCCCACTTCGCGGCGGCGGTCAGGGGCGAGCCGTCGACGATCGTCACGCTCGAGGAGGGTCTCGCCACCGTTGAGATCGCCGAGGCCCTGCGCGAGTCGGCGGCCTCCGGAGAGACCGTCAAGGTCAGCCGGTGAAGATCACTGTCGTGGGTCTGGGAAAGATCGGCCTTCCGCTGGCCGTGCAGTTCGCCGGTCAGGGCCATCACGTGATCGGCGCTGACGTCGACGAGCGGGTCGTCGCTGCTGTGCAGGTGGCTCGGCCCCCGTTCCCCGGCGAGCAGGAGCTCGACGAGCGGCTCGCCCGCGTCGTGGAGCGCGGCGTCCTCGACGCCACGACGGACACGGTCTCCGCGGTTGCGGCGAGCGACGCGGTGGTGGTCGTCGTGCCGCTCTACGTCGACACCGCGGGGACCCCGGGATTCGGGGCGATCGACGCGGCGACCGAGGCCGTCGGCCGCGGTCTGCGCCCGGGCACGTTCGTCGCGTACGAGACGACGCTGCCCGTCGGCACCACACGCGACCGTCTCGCCCCATGCCTCGAGGCGGCGAGCGGGCTGCGGGTGGGGAGCGAGTTCTTCCTCGCGTTCAGCCCGGAGCGGGTCTCCTCCGGCCGGGTCTTCGCCGACCTCGCGCGCTATCCCAAGCTGGTCGGCGGCGTGGATGCGGCCAGCGCGGAGCGGGCCGTCGCCTTCTACGAGGCCGGTCTGACCTTCGACGAACGCCCGGACCTCGGTCGTGCCAACGGGGTGTGGGATCTCGGCTCGGCCGAGGCCGCCGAGCTGGCGAAGCTCGCGGAGACGACCTACCGCGACGTGAACATCGGTCTGGCCAACCAGTTCGCCCTGCACGCGGACCGGATCGGCGTCGACTTCGCCGCCGTGGCCGAGGCCTGCAACTCGCAGCCCTTCAGCCACCTGCACCGCCCGGGCATCGCCGTCGGCGGGCACTGCATCCCCGTCTACCCCTGGTTCTACCTCGCGGGCGATCCGGCCGCGACGGTGGTGCGCGCGGCGCGCGAGGCGAACGCCGCGATGCCCGAGCACACCGTCGACCTGCTCGAACGCGTGCACGGACCCCTCGCCGGCGTCACCGTCGTCGTGCTCGGCGCCTGCTACCGCGGCGGGGTCAAGGAGACGGCCTTCTCCGGGGTCTTCGCGACCGTGGCCGCGCTCGGTCGTCGCGGGGCGACACCGGTCGTGCACGACGTGCTCTACGACGACGACGAGCTCGCCGCCCTGGGCCTCGACCCCTGGACGGGAGAACCGGCCGGGGCGGCCGTCCTGCACACCGACCACCAGGAGTACGCGACCTTCGGGGAGGACGAGCTGCCCGGGGTCACCACCGTGGTCGACGGCCGCGGCGTACTCGACCCCGGGCGCTGGCCGACGGCGACGGTCGTCGCCCTCGGCCGGGGCGGGGCCGGACGGGGCAGGGCCGGGAGGCCGGATGGGCCGTGAGCCCGGCCGCACCGCGGCCTCAGCGCGCGGCCAACACCTCGGCGACCCGGCGTGCGGCGGTGCCCGTGCCGTAGGGCGCCACGGTGGTCGCCGCCGGATCCGGCCGCTCGACCACCGACGGGAGCGCGGCCGGGTCGTCGCACAGCGCGTTCCATCCGAGCTCCACGGTCTCCGGCCACTCGGTCTCGGGACGCATCGTGGTGCACTTCCGGCGCAGCAGGAACGACTCCTTCTGCAACCCGCCGGAGTCGGTGACGACCGCGGACGACGCGAGGACCGCGCGCACCAGCGCCGGGTAGGGCAGGGGGTCGACGATGTGCAGACCGGGCCGTTCCAGGGGCAGGCCGTAGGCCTCGGTCTTCGCGCGCAGGCGCGGGTGGGCGGCGAGCACGACCGGCGCGCTCACGGCCGCGAGACCGGCGAGCAGCGCATCGAGCCTCGCGGGGTCGTCGGTGTTCTCGGCACGATGCAGCGTCGACAGTACGAAACCGGGCGGGACGTCCGCGATCGAGGACGGGAGAGGACCGTCCGCCACGGCGTCGCGGACCCGAAGGCAGACGTCGGTCATGACGTCACCGACCTCGACGGTGCGGTCGGCGAGCCCCTCCTGAGCAAGATGCGCACACGCCCGCGCCGTCGGGGCGAGCAAGAGGTCGGCAGCGTGGTCGGTGAGGACACGGTTGTGCTCCTCGGGCATCCGTCGATTGAACGACCGCAGCCCAGCTTCGAGATGAGCGACCGGCAGATGCTGTTTCACAGCCGCCAGCGCGGCCGCGAGTGTCGAATTGGTGTCGCCGTACACGAGCACCCAGTCAGGTTTCTGCTCGACGAGCACCGGCTCGAGCGCCGCGAGCATCGCACCGGTCTGCGCGCCATGGGAGCCGGAGCCGATACCGAGATGGACGTCCGGTTGCGGGATCTCGAGATCAGCGAAGAAGACATCGGACATCCGGGGGTCGTAATGCTGACCGGTGTGCACGATGATGTGCTCACCGACCGACGCCACGGCCTCGGCGACCGGAGCAAGCTTCACGAATTGTGGACGGGCTCCGACCACACTCACGATTCTCACGTGCAGGACGGTACCTGAAATGCACAACGGTGACGGCCCGACCCGCGTCGCTCATCTGTCGTCGGCACACCACTGGAGCGATACCCGAATCTTCGGACGACTCTGTCGCACGCTCTCGCGGCACGGCTACGACGTCACGCTGGTCGCGGCGGGGGACGAAGGACGCCGAGAGGAGGACGGCGTCCACATCGTCGTTGAACCGATCGCCAGCGGCCGAGCGCAGCGACTGCTCCTGGCCGTCCCCCGCGTCCTCGCCGCCGCCTTCCGGGCCGACGCGGACATCTACCACCTTCACGACCCCGAACTCATCCCGATCATTCCGCTCCTGCGCCTCCGTGGCGCCCAGGTGGTCTACGACGCCCACGAGGATCTACCGAGTCAGGTCCTGGACAAGCACTATCTCCCCCTCGGGGTCCGGCCAGTCCTCGCCGCCGTCGCCCGGCTCCTCTGCGCCGTGGCCGACCGGAGCGCGCACCAGATCGTGGCGGCTACGCCGACGATTGCTGAGCGGTTCCGGTCGGAGCGCTGCACCGTCGTCCACAACTACCCTGAGTTGCTCGAGGACGTCGACGACACGGTCGACTACGACGACCGTGATCCCGCGATCGCTTACGTCGGCGCCGTCACGGCCGTCCGCTGCGCCACGGAGATGGTCGACGCCATGCACCTCGCCGACCTCCCCGAGGACTGGCGACTCCGCCTCGTCGGCCCGGCCTCGCCCGCGAACCTGCGCGACGAGCTCGCGACCCGCCCCGGATGGACACTCGTCGAGGACCACGGCAACGTGTCGCCACGACGCGCACGCGAACTCACCGCGAGTGCCCGGATCGGGTTGGTGCTGTTCCAGCCCACTCGCGCGCACGTCGACGCCCTGCCGACGAAGCTCTTCGAGTACATGGCGGCCGGCCTGCCCATCGTCGCGTCCGATTTCCCCGTGTGGCGGACGATCATCGACGGCGCCGGCTGCGGCATCCTCGTCGACCCGATGGACCCGTCCGCCATCGCGAAGGCCCTCACGACTCTCGCACGAGACCCTGCTGGTGCTCGGGCGATGGGACAGAACGGTCGATCCGCCGTCCTGGGCCACATGAACTGGGCGATCGAGGAGAGGAATCTCCTCGACGCCTACACGAGGCTCGACGCGCGGGAACGTACCTTTTCGAACTGATCGCTCGCCACGCCCGACAGCACACCGCTGATCGCGGCGGTCAGCCCGAGCGCGTAGAAGAAGGCGCGGTTGTTGTTGAGGTCACCAGTACTCATCGTGACCGCAAGAACGTAGACGAGAATGCAGAGGCTCGTCACGGTCGCGAATTGATGGCTGGCGCGTTGTGCACGCCACAGCCACACCATGATCCAGACCAGGAAGAGACCACCGAGGAAGACGCCCGCCTCGGCGAGCACCTCGAGCGGTAGATTGTGCGGGTAGACGTAGGGATCGGGAGCGACCTCGGAGAAGTTCCCCATCCCGAGACCGAACGGCTGTCGGTCGATGGAGTTCAGCGCATTCTCGTAGAGACCGTTGCGCTCGCGCACGGTCCCGGTGTTCTCGCCCTCCAGAAAGCTGGAGATGCGCCCCTGCGCGCCGGCCGGGGCCAGTTGAAACGACGCGAACAGACCGCCGCCGATCAGAGCAGCGACCACACCGGCCCGGAGCTTGGGCGGCCGCAGTCGTACGACCATGACGGTCAGCACCACGGCGACGAGGACACTGATCAGGGGCCCGCGGGAACCGGACTGGAGGAGCACGATGCATGCGATGGTCCCGCCGGCGAGGGCGAGCCACCACGGGGTGATGCGGTAGATCAGGCCCATGCCGAGCACGACGACGACCAACCCTGCCGCGACGCCGAGCGCGATGGTGTCGGCGCTCTCGGAGGAGATGGCGGAGTCCGTCGATCCGTCGGAGTACTGCGGGTCGACGAGACCGCTGGCGACGACGAACCCGCACCAGCCGGTCCACGCCCATACGTGACGAATGAGATCGTCACCGTTCAGTACTAGGAAGATCGGCGCCGCGGCGGACAGCAGCGTCAGCGTGAACAAACGCGTGACCTTCTCGCTCGCGTACGGGGTGTCGCCGGCCAGCAACGCGGAGGGAACGAGGACCGCGAATCCGAGGAGCACACCGAAGACCGCCGGTGGGATGGGCTCGAACAACACTCGGAACGCGATGAGTATCACGACGACGAGGGCCAGGACCACGGTCAGATCGAACGGCAAGTAGCTGAAGGGGGGCGCTGCCTTGAAATCGCCGGCCATGACGAATCCGCTCATCGCCACCGGAGCCACCCACTGCCGCATGCGCTCAGGCTAGCGAGAAGGGAGGCCGGTCGCTACAGCCGTGGGGCTCGACATCGTCATGGCTTCATCGCTCGAATGGGCCGAGGTCGACAGCTCGACCCTGAGGGCGGGAGACTCCGCCGACATCGGTCTCGGGAGCGCCCTCCGACACACCCGCGTCGAGTGCCGGACTTCCGTCGGCCAGTCGATAATCTCCTGAACCGTCATGTCTGAAATCAACGAAAGCGGGGTCGGCGATGATTGTGCCGACCTGCTCCCCGAGCTGGAGCCCGATCCCCTCCTCGCCGTTTCCCCAGACCAGGTTATTCACGTATCGATTCCGCGGACCAGTGGCCCCGCTCTCGACGATGCCGAGACGAGCATTGGCCACCACGATGTTATTGGCGACGAGGAAATTGTCCGCAGGAACGTCGCCGTTGTTGGGGGCGTCGCCCTGTCCGATGACCATCCCGCCTTGGCCATTGGCGAACACGAGATTATTGGTGATCGTCAGAGCGTTACAGTTGTGCCAGCAGTGGATCCCGAAGCCGGAGTTGCCATACGCAATGTTGTTGGCCACGAGCCCGTTCGGATTGCTCATGTAGATGCCGTGCTCTAGCCTGCTGCGCCCGCAGCCCCAGACGGTGTTCCCGAGGACGTCGATGTCATGCGCCGAGTAGTCCCCTGCCCCGCTGTTGATACAGCTGCCCCGGGGAACGTCGTGCACACGGTTGCCGACGATCCGGACGTATGACCCCTCGTTCTGCAATCCGACGAGAGCGTCACCCGACATCTCGAAGCCGACGATGTCGACGTAATCACCGGTGTTCCGCCAGACCGGCTCCTCCGTGTTGCTCCCTGTGAGGACCACTGGTCCGCCCGGCCCGGCGACGAACGCAATTCGATCGGTGCTCGTGCCGCTGACCTGGGTGTGGACCGGGGTCGGGTAGGTCCCCGGTGCGATGACGATCTGTACGCCCTGTCTCGCTGCTGCCGCCGCACGGTCGATGGTCCGGAAAGGCTGCGTCCCGGTTCCCGCATTCTCGTCGTCGCCGTCGGGAGACACGTGCAGGGTCGACGTGGGCACCGTCGGACTCAACGGCTTGCCGCGATCAGCAGGCTCACCCGCGGCCGGCGCGCAACCCACGATCAACAGCATTGCGACCGCACTCACGTACGCAAGGATCACCACACGGCTCCTCGTCGAGGCCCGAAACGGAACGGCGACGACCGTAGCGGGATCGACGAGGCACCTCCATCATCCTGGGAGAGCGCGCCGGGCAACAGATCACGAGAGCGTCTGCAGCCCCGGACGGGCTCACGCCCGGGTCGATCTCCTCGGCAGTAGCACGCCTGGACCCTTCACTTCAGCACGCGGGCGTCCTCGACCTCCGCTGCACTCATCCGATGGAACTCCACGCGCAGTCGCCCGACGAGCCGCTTCTCGTACCGATTGACGTAGGGCAGAAAACCTGCTCGTTCGCAGCCCTTGAGACTCGCGATGTTGTTGATGCCGACGAAGGTGACCACGTAGCGAGCGCCGATGTCGGCCGCCTTGTCGGCGATCATGGACATCCCAGCGCTCATGATCCGCTGCCCCTGGTGCCGGACCGGCGTGAAGGCCCCTTCGAGCAGCGCCTCGTCACGACCCAGCACGGGGAACAGCCCGTGGAAGAAGTCCTGGACCTCATCGTTCTCATCCGGCCTGAACAGCCACTGGACGTAGCAGGGGTCGTCCTCGTCGTCGACGGCCACGTACGGACGCCCGATTCCCCGCTCCAGCAGGCGGGTCCGCGTCTGGCGCTCCCAGCGCTCAGCGGAGTCGACGTCGGCGTGGAGGTCCAGGATGTGCTCGACATCGGCCTCGACCAAGGGCCGCACCGAGATCGGAATCTTGGCGGCAGGCGTCTCGTGCGGGGCCTGGAGATCGCGCTTGAGGCCGTAGGCGGGTGTCGTCGAGGACACGTGCTTCGCGACGGATCTCGCCGTTTCCTTGAACGTGCCCGACTCGAGTGTGTTCTTCGCGAAGCGGGCATAGCGCGCGACCGTGGCGCTGGCCCCTTTGGTATCGACCATGACCTTCCTCCCGTCTCGGCCAGCGGCGATGCCGATAGTCCGGACCCCAGTCGGGCACCTCGGGCGAACCGTTACAGCGATGCGCCGGAGGCGTCAGAAGCATCGGCCGCACGGACGCACAAGAAGTACATGAGGACGTAACTCGTGACCTGGGCCGCGGAGAGCACCAGAACAGCGGTGAGAATGGGGGCCCCGGCCAGTCCGCACACTGCGGGACCACCCGCGGCCAGCACGAGACGCCACACCGACCAGCCGAGGAGCCGACCCTGCCGCTCCAGCAACATCAGCGCGGGCGACACGGGGGCGATCGCGAACTGGGCGAGATAGGCAGGGGCGAGCAACCGCGCATACTCCCCGGCCTCGGTCCACTCCGGCCCGAACACCCAGCCGAAGAGGTTGGGGGCGAAGAGCAGCAGGACGAGAGCCGGCACGACTCCGAGCATCAGCATCCGCCCGACGTTCGAGCGCACCGAAGCGCCCATCGTGCTCTTCCGGTCGCGCAGCTCGGAGCTCGAGTCACCGACGAACACCTTCGTCACGGCCTCACCGATCAGCGCGGCCGGGCCGCTCACCACGCGCACCGTCAGACCGAGCAGCCCGGCGCGCACGTCGCCGTAGAGCGCGCTGACCACGAGCAGGGGCGTGTCGAGGCCAGCAGAGTTGATCAACCGCGAGGGCATCGCGACCAGCGGGAAGCGACGGAACCGCCGCAGCGCCGCAATGATCGCTCGCCTGCCCGGCCACGGCTGGCGGAGCAGGCCGCGCCGCGAGAACAGCCCACCCATCGCGGCCAGCCGACCGATACCGAACCCGGAGAGCAACCCCAGAGCACCGGCACCGGCGACGCCGAAGGCGATCTGGGACCCCGCCTGACCAATGCCCTGCAGAGCGTTGCGGCGGCCCAGCGCCCCGTATTCCCGGCTCCGGGTCATCCACTCGGAAAGCAGGAGATAGGTCCCGAGGACGACGACCGACAGCGCGACGAGCCACCAGACGTCCGCGAGACGGGGCACCCCTAGGAGATCGGAGAGCGGGCCGGCGAGAAGCGGCCCGAGGGCGGCGGTCAGGAGACCGGTGAGCGCGACCCAACCGAGACCCGCCCAGGCGACCGAGGCGGCCTGCGAGTCCTCCACCGGGATCGGGACCGCGTACTCGAGCGCGGCCGTCGAGACGACGCCGACCAGACCGACGACGGCTGTGAACACGGTCAGGAGCCCGAACTCGGCAGGGTCGTAGAGCCGGGTCAGCAGAGGGTAGGCGAGGATCACCAGCCCCTGACCGATCGCGCTGCCCGCGACGATGCTCGAGACACCACGGAGGCTGGACGGGAGGCGTCCGACGAGTGTCCGAACACGTCCGGTCATCACGAATGCACAGGGCCGGGGCGTGGGAGTGAGCTCGCCACGGCATGCCAGAACCCGCACCCGTAGCCCAGGTGCAAGCACGCAACCGCGATGGGCACGCGCCCTGCCACCGCTGTGCCGTGGTCACGCTCGCGCCATCCCGCGTAGCCGAGGACGCCGAGCCACACCACGATCCCGCCCGCCCACGTCCCGAGCAACGGACGGCGTGGGCCCACCAGCGCCAGGAGCGGCCCGCCGACCACGCCCGCCACAAGGGCGGCCGGGACGAGGTGCCGGAGCGAGGCCACCCTCCCGTGCTTGCGCAGAGTGGCCAAACGCCACCACCCGTACTGGTAGTACTGGCGCCAGAGAGCACCGAGAGCCGGCCGCGGTCGGTAGCTCGAACGGAGTCGGGGCTCGAACCACATCCGGTGCCCGGCGAGCCGGGCACGGAAATGCAGTTCGTCGTCCTGGTTGCGGATCAACGACTCGTCGAACCCGCCGATCTCGTCCAGGAGCTCGCGGCGGTACGCGCCTGGATAGGCCGTGTCCACCCAGCCCGGCCGTTCGCTGTAGTGGTACTGCGCCGGGCCCTGGCCCAGCGGCGACGCCGTGGCCCGGACGATCGCCTCGGCCATCGGACCCGCACCCGAGACGGCTTCCGCAGTCTCCCGACCGCCGACGAGTGAGGCACCCGAAGCATCGAACGCCTCCACGAGGACTGCGGCGTAGCGAGGATCCGTCGTGCTGTGCGCGGACACCAGGCTGACCAGCTCGGCCGCCGTCCCCGCGATCCCGATGTTGAACGCGGCGGGCGCGATGCGCCGCGGGTTGTGGAGCAGGCGGACACGGGGGTCCGCTCCGGACAATGCCTCGACAATCTCGCGAGTCCGGTCGGTCGACCCGCCGTCGACGACGACGACCTCGATGCCCTCCCCCGGATAGTCCTGGTCGAGGAGGCTCCGGACGCACTCCTCGATGTGGCGCTCCTCGTTGAGCGCCGCGATGACGAACGCCACCCGACGAGGTGGCGCAGGAGAATCGGACTCAGTCCGCCCCCGAGGTCGATGCATCGATGACCGCCGATCCCCATGGAGTTGGGCGGATCGACCCCCCGATCCGCCGAGGCGGGATGCTAGCCACGACGCACCGTGCTGCGGAAGTGCGATTCCGCCGTCACTACGCCAAGCGGTCGCCCCACGATCAGAGGGGCGCAGAGATCGAGCGAGCTGTGTCAGGCTTTCCGCCGTGAGGACACCGATCTTCCACGAGGCCTGGTGGCTCGACGCCGTGGCGCCCGGTCGCTGGCGAGAAGTACGGGTCGAGGAGAACAACCGCGTGATTGCACGACTACCCTTCGTGGAGAGACGCTTCCTCAACGTCACGATGGTGCTCGCCCCGCCGCTCGCGAACCGTCTGGGGCCGATCACCGATCTCGAAGTCGGACGCACCGAGACCCGCCTCAAGCGGTTCGATCACATCGTCGACGAACTACTCGCCCAGCTCCCACCAGCGGATCTCATCCGCCAGGTGCTCCACCCTGATGTCGTGAGCTGGCTGCCGTTCCACCGACACGGCTTCCGAATCGACCCGCAGGTCTCCTATGTCATCGACGACCTGTCCGACCTGGACAGAGTGTGGTCCGAGGTGTCTGGTCACACACGACGGGTGATCAAGAAGGCCGGCCGGGAACTCACGGTAGCGAGGGACGAGGACGCCTCGCGGCTCATGCCCATGATCCGGGCAACGGCCGAGCGTCGGGATATCACCGTGCCCATCGCACCCGACGCCGTCGACCGCGCGGTGCGCGCCAGCGTCGAGCGCGGACGAGGGACGGTCCTCACGGCGGTGGACGCGTCCGGGGTCGTGCACGCGTCCTTGTTCTGCGTCTGGGACAGCGACCGCGCCTGGTACCTCGGGGGCGGCGGCGATGCAGTGCTGCGCTCGAGCGGGGCCGGGTCGTTGCTGATGTGGGAATTGATCAAAGAGGCGGCCGGCCGCACCTCGCGCTTCGACTTCGAGGGGTCGATGATCCCGGGCGTCGAACGCTACTTCCGGAACTTCGGTGGACGGCAGGAGACCTGCTATCTCGTCACGCGGACGAGTCGGAGGCTCGCGCCGGTCTGGGTGCTCTATCAGAAACTCCAGCAGGGCCGACGGACCAGCGCCGCGTAACAACAGAGGGGCTCGATCCGACTGGGGCAACCGCTATGTCGAAGACCTTGACGGCCCGCCTCTGCATCGGGCCCACCGATCCCCGCGTCGCCGCGCGCCTGAGGTACTCCTTCGGTGCGTACGCCGCGTTGTACGACCTGACGGTCGTGACGACGGGCCCGGCGGACGTGGTGGTCGCGCACGGCCCGGTCGACGAGCCCGTCGACGTGGTGATCCCCGACGGTTACCGCGTCCGGCCGGGGTCCGTACCGGCGCCGTCACCGGTGTGGGTAGACGGGTTGCCGTCCTTCCACCGGGACGGGTCCGGCAGGCCGGACCCGCTCGGCGAGGTGTTCGAGTGGTTGGCAGCTCCGCACGAGGACGCGGCACCCGAACTCGACGCCGTCGGTCGGGTGCCGCCCCGGTACGGCCTGGCTCGTTCCCACGGTCTCGACCTCACGGTGCCGTGGGCGAACCGGTGGCTGGCACGACTGCACACCATGGTCCGGTCGGCTCTCCCACGTCTCCCCGAAGTCCCGCCGTCCCCCTTCGGAAGCGGTATGACGTTCGTGGCGAGCCACGACCTCGACCACCTGTCCGGCGACCGTCTCGTCAACGCCCGTCGCGTGGCCAAGAACGCTGCCATCGCATTCCTCCACGACCGCGCACCACGCACGACCGCACAGATCGGTGTCGCCACAGCGCGGCGCGTCGCAGCGCACCGGGCGACCGCGGACGGGGTGCGCGACCTGCTCGCCGGCGAGGCCGCCCGTGGCGTCACCGCGACCTATACGGCCGTCGCCGCATCCGGCCATCGTCGGGACCCGGGCTACCGCCTCGATGACGACTACGTGCGACGAACTCTCGCCGAGATCGTCGACGCAGGTCATGAGCTCGCCGTCCATGGCAGCTACCGCAGTCTCGAGGGAACGGGGCTGCGAGACGAGTATGCCGCGATGCGGGCTGCCGGTTACCCGGTCCGCGGGGGACGCCAGCACTGGCTGCGTCACCGCGGCGGGGAGCTCTTCACCGCGCTGGCCGACAGCGGCGCAGAGTGGGACTCCACGCTCGGCTACCCCGACGACGTCGGGTATCGACACGGCGCAGCGTTCCCTTTCCCTCCGTATGACCTGACGACGGAGAGCCCTCACCCGCTCATCGAGATCCCTCTCGCGATCATGGAAAGGGCCCTCTGCGCCACCGGTGATGCACCGCGTGATTGGACGACGGCCGCACTCGACGTGCTGAGGGCCTCGACCGACGACGGCTGGGGCGGAGTGGCGGTGCTGTGGCACGACGCTGCGTTCACCGGAACCTGCATGCCGGCGGGGCTGGCCGATGTCTACTGGGCGCTGCTCGAGGCCGGCGATCGTTGGGAGACCGCCGGCGAGGTGGCTCACCGGGCACGGTCGCGGTGGACCGCCGCGCAGGTGCTGTCCGTCGCGACGACGACCGCGACCTTTGGGGCGCTCCATGGATGAAAGACGTCCTCGTTTCCCCTCGGAAGGGACTCGATCATGATCTCGCCCCGGCGGGTCCTCGTCCTCGCGCCACACACCGATGACGCCGAGCTGGGCTGCGGCGGAACGATGGCGCGCTGGATAGACGAGGGTGCCGACATCTCGATCGCCGTCTTCTCGACCGCCGAGAAGTCTCTGCCTCCCGGCTCGAAGCGCTACCGGCTGCGGGACGAGTGTCACCAGGCCCTGGATGAGCTCAAGGTGCCCGAGACCAATCGATTTATCTACGAGTACCCCGTCCGGGAACTCGGCTATCACCGCCAGGAAGTCCTCGAGCAGATGATCGTCCTCGCCCGCGACGTCGATCCCGAAGTCATCCTCGTCCCGTCGGGTGCCGACCTGCACCAGGACCACGAGGTGGTCTACCGGGAGAGCCTGCGAGCCTTCCGGCACCTCACGATCATGGGCTACGAGATGCCCTGGAACCACATCACCTTCTCGACGCACGCCTTCGTCGTGCTCACGGAGGAGCACCTGCACCGCAAGTGGGCGGCGCTGACCAAGTACGTGAGCCAGATCGAGGTCGCGCGCCCCTACTTCCGCTACGAGGCCATCGAAGCGATGGCGCGCGTTCGCGGGCTTCAGGTGAAGACCGACTTCGCCGAGGCCTACGAGCTCATCAGGATGAAGCTGTGATCGTCTCAGCGCATCAGCCGAACTTCGTCCCCTGGCTCGGGTTCTTCGACAAGATGGCGCAGTCCGACGTCACGGTGTTGCTGGACTCGGTGCAGTTCATCAAGCGTGGCTACCAGAACCGGGCCCGTGTCAAAGGGCCGAGCGGCGCCCAGTGGCTCACGGTGCCGGTCGTGACCAAGGGCAGGTACGACCAGCTGACCCACCATGTCGAGATTGACGAGACCCAGGATTGGCGCCAGGTGCACCGGCGCACTCTTCACGGCCTGCTCGCGCGCACGCCGCACCGCGACCTCGTGGACGAACTCTTGGAGCCTGTGTACGGCGAGGGCTCGCCCGCGATGCTGGCCGAGCTGAACATCGCGCTGATCCGCGAGGTCGCCGCCCGTCTGGAGATCGACACCCGGATCGTCCTACTGTCGGAGCTCGACGCGCCGGGGAGTTCGTCGCAGCTCATGCTGAACCTCACACGGGCCGCCGGTGGCGACGTCTATCTTTCCGGTCCGACCGGGAGGAAGTACCTCGAGCCCGGGATGTTCGAGACCGCCGGCATCGAGCTCCGGTATCACTCGTTCACACCGTTCGAGTACGCCCAGCCGTTCGGTGAATTCCTGCCGGGCTTGAGCTGTCTCGACTACGTCGCCAACGTCGGCTTCCGCTCATGGCGTAACCAGCGCGAGGACGGCAAGGCCTTGACCCCGGCATCGTGACCCGAACCCTCACGACGCGAGCACACCAGGGGTCGCCTCCTCGCGGAGCATCTCTCGTAAGGATGTCAGCGCGCGGTGCTGAGCCACCCGGATCGCGCCGGGCGTGGACCCGAGAAGCCGTGCGGTCTCGGGGGCGGAGAACCCACCCGTGACCCGCAGGACGAGTACGGCCTGCTGACTGCGCGGGAGGCGGTCGACCAGCCCATGCATCCGCCGGGCCAGCTCGCTCTCCAGCGCCGCCTGCTCGGGCTCCGGGCCAGCCCAGGCACGTTCCGGCACGTCCTCGACCACGTCGAGATAGCGACGTGAGGTCGCCATGCTCCGGTAGGCGTCGGCGACCTTGTGGGAGGCGATCCGGTAGAGGAAGGACAGGAACGAGGAGCCGTCGTTGCGATACTTGGGCAGTGCGCCGATCAGCGCCAGACACACCTCCTGGGCCACGTCCTCTCCCGAGTGCACCGACGCGCCCGGACCGAGTCGGGTGTGGCAGTAGCGCTTAACGAGCGGCTGCACGCTGGAGAGGAGCACGCTGAGAGCACCCTCGTCGCCGTCGCCCGCTCGGGCCGCCAAGGTCTCGAGATGCCGAAGCTGACCGACGTCGAACTCGTCGATCACACCCGCCGCAGAACTCATGTCGCTCCCCCCAGAGCCGACGCGCTACCACGTACCGGGATCATCGTCGCCCACATGGGGTACGAAACGCCACACCGAAAGGGTGATCAATTCGATTCATGGTCACACAGTGCAGCGCTGAGCTGCAGAGACCACTCGCCAGGGAATACCTTTAGCCCGGATCAGTGATCGCCGGACGGCCACGCCGAGCGACCGAATGATCGGTCCGCGTGAGCGATCAAAGGAATGACCGACTCCGCGCCGAGAACGACCCGACGCCGGCGTCGAGCACTAGAGCGATCGCGATGACCACCGCGACGGCGACGAGGACGCCGCCGATCGCGTCGGTCGTGTAGTGCCACGTGAGCGCGACCAGGGCGTAGGCCGCGCAGGCAGGCAGGAGAACGGCAGCGGATCCGATGGCGATCCGGGCTGGACGATGGCGAGGACGGTGTCCGGCGACCAACAGGACGAGTACCACCACGGAGACCGCAGCGACGCGTACCGCATGTCCGCTCGGGAACGCGAGATCTCCGTCGAGCGTGCGACCGACGAGAGGCTTGAGGAGGAATTCGGTCGACACCGCGGCGAGTCCCGGACCGAGGACGGCCAGAGCTGCGGCCGACCACCAGCGCTGCGTCGCGGCCCACCCAGCGATGCCGGCGACGAGCAGGGCGATGACGGCCGGACTACCCAGAAGGATCAGAGGCCGCAGAGCCCCTTCCGCGGAACTGGATGTCACCACGATGTTCGGGTCAACGAGCGCGTCCAGCCGGCCCGGCTCGTCCTGTCCGTGGTATCGCACACCGAGGACGGCAGTGGTCGCCGCACACACGGCGACCACCACGAGCGCGGGGATCCGCCACGACGGCCGCACCAGCACGGGTGTCCTCGGCGCACCGGTCACGAGGCGAGTATGCGGTCTCGCCCGTGACCTCCTCGTGTCGCTGCCTGGCTGTTCAGGGCCCGTCGTCACTCGAAGGATGGAAGATCCGGGAATCCGGCGGAAGCTGCTAACGAATCGTGATCGGGAGGCGAAACCCGATCACAGGCCGGCACCGGCGCCGGCAGCACCCTGGGGGGGTTCTCATGGCCAAGCACTCGGCTCCGCAGACCGTCGCCGTCGTCCCGACCGGCGCCACGATCATCCGACCGGTCGCCGTGAGTGCGGAGGCCTACCTGGGCAAGCTCCGGGCCATGGCCGGCGCCGCGGTGGCGCCGGTGGCGCCGGGCAGGCACGCGCGCTGACGCGCGTCCCGCGCACCGGTCCCCGGACCCCGTCGGCAGGCGCGGCGCCGACGGGGTCCGGGGCCGTCGCGCGTGTCAGGCCGGCTGGACCGTGCCGACGTGCAGCGGGCCCTCGTCGTTGACGGCGAGGAGCATCGGCACCGATCCGCTGGTGTCGATGCGGCAGACCGCCGCGTCGACGAGGTACATGCGCCAGGCGATCTCGATGCCGACGCCGAGCGCCCAGCTGATCGCCGCCTTCATCGGCGACACGTGGCTGACGACGACCACCTCCCCCGTGGCCGCCTCGGCCGCGAGCTCGGTGCAGGCGGCGGCCACGCGGGCGCGCACGGCCACCAGCGACTCGCCGCCGGCGGGCACGTGCTCGGGGTCGGACTGCCATGCGCGCCAGGCGTCGCCGTCGAGCGCGGTCATCGGCTGGCCGTCGAGGTCGCCGTAGTCCATCTCGGTCCACCGGGCGTCGCACTCGACGTCGGTGCCGAACAGCGCGGCCGTCTCCCGGGCCCGCACGAGCGGGCTGGACACGAGCCGGGTGGGCCGCGGGAGGCCCGCGGCGAGCGCGCGGGCCTGTCGTCGCCCGGTCTCGGTGAGCGGCGGGTCGGACCGGCCGCACATCACCCCGCGGGCGTTGGCCTCACTCTGACCGTGGCGGACGAGGGTGAGCACGTACGCCACGGTAATGCCGCGAACCTCCCCCACCGGTGCGCATTCGGGCGACCGAGGGCGTCCGCGAGAAGGACGACGGCGCCGGGCAGGCACGAGATCAGCGCCAGCACCCCGTAGACGACGGACGTCGCGAGGCCCTGCCCCGGGTCGAGCCCGACGGCGGCGAAGGCGACCGCGGCGGCGGCCTCGCGGGGACCCCAGCCGCCGACGGTCAGCGGCACCGACATGGCGAGCAGGGCCACCGTGACCAGCGGCAACAGCTGCCCGAGCGGCGCGGTCACCCCGGCCACGCGGGCCGCGAGCACGAACAGCGCGAGCAGGCCGGCGAGGGCGACGAGCGAGCAGAGCAGCACCAGCGGCGCGGTGCGCACCCGGCCCAGCCCCTCGCGCACGTCGCCCAGCGCGGCGAGCAGCGCGACCCGCACGCGGGCCGCCCGGCGGGCCGTGGCGATCCACACACCCGCGCCCGCCACGACGACCGCGAGTACGCCCGCCACCACCCCGAGCCCGGGGCCGACCAGCGAGTGCAGCAGCGCCGGACTGGCCACCAGCACGGCCACGCCGACGGCGACGACCACGACCTGGCCGGCGACGCGCTCGATCACCACCGCCCGTGCGCCCCGCCCGTCGCCCGGGCGGTGGTGGCGCACGGCGCGGTGCACGTCGCCGAGCACACCGGCGGGCAGCAGGGAGTTCAGCAGCGTCGCGCGGTAGGCGTCGGCGGTGGCGTCGCGCAGGGACAGCGTCAGCCCGACCCCGCGGGCGACGACGCACCAGCGGGCGGCGCCCGCGACGGTGGTCAGCGCGCCGAGGGCCAGGGCGGCGACGACGGTCGGCCAGGTGATCGCGCCCAGCGCCTCGACGACACCGCCCGCGCCGAGGCGGATCGCGAGCAGCGCGGGGATGCCGAGGCCGACGACGAGGCGGAGCACGGCGCCCAGGGTGCACCGGCGGGCGTGTGGGGCACCTGCGGTTTCGGAGATCTGGTCGGGCGGGTTCTCGGGGCTGTTCTCGGGGCTGTGACGGGGCGTGGGGAGCGCCGGTGGAGCGGGGAGATCGGTGGCGGAGAGCTCGGTCGCGGGGAGCGGCACGGGGAGATCCAGACGGGGAGCCGGGGAGCGGTCTGTTCTTGTGTGCGGTGGTCGGGTCAGGTCACGGCAGGGCCAGCAGGTCGAGGTGGCCCACGGTCACGCGCAGGCGGCCCTGCTCGGCGGCCTCGAGGCGGCGCTCGAGGTAGGCGTCGGCGTGGCGCGCGAGGTCGGGGTCCTGCGCGACGGCCGCGGCCACCCAGCCGTGGAGCCAGGCGATGACGAGGTCGACGTCGTCGAGGCCGAGGTGCCACGGGCTCGCCCGCGAGCGCACGGCGGCGCCGTGGCGGGCGAAGGCCTCCTCGGCGACGGCCGCGGCGTGGGGGCCGAGGAGCCGCCGCCCGTCGACGACGCGCTGCTGGTGGGCGTCGAAGGCGGTCGCGAACGCGAGGTCGCGGGGCTCGCCGGGGTCGATGCGGACCGAACCGACCACCGACAGCGTCAGCAGCGCGGCACAGCCCGCCCCGACGCACGCGGCGGCGATCGCATCGATCTCCTCGACCGTGAGCAGGTCGAGCAGCGCGGACGCGGTGACGAGCCCGACGCCGGCGAGGTCGGCGGCGGTGAGCGTGGTGACATCGAGCTCGCGGGTCTCCGCGGTGACGGGCGACCCGTCGCGGGCCACGTTCGGGAGCGTGTCGGCGACGTGGCCGAGCAGCGCGGCGTCGCGGTCGGCGAGCACCCAGTGCTGCGGCCCGCCGAGACGCGGCGCGAGCCAGCGCGCCATCGAGCCGGTGCCCGCGCCGAGGTCGAGGATGCTTCCGGGGGCGGGGTGCCCCGCGCGCAGTTCCTCGACGAGGTCCACCGCGCGGGCCTCGGCGTCGGCGCCCTCGCGCAGCGCGAGCCAGTCCGCCGCGGCGGGGGCGCCGGGCGCGGCGTGGTCGGGCCGCCCGCTCACGCGGGGGGCCGGGACCCCGGCAGCTCGGCGAGCGCCTGGTCCACCCGTCGCGACGTCTGTGTCCACGCGCTCAGACTGCATCGTTGGGACGACGCTGAGATCCGTAACCCGTCCCGATGCGCTCGCTCGGCGAACCAGCGGCGCAGCGCTGCGACGAGTGCCGGTACATCCTCAGGAGGCGTTAAGACTCCGCCGTTCGCCACAGTGTCGGGCAGCCCTCCGGCGGTACTGGCCACGACCGGGATACCCCGCGCGAACGCCTCGGTCACCACCATGCCGTACGTCTCGACCCGCGAGGGCGCGACCAGCAGGTCGGTGGCGTGCCACGTCCCGTCCAGCCAAACGCCCGTGCGGGGTCCGGGGATACGGACGCGGTCGGCGAGGCCGTGGCGCGCGATCGTCGCGCGCAGGTCGGTGACGAACCCCGGCGCGCGGCCGGTGGGCCCGACGAGGTCGAGGGTCCACGGGTGCTCGCGCAGGGCCGCGAGGGCCTCGACCAGCAGGTCCTGCCCCTTGGTGGGGGTGACCGCGCCGAGGCAGAGCAGGCGGTGCGCGCCGTCGGTGCCGGCGGCGAGGGGTGCCGGGTCGACGCCGGGAGTGGCGACGACGTCGGCGCCGATGCGCCGCGCCGTCCAGGGGCTCGTCGCGATCACGGTCGCGGCGGCGCGCAGCACCGCGGCCTCGCCGGCCCCGAGGTCGGGGTGCTCCTCGCGCAGCGGCAGGTGCACGAGGACGGCGACCGGTCGGCGCGCGGCGTGCGGGACGACGACGTCGGGGACGCCGCAGGCCACGAGGCCGTCGAGCAGCACCGCACCGTCGCCCGCGGCCAGCACGGCGTCCAGGTCCCGTCGGGCGGCGTCATCGGGGCGCGGCCACGTCCCGGGGAGCTGGGCGTCGTGGACCGTCCGTCCGAGCGCGCGCAGACCCTCGATCACCCGGGAGTCGTAGACGTCGCCGCCGCTGACCAGCAGCGCGTCGGCGACGGGACGGACCAGGGTGAGCGAGGAGGGTCCCCGTGCGGTCGTCACCGGTCCAGGATGGCCACGATGACACTCCCGCCGCTGGCCGCCGAGGACCACGAGTGCTGCGGGCTCCGGTACACCGAGCTCACGGTGGCCGGCGCCTGCGAGATCGTGGCCGCCGTGCCGGCGCGGGCCCGGGCCGCCGTCGCCCGAATCCCGCCCGAGGCCCGCCACGGGCGCCCGGCCGAGGACGTGTGGTCGGTCGCCGAGTACGTGTGCCACCTGCGCGACGTCGCGATGGCGTTCACGATCCGGTTGCACCGCGCCCGCACCGAGGAGCGCCCGGCCCTCGAGCCGGTCTACAACGACCTGCGCGCCCGCCGCTTCCGCTACGACCGCCACGACGTCGACGCGGTCCTCGACGAGCTCGCGATCGTGACCCCGGGCCTGCTCGACGAGGTCGCGCGCTTCCGCGACGCCGACTGGGACCGCACGGTCACCCGGCTCCCCCACGAGGAGCGCACGGCCCGCTGGCTCCTGCGCCAGGCCGCCCACGAGGGCATGCACCACGTCCGCGACATCGACAGCCTTCGTGAGCACTTTCCGGGCCCATAGGCCCGGAAAGTGCTCACGTATGGGGCGGACGCGGAGCCGGGGCGAGGCGGCCGGTGGAGGTGGTGAGGGTGATGGTCTGTCCCTCGACGCCGCCGCCCAGCGGGTCCTCGCCGACCACGGTGCCCGCCGGGGCGCGGCTGTCGACCGTCGCCGTCGCCACCGCGAACCCCGCCGCGCGCAGCGCCGCCGCCGCCTGGTCGGCCGGCTCGCCGACGACCGCGGGGATCGTCGTCAGGCGCCCGCCGGTGAGGAAGCGGGGGTCGGGCGCCGGCAGCGGCTGGACCGGGCTCGCGCCGAGGATCGAGGTCATCGCGCGGTAGAGCGTCTGCGCCGGGGTGGTGCCGCCGAACAGGTTCCCCGTGGCGCAGGTCGTCGGCGGGCTGCCGGTGCAGATCGGGCGGGGCGACGCCGAGTCGTCGAACGTGATCGCCGCGGCGGACAGCGAGGGGGTCGCCGCGACGAAGGCGCCGGACTCCGAGGTCTGGGTGGTGCCGGTCTTCGCGGCGGTCGGGCGGTTCCAGCCGGCGGCGGTCGCGGCGGCCGCCGACGTGCCGCCGGGCTGGTCGTCCTTCGACAGCGCGGTCATCTCGGTGTCGGCCAGCGGCCCGGGCACCACCTGCTCGCAGCCCTGGACGTTCAGCGGGACGGGCCGGCCGGCGGCGTCGGTGACCGCGGTGACCGGGCTCGGCGGGCACCACACGCCGTGCGAGGCCAGCGTGGCGCCGACGTTGGCGAGCTCGAGCGAGCTCGTCGGCGTCGGGCCGAGGGTGAACGACGCCTGGTGCTGGGCGCGCACCTCGTCGGCGATCGACGGCTGCCCCGGCCCCGGCGCCTCGGCGAGCGAGCGCAGCCCCAGCTTCACGGCCATGTCGACGACGGGCGTGATGCCGGTGGTCTCCTCGAGCTTGACGAAGGCGGTGTTCGGCGACTGCGCCAGCGCGTCCTGCAGGGTCATCTGCGGCGGGTAGTCGCCGTCGTTGGACACGACGAAGCCCGGGGTCAGCGGCGAGGCGTAGCCGTTGGCGGGCACCGGGATGACGCTGTCGACCCCGCCGCCCTGCGCCAGGTACGCCGAGGACGTGAAGATCTTGTAGACCGACCCGGCGCCGAGGTTCTCGGGCGTGCCGGGCAGGTCGTAGGTCGTCTGGCGCTGGCCGGCGTCGAGCCCGTAGCCGCGGTTGGCGACCATCGCCGTGACCCGGTGGGCGTCCCCGCCCGGCGCCACCACCGACAGGACGTCGGCGACGTGCGGCTGGGTCGGCGGGACCTCGGCGTCGACCGCGGCCTTGGCCTGGTCCATCGCGGCGCGGTTCATCGTCGTGCGCACGGTGTAGCCGCCGCGGCGCAGCTCGTCGGCGTCGATCCCGGCGCGCTCCAGGTAGTCGAGCACGTAGGAGCAGAAGAACCCGGCGTCGCCCGCGCCGATGCAGCCCTCGGGGAGCCCGTGCAGGACGGGGCCGACGCCGAGCGGGGCGGCGGTGGCCTGCGCGGCCTGCGCGGGGGTGATGTCGCCCTGCTGCGCCATCTGGTCGATCACCACGTTGCGCCGTCCCGTCGCCGCGGCCGGGTGGCGCACCGGGTCGTCGGCCGCCGGGCTCTGCACCATGCCGGCGAGCAGCGCCGCCTGCGGCACGGTGAGGCGGTCGGCAGTGGTGTCGAAGTACGTCCGCGCGGCGGCCTGGACGCCGAAGGCCTGGTTGCCGAACGAGACGACGTTCAGATACCAGGTCAGGAGCTGCTCCTTGGGCACGGTGTGGTCGAGCTGCTCGGCGACCTCGGCCTCGCGGACCTTGCGCCCGAGGTTCGGCGCGGTGGCCCGCAGCTGCTCGGCGGGGGTCTGCGCGGCGACGTACTCGTCGTAGTTCTTGACGTACTGCTCGGTGAGGGTCGAGGCGCCCTGGGTCGCGCCGCCGGTCGAGTTGTTGACCAGCGCCCGGAGCACGCCGCGCGCGTCGAGACCCGACTCGACGAAGAACCGCCGGTCCTCGATCGCCACGATCGCCGCCTTCATGGCCGTGGAGATCTGGTTCGAGGCGACCGCCTGGCGGTTCTGGTCGTAGAGGTAGGCCAGCGGGGTGCCGGCGTCGTCGGTGATCGTCGTGACCGAGGGCATCTCGCCGCTGAGCACGCCCGGCGTCGTCGCCGCCACCCCGTTCACGGCCTGGCCCGCGAGCCCGCCGAGAGCCCCCACCACGGGGTAGAGCAGCCCGGCGACGAGCACCCCGCCGATCACCCCGATCGCCAGCAGGCGCGCCCCGAGCGTCATCGATCTCCGCACGAGAGCCATCCTGCGCCCGCTCCCGGGTGCTGCGTGTGAGCGGGTGACCAGCGGAAACGGGCACGCGGGACGCCGCGGGCGCCCGATGCAGGAATCGCCGGGGAGATCCCGGCGACATCCCCCCGGTCGGGGGGACCGACGTGTGCGTGCGACCGTGCGGGGGAACGCCGACCGTGCTCGACGCCCGTCACCGACTGCTTCGTCGACCCCGACGACGAGGAGGCTCTGCCATGGCAGGCCGACACCGCCGCTCCCCTGCTCCCGGTGCGACACGCCCGATCACCCGCACCGTCGCCCGCACCGCGCTCGCCCCGCTCGGCGTCGCGTCCGCCGCGGCCCTCGCCGCGGCACCGCTGGCCGCCGCGGCACCCGCCCAGCCGGCCGGTGCGCCCCCGTGCGAGGACACCGCCGACGTCTGCGTCGACCTGAGCCGCGGGACCGCCTGGCTCACCGACGACGGGCGCGCGACGGGCGACCCGATGCCGATCACGTCCGGCTCCCCGGACGACCCCACGCCCACGGGGACGTTCACGGTGCAGCGCAAGGAGCGCTACCACGTGAGCAAGGAGTTCGACGACGCGTCGATGCCCTATTCGGTGTTCTTCGACGACGAGGGCCGGGCGTTCCACTCCGGGAACCGCGCGAGCAACTCCCACGGCTGCGTGCGCCTCGACAAGGACGACGCGAAGGCGGTGTTCGCCGCCCTGGAGCCGGGCGACGAGGTCCAGATCGTGCGGTGATGCTCCGCACGTGAGTGATATGGGTCGTCCCGACGACCCATATCACTCACGTGAGCGTCAGCTCATACCCCGCCGACGCCACGTGCGACTCGTGCAGGGTGACGGTGATGCCCGCGAGGCCGTCGGCGTGCGGGCCCAGGCGCCCGTCGCGGACGCGCTCGGCGAGACGGCGCGCGATCACCTGCGCGAGGAACTCGGTCGACGTGTTCACCCCGGCGAACTCGGGGTGGTCGTCGAGGTTGGTGTAGGTCAGGTCGGCGAGCGCGTCGTGCAGCTGCTCGGTGGCCAGGCCGATGTCGACGACGATGTTGTCCTCGTCGAGCTCGGCGCGCCGGAACACGGCGTCGACGACGAACGTCGCGCCGTGCAGCGCCTGCGCCGGTCCGAAGACCGCTCCCCGGAAGCTGTGGGCGATCATGATGTGGTCGCGGACCGTCACGGAGAACATGGCGCCCATTCTGACGGGCGCCGTTCAGAGCAGGGCGACGAGGACCGCGAGCACGGTGGCCAGGGCCAGCACGACGAGGAAGCGCTCGAGGTCGGCGCGCAGCGCCCGGCGCCACGAGGTGTCCGTCGCCGGCCGCGGGCGCACCGGTCCCGGTGACGGCGACATCGGGGTGACGGACATGGGCTCTCCCTGAGCGACAAGGTGCGACGAGGTGCGACGAGGTGCGGCGAGGTCGCGGCGAGAGATCCCGCCGCACCTGTCACGGTAGGCAACCATCGCGCGCCTGAGTAGGGACCTTGGCCCACCATCGGCCGCGAGGACGGTCGGATTTGTGACAGGGCGTGATCGTGGCCCGGTGCTTCAGCCCCCGCGGCGCACGAGCGCCGAGCGCCGCAGCGCCGAGGCCTGCGACCAGACCCGGCGTGCGGCCCCGCTCCGCTCGGCGACCTCGCGCGCCTTGACGTAGACCGTCGGCGGGAGGTGGGCCAGCAGCGAGGAGCAGCGCCGGTGCAGCAGCGTCGAGAAGCTGTCGACGTCGGTGTCGATGTAGCGCTCGAGGTCCTCGAGCCAGCGGGCGCTGTTGCGGGCGTCGCGCTGGCTCGGCACGAGCGCCGCCAGCCGCTCGGCCTGGTAGCGCGCCAGGGCGGCCGGGACGTCGGGCTCCTGCGCGATCGCCGTCCCGAGCGCGATCGCGTCGGCGAGGGCCAGCGTCGTCCCCGAGCCGATCGCGAAGTGGGTGGTGTGCGCGGCGTCGCCGGCGAGCACCGTGCGCCCCGACCACCACTGCTCGCAGCGCAGCGTGCGGAACTCCAGCCACGGCAGCGGGGCGTCCGCCTCGCCGGGCAGGCCGATCAGTGGGTGCCCGTCGAGGTGGCGGGCGAAGAGGCGCTCGAGCAGCTCCCGGCTCTCCTGGGCCCCCATCCGGTCGAGACCGAGGCCGCGCCAGGTCTGCGGCGAGCACTCGACGATGAAGGTGCTGTGCCCGGCGTCGTAGCCGTAGGCGTGGCACCACAGCCAGCCCGCCGAGGAGCGGACGAAGGCGAACAGGAACGACGTGTAGACCTTGGTGGTCGCCAGCCAGACGTACTTGTTGGTCCCGACGTCGACCGACGGCGCGAAGACGTCCGCGTGGGCGCGGCGGTGGGCGCTGCCGACCCCGTCGGCGGCGATGACCAGGTCGGCGTCGCCCTCGTCACCGGGCGCGATCTCGCGCTCGAAGTCGAGGCGCACCCCGAGCTCCCGGGCGCGCGCGGCGAGGATGTCGAGCAGCCGCTGGCGGGAGATGCTGAAGCCGCCGCTCGGCCGCGCCACCCGCCCGCGCCCCTCGACGTCGACGTCCTGGCCGTCCCAGGTGAAGGCGGCGTCGGCGATCTGCTCGGCGCTGGCCGGGTCGCCCTCGCGCAGCGACGCGAGCAGCGGGTCCCAGAACACGACGCCCCAGCCGTGCGTGGTCCCGGCGGGGTTGCGCTCGGCCACCGTGACCTCGTGGCCCTGCTGGGCGAGCAGGACCGCGGAGTAGAGGCCGGCGGGACCGCCGCCGATGGTCGTGATCTTCACTGCGCACTCCTCGCGCGTCGCGCGCGCACCCGTTCGATCCGGCGGACGACGGCCGGACGGTGCCGGCGGAGGCCCTCGCGCGCCGCGTCGACGGCGGCGAACAGGGCCGGCACGTGCCGCCCGGTCCGGCCGAGGCCGACCACGGTCGTCGCCAGCTCCATGCGGTCACCGTAGATGTCGGTGTCCACGCGCTCGGGGTGGGAGCACGTGTCGATCCACTGCAGGTCCTCCTGCCCGTGGAACCAGTCGAGCAGGTCGGCGTCGAGCAGGGTGCCGGGCGAGCTGCGCGCGAACTCCTCGTCGAAGGCGCGCTTGAACCCGAAGAGCCCGGGCCCGGCGGTCAGCGCCAGGCTCCGCGCGAGGACCTGCGGCCCCGCCTCGAGGGTGAACGCCAGCAGGCGGCCCTCGGCGGCGAACCCGGTCGCCATCTCCTGCAGGAACCGCCCGTGCCCCGGCCGGGCGGCCATCGCGGTGCCGGCGCGGCCCTTCCACCCCTGCGCCTCGAGCGCGAGGAACCGGTCGACGGCGCCGCCCGGGTCGGCCCGCCCGCGCTCCACGGCGACGACGTCGGCGCCGAGGCCGCGCTGCAGGACGCGACGCTTGCGCTTGAGCTCGGAGCGGCCCTTGCTGCTCATCCACTCGGCGAGGTAGGTCGGCGACGGGCGGCGGCGGACGAAGGAGCGCTCACCGAGCGAGGTGCACCGCGCGGGCCGGGCGGCGACGGCCCGGCGCAGCGAGCGCCCCACCGCACCGTCGGCGGGGATGCCCGGCAGGTCCAGCCACGGCGCCGGGCGCAGCGCGGGCACGGCGTCGAGGACGGCCGCCCACAGCCGGTCGAGGTCGACGTCGGGGTCGACCAGCGGGGTGCCGAGGAAGCAGTAGGGGTGCAGCCAGGTGCGCAGCCCGACGAGCCCGAGGACGCCGGCGCGGCGCCACGGGACACCGCCGGGCACCGGGACGAGCGCATGCGGCGTCGCGTCGGCCACGGGCAGCAGGAACACCGTGCGGCCGTCCTGCTCGGCGGTGAGCAGGCGCAGCGACGGCGGCGGGCCGAGGTGCCGGGCCGCCGGGAGCACCATCTGCGGGGCGAGGAACGGGTTGGGCTCGAGCGCCCGGTGCTCCAGGTCGCGCCAGCGCGCGAGGAAGCCGGGGTCGTGCGCCGCCGACGGCAGCGCGGTGACGGCGACCGTGGGGTCGACGCGCTGACGCGGGTGGCCCGCGACCGGCCGCTCGGCGAGCCGGACCCTGTTCACGGACGTCTCCCGACGCCCACATCCCGTCGGGGTACGGACGAATTGTCCGGGACGACGGGGAGATCAGCCGGGGAATCGTGTCCCTCGATCACCGGAACCGTGACCAGCACCGCGAGAGGTTAACAACGGCCGCGCGGACGCCATTCTGGAGGGGCTGCCTCGAATGGGGATCACCGTTGTACCGATGACGAACATTCTGGACAGCTCCGGTCGGGCTAGCCGCAGCAGCCTCCCCCGCAGCAGCCCCCGCCGCCGCCCGCGGGCGCCATCGCCGGGGGCGGGCCGGGGCGCGTGGCGGTGCGGGCCATGCCGCCGAGCCCGACCGTCGTCAGCAGCTTCACGGTGTCGTCGTGGCCGGCGGGGCAGTCGGCCGGGTCGCTCGCGGCGCTCATCGGCCGGTCGACCTCGAACGTCGAGGTGCAGGTCCGGCAGCGGAACTCGTAGCGCGGCATGGTCGTCAGCCTACGAACGGGGAGTTCGCGCGCATAGAAGCCGCGAACAGCGCGTTCGCTGCCCCAGGATCAGCCGCGCAGGGTCAGTGGTCCACGCGCACCGCGAGGCCGGGGCGCTCGCCGGCGGCGAGGGCGGGCATGACGGCCGGGAGGTCGTCGAACGCGCAGCTGTCGGTGATCAGGGCGTCGAAGCGCGGGTCGGCGAGCAGGCGCAGGGCCAGGCGCAGGCGGTCCGACGTCGACCACCGCGCCCGGCGGGCCGGGGCCACGCGCCCGACCTGGCTGGCGCGCAGGGTCAGGCGCCGGGAGTGGAACGCCTCGCCGAGCGGCACGCGGGGGGCGCGGTCGCCGAACCACGACATCTCGACCACCTCGCCCTCGTCGCCCAGCAGCTCCAGCGAGCGCGCGAGGCCGGCCTCGGTGGTGCTGGCGTGCAGGACGAGGTCGCACCCGCCCGCCGCGTCGTCCGGGGTCGCGAACCCGACGCCCAGCGCCTCGGCCACCGCGCGGCGCGAGGTGTCGACGTCGACGAGCTCCACGCGCACGCCGGGGAACGTCGCGAGCACGCCCGCCACGGACGCGCCGACCATCCCCGCGCCGACCACCGCGATGCGGTCGCCGACCCGCGGCGCGGCGTCCCACAGCGCGTTGACCGCCGTCTCCACGGTCCCCGCGAGCACGGCGCGCCCCGGCGGGACGTCGTCGGGCACCTCGACCACCGCGTCGGCGGGCACCACCGCGCGCTCCTGGTGGGGGTAGAGCCCGAACACGGTCCGCCCGGCGCCCGGGCCGGTCTCGACGACCCCGACCGCGAGGTAGCCGTAGACCACCGGCCCCGGGAAGTCGCCGGTCTGGAACGGCGCGCGCATCCGCCCGTACTGGCTCACCGGGACCTCGCCGCGGAACACCAGCGACTCGGTGCCGCGGCTGATCCCCGTGTGCAGGGTGCGGACGACGACGTCGTCGGCGCCCGGCTCGGGCAGCGGGATCTCGGCGATCTCCGCCCGTCCGGGCGATGGCACCCGGAACGCCCGCGTGGTGCGCGTCATCCGTCCGACCCCTCCTCGACCCACGGCGATCTCCGGGCGGCCATGCTGGCACGTGTGCGACGCCCGCCCCCGATCCTGACCGCCGAGCTCGTCGGCGGCGCGCTCGTGAGCGCGGGCCTGCTGGGCGTGCTGGCGCAGGGTGTGGGACTGGGACCGTTCGGGATCGTCGTCGGGGCGACGGCGGCCGCCGCGCTCGTCGTGCTGCTCGCCGGTGCGCCGGTCGACGCGCTGGGCCCGGCGGGGCGCGTCACGCTCGTGCGCGGGGTGCTCGTCGTCGGCGTCACCGCGCTCGTCGCCGACCCGGTCTCGACCCCCGCGCTGGTCGTCCTCGCCGCGGTCGCGCTGGCCCTCGACGGGGTCGACGGGGCCGTGGCGCGCCGGCGCAACGTGGCGTCGGTGTTCGGGGCGCGCTTCGACATGGAGCTCGACGCGTTCCTGCTGCTCGTGCTGTCGTGGCACGTCGCGGGGCAGCTCGGCTCGTGGGTGCTGCTCATCGGGCTGGCGCGCTACCTGTTCGTCGCGGCGATGGTCGTGCTGCCGTGGCTGGGCGGCGAGCTGCGGCCGCTGTTCTCGGGCAAGGTCGTCGCCGCGGCGCAGGGCGTGGTGCTCGTCGTGGCCGCGTCGACGCTGCTGCCCGCCGTCGCCGCGACGGTGCTCGTGGCCGCGGCGCTCGCCGCCCTGCTGTGGTCGTTCGGGCGCGACGTGGTGCGCCTGTGGCGCGGCGCCGACGACCACCCGGTGCGCGTGCGCCGCGGCCTCGCCGGCGTGCTGACGCTGCTCGCCGGGGCGCTGGTGCTGCTCGCGCTGCTGCTGCCCGGCGACATCGCGCGGCTGGTCGAGCCGGCGTTCGTCCGGGTCCCGCTCGAGGTGCTGGTGGCGCTCGTCGTGGCCGTCGCGCTGCCCGCGTGGGCGCGGCGCGTCCTGGCGTGGCTCGCGGGCGTGGTGCTCGGGGTCATGCTGGTGCTGACGCTGTTCGACCTCGGCTTCTCGGCGGCGATCGCGCGCCCGTTCGACCCGGCGCGCGACGCGGTGCTGCTGGGCAACGCCTACGACTTCGTCGCCGAGACCTCGGGCCCCACCGTCGGCGTGGTCGTCGCCGTGCTCGTCGCCCTGCTCGGGATCGGGCTGGTGGTGGGCACCGGCGGCGCGGTCGCCCGGCTCGCGCGCCTCGCCGCCGGCCACCGCGCGGCCGCGCTGCGGCTCGCCGCCGTGCTGGCCGTGGCCTGGTTCGTGGCCTGGACGCTGTCGCTGCAGCTCGTGCCCGGCGTCCCCGTCGCCTCCCGCGACACCTCGATCCGCGCGGTCGACCGGGCCGTCGCGATCGACGCCGGCGTCCGCGACCAGCAGGCCTTCGCCCGCGAGGCCGGCGTCGACGCCTTCGCCGACGTGCCCGACGACCGGCTGCTCACCGCACTGCGGGGGCGGGACGTCGTCGTCGCGGTGGTCGAGAGCTACGGCATGTCCGCGCTCGAGGACCCCGGGCTCGCGGGGCCCGTGCGCGCCGTCGTCGACGACGGCGAGCGCCGTCTGGGTGCGGTCGGGTACACCGCGCGCACCGGGAAGCTCACGTCGCCGGTCGCGGGCGGCGGCAGCTGGCTCGCGCACGCGACGCTGCTCTCGGGGCTGTGGATCGACGGCGAGCAGCGGCACACCGACCTCGTCTCCTCGAGCCGGCTGACGCTCACCCGCGCGTTCGAGCAGGCCGGCTGGCGCACCGTCACCGTCCAGCCCGGCACCACCGGCCCCTGGCCGGAGGCGGCGTTCTTCGGCCTCGACCGCGCCTACACCCACGACGACCTGGGCTACCGCGGCCCGCGGTTCAGCTGGTCGCCGATGCCCGACCAGTACCTGCTCAGCGCGTTCGACCGCCTCGAGCGCGGGCCGGGCGCGCCGCCGACCATGGCCGAGCTGGTCCTGACCTCGAGCCACGGTCCGTGGGCGCCGCTGCCCCGCACCGTCCCGTGGGAGGCGGTCGGCGACGGCAGCGTGTTCGGCCCGCAGGAGCCGCAGCGCTCGTTTCAGTCGATCTTCACGACGCCGGCGCCGCAGGTCCGCGAGGACTACCGCCGCAGCATCGAGTACTCGCTCTCGACGCTCTACGGCTGGGTCGAGCGCCAGGCCGTCGCGCGCCCCGACCGCGCTCCGGTGCTCGTGATCCTCGGCGACCACCAGGCCTCGCCCGCCGTCACCGGGCCGACGCCGGACCGGGACGTCCCGATCTCGATCGTCAGCCGGGACCCGGCCGTGCTCGGCGCGGTGGACGACTGGGGCTGGGCGGACGGGCTGACCCCCGACCCGGGGACGCCGGTGTGGCGGATGGACGCCTTCCGGGACCGGTTCCTGACCGCGTACGGCCCCCGTCCCTGAGGGTCCCTACGCCACCTGCTCCGCCGAGAACCCGCCGGTCGAGTAGGTGATGACGGTGCCCTCCTCGACCTTGGAGAGCAGGCCGGCGGCCGCGTCACGGCACTGCGAGGCGCCCTCGACGTCGTCGAGCCGGCCGGTCACGTCGATGTTGTCGTGCCGGTGGGTCTCGACGGTGACCATGAACCCCCCGTCGGGGTGCGGCAGCGTCTTCACCGCGACCACCTCGGACACGCGGTACCAGTCGCCGTCCTCGGCACGGATCCAGCTCGGCTTCGCCATGGTCACCGATTCTGTCCGGCGGGACGGGCCGGCGTCACGCGTCGGTGAGTTCCTCCTCAGCGATCTCCTCCGCGATCTCCTCCCCGGCGGACCGCCACGCCGAGGACAGCAGCCCGCTCGGGTCCCGCGGCGTCGGCCGGGCCGGCGCGTCGGGGTCCTCCGGCGCCGCCGCGAGGGTCGCGACGGCGGCGGCGAGCTCCGCGGCGTCGACGCCGAGGGCCGCGAGCATCTCCGCCGCCTGCCCCCAGGGCCGCGCGCCGAGCGCGGTGAGCAGCCCGGCGGCCGTCACCTCGGCCGGGTCGCCGGCGTCGGCCACCGTGCGCGACGCGTCCCGCAGCACCTCGGCGACCGCGTCCCCGGGCAGCGGCCGGGCGCCCGCCGCGGCCCGCACCACGGGCTCGGACACCGACGACAGCACGACGAGCGCCATCGCGGCGTCGGCCATCTCCGGGGTGACGCCGGCGACGGCGAGGACCCCCGCCTCCGTGCCGCCGGCGCGCACGAGACCGAGCAGCAGGTGCCCGGTGCCGAAGTACGCGTGGCCGCGCTCGTCGGCCTCCTGCCAGGCGAGCGCGACGACCCGCTCGGCGTCCTCGGCGACCGAGGGCGCGACGCGCGGGCTGGGTGTGGGCCGGACCGGGACCTCGAGAGGCGCTCCGGCCAGCGTGTCGTGGATGGGCGTGGTCGTCCCCATGACGGTTCCCTAGCGGGTCGTCGACGCCGGAGACGAACAGGCCCGCGGGGCTCCGGGCGCGTCCGGGGCCGGGGCGGCACCGCTGGTCATCGCCCGTGGTCCCGGCCGGGGCGCCCCCCGCGGGGGCGGGACGAGCGTGGGGGACGGCGACCGCCGGACGGTGACGCTGCGCCGACCGTCGTGGCCGGTGGCGCCCCCTCCGGCGGAATCGCCGCCGACACGCCGGGCGGGACGGCGACGCTTCGTTCCCGGGATCACCCCGCGGAGTGGTCCTCGGGCGCCTGCACCGCGTGGTCGTAGTACCGCAGCAGCCCGCGGGCACCGTGCGCCGCGAACGCGGCACCGGGATCGGCGGGCTCGTCGGGCACGCCCGCGAGGAGGTCCCGCAGGTGCCGGTCGACGAGCGCGTCGAGGGCCCGCCAGCGCCCGACGGCCGCGTCGAGGTCGGCGGGCTCGCCGGCGAAGTCGCGCTCGGCCGCCGCCACCGCGCCGGCGAGCGCGGCCCGCGCGGACGGCTCGACGCCCTCGAGGGCGTCGGCGGCCTCGAGCACGAGGCGCGCCGCCCAGAGGATGTCGTCGACGTGGTTGCCGAGCCAGTGCCGGCGCCGGTGCACCGCGCCGAGGTCCGGCCAGCGCTTGCGGGCCGCCTGGCGCGAGCGGCCGGTGACGCCGCCGAGGTCGGCCAGGCTCGCGCCCAGCCACACCGCCGCGCCGGCGTGCCCGGCGGTGATCGCGGCGGCGGCCGCCCGGGCCTCGGCCTCGACGTGCAGTGCCGCGCCCAGCCCGGCGAGCGCCCGGTGGCGCGCGGCGCGCTCGCCCGCGCGGTCGTCGAGCTTCGGGCCGGGGTCGTCGACCATGGTCCGCCGGGACGTCTCGGCGACGGCGCCTTCCAGTGACAACGCGAGGTTCACAGCTGCCAGTCTGGCACCTCTGTCAACCGATGGTTCACAGCAGCTTGCTTCGCTGACGGTCACCGTCGCGTCGTTCCGAGCAACGCGATAGCCTGACCGAGTGAGCACCGGGGGCGGGTCGCTCACGCGCAGCGAGCATGGGGGGCTGTCATGGGGAGCGGTGTCACCACCACACGGCCGCGCCGGCGGGGTCACCGTCGCGGGGGCCTGGCCGGCCTGGCCGGCCTCCCCTCGTTGCGGGGCATGACCCCGGCCGAGGCGCGGGCCGCGCAGGTGCTGGGCATGGCCTGGGACCCGGCGGACGTCGTGGAGCTGGCGATCGAGTGGGTGGGCGCCGGGCGCGACACCCCCACGGTGATCGACCTCGCCGGCTCCGACTGGGACGACCCGGACCTGCCCGCGCTGTGGGACCGCGTGCTCGACGACCTCGCCCCGGCCCACCCCGCGCCGAGCACCGCCCGCCGCCGGGTGGCTGCCTACCTGGCGCGGCGCCGCGGGATCACCGTGCGCGTGCGGGCCGTGGCGCTCCCCGGCCCGCGGCGGCCGGGCAGCGGTTCCTGACGCGTCAGGTCCCCACGAAGCCGGTGCGCGGCCCCTCGTCGTGCAGGCGCGCCATCACCACGGCGTCGGTGCGCAGGGTGGTGCCGTCGCCCAGGTCGAGCGTCGGGTGCGACTCGCGGGCCTCGAGGTGGGCGACGATGCGGTGGCGCAGCGACGCGGCGGTGTCGTCGTCGAGGCCGGTGACGGTGTGCTCGTGGCCGCTGCGCAGGGCCACGTACAGGCTGGAGCTCATGGGCCCAGCCTGGGCCGTCGGCGGGCCCGTCGGGGCCGTGTTCGCCGAGAGCAGCAGAACCCGGGACCGGTCGTCCCGGTAGTGCTCCGAACGGCGCAGTGACCCGTTAGTGTGATCAGGTGCCGCGAGGTGGGTGGGTCGCCGCCGCGCTCGCGGTCGCGCTGCTGGTCGCCGCGCTGGTCGCGCTCCTGCGCTCCCCGACGGTCACGGCCACCGCCACCGCGGTCGGCACGCCGGCCGGCGCCGCGCGCAGCGCCGTCGCGCTCGCCGCCACGACGCCCGTGCAGGTCGCGATCGCGGCGGCCGGCGGCATCGGCACCGACGAGGTCGCCGACGCCGTCGAGGTCGGCGCGTCGGACGCCGGCATCGTCACCGTCGTCGCCCGCGGCCGGTCACCGGAGCAGGCGCGGGCCCTCGCGGGCGCGGCGACGGGCGCGCTGGCCGAGGCCCTCGCCCGCGTCGACGCGGCGGGCCTGCGGGCGGCGACCGCGCCGCTCGACGACCAGCTCCGCGACACCGGCACCAGGCTGCTCGCGACCCCGCTCGGCGACCCCGCGCGGGCGCTGCTCGAGCAGCGCTATGCCGCGCTCACCACCGAGATCGCCGGCCGCACCGCCGCCCCGGCGCCGCGCCTGCTGCCCGACGGCGACCCGGTGGTCGCCACCGAGCGCTCCCCGCTCGCCGAGGCCCTGCTCGCCGCGCTCGCGGTGCTCCTGCTCGCCGCCGTCGCGACCCTCGTCGCGCGCGGCCTGCGCGGCGAGCGCGCCGCGCGGGCCCGGCGCGACCGCACCCTCGCGCTCGCCCGCGTCGACGGCCCGCACGCCGTGCTGCACCCCGGCGACGACGTGCCCGCCGTGCTCACCCGGCTCTACACCGACGTCGTGCGCGGCCGTGGCCCGGTGCTCGTGCTCCAGCTCGCCGGACCCCGCGCCCGCGACCTCGGGCGCGACCTCGTCGAGGCGGCCCGCATCACCGGCGACGTCCTGCCTCTGCGCGACCTGACCCCGGACGTGCGCCGGCCCCCGCCCGACGACCGGGACGCGCCCGCCGTCCACTCCCTGCGCCGCCCCCGCGCCGACGACGACGCGCTGGCGCGGATCCGGGAGGTCGGCGTGCGCGCCGCCCTGGTCGCCGTCGACACCCGGCGCGGCCCGCCGACGCGGCTCGCCGACGCCGTGTCGGTGCTCGAGGGCCGCGCCGTCGAGGTCCGCGGCGTCGTCGTCTGGCGCGGCCGCTTCCCCCGCGCCACCTCCTGAACCACCCCCGTCTCCCCCACCCCCGAGGAGCTCCCCCCGTGCCCGAGCCGGACCAGCCCGCAGAGACCCCCGCCCCGACACCTCGGCGGTGGTCGCGCCGACCGCTGCTGTGGGTGGCGCTCATCGCGGTGGTGCTCGCCGTGGCCGGGCTGACGGTCGGGCTCGGGGTCCGGACGGCGACCGCCGACGCCGCCACCGGGATGCTGCGCATCGCCCACCTGTCACCGGTCACCCCGGCGGTCGACATGTACGTCACGGGCCCCGACGCGCCCGAGACCCTCGTCGCGCCGGGCGTCGCCTACCGCGGCACCTCGCCCTACCTCACCGAGCCCGCCGGGACCTACACGCTGACCGCGCGCCCCGCCGGGGCCGCGCCGGACAGCCCGCCCGCGGTGCGGGTGTCGGTCGAGGTGCCCGCCGGCACCGCGCAGACCGCCGCGTTCGTCGACTCGACGACCTCGGGCGCCCCGGAGCTGCAGGTGCTCGACGACCAGACCGCGCCGGCGCCCGCGGGGTCGGCGCAGGTCCGGGTGGTGCAGGGCGCGAACGGCGTCGGCGCCCTGGACATCGAGCTCCGGGGCGGCCCGCCGCTGGCCACCGACCTCTTCTACGGCTCGACCACCCCGTACGTCACCGTGCCGGCCCGCGCGTGGCAGGTCGACGTCCGCTCGCGGCTCGGCTCGACGAACCGGACGACGGTGACGCTCGCGGACACCGGGGTGACCACGCTGTTCGTCGGCCGCGAGCCCGACGGCCAGCTGATCGTCGAGGCGGTGGCGGACGCGGCGACCGTCGCCGGCGTGCCCGCCCCGGGCACCGAGCCGACCACACCACCGGCGACGCCCACCCCGCGCCCCACGCCCGACCCGGAGACGCCGCTGCCCCCGGCACCGCGCATGCCGCCGGTGCCGCGCGGCGGCACCGAGGCCGGGCTCGGCGGGCTGGCCACGCCGACGCTGCTCACCGCGATCGGCGACTGGTTCTCGGGCCTGTTCTCCGACGACGCCGACGTCCCACCCGCGCCCCGGATGCCGCTGGCCGCGGCGCTCGCCGCCCCGGAGGGCCTGCGCCCGACCGGCATGCAGATCCCGTCGATCGGGCTGGCCGCACTGGCGCTCACCGACCTGCGCATCGACTACCGCGGGGCCCTGCAGGTGCCCACCGACTTCGGGCAGGTCGGGTGGTACACCGCCAGCGCGGTGCCCGGCGACCCCGGCCCCGCGGTGTTCGCGGGCCACGTCGACACCCGGCGCGGGCCCGCGGTGTTCGCCCAGCTCGACCGGTTGCGGCCCGGTGACATGATCGAGGTGCCGCGCTCCGACGGCGGGACGGCGCGTTTCGCCGTCGACAGCGTGGAGTACTACCCGAAGGACACGCTGCCGTCCGATCGGATCTACGGGCCCGCGACCACGCCCCAGCTGCGGCTGCTGACGTGCGGCGGGCCCTTCGACGAGAGGACGCTGTCGTACCAGGACAACGTCGTCGTCTTCGCCTCGGTGCGGTGACGCGGACCGGAGGTCGATCCATGGACGCCATCGACGTACTCGTCGACGCTTTCGGCCGCGCGCAGGACGACGCGCGGCGGGCCGTCGACGGGCTGACCGCCGACGAGCTGAGCTGGCGCGCGGACGCCGAGGCCAACCCGATCGCCTGGCTCGTCTGGCACCTCACCCGCGTGCAGGACGACCACGTGGCCGACCTCGCCGGCACCGAGCAGGTGTGGACCGCCGACGGGTGGGCGCGCCGCTTCGACCTGCCCCTCGACGACGCCTCGATCGGCTACGGGCACACCTCCGAGCAGGTCGCGTCCGTGCGCGTCGAGGACCCCGCGCTGCTCACCGGCTACCTCGACGCCGTCCACGAGCGCACCGTGGCCTACCTGCGGACGCTGTCCGGCGACGATCTCGACGAGGTCATCGACGACCGCTGGGACCCGCCCGTGACGCGCGGGGTGCGGCTGGTCAGCGTGGTCGACGACGACATCCAGCACGCCGGGCAGGCGGCCTACCTCGGGGGCCTCGTACGCCGCCGGCGGTGATCTCGCCGGGGTCCCTGTGTTCCTCACCACTCTCCTACTCGATCGAGGGCTAGACTCCGGGCGCGGCGATCACGCGCGTGGGGGTGGGGGGCAGATGCGGAGCCAGGGCGTCCGGTGGCCACGGGTGCTGGCGGCGCTGTCCGCCGCGGCCACCCTGCTGCTCGCGGCAGGCTGCGAGAGCGGGTCCGCGCGCGCGTCGGCCGCGCCGTCGAACGTGCTCGGCCCCGGCCTCACCCACACCCAGTTCAGCGCGATCGACGCCGGTCCTCAGGCGGCCGGGGCGATCGCGGCCGCGCTCGGCGCGCAGCCGATGCCGCAGGCGCAGCACATCATGGGGTTCGGGGTGGCCAACCCCGAGCCCTCGCCCGGCGAGTACGACTTCGCGAGCCTCGACGCCCGCATGGACTTCATCCGCCGCAGCGGCGGCACCCCGGTGATCACCCTGTGCTGCGCGCCGGACTGGATGAAGGGCGGCCCGGAGGGCAGCACCGACTGGAGCCGGCTCGAGGTCGCCCCCCTGCCCGAGCACTACCAGGACTTCGCGGACCTCGCCGCCGAGATCTCCCGCCGTTACCCCGACGTCCACCACTTCCAGGTGTGGAACGAGTTCAAGGGCTTCTTCAACGAGCAGACCAAGACCTGGGACGGCCCCGCGTACACCGACCTCTACAACCGCGTCTACGACGCGCTCAAGGAGGTCGACCCCGGCAACCAGGTCGGCGGGCCCTACATCGAGATGACCGCGCCGCCGCCGGGGGTCTACACCGGGCCCTCCGAGCTCACCGGGCCGTGGGGGCTGGTCGACCAGCGCATCCTCGACGCGTTCGGCTACTGGAACGACAACAAGACCGGCGCCGACTTCGTCGTCGTCGACGGGCACACCACCACCGAGGAGGGCGCGCCCGACGACGTCACCGCCCTGGCCAAGATCGGCGACGTCAACCGCTGGATCCAGGGCCGGACGTCGCTGCCGCTGTGGTGGGCCGAGTGGTACGTCGAGCCCGACGCGGCCCGCTGGCCGCCGGAGAAGCGGCTGGCCCAGCGCGCGGCGGGGCTCGTCGAGTTCGCGCGCACCGGGGTCGCGACGTCCTTCTACTGGAACGCCGCCGCCCGCAACGCGTCGTCGCCGACCGGGCTGTGGGCCGCGAACGGGCAGCCCGAGCCGTTCCTGGCGACGCTGCAGGAGTTCGCGCGCCAGTTCCCGCCGGGCGCCCCGGTCGCCGACGTCGGCGTCACGCCGCCGGTGTTCGGCGCGCGCGGGCCGCGCGCCACAGTGTTGGTCAACACCAGCGACGCCCCGGTCACCGCGACCGTCGAGGGCGCGGACGTCGAGCTCGGGCCCTACGAGGTCCGCTGGGTGCCCCAGGGTGTGTAGTGGCAGGGCGTCTGAGCAGTAGCCAGGTCAGGTCAGCGCGAACAGGCGCTCGACCACCACCGCCAGGAACGCGAGCAGCAGCGGCCCCCACACGAACACCGTGGTGGCCACGGCGGCCCGGCCCGGGCGGCGCAGCGCCCAGATCTGCTGCGCGAGCAGCACGCCGACCAGCCCGATCAGTACCGTCACCCCGACCGGGGTCCACTCCGTGGGCCCGATGCGCACGCCGAGCAGCTCCGGGACCCGCCCGGTGATCGGGTCGAACGCCTGGGGGTTGCGCGGGACCCAGACCTGGGCGTCGCCGGTGTCGAGGACCTTCTCCAGCCGGGGGTCGGCGGCCAGCGCCGCGCGCAGCTGCTGGCCCCAGCCGCGCGGGTAGCCGGCGCTGACCTCGAGGTACTGCTCCTCGGAGCGCGAGGTGACGAAGTAGGTGCTGCCGCCCCAGTAGGCGAGCTGCTCGACAATGACCCCGGTGTTGGCGGCGGCGTCCGGCGACGCGAGCGTCGCGCGCACGCCGACGCCGATCATGTCGGTGTAGCCGATCGGCATCATCGGGGTCGCCCCGGAGTCCAGGGAGTCGGTGAGGAAGAGGACCTGGGCGTTGCCGGGTCGGTCGTAGACCCACTGCACGGCGGCCAGCTCCCCCGGCGACACGCGCTCGAAGGCCTCGTTGCCGTACGCCGCGACCCCGTAGGCCGCGCCGAGCACCAGCACGACGAGCCCCGCGGCCACGTAGCGCCAGATCGACCCGAACGCCGCCCGGAACCCGGTGCCCCGCGAGGTCTCGGGGAAGAACGCCATCGCGATGAGCACGCACGCGCCGGGTAGCGCGAACATGTACACCCGCAGCCCGATCTCGCCGCCGTAGCTCTGCACCAGCACGGCCAGGAACGGCACGGCGAGCAGGAGCGCGACCACCCGGTCGTCGACCCCGCGGTGGCGGCGGCGCAGCAGGCCCACCACCGAGCCGACCGCGAGCACGCCGAACAGCGCGACGCGCACGAGCACCACGGCGGCGTGGGCCACGTCCCCGCCGGAGCGGGCGACGATGCTGGTGGCGACGTTGCCGGACACGTCGCCGACGCCGCTGAGGAGGTCGTTGAGGTGGCCGGTCCAGTACGCGGCGGTCATGAGGCTCACCCAGGCCACCAGCAGCACGCCGAGCAGCACCGGCAGCCCGCGCAGCGTGGAGCGCCGGCCCAGCGCCAGCGCCCCGGCGGCGATCACCATGACGAACGGGGTGAGCTGGTGGCTCGTCGTCGCCGCCGCGAAGATCACCAGCAGCAGCCCGAGCAGGGCGACGCGGGTGGCCGGGGAGGACGGCCGCGCGGCCGCCTCGCCCGCCTGGGTCGGCGTCCCGGTCACCCGGCGCACGCCCCGCCGGGTCGCGCTCCCGGCACGGCGCAGCCACGACGGTGTCCGGCGCAGCGCGCCGTCGACCCACGCCGGGCGCCCCGCGGAGCCGACGGCCTCGCGACCCACCGGGCGGAACCACGTCAGCAGGATCCCGATGAAGATCATGTAGAGCAGGAACGTGAAGCCCTGCGGCGAGAAGTAGTCCTGCCCGATCCACTGCAGGACGGTGAACAGCAGCGCGGCGAACCACTTGCCGCGCCAGCTGATCCGCAGGGTGCGCAGGATCAGCCACAGCGCGAGCAGGTAGAGCAGGTTCGACAGCAGCGGCGTCACCCGCACCAGGGGCAGCAGGTCGGTCGGCGACGCCCCGTCGGACACGAACGACACCAGGGCGAAGAAGCCGGGCCAGCTGAAGCGGGCGTCGACGTCGGGGGCGACGGTGCCGAACGTCGAGATGAAGTCGACGAACCCGAGGTGCACGTACGACGTCGGGAACCGGGGCAGCGGCTCGATGAGCGCGGTCAGGCCGTGCAGCGCGCAGCACACGGCGACGAGCTGGGCGGTCAGCAGGACCTTGTGCTCGCGGGCCAGCGCGATGGCCGCGACGACGCTGACCAGCAGCAGCGCCACCCCGACGAGCGTGAGCACCGGCAGCACGGCGATCAGGCCCCAGCCGCCGAGACCGTCGAGGTTCACCCACATCAGCGGCTCGAGGATCATGACCAGCGACAGCAGGCTGGCCATGGCGACGATCACCGCCGGGCCGCCGCGGTCGACCGAGATCAGGAAGCGCTGCCACCGCGAGCGCTCGGGCGTCGCCCGCGCCGGGCGGGGCGCGGGGTCCTCGACCGGTTCCTCCACGGGTTCCTCGGCGGTGTCCTCGACCGGGGGTGCCGGCGGGGCCTCCCCGGCGGCCGTCGTCCGCTCGCGCACGACCACCTGCAGGGGGATCACGCGCCGGTCGGTGCCGGTCGGGGACGGGGTCGGGGACGGGCGCGGGGTCGGGCTCGGGCGCCACGGGTCGAACGGGGCCGGCCGCCGGACGGCGATCACGGGCAGCAGGCGGGGCAGCACCAGGAGCGCCACGGCCACCTGGCTGACCAGCACCAGCACCCCGACGCCGGTGACGGGGTCGATGGGCATCCCGAGCGTGCCGCCGCCGAGGAACAGGCCCGCCACGACGGTGCCGACCACGACGGTGCCGGAGACGACCTGCCAGCGCACGATCGACCGGGCTCGTCCCTGAGCGCGCAGCACGCCGAGCCAGACCTCCATCACCGCGCGCCCCAGCGCCGCGAGCGCCAGCAGCTGCAGCAGCGGCGCGGCGGCGGCGTAGTCCGGGCCGAGGAAGGACAGCAGGGGGCGGGCGAGCACGAGCAGGCCCACCGCGGCCGCCCCGAGCAGCGCGACCGAGCGCACCAGCGCCGAGCGCGCGTAGCGGGCCAGCCGGTCGGCGTCGAAGACCCCCTCGACGGTGAGCGTCTGCGCGAGGTTGTTGGGCACCAGGTTGAGGACCGCGGCCATCATCCAGGCGATGTAGAACACCGCGAACGTCGAGGGCGGCAGCGCGGCGGCCACGACGACCGGGATCAGGTAGATCGCGCCGAAGCCGAAGAGCGCGCCGATGAAGTCGCCGGCGAGGAACCCGCGGATCCCGGTGGCCGTGCCGCCGGCGGTCTCGCGGGCGTGGCGCGGCACCCGGCGCGCGAACACGAGCAGGTTGACGGGCAGGCAGAGCAGGATCATCGGGACGATCCACGCGACGTAGACGCCGGTGGCGGGCAGCGTGGTGGCGAGCAGCACCAGCAGGCCCGCCTTGACGATGCCGAACACGGTGTTCTCGAGCGCCACCCAGCCCGCGCCGCGCATGCCGACGAGCACGCCGTCCTGGACGGTGAAGATGTTGGCCGCGACGGCGACGCCGACGAACCCGATCGCCGCCCAGGGGCTCGCGAGCAGCCCGAACGACGGCCCCCACCAGCCGAGGGTGAGCACGAACCCGGCCGCGAGCGCCGCGACCGCGAGCGAGCTGAGCCCGTAGCTGACCAGCACCAGGCGCGCCGTGCGCCGCCCGCTCCGGGGCAGGAACCGGCTCAGGGTGCCGGTGATGTTGATGCCGACGATCGCCGAGAGCAGGGTCATCGCCGAGATCAGCGCCGAGGCGCGCCCGACGTCCTCGGGCGTGTAGAAGCGTGCGGCCAGGAACCAGAAGACGAGCCCGAGCAGCCCGGTCATGCCGGTGTTGACGATCAGCGCGTAGGAGTTCCGCGAGAACGGGTCGGTGAGGTGCGACCGCAGCCGGGCCCGCCGCGACGGCGCCGGGGCGTCGCCCACCCGCAGCGTCGCCGTGCGGGCGTCGACGGAGCCGGCGGTCACGAGCGGGCCCGCCCGGCCAGAGCCGACCGTGACAGGGCCGACCGGCCGCGCCGCACGACGAGGTACCCGGCGGTCAGGGTCCGCTCCTTCCAGTAGATGCGGGCGTGGTGCTCCCCGCGGACCACGCGCCCGAAGGTGTCCAGGCCGGTGTCCCGCGCGACCGTCAGACGCGGCAGGGCGTAGCCGTCCGCGCCCGGGCCGGCGGCGAAGTTGCCGACGCTCGCGGCCAGCCGGTAGCCGGCGTCGGCCACGGCGCGGCGCACCCGCGCGCTCGAGTAGCCGTAGGGGTAGGCGAGGTGCGGCACCTCGTGCCCGAGGCGCTCGGCGAGCAGGCGCCGGGGGCGGGCGAGCTCGTCGCGCAGCGCGGCGTCGGGCAGCTGGTCGAGCTGGGCGTGGCTGTGGCTGTGCGCGCCGACCTCGATGCCGGCGGCGTCGCACTCGGCGACCTGCGACCACGACAGCATCCGGTCCAGCGGGTGCCCGGCCGTCTCGGGGCCCGCGTCGTCGAGCCACCCGGTGGTGACGAACAGCGTGCCCGTGGCGCCGGCGGCGCTCAGGCGCGGGAGGGCCTCGCGGTGGAAGTCGGCATACCCGTCGTCGAAGGTCAGTGCGACGGGCCGCTCGGGCGCGGTGGCCTCGCCGCGGCGGATCGCAGCGAGCTCGCCGACCGTGATCGTCGTGAAGCCCTCGGCGGCGAGGAGCTCGAGCTGCGCGGCGAACCGGTCGGGGTGCACGGACAGGCCGTACGTTGCGTCGGCGGGCCGCGCGGCGACCGCGTGGTACATGAGCACGGGGACGGTCACGGGCGCCGTCACGACGCGCTCCGGGCCAGGGTGCCGACGGCGTAGCCCGCGGTCGTGGTGAGCAGCCCGGCGGTGATGGCGCCGGCGCGCGCGAGGCCGTGGCGGTCGCCGCGCCAGGCCTGGCGCACCCCGCGCGTCACCCCGCGGCGCAGCGTCACCGCGGCGTAGCTGCGCTCGGCGGCGAGCCCGGCCGCGGCCCCGACGCTGCGCGTGACCAGCGCCTTCGACAGGCCCTCGGCGTAGCAGCGCGCGCGGAAGTAGCGGAAGCCCTCGCGGGCGGGCGGGACACGGTGCCAGATCACCGCGCGCGGGTCGTGGACGAAGCGCGCGCCGGGCCGGTGGGCCGCGACGCGGATGCAGAACTCGGTCTCCTCGCACCCCAGCGGGCGGCGCCGGGCGGCGGTGCGGCCGATGTGGGAGGGGAAGCCGCCGGCGATCTCGAAGGCGTCGCGGCGGAAGGAGGCGTTGCCGCCCAGCAGGTTGCGCACGGGGCCGGGGTCGCGGCCGACGAACGTGCAGCCGACCACCCAGTCGAACTCCTCGGGGAACCACGTCGGCCGCTCGGTGGCCCACCAGGGCAGCGTCAGCCCGCCGACGCCGAGCACGTCGGGGTCGTCGTAGCCCGCGGCGAACGTGCGCACCCAGTCGGGGCCGGCGACGGCGTCGTCGTCGAGGAACGCGACGACCTCGCCGGTGGCGGCCGCGACCCCGGTGTTCTTGCCGCCGGACAGGCCGCGGGCCTGGGCGTTCGCGATGACGTGGGCGTCCGGGAGTGCGCGGGCGAGACGGTCGCGCAGGTCGGGGTGGTGGTCGACGACGACGATCAGCTCGTGCGGGGCCGTGGTCTGGTGCTCGGCCACCGACGACGCCGCGGCGAGGACGTCGTCCCACCGCTCGTCGGTGTAGGCGCAGATGACCACCGAGACCGTGCGCGTCATGCCGACACCCCGTTCACGTGTCCGGGCGGGCGGATGCGGCCGCGGGCGCGCAGCACCCGGTCGGCGACGCCGTAGAGCCGCGGGTTGCGGTCGACCGCGCGGCGCGCCGAGCGCACCGGCGCGGTGCGCGCCCACGCCAGCGCCGCGGCGGGCACGAGGCGCGCGACCCGCCCCTCGGCGACCGTGGTGTCGCCGGACTTCAGCTCGTCCTTATAGGTCTTGGCGCCGCGGCCCATGTCGATGAGCGCCACACCGTCGTCGGCCGCCGCGCGCGCCATGGCGAGGTGCAGCAGCAGCCCGGGCGAGTACCGGCCCATGCTCGGGGCGTAGGCCGGGAACCAGGTCGGGACGACGCCGTGGTCGCGCAGCCCGAAGTGGCCGGCGACCAGCTCGTCGCCGGCGTAGAGCAGCGACAGGCAGCCGCGGAAGGTGCCGTCGCGCTGGTCCAGCAGCTGGTGCACCAGCCCGCGGATCCAGGGCCGGGCGAAGCGGTCGGAGCGCCCGGTGCGCTGGTACTGCGCCGACTTCCACTCCAGCACCGTGTCGAGCGCGCCGGCCGCCGTGTCGTCGGCGGCCTCCAGCACGAAGCGCAGCGGGCCGTGCTCGCGCTCCAGCCGCCGCGCGCGCCGGGGCAGATCGCGGACACGGGAGGAGCGGGCCCGGACGAGCTGGTACCAGGGGTCGAAGCCGTCGGTGAGGTCGATGACCGGCGACGGCGCGCCCGACGTGCGGTACGCGTCGAGGACGTGCTGGCCGGCCACGAGGTGGTCGAACTCCCACACCGACAGCCCGCAGGCGCGCACCATCTCCCGCGCGTCCCACGTGGCGTCGTGCGCGTGCACGAGGCCCTGCGCGTCGCTCAGCCCGGGCGCGACGGGCAGGCCGCGGCCCAGCGGCGCGTGCTCGAAGGGGAAGAAGCCGACGATCTCGTCGCGCTCGTGGACCACCCCGACGCGCGTGCGGGGCCGGAAGCGGGCCACGGCCCGCGTGAACTCCGGCGACAGGAACGGGGTGTGCAACGTCGGGGTCAGCGCCTGCAGCGCGCGCCACCGGCCGATCTCGCCGGACGTGAGCTCGGCGGGCTGCACCACGTCGAACCTCACGTGCTCACCTCGGCGGAGATGTCCGTCCTCGCCGTGCGCCCGGCCGCCGCCCGCTCCGAGCGCGCCGTCGCGAGCTCGACGCCGACCCACACCGCCACGCTGATCCCGGTCACGACCAGCACGCCGAGCCGCACGTCCCACGGCCCGAGCGCCAGCATCACCTGGGCGACCACGGTGTCGAGCGCGAGCGTCCAGCCCACCGCGATCACCGCGCGAGCCACCGGTTCCAGGCGGTGGGTGGGCACGGCGACGGCGAGCGCGGGGACGAGCAGCAGGACCGCGGCGACGGGCAGCGGCTCCCGGCCGTCGAGGACCACGGCGGCCCACCAGCCGGCGACCAGCGCGAGCGCGGCCCCGGTGAGGCTGGCGACGAGGCGGGCGGTGGAGAGAGGGACGCGCCGCAGGAGGGCGGCGGGGTCCACGTCAGGGCCCCACGGGGTCCGGCGCGGTCGCCACGCTCGCCCGGTCGCGGTGCTCGGCCCGCTCGTGCACGAGGCGGCGCAGCTGCTGCACCGCGCGGCCGCTGGGCCCGCGGTCGTGCTCGCGCAGCAGGGTGCGCAGCACGCGGGTGCCGTCGCGGACGACGTGGAGGTTGGAGTGCCCGTGGCGCCGCGGCATCTCCAGGCTCGGCACCTCGGCGATCCGGAAGCCCGCGCGCAGCGCCGAGATCGTCAGCGACGTCTCCACCTCGAAGCCGGGGCGGCTGAGGTCCAGGTACGGCAGGCAGCGCCGGTGGAAGGCGACGTAGCCGTAGCAGAGGTCGGTGAGCACGGTGTCGTGCATCCGGTTGACCATGCCCACGAGCACGCGGTTGCCGCTGCGGCGCAGGCGCGTGATGTCCCGCGAGCCGCCCCCGCCCATGAAGCGGGAGCCCTTGACGAAGTCGTAGCCGTTGTCGAGGAAGTGCAGGAAGTGCGGGATCTCGTCGGGCGCCATGCTGCCGTCGGCGTCGATCATGACGATGTGGTCGCCGGTGGCCGCCAGGAAGCCCTCCCGCAGCGCGTCGCCCTTCCCGGTCCCGACCTGCTCGACGACGTGGATGTCGGGCCGCACGGTCTGCGCGATCATCACCGTCGCGTCCCGCGAGTGGCCGTCGACCAGCACCACCTCGTCGATGCAGCTCGGCACGTGCCCGAGCACCCAGGCGATGTTGGTGGCCTCGTTCATCGCCGGGATGACCAGGGAGACCTTGTCCAGGCGGGGTCCCTCCCGTGCGACCGCCCGTTCCACCGCCCCCCGTTCCACGGCCCGGCCGGGCACGACCCGGGGCAGCGGGACCTCGGGGAACGCCTCGGGGAACGCCTCGGGGAAGGCGCGGGGGGACGGGGGGAGGGGACCGCGCCGCCCCTCCCCCGCCTCGCCGTTGCGCTGGACGGTCACCATTCCTCCATCAAGGTGGTCGGGACCCCCGGATGCGACGGTGGTGGGTCGAGGCCGTTCGTCCCGCGCGGCCGATCTGGTGTCTCGGGAGGCACGGGAGGAGGACCGGGGTCCCTCAGGGAGGCGACGCTACGACGGGGGCCCGGGTGTCCGGATCGCCTCGGAGGAGCAGCAGGAGTAGTCACAATTCATCAGGGTTCGAACCCCTCGTCGGCCCGTTCGCGCACGAGTCGGACAGGACGCGAGGACGGCGCCGTCGCGATTTCCGCGAGCGGGGCGAGACCCTCGGCGCGGGCGATGCGGACGGCCTCGAGCCGGCCGTGGACCCCGAGCTTGCGGAAGATCCGGTGGGTGTGGGTCCGGACGGTGTTGACCGCGACGTCGAGGTGGTCGGCGACGTCGCGGGCGGAGAGGCCGTCGACGAGGGCGCGCAGCACCTCGACCTCCCGCTCGGTGAGCGCGGACAGGCGACCGGTGGGCCGCCGGGCCTCGGCGATGTCGTCGCGCAGGCCGTCGAGCACCGCGGCCAGCACCCGCGACGGGTAGACGCCGTGGCCCTCGTGCACGAGGCGGACCGCCGCGGTCAGCTCGTCCACCGACGACCCGTCCACCAGCCAGCCCGAGGCGCCGGCGCGGGCGGCCCCGTGCGCGCTCTCCTCGTCCCCCGGCTCCGCGAGCACGACCACCCGGGGTCCGGAGGCCGCCTCGCGCAGGCCCGCCACGGCGCTCTCCCACCGGGGCGGGTGCAGGGCGAGGTCGAGGACGACGACGTCGGCGCGCCGGGCGGCCAGGTCCTCCCAGGTCTCGTCGGTGCGCCCGGAGACGACGGCCAGCCACGGCTCGCGCGACCACCGCGCGACGAGCAGGTCGCGCAGCAGCTGGTCCGCGACGACGAGGACCTGGACGGGACGCACGGTCCGTGGACACTAGGCACGCCGTGCACCCCGGTCGTCCCCAAGATGCAGGAGAAACGCTCCGCAGCGGGGATCGGTACCGTTTCGTGACACGGAGTCAGGCAACCTCGACGAGCCTGCACCCGAAAAGTCCAGCGATACCCTCCTGGTGGGCGCCACTCTCCTTGAGGAACCTGAGAGCCTCCCTCATATTGGTCACTCCCCGTGCTTGACGTGCCCTCGATCGAGTGGTCACTCTCATGGTGCCGGGGGGCGTACCAGGATGCCGAACGGTGTGAGTTCCTGGGGGGAACCATGGAACTGGTCGTGGGGGGCCGCGGAACGCTGCTCACGGACTTGCTGGAGCCGACGCTGAGTGCCCAGGGGCACCGCGTCGCACTCGGCCCTGCGGGTCGGGAGGGGCTGGCCGCCGCCGTGGCGACCGTCCGGCCCGCTGTGGTCATCGCCGACCACCTCGGTGACGCCGACCGCGACGTCTCCCGGTTCGTGCGCGCGCTGCACGAGGCGGGCGACGGGCGCACGGGCGTGGTCGTGCTGACCTCCGACGGGCACCGCTCCTCGGTCGAGGCCGCGATCCGCGCCGGGGCCCGGGCCTACCTGCACCGCAGCCACGGTGTCGACTCGCTGCTGCGGGCGCTGCGCCGGGTGGCCGCCGGCGAGACCGTCGTGACCGCCCCGCGCGCGCCGCAGGACCAGGACCCGGCCGGCGCGCAGGCCCGGCGGCTGGTGTCGCTGCTGACCGACCGTGAGCTGGAGTGCCTGTCGCTGCTGGTCGACGGCGTGAGCACCGGCGAGATGGAGCGCAGGCTCGGCATCGCCACGCTCACCGTGCGCAGCCACGTCCAGTCGATGCTCTCGAAGCTCGGGGTGCACTCGCGGCTCGAGGCCGCCTCGCTCGCCGTGCGCCACGACCTGCTGGGCGCGCGGGCGCTGCCGTCGCGGGCGGGCTGACGGTGGGGCTCGCCCCGGAGAGCAGCGCCCCCGCGCCGCCCGACCTCACCGACCTCGCCTTCTGGGCCCGCCCGGAGCCCGAGCGCCTCGCCGCGTTCGCCCGCCTGCGCGCGCTCGACCGCCCCGTGTTCTTCCCCGAGCCCCGGGTGCCGCTGCTGCGCCCGGGCGGCGGGTTCCACGCGCTGGTCCGCCACGCCGACGTGCTCGAGGCGAGCCGGAACAGCGCGGTGTTCTCCAGCGAGCCCGCCGCCGTGAGCCCGGAGCCGCCGCCGTGGCTGCCGCTGGTGTTCGGGCGCCCCCTGGTCAACATGGACGACCCGCGGCACGCGCGGCTGCGCCGGATCGTGTCCCGCGCCTTCGCCCCGCGCCGGCTCGATGCGCTGGACGGGGAGATCGCCGACACCGTCGACGAGATCGTCGCCCGGCTGGCGCGGCACGGCACGGGCGACTTCGTGGCCGACGCCGCCCGCGAGCTGCCGATCCACGTCATCTGCTCGATGCTCGGCATCCCGCGCGAGCGCCGCGACCACGTGCTCTCGCGCATCGACGTCATGACCGAGTACTCCGGCGTGCGCGGCGAGATGCACCGCCTCGCCACCGCCCGCCTGCTGGTGGGCAACCTGCGCGCAATCGTCGACCTGCGCCGCTTCGTCGTCGGGCTGGGTCGGGCGCGCCGGCGCGACCCGGGCGACGACATCCTCTCCGCGCTGGTCACCGCCGACGTCGACGGCGAGCGGCTCTCGCTGCGCGAGCTCGGCTCGTTCTTCGACCTGCTGCTCGTCGCCGGCAACGAGACCGTCCGCAACGCCGCGTCGCACGGGCTGGTGCTGCTCACCGAGCACCCCGACCAGCGCGACCGCCTCGCCGCCGACCCGGACGCGCTGATGGGCACGGCGATCGAGGAGATCGTGCGGCTGTGCTCGCCGATCGTGCAGTTCCGCCGCACCCTGACCCGCGACCACGAGCTGCGCGGCCACCTGCTGCCCGCGGGCTCGAAGGTCGTGCTGTTCTACGGCTCGGCCAACCGCGACGAGGCCGTGTTCGACGCGCCCGACACCTTCGACGTCGGGCGCCGGCCCAACCCGCACGTCGGCTTCGGCGGGCCCGGTGCGCACCTGTGCCTCGGGGCGCACCTCGCGCGCCGCGAGCTCGGGGCCCTGTTCCGGGCGGTGCTCGACCGGCTGCCGGGGCTGCGCGCCGACGGGCCGGCGGTGCCGCTGCGCTCGGCGTTCGACAACGGGATCGTGGCGCTGCCGTACCGGACCTAGCCGGGGCGGAGCACCTTCGTGCGCACCGTCGCGGCCCGCTTGAGCACCGTGTCCGCGGCGCGGTAGAGGCGCGGGTCGTCGAGCACGCGGTTGCGCAGCCGCCGCACGGGCTCGCGGCGGGCCCAGTGCACGGCCGCGGACGGGCTGCGGCGCACGATCCGTCCCTCGGCGACGACGAGGTCGCGGCTGCGGAAGCAGTCCTTGTAGCCCTTCGCCCCGCGCCCCATGTCGATCTCGACGATGCCGGCGGCGGCGGCGTGCTCGGCGAGCAGGAGGTGGTGCAGCAGGCCCGGGGAGTAGCGGCGGAACCGGGCGTCGAAGGCCGGGAACCAGCCGGCCAGCGCCGGGCCGTGGCGCAGCCCGAAGTGGCCGGCCACCGGGGTGTCGCCGGCCCGCAGCACCGAGAGCGTGCCGGCGAAGGTCTCCGACGGCGTGGCCAGCAGCGACTCGAGCAGCTCGCGGATCCAGGGGACGCGGAAGCGGTCGCTGCGGTAGGTGCGCTGGTACTGCTCGGACTTCCACGCCATGATCCGGCGCAGGTCCTCGACGTCGGCGGTGCCGAGCGTGAACGTCACGGCGCCGTGGTCGCGGCCCAGGGCCCGGCCCTTGCGCTCGAGCTCGGAGAGGAACGACTTCGACCGCGCGCGCACCTCGGCCCGGAACGCCGCGTAGCCGCCGCCGAGGTCCATGACCGGCGACGGCACCCGCAGGGCCTGGTAGCGCTCGAAGGGCTTCTGGCCGTCGACGAGGTGGTCGAACTCCCACACCGACAGCCCGCAGGCGCGCAGGAGCTGCTGGGGATCCCACTCGGCGTCCGGCGCGTGCACCAGGCCGTGCGCGTCGGTGAGGCCGGGCGCGGGCGGCGTGCCGTAGCCCATCCGCCCGCGCTCGAAGGGGAAGAAGCCGACCGTGCGGCCCGCGTCCTCGAGCACCGCGACCCGGACCGGGCGCCCGACCCGCCCCACGGCCTGCACGAACTCCGGCGCGAGGAAGGGGTGCGCCGTCGGGCCGGAGCGCTGGAACGAGCGCCACAGATCGAGGTCGGACGCCCCCAGCTCGTCCGGCCGGATCACGCTGATCTGCACGTCGTCGCCCCCCTGCCGCCCCTCGAGGACAGTAGGGACCGGATGGGCGCGTGGCGTCGTCAGAGAGGACGAGTCCGTGTAATGCCCGTGTGGGTCACCGAGGGCACAGGCAGAACGGGTGACCCACCGGGTCGATGAGCACCCGCCAGGTCTCGCCCGGCTGGTGCTCGGGCAGCGTCGCTCCCAGCTCGCGGGCCCGGGCGATCGCGGCGTCGAGGTCGTCGACGGCGAGGTCGAGGTGGTAGCGCTTGGTGCCCTCGGGGTCGGGCCAGGGCGGCGCCGACCAGCCCGGCACGCGCCCGAACCCGATCGGCGCGCCCTCACCGGCGATCATCGCGTACTCGTCCTCGGCGTGGACGGTCTGCCAGCCCAGCAGCGCGCCGTAGAAGGCGGCCTGCGCGCGCGGGTCGGGGCCGTCGAGGTTGATCATGGCGAGCGACGTGGTCATGGCGACGACGCTAGGAGCCGTTCCTGTCAGGTCGCGTCAGGTTTCCCGCACGGATCCGACCTTCGTCCGGTGCACCGCGTTCACCCGACCCGGTGGACCCGCCCCGTACGCGGCCCGCGGGGCTAACGGAACCCCGGCCCTCGCCGACACCGCTCACACAGCGTCCGACCGGGCGCGCGCCGGCTAGGCCGTTCGGGGGTCGACATGGGGCAGCACCACCGCCGCGAGGACGGTTCGGTGACGCACGCGGTCCGGCCCGCGCCCGCACCGGCCCTCCGCGTGGCCCCCGACGCCGCCCCCGCCGGCCTCGGCTACCCGCCGCCGACCGCGTACCGCCGCGACCCGGTGACCGGCGTGCCGACCCCGCCGCGCGCCGTGCCGGCCGCGGCACCCGCGCCCGCGCCGCGCCGGAAGGCCGGCACCCGCGCGCCGCTGGCGGTCGCCGTCGCGGGCGCCGCCGTGGCACTGGTCGGGATGGGCGCCCAGATCCCGGGCCTCGTCAGCGCGGTCAGCGCGTCCGCGGCCACCGCGCCGGCCCCCGCCGCGGAGAGCCCGGCCGTCGTCGGGCAGTGCGCGACGGTGGTCGCCGACGCCATCGACGAGACGGTCGCCACGCTCGGGCGCACCCCGGCCGGGCAGTGGACCGGCGTGGTCGCCGCCCGCGAAGGCTCGCTCGCCGCGACCTACGGCGACTCCTCGCCCGAGCAGCGCGCCTACGCCGCCGGCGTCGACGACGTCATGGACTGGCTGATGACCGACCCCGTGGCCGCGGAGAACTGGGACGTCGTCACCACCCGCGTCGCCCGCACGGTCGCCACCACCTGCGCCTCCTGACCCATGTGAGCGAACTTCGGGGCTATAGCCCCGAAGTTCGCTCACATGGGACGGCGGCGGACGAGGCCCGCGGCCACGAGCGCGGCGGAGACGGCGGCGGACGCGACGGCGACGTCGCGCAGCACGACCGGCAGCAGGACCACCCCGGTCGAGCCCGTCGAGATCAGCATCCCCGCGCCCGGCTTCCCGGCGGCCCCGTCGGCCGGGGGTGCGCCGCCCGCCGACGGTTCCGGGACCTCGTGCGTCGGCGCGTTGGTCGCCGGCTCCGAGCGCGGCGGGGCGGTGTCGGTCACGAGCATCTCGCGGCCCGAGTCGTCCCAGGCGTCCTCGAACGTCGCCCGCGGCACCACCGAGATCGCCCCGCTCGGGTCGCCGGGGTCGGCGAGGTACACGTGCTCGTCGTCGATGCCCGTCACCACCACCGCGTGGTTCGCGTCGGAGCCCCCGTCGGAGCCGTCGTCGTCGGCGCCGTACCAGATCTCGTCGGAGTCGACGTAGGCGATGATGTCGCGGTCGGCGTCGAGCAGGGACTCGAGGTCCTTGAGGCTGCCGTGCGTCGTCGTCGCCGGGATGCCGTAGCTCTCCAGCAGCGCCTCGGCGTCCGACGAGGTCATGCCCGAGGCGTCGTCGGGCACTCCGTCGCCGTCGGTGTCGGTGGTGGTGAGCCAGCCGTGCGCCACCGCCCGCGACACGACCTCCGGCTCGCCGACGTTCTGCCCCTGCCACTCCCCGACGATCTGCGCGACCGCGGCGGGCACGCAGTAGCCGTTGACCGACTGCGCGTACCAGTACGAGGACGCCTGCTCCGGGTCGCCGTGGATGTCGTCCTCGCCGCCCGGCGGCAGCACCCCGTCGCGGTCCTCGAGGCGGTACCGGTCGGGCGACCACGCGCCGTCGGTGACCGGGTGGACCTCGTCGCCGGTGACCACCCCGTCGCCGTCGGCGTCGGTCCAGGCGAGGTCGAGCACCCCGTCGCCGTCGGTGTCCACCGCGGTGACGTCGACCCGGCCGTCACCGTCGAGGTCGGTGAAGAGGTCGAGCTCCCCCGCGTCGGCGTCCATGCCGCGTTCGACGACGCGGGGACCCCCGGATGTTCCCGGACGGTCCGGGAGCAGCGACCTAGTGCGAGAGCAGCGACTCGGTGCGCACGGCCGAGATGTGCCGGTCACGCTGGTTGCGGCGGGCACGGTCCGCGGACTGGTTCTGGGCCACGCTGACGCCGAGCAGCGCCCCGCACAGGAAGATCACGCCCACGACGACCACGCCCACGATGACGAACATCCGACTCTCTCCTTCGACCTCGAGCGCCGGGAACGCCCCGCACTCACGGATCCAGACGGGTGTGGGGCCGGACGGTTGGCGGTCACGCTGCGTCGGCTACGTCACGGCCCGGACCGGGACGCCGGGAGCAACCTCGGGGCCGCAACGTGCCCGTGACACGCCCGCCGGCGTCGCCGCGGCGCATCCCGGGTACCGCTCCCGATGATGAGCACCGACCCGCGCACCCCCGACGAGCGGCAGCTCGACGACGAGCAGGGCGTCACCAGCCCCGAGCCCACCGACGACGCCGCCCCGGACGCCGACCCCGACGAGGTCGAGCCCGCGTTCGCCATCGACCTCGAGCCCGACGAGCAGGGCCTCGCCGAGGCGGGCGAGGAGCCCACCGGCTGAGCCGCTACCAGCCCAGGAGCGCCGGCAGCTGCGTCCCGACGGCCGTGGACATCGTCCGGCTGTAGGACGCCGACAGGTGGTTGTCGTCGAGGTAGACGAGCACGTTGCCGATCTCGGGCGGGCACGTCGCCGGCGTGCACAGCTCGTTGCTGAGGTCGAGGAACGCGACGTTCGACGGGACGTCGTCGCGCAGCGCGTAGGGCGGGTCCGGCGCCAGCAGCTCGGCGCGCGGGATCTCGCACGGCGCCGCGCCGCGCCCGTAGGTCTCGAAGCACTCCGACGGGCGGTGGTCGAAGCGCGGGTTGTCACGCACCGCGACGACCGGGATGCCGAGCTCGTCGAGCTCCCGCCAGCCGGCCACGAACCCGTCCGGCGTCTGCTCGGTCAGCCCGGCGCGGACGTCGCGGGTGGCGCTGACGACGACGGCGTCGGGCGGGTCGAGGGCGAGGTGCTCGACGGCGGCGGCGTTCCAGTCGACGCACGTGGCGTCCTCGGGGTCGGTCTCCGACGCCAGCGAGAACGGGCACCGCGCGCGGACCAGCGTGCTGACCTGCCAGCCCCGCTCGCGGGCGATCGGCTCGAGGGCGGGCAGGAGCTGCTGCATGTGCGAGTCGCCGACCACCGTGATCCGGCGCTGCGGCTCGCCCTCGGGGCTGATCGGCACGCACTGCTCGAGCACCGGGTGGTCGGGCACCGGGGCGCACGCGTCGCGGTAGTCCGCCCAGTCGTCCTGCACCCGCGCCGTCGAGGGGCGGACGGGCGCGGCCGGGTCGCCGGTGCTGTCCTGGCCGGCGACGAGGACCGCGGCCCCCGGGTGGTCCTGGTCGCCGATCGCGACGGGCGTGCCCCGGTCCGCGGCGACGACCGCGGCCCAGACGCCGAGCCCGAGCATCGCCGGCAGGAGGCTCGCCGCGACGGTCAGCGAGGCGAGGCCGACGGGGCGCGGCAGGGTCACGCGGCGCAGCGGTTCCTCGACGAGGTGGTGGGTCGCGACCGCGAGCGCCACCGACAGCGCGACGACGACCACGCCGCCGACCAGGCCCGGCGTCGCCGTCCCCATCAGCACGAGCGCCACCACGAGCACCGGCCAGTGCCACAGGTAGAGCGGGTAGCTGATGCTGCCCAGGTACTGCGCGGTCGGCGACGCGAGCAGCCGCTCGCCCGCGCCGGCCCGCCCGGCCACGATCACCGCGACCGCCGACAGCACCGGCCACAGCGCGAGGTAGCCGGGGAACGCGGCGCCGACGTCGAGCACGGCGCCGCAGGTCACCAGCCCGACGACCCCGGCCCACCCGAGCCACGCGCGCGCCCGGTACCCGAGGCGCACCCGCTCGAGGACGAGGGCGAGCAGCCCGCCCAGTGCGAACTCCCAGAGCCGCGTGCGGGTGTCGAAGTAGGCGAAGGCCTGGTCGGTGGCGGTGGCGTGGACCGAGTGCACGAACGACACGACGGTGACCGCGGACAGGGCGACCAGCAGCGCGGAGCGCACGTCGACGCCGCGCGAGCGCGCCCACCACGCCACGAGGAGCACGAGCAGCGGGGCCGCGAGGTAGAACTGCGCCTGGATCGACAGCGACCAGAAGTGCTGCGCGACGCTCGCCGTGCCGTGGTCGGCGTAGTAGTCCACCGCGTCGGTGGCGAGGCGCCAGTTCTCGAGGAACAGGCCGGAGGCGACGAGCTCGCGCAGGTTGCGCACCCACGTCGAGGGCGGCAGCAGGACCGCGGCGGCCACGGTGCTCGCGAGCAGGACGAGGCCGGCGGTCGGGACGAGGCGCCAGAACAGCCGGGTCCACGTGGCACCGAGGTCGACGCGCTCGCCGCGCATCGCCCGGCGGGCCACCATCCCGAGCACGAAGAAGCCCGAGAGCAGGAAGAACACGTCGACGCCGCCGGAGACGCGCCCGACCCACACGTGGTAGAGCACCACCAGGACGGCGGCGAGGCCGCGCAGGCCCTCGATCTCGGGCCGGCGCTCGCTGCGGGTACGGGCGGCGGACGAGGCGACCGGTGTCCCGCTGCTCGCCACGTCTCCCGGCCCTCCCTCGTGGTGATCCCGCCGTCACCGACCATCGATTTTTCCGTATGGCGCAGCGCACCCCGACGCCGGGCCGTCGATCGCCGGCTGATCAGTCTCGCGCGAGACTGATCAGGTGAGCGTGACGCGGCGTCTCGTCGTCTGTTGTGACGGCACCTGGAACACGGCCACCGACCACACCAACGTGCGACGCCTCCACGACCGCCTCGCCGTCACCGACGAGCAGCTCCCCCGGTACTTCGAGGGGCTCGCCACCGACGGCGGGCCGGTGCGCCGGGTGCTCGACGGCGCCTTCGGCACGGGCCTGCCCGAGGCGATCCGCGAGATCTGCCGGTGGCTCGCCGAGACGTTCCGGCCCGGCGACGAACTGGTGCTCCTCGGCTACAGCCGCGGCGCGTTCACCGCGCGGAGCACGGTCGGGATGCTCGCCCGGTGCGGCCTGGTGGCCTTCTCCGCGGACCAGGACGACGCGGCGCGCGACGCGGTCGTCGCCCGCGTGTTCAGCGAGGGCTACCGCGCCGGGCGGGACCTCGAGGGCCTCACCTTCCACCCGGGGTTCGCCCCCGACGACCGGGCGCCGATCGCGTTCCTCGGCGTGTGGGACACCGTCGGCGCGCTGGGCATCCCGCGGACGTTCGGGCTGCTCTCCGGCCTCGCCGGCACCGAGCGCGTCGAGTTCCACGACCTCGAGCTCGCCCCCGACGTCCGCCACGCCCGCCAGGCCGTCGCGCTCGACGAGCGGCGGGGCCCGTACGTGCCGTCGCTGTGGCCGACGCCGCCGCCGGACCGGCACACCACGTTCGCCCAGGTCTGGTTCCCCGGCGGGCACGGCGACGTCGGGGGCGGCGGCTCCGGCACGGCGCTGTCCGACGGGGCGCTGCGCTGGATGCTCGACGAGCTCGACGCGACGATCGCCCCGCGGTGGCGCACCGACGCCCCGCCGCGCCCGGAGGGCGACCCGTGCGGCCCGCACGACGACGGCGTCGACGGCCTGTGGCGCCTGCTGAGCCCGCGGCCGCGCCCCGCCCCGCGCGTGGTCGAGGGCGCGCCGGACGTCAGCGCGTCGGCCGTCGCGCGCCGGCGCTGCGACAGCGTCGACTCCTGGGATCCGCCCTACCGGCCCGGGCGGGTGCTGGCGGTCGGCGAGTCCGCCGTGGTGGCGGTCGGCGCCGACGAGCCCTGGGTGGAGACGGGGCTCTTCCTCGTGCCGGGCCGGTACGCGCTCGCCGTGTCGGGCGAGTGGCGCGACCACGGGGCCGCCTCCCCGGGCACCGGCGCCTCCCCGTGGCCGGTGACGTCGTGGCCCGCCTACACGGTGGGGACAGCGCTCGACGGGGTGCGCCGGCTCGTCGAGCGCGTCACCGGCAACGCGCGCAGCGACGTCGTCGGCAGCCGCCGGGTGCCCGAGGCCGCGTGGCTCGAGCTGGTCGCCGCGGTCGCCGACGACGTCGTCGACGTCGACGGCACCGTCCGCGAGGGCACCACGGTCCCGATCGGCCCGACCGGGCACCACGAGCTCGCCACCGCGCGGGGCGGCTACCTGTACGCCTTCGCCAACGACGCGTGGACCGGGTACGGCTCCAACGGCGGCGCGGTGGCCCTGTCGGTGGCCCGGGTCGGCTGAGCTCCCGAGGTTCGTCGCTCGTCCGTGTGGGGTGACCCAGGCCTCCGTTATCAAGTCGTTACCTCACTCGTTGTCCCGCCCAGGAGACGCAGCGTCACGTTCTCCAGACGGACGGGGTCCCGCACCTCGTGCGTCGTCACCGCTTCCCACCTGACGCGAAGAGGTACAGACCCATGGGTCAGCACTCCGCGCGCCGCTCCGGCGGCGCCATGTCCTCCGTCGCCGGCCGCGGCCTGTTCACCGCCACGGCGGCGGTCGCGCTGCTCGGCGGCGGCACGAGCATGGCCTTCGCCGGAGAGGCGTCGTCGTCCGGCCACGAGCACGCCCACGGCCAGGAGCACTCGCCGAGCGGGTCGAGCGGCGAGGGCGGGTCCTGCGACATCCCGGTCGTGGACGACACGACGAAGACCGGCGAGGCGACCGTCAACGCCGTCACGGGCGACGCGACCGCGCCGCTCTTCGAGGCCGGCGGCCAGGCCACGCAGCCGGTGCACGACGCCGTCTGCCCGCCGGCCAGCGAGCTGCTCGGCCCGATCGTCGGCGAGGCGCCGGCGACCAGCGACGAGGAGACCGGTTCGGAGGAGGCCACCTCGGAGGACGAGGGCTCCGACGAGTCCGAGGCGTCGGCCGAGTCGTCCGGGTCGGCCGGGAGCACCCCGTCCGCCGAGGGCGCGACCGAGGGTTCGACCGAGGGCTCGGGTGTCCCGATGGAGATCCCGATCCGGTAACCACCGCGCTCGCGCGGCAGGACCGGCACGGCCCCGGTGGCGTCCCCGAAACGCCACCGGGGCCGTGTGCTGTCCGTGCTCCGGGACCCGCGGGACCGCGTCGGCCCCGACCCGTCGGGGGACGGGCCGGGGCCGTGCGGCGCTGGGGAGCGGGGTCCGGAGAAGGAGGGGTGCGGCTCAGCGCACGCGTTCGCGGCGGGCGGAGCGCCGGCCGGCGGTGTTCGCCTCGAGCTGGCGGCGCCAGAGCTCCCAGGTGTCGGGGTCCATCGACTGCCCGGCGGGCGGGGTCTGCGGGTTGCGCGGCGCCGGGAGCGCGGGCTGGCGCCCGGTGCCCGTCGGCAGTGCGGGCATGCTGCCGGTCAGGGGCTCCCAGGGCCACGACCGGCGCACGGAGCGGGAGCGGTAGAAGCCCAGCCCCATGATCCAGCCGAAGATCAGGTGGCCGATCAGCGAGAGCGTGATCGTGACCCAGGTCAGCGGGAACATCATGGTCTGACCGCGCGGGGCGATCGCGACGGTGCCCATCAGGCCGGCCCACACCGGGAAGACCGAGAACGCGATCGACGCGCCCACCACGGCGCGGCGCGACCAGCGCTGCAGCCCGAAGGCGCAGGCCAGGGCGAAGAACGTGATGCCGATGCCGCCGCCGTCGCCGACGTAGCGCCAGAGGTAGCCGACGACCGCCCCGGCCGTCATGTCGTCGGGGTTGCCGGTGATCCAGGTGCCCATGGTGGGGATGAAGTCGGCCCACCAGCCGAACACGTGGACCGTGGTGAGGCGGAAGCCGTCGTAGATGGCGCAGCCGACGACGCCCCAGATCATCCCGTCGGCGACGACGCGGTCGCCCGTGTGCGGCGCGAGGACCGTCAGTGCGACGATCGCGGCGGCCAGCGGGATCACGAGGAGCCCGGCCGAGACGTTCATCGTGATCAGCCCGAAGACGTGGGCGGAGATCGCGAGGAGCGGCAGCGCGGCCAGCAGCAGGTGCAGACCGATCCGGACCAGTCCGGCTCCGTCACGGCCCCCGGGGTGGCTCGCGGTGGCCGGACCCGACCCCGTGAGGGGGTGCTCCGGCGTGGTCGTCGTACGCATCGCCGGAAACGCTAGGGATGCGGCCGGTCACGAACCGCGAACCTGAGAGACCCTGAGGAGACCTCCGCCCACGCGCCGTCGGGACGCGACGACCGGCCGGACTGCTCCCCCGATCGGACGAGCGTGACGCGGGGGCCGGGACACGGGGCGCTCAGCTCCGGCGATCACGGCGTCGCGGCGACGGCGACCCGCCGGGGACGAGCGGCGAACGGCCGGGACGATCGGTCGCGGTCAACACGATCGCCGCCGGGCCGACCGGTCGTCGACGCCGGACCGACACCGCGCCGTGATGCCACCGCGACCAGGCTCGTCACCGTCGGGCAGCGGTCGGCCACGTGACGTGGTCGTGAGGTGACGGCCGGACGGCGCAGCCATCCGCCGCGAGGAGCACGCCGTTCGGCCCAGGACCACGCTCGGGAGCAGGGCGGAGTCACGGCCGGGTGACAGAGTGTCGGCAGACGAGCACGACTGCACGGCCCCGTGACGGGGGCTCCCCTTCACCCGTCCGGACCGACCCGGGAGACGCCCTCGATGACCGACGTGGTGAGCCACGCCGACACCTCGCCCGACGACGGGCGGCGTCCCACCCGCAGCCACCGGACCCGGCGCGCGCAGCGCGGGATGCGGGTCCCGGGCGCCCCGCCGGCCGCGGCCGGCACCGAGGACGGCGCGGGAGCGCGTCACCGCCGGGCCCCGGGCACTGGGCCGTTCGTGGTACCCACGGCGACCGGCGGCGCTCCCCGGCACCGGCACCACGCCGCCGACGCGACGGAGACCCTCGGGGCGCCCACCGGCGGGCTCGTCATCGGACGCCCGTCGGAGCCGCGTCCCCGGCACCGTCCCGACCCCGCCGCCGATCCGGTCACCGGGCCGATCGCGATCCCCGACGGGACCACCGCGCTGACCGCCGTCACCACCGCGACCTCCACGGGACGGCACGCCGCGATCGAGGCCCCGGCGCCGATCGCGGCGGCGCCCGGTGCCTCGACCACCGCGGCGCGGCACGCCGTCCCGGCGTCCCCCGTCGAGGAGACCGCGCCGAAACGCCGGGGCCTGCCGCTGCGCGCGACCATCGGGCTCGTCGGCGGCGGCGGCGTGGCGGCGCTGTTCGCGCTCACGACACCCGGCTCGCCACTGCCGGCGTCCGCGCCCAACGACCCGCAGCCCTCCGTGGCGGCGCCCGCGGGCCTGTTCGACTCCGTGCTGCCGAGCGCGCCGGTCGCCGCGCCGCCGTCGTCGCTCGTGCCCGTCTCGCCCTCCGAGATCACGACGACGACACCCACCGAGGAGGGACCGCGGCCGGTGATCGGCGCCCTGTTCGACGCCGCCGCCGGGGCGTTCGACGACCTCTTCGACAACAGCGCCAACGACGGCCTCGTCGAGAACGGGCCGCGGCCGCGGATCGTCGCCAACCCGGACGACCCGGGGCGCCAGGCCTGGCAGTTCTCCCTCGGCCCCGGCGGCAAGCGCAGCGAGGTCCTGCCTCAGGGCCCGGGCACCGAGCCGGTCGACGGCGACGAGCAGTACATCCGCTACACCGCGCACCTGTCCGACGACTTCCCCACGGACACGGGCAACTGGCAGGTCATCCTGCAGTGGCACCACACCTCGCCGAACGGGTCGCCGCCGCTGGCGCTGCAGGTCACCCGGGGCCAGCTGTACATGGTCAGCGAGGGCGACGACATGCAGGCGATCGGCCCGGTCTCCCCCGGCCAGCGCATCGACCTGACGATGCGCGTCACGTTCGCGCAGGACCCGGACGAGGGCTCGGTCACCGTCTGGCGCGACGGGCGGCCGACCGGCGTCACGAACTGGCAGCCGCACGACGGCACGATGAGCACGCACGCGGCCTACCTCAAGATGGGCATGTACCGGGCGCAGGCCATCCGTGAGAACGGCTCGATCGTCGTCACCGACCTCAAGATCGGGAAGACGCCCGAGGGGATCGGCGGCATCGGGCCGCGCGGCGTCGACTGACCTCACGCCCGGCCGCCCGGGCGCGACCTAGGCTGGCTCGATGCCGTTCCGCGCCGCCGACGTCGTGCGGCGCGACCCGGACGTCGTCCGGCGGGTCCTGGTGCGCGCGGTCCTGCCGGTGGCGCTCGCGGTGCTGCTGCTCCTGCCCGACCTGCTCGGCCTGGACCGCCACCTGCCGTTCGCCGTGTTCACAGCGCTGCGGCCGGCGCTCACGGTGGCCGCGGCGGCGCTCCTGGTCGGGGTGGTCGCCGTCCGCCGGCGTCGACTCCAGCGGCCCGGGGTCGTGGGACTCGCCGGCGTGGCGGCCGTGGTGGCGGTCGCGGCGGGGCTCGTCGTGCCGCGCGCGGTCCCCGTCGCCGCGCCACCGCCCGGGGGCACCCCGCTCACGGTGCTCGAGTTCAACGCGTTCGAGGGCCGGGCGGACGTGGACGTGCTCGCCTCGGTGGTGCGGCGCGAGCGTCCCGACCTGGTGGTGCTGCCCGAGGCCGGCGAGCGCTTCCGCGGCCGGGTCGCCGCGCTGCTGCCCGAGTACCGGTCGTGGACGAACGTGCCGGCCCGGGCCGCCGACGTCCGCGGCATCACGGTGCTGGCCTCGCCGCGGGCGGGTGACGTCACCGCGCGCACGATCTCCGACGCGCCCGGCTCGCCGACCGACACCCGCTACCCCTGGGCCGAGATCACCGGCGGCATCCTCGGCCCGGTGCGGCTCGGCGCCGTGCACGTCGTGTCGATCGTCCCGGAGTGGATCTCCTACTGGCCCGGGGAGCTCGCGCAGATGCAGCGGTGGTGCGGGGCGGGGCCGGCGCTGGTGGTCGGCGACTTCAACGCGACCCCCGACCACTCCGCCTTCCGCGCAGGCACGCGAGGGTGCACGGACGCCGCCACCGAGCGCGGGGAGTCGCTCACCGGGAGCTGGTTCGCGGGCGTGCCGCGAGCCCTCGGCGCCCAGATCGACCACGTGCTCATGACGGGCGGGCCGCAGGCGCGGGAGGTCACGGTCATGGACGTGCCCGGCTCCGACCACCGCGCCCTGCTGGCCCGGCTCACGCTCTGAGGCGCTCGCGGAGAGTGTCTCCTCGCCCGCCGACACCGACGGCTCCCCGGAGAGATCGTTCTGGCGAGCCCGGGCGACGAGAGGCACCGTCAGCAGGCGATCCGACCGTTCGATCATGCGCACCGTGCCGCTCGCCAGCGGCGGGCCGAGGGGCCTGCCGACACGCAGAGGCCCCGGGTCACATGCGGGTCAGAGCCCTCGCGTGGGCGTGGCGCGGCCGGACGGGGCGGCCGTGGAGATCGAGGTGACCGCCGGCGAGCCCGCACCAGGAGCACGGGGGCCCGGCGACCGCGGGCGACGGCGCCGACCCGCCGGTCCCCCGCCCCACACGTCCCGCGCGGCCGGTCACCTGGCGCGACCGCGGACGCGCCGTCCCGGCACCCGAGCCGGCCGCGGGCACGGCACCGGATCCGGTCGACGACCCCGCACCGTCGGTCGTGGGCACCGCAGCGGACGCCCGCGCCTCCCGCCGGGCGCGGACCGCCCGGACGATCCGCCGCAGCGCGAAGCGCAGCACGGCGAGGAGCACCAGCGCCGCGATGGCGACGACCGCGAGCCACTTGGCGAGCAGCAGGGCGCAGAACGCGATGAGCAGTCCGACGATCATCGTCGTCACCCGCACGTCGTCGTCCACGCGGAGGAGGGTACGTCCACCGAGGGACGGCACCCCGCCACATTCACCCCGCGTGTCACAGAAGCACCGTGAGTCACACGATCGCGGGTCCCGGACCGGTGAGACGCGGAAGGGCCCGGACACGGAAAAGCCCCGCGGGCCACCGGGTCGGGGGTCCGGTGGCCGCGCGGGGCACCCGGGATGTCGTCCTGGGCCCGCGAGCCGTTACACGGCGGCGGAAGAATTTTCCTCCGAGCTGTGTGCACCGTCCGGCCACGCGACCGTCCGCGTCCGGACCGTCACGCCGCCCGGCGTGTGCCCGCCCGCGAGCTCGGCGGCCCGCACGCAGAACTCGACCCAGAGCAGGTACTGGATCTGCTTGGCCAGCCCGAGGCGGCTGTAGAGGACGTCGGCGATGCGGTCGCCGGCCCGGGCCCAGGTGGTGATCCCGAACTCGAGGTCGCCGTCGGGCCGCTCGTGGGCGGCGAACTCGATCTGTCCGGCCTCGAGGTGCCCGACCAGCGTGCCCAGCCGGAACGACGTCGCCGACCGCTCCAGCACCCGCACCGGACCGTCCCAGGGCCCGGGCATGCGCACGACGAGCTCGTCGCCGACCCGCAGCGCCCCGCTCGCCGCCACGTAGTCGAACCGGGCCACCCCCGGCACCACGGCGCGGTTCATGTTCCGGGCCAGTGCGTCGATCAGCTCGCCGGCGCCGCGCCGCGCCCCGACCACGTGCACCCGGAACTCCCGGTGCAGCGCGGGCCCGAACCCCTGCTCGAGGGGCTGGTCGCGCAGCGTGGCGTCGGGCAGGGGCGGCGGCAGGTCACGGTGGTCGCCGGCCTCCTCGATGGTGTGCACGGCCGCCTCGGGACGCACGCACCGCCAGAGCACCCCGGCGACCCCGCGCGGGAGCCGCGTGAGCATCATCGCCTCGCGGACCACCTGCCGCGGCCCGGGAATCCAGGTCGAGGTGCCCAGAGAAGGATCCTCCATGGTCGGGACATACCCGCGGTCGGACCCGGTCAGCCCGTGACCGCCCTGACGTAGTCCTGGCGCGTGACCCCCGACGCCGGGTCGTTGAGCACGCTCTCGAACGCCAGGAAGAAGCCCACCAGGTCGCACTCGCGCGCGTAGGCGGGGCTGCGCCGGATCTGCTCGGCGATGGGGTCGCTGGCGGCGGTCCCGCCGGTCTCCGCGGCGGGCGGGCCGGGGTTCTCCCCGACGGCCGCGAGCCCCGCCCGCGCGGCCTGCGCCCGCGCGAAGCGCAGGTTCGACCAGTTCTGCACCGGGGTTCCCGTCGCGACGCTGGTGGTGGCGTCGTTCGCCGCGCACCGGTCCTGGGGCGGGTCCAGCCGGCGCGCCGTGACGGCCGTGGCGTCGTCGACGCCGGTCAGGTCCACGACGAGCGGGCCGGCGACGTTGCCGGCCAGCGCCGGGAACTGGTCGACGTAGTGGAGCCCGCGCCCGAGCGAGCCGTCGCGGTCCCCGGCCCCGCCCAGCAGCGCCCCCGTCGCCGTCGCGAGGTCGGCGGGCAGCACGCCCTTGCCCGGCGACGGCACGTGGACGGGCTTCGCGTAGCCGGCGGCCCGCAGCACGTCGACCTGCCCCTTGATCGCGTACAGCAGCGACCGCGAGTACCAGAGGAACCAGTTCTGGGCCATCGCCGGCGTCACCGCGCGCCCGTTCCACGTCGGCTGCCCCGGCTTCCACCCGGGCATGGGCGTCGCGGGCGTTCCCGCGGCGAGCCCGGTGCCCTGCTCCGGCGCCGCGCCGAACGCCCACCAGCTCTGCAGGAAGCCGTCACCGGCCTCGTTCGGTCCCGGGAAACCGATCTCGCCGGCGGTGCTGGTGCCGACGCGGATGCCGTCGAGGCGCGCCGAGGGCAGGTCGGCGACGAGGCGGCGCAGGTAGTCGCCCTGGGCCGCCCGCACCGCCGACGAGTACACGACGTCGATCGCCCCCGTGGTCGGGTTCTTCCCGCGCTGGTCGACCAGCGCGGCGCCGGGCAGCCCGCGGGCCCAGCCGGGCGGGTACTGCGTGCCGGGACCGAGGACGACGCGGATGCCGTTGTCGAGGCAGGCCGTCACGCGCGCCCGCAGGTCCGCGACGTAGGCCGCGTCGACCGCGCCGGCCCGGGTCGGGAGGTACCGGTCCCAGTACGCCTCGACCTCGACGAGCCCGATCCCCACCGCACGGTTGGCGGCGATGTCGGGCGGGGTGCACGACGACGCCACCAGCCCCCAGGCCGGCTCGGTGACGGCCTGCGCGGGCACCGGGGCCGTGAGGACGGCCAGGGCCGCGGCGAGGCCCGCGGTGAGCGCGAGACGGACGGGACGGAAGAGGCGCATGACGAGTCAAGTCGCCCGACCTCACGCCGAATTCACGTCCTCGGCGCCACCGACATCCGACCGGCCGAGCGACACCACCCTGGCAGAGCAGCGGGAGCAGGCCCGTTCGGGTCAGCCCGCGGGGGCGGCGACCCCGCTGCGGCGCCGGGTCTCGCAGTGCGCCTTGAGGTCGGCGCCGAGGAGCTGCAGGTTCCCCTGCACCGTCCGGGCGGTGAAGCGGGCCACCGGCGTGCCCAACCACCCGACGCGCTCGTGGGTCACCACGAGGCGGGTGCGGGAGACCCCCGTCGGGAAGAGCGCGAAGCGGACGTCGGCCCGCCCCCCGATGCCCTCGTTGCGCAGGGCGAAGCGGTGCCGGCGGGCCGCGAACTCGGCGACGCGCCACGTGCGCTCGGGCAGGTGCGGGGCCCGCAGCCGCACGACGCCGTGCAGCGCGAGCGTGCCGCCGCCGAGCAGCGCGGCGTCGCGGACGGCGGTCGTCCAGCGCGGCCAGCGGTTGAGGTCGGTGATCACCGCCCAGACGTGGTCCGGGCAGGAGTCGATGTCGACCGCGATCTCGCAGCGCATGCTCGCCTCTCCGATGAGACCGACGCGCCGCCTCGGCGGACGCCCCGACGTACGCCCACCACGGTAAGCGGACGTCCGGGCCCGGACCAGACCAGGGCCCCGCTCAGGACATCACGGTCAGGCCTCGCGGCGCCCCAGGCCGATGCCGGTCAGCCCGGCGCGGCGCAGCGTGGCCGGGTCGAGCAGGTTGCGGGTGTCGACCACGATCGGCTGCTTCATCGCCCCCGCCATCGCCACCCAGTCCAGCGTGCGGAACACCGGCCACTCGGTGAGCACCACCAGCGCCTCGGCGCCCTGCGCCGCCTCCATCGGGTCGGTCACCAGCGGCACCCCGTCGACCTCGTCGACCACCGGCCGGTCCGGGTTCCCCGGCTCCCCCACCAGCGCCGGGTCGTAGCCCACCAGGTCCGCCCCGGCCTGGCGCAGCAGCGCCGCGATCGCCAGCGCCGGCGAGTCGCGCAGGTCGTCGGTGCCCGCCTTGAACGTCAGCCCCAGCAGCCCCAGCCGCACCCGGGTCAGCGACCCGGTCCGCCGCCCGGTCACCGCCGCCCGCACCTTGTCCACGATCCGCTGCCGCTGGCGGGTGTTCGTGTCGATCGTGGCCCGCAACAGCCGGAACTCGAAGTCCGCGGCGTCCGCCACCTGCAACAACGCGTGGGTGTCCTTCGGCAGGCACGACCCGCCCCACCCCGGACCCGGCGACAGGAACGCCTGCCCGATCCGCCGGTCGTACCCGATCCCCTCGGTCACGTCGGAGATGTCCGCGCCGACCCGCTCGCAGAGCTCGGCCATCGCGTTCACGTACGACAGCTTCATCGCCAGGAAGCAGTTCGCCGCGTACTTCATCAGCTCCGCCGACGCCGCGTCGGTCAGCACCGTCGGCGCGCCCAGCCGCGCGTACAGCGCCGCCACCCGCTCCGCGGCCTCCGCGGTGTCACACCCCACCACGATCCGGTCGGGGTTCAGGAAGTCGTGCACCGCCGAGCCCTCACGCAGGAACTCCGGGTTCGACACCACCGATACGTCCCGGCGGTCCAGCAGCTCCGCGGTCCGCCCCGCCGTGCCCACCGGCACCGTCGACTTGTTCACCACCACCGTGCCCGCCGCCAGCAGCTCCCGGGTCTCCTCGACCACGGCCTCCACCGCCCGCAGGTCCGCCACCCCGCCGACCCCCATCGGCGTCGGCAGGCACAGGAACACGATCTCCGCGTCCAGGTCATCGGGAAACGCCTCGGACACGCCCGCCGCCGCCCCCACCACGAACGACAGCCGCCCCGCCGACACCTGCTCGGTCACCAGCTCCGACAGGCCCGGCTCCACGATGTCCACCACACCGCGACGCAGCCGCTCCACCTTCGCGGTGTCGATGTCCGCGCACACCACCTGGTGTCCCAGCGACGCCAGGCACGCGCCCGTCGTCAACCCGACATAGCCCGTTCCCACCACGGCCACCCGACGTGTGAACACGGCGCTTCCCCCTCAGGTCCCCGGACCGAGCGGCCCGACCGATCTCGTCGGACACGCTGCCAGATGGGGCTGCGCGCCCGTGGCGGCGGTGTCGCTACGCGTCCGCGCCGGGGTCCGCGGGGGCCGTGCGGCGCCGGTCCAGCAGCGTCTCGAGCAGCAGGAACACGAGCAGGGAGGCGCCGAGCAGCGGCAGCGCGACGCCGACCGCCACCGTGACGGCGAGGACCCCGGCCAGCAACGGGCGCGGCAGCGAGCGCAGGACCCCGTCGGCCGGCACGTGCCCGGGACGCCGGCCCGGCCCGCGCCGCCACCACAGCACGTAGCCCCAGACGACCGAGCAGGCCAGCCCGGCGGCGAGGGCGGCGAGCGCGACCTGGTTGGCGACGCCGAACAGCAGGCCCATGTGCGCGTCGATGCCCCAGCGGGCGAGCTTGGCCGCCAGCGGCCAGTCGGCGAACCGGACGACGTCGGTGATCTGCCCGCTGCCCGTGTCGACGGCGACCGCGTCGAGCTGCTGGGGCCACACGCGGTCGATCTGGGTGACGGTCGTCGCCGCGCCGTCGCCGCCGGGCGTGATCTCCACCGGCCCGGTGAGCCCGAAGTCCGCCGCGGCCCGGGCGGCGACGTCGACGTCCCCCGAGGACCCCGGGGTGGTCGCCGCCGCGGTGCCCGGCAGCGTCGTCGCCGGCTCGGGGGTCTCCCACGACAGCTGGGCGCGCAGCACACTGATGTTCTCGCCGGCGTAGGTGGACCACGTCAGCCCGGTCGCCGAGAGGAACAGCAGCCCGAGCGCCGCCCACAGCCCGACGACCGCGTGCCACGACAGGAGCCGCGCCCGGCGCCCGCCCGAGACGCGCGGGACCAGCAGCGCCGAGGCGCGCTCCCGGCGGCGGCGCCGGACCAGCCCGACCCACAGCACGAGCCCGGCCAGCACGAGCACCCACAGCCACGACGCGGCGACCTCGGTGTAGAGCCGCCCGGCGTCGCCGAGGTGCAGGTTGCGGTGCAGCTGGTCGACCCACGCACGCAGCGGCATCGCCTGTCCCGAGCCGTAGGTCTCCAGGACGCCGCGCAGGTCGCCGGTGTGGGGGTCGACGAAGGCGGTGCGGTAGGACGACTCGGGCAGGCTCGCGTCGTCCGCGATGACCTGGGTGCTGTCGGTCGGCGTCGCGCCCGGCCGCACGGCCCGCAGCTCGGTGCCCGGCATCGCGTCGAGGCCCGCGCGCACCTGGTCGGCGAGCGGGACCTGCGCGGCCGACGCCGGCACCGTCAGCTCGTCGCGGTAGACGACGGTCTCGAGCGAGGGCATGAGCGTGTAGACGAGCCCGGTCAGGGCCGCGACCAGCAGGAACGGCCCGACGAGCACGCCGGCCCAGAAGTGCACGCGCAGCACCAGGGGCCGCAGCAGCGACCGGGTCCCGCGCTCCGCTGAACTGCTGCGGGCAGCATCGGGCTGCTCGACGACGGTCACGGGAAGCCTTCCTGGGGGGCGTGTCAGTGCACGAGCAGCATCAGGGCCATCCCGGCCCCGGTGACCGCCTGGCAGCCGAGCTGCACGGCGGGGGCGTCGACCACGCGACCGACGCGGGTGCCGAGGCCGACGGATGCGCCGCCGCCCCCGGCCGTCACGGCCACCGTCGTCGTCGAGCGCACGAGCGCGCCGACGGTCAGGACCGTGTGCAGGATCAGGTAGACGGCGAGGGAGAAGGAGACCGCCTGCAGCGCGAGCGGCGAGGAGGCGCCGCCGCCGTGGCCGGCGTGCTCGCCCGTCCCCGCCATGGCGCCGGCGCTCGGGACCATCGCCACGTACATGACGGCCATCGCCGCGTTGCTCAGCAGCAGGTGGGTGGGGTGCGCCGCGCAGCGGTCGCCGCCGATCGCCGAGCCCAGCGACCGGCCCTGCGCGCGCAGCGCGACCAGGCGCACCGCCCACACCACGCCGAGCGCGCCGAACGCCACCGCGCCCGCGACCGGCGGCACGAGGCTCATCGTCGCGGGCAGCACCATCGCCGCCATCGCGACGCTCATGACGATGTGGTTCGCCTCGGACGCCGCGGCGGCGCGCTCGTGGCGGGCCCGGCGTCGCCACAGGCTCGCCACGCACAGCGCGGCGGCGGCGAGGAAGACCGCGGCGAGGAACCCCGCGACCGAGGTGGGGAGGGTCACCGCGCGCCCGCGAGGAGCTCGTCCAGCACGCCGGCGCGGGCGTCGTCGACGATCACGGCGAGCTGCGCGAGGCTCATGCGGATGGACCGGCCGAAGTCGTCGGTGATGACCACGCGGCGGTCGTCGTCGGCGGCGGGGTCGACGTAGAGCTCGGGGCACCCGCACGAGCACTGGCCGCAGAACGTCGTGACGTGCTGCAGGCCGCCGGCCGGCAGCGGCTCGTGGTCCGTCATGGGGTCCTCCGTGGGGCGTGGCTGTCCTGCGACCTGCGGGGACGGTACGGCGGTCGGGTTCAGCCGCACACCGCTCACCTCGCCGCCGGGGGGTGGTGTGCCCGGTCGGCGCAGCGTTCTCAGGTGTGGGCCCGCTCCTTCTCAGGGAGCCCGGGGGCCTACCGTCGGGGAGGCACGGTAGGGACCGTCGGGCCGCCGGCGGAGCCCCGTTGTCGAGACGGTCACGGCCGGGAACTCCCGGGCCCCGCGCGACGACCACGTGCGTGACGACGAAGGAGTACCCGGGTGGACGACGCGAGGATCACCGCGCTGGCGCTGCGGGCCCGCGAGGGCGACCGCACCGCGGCCGGCGAGTTCGTCGCCGCCACCCAGCACCAGGTCTGGCGGCTGCTCGGCCACCTCGCCGACCCGGGCGTCGCCGAGGAGCTTGCCCAGGAGACCTACGAGCGCGCGCTCGGCTCGCTGCGCCGCTACCGGGGTGACGCGCCCGCCCGCAGCTGGCTGCTCTCGATCGCGCGGCGGGTCGCCGCCGACCACCTGCGCCGGCGCGCCCGCCGCCCGGTCGCCCCCGCCGAGCCCGCCGAGGACGACCGCCCGCTGGGCCGCGCCCCGCAGCCCGACCCGGCGGAGTCCGCCGCGGTCCGCGACGCGCTGGCCGCCCTGGACGCCGACCGGCGTGAGGCGTTCGTCCTCACCCAGGTGATCGGGCTGAGCTACGAGGACGCCGCCGCCGTGTGCCGCTGCCCGATCGGGACCATCCGCTCGCGCGTCGCCCGGGCCCGCGCCGACCTCGTCGACGCCCTGGGCGAGCCGGGCGCCGAGCGTCGGTCCGGGTGACCGGGAACTCCGGCGGGGGTCGCGGCGACCAGCAGGGCATGGCCGGCTCCAGCGACTGCGACGTCTGCCGGGAGGCGGTGTCGGCCGCGCTCGACGGCGAGGCCGACGCCGCCGAGCTCGCGCGGGTCGACGCGCACCTCGCCGGCTGCGCCGCCTGCCGCGCGTGGCGCCGCGACGCGGAGGCCGTGACGCGCCGCGCCCGCACCGGCGTGGTGGTCGGCGGACCCGATCTCGTCGACCGCGTCGTGGGCGCCGCCCCGGGCCCGCGGGCGCGCTGGTGGGGCGTGTCGGCCCGCGCGGGTCTCGCGGCCGTGGGCCTGGCGCAGGCGGTGCTCGGGCTGGTGGGGCTGCTCGGCGCGGCGACGCACGCGGGGCACGGGGACGACCCGCTCATGGTCCTCGGCGCGGGGATGGCGCACGCGGCGCACGAGAGCGCGGCGTGGAACCTCGCGCTCGGCGTCGCCTTCGTCGCCGGGGCGGTCCGGAGCCGCCACCTCGCCGGGCTGATGCCCGTGCTCGGCGCCTTCATCGCGGTGCTGGCGGTGCTCTCGGGCATCGACCTCGTCGCCGGGCGCGTCGAGCCCGCCCGCGTCGTCGCGCACCTCGTCGTCGTCGCCGGCTTCCTGCTGGGGCTCGCCGTCGTGCGCACCACCCCGCGCCCCGGCGCCGGGCCCTCCCCCGGCGCGCGGTGGCGCTCCCGCCTCACCGACCAGGGCGCCGCGCCCGACGGCCCGCGCCCCGCTGCCCCGACCTCCTGGGAGCGTGAGTCCGACGTCGCGTGACCGCCGGCGCCTCCTCGTCGTCACCGCCCTGCTCGCCGGCCTCGTCGTCGCCTTCGCGCTGCTCCGCGGCGACCTGCCCGCGGCGCTGCTCGGCGTCACCGCCCCGCCGGCCGCGGTCACGGTGGCGACGGCGCTGGCGCGCCTGGTCGTCCTGCTCGCGGCCGGCGCGACGCTCGGCGGGCTCGTGGGCGCGCTCGTCACCCGGCGCTCGCCCGGCGGCGCGCTCGGCGCGCAGGCCTACGCCGCGGTCCGCTGGGCGGGCGGCGCGGCCGCGGTCTGGGCCGTCGGCGCGCTGGGCGCCGCTGTGCTCACCGTGCTGGCGGGAACCGGCAGCGACCCGCGGATCCTCACCGCTCCCGACGCGTTCCTCGACGCCGCGGGCGCCCTGGAGGAGCCGGCCGGGTTCCTCGTGGCCGCCGTCCTCGCGGGCGGGGTGGCCACGCTGTGCCGGGTCACGCTCTCGTGGCGCACGACGGCGGGCGCCGCGGTGCTCGCGGTGCTCGGCGTCGTCGCGCCGGCCGTCACCGGGCAGGTGGCGAGCGCGCGGGCCGGGCACGACATCGCCACCGACGCCGCCGCGCTCGCCGCGGTCGCCGCCGCCGTGTGGCTCGGGCTCGCCCTGCTCGAGACCGTGCAGCCCGGCCGCGACGCCGCCGGGCGGGCCCGCCCGATCGCCCTGGTCGCGGCGGGCACCGCGGTCGCCGGCACGGTCGTCGCGGAGTCGGTCATCGTGCGCGGCGACTGGTTCGCCGGGCTCCACGGCCCGCTCGCCCTCGTCCAGCTCGGCCTGCTCGCGGGCGCGGCGGTGCTGACCGTGCGGCGACGGGCGGGGGTCGCCGTGCTGCTCGTGCCCGCCGTGGGGCTCGGGGCGGTGCTGGCCACCGAGCTGCCGCGCGCGCTCGTCGAGCCGGTGCTCACGACGGTCGAGGGCGTCCAGGACGCGGCGCTCGGCTACCGCCTCGACCCCCCGACGGTCCTGGGCCTGCTCGGGCCCGGGCGGCTCAACCTGTGGTGGGCCGTGGTCGCCGCGGTGCTCGCCGGCACGTACCTGGCCGGCGTGCGGCGGCTGCGCGGGCGCGGCGACGCGTGGCCCGCCGGGCGCACGGCGGCGTGGGTCGGGGGCTGCGCGCTGCTGCTGTGGGCGACGAGCTCCGGGCTCGGCGCGCACTCCATGGCGACGTTCAGCGTGCACATGGGCGTGCACATGATCCTGTCGATGGGCGTGCCGATCATGCTGGTGCTCGGCGGCCCGGTGACCCTCGCGCTGCGCGCGCTGCCGGCCGGCGACGACGGCCCGCGGGCGTGGCTGCTCTCCCTGCTCGACGCCCCGCTCACCCGCGTGCTGACCCACCCGCTCGTGGCGCTCGCCCTGTTCGTCGGCTCGTTCTACGCGCTGTACTTCTCGTCGCTCTACGCCCTCGCGCTGCCCTACCACTGGGCGCACCAGCTGATGTTCGTGCACTTCCTGCTCACGGGCGCGCTGTTCTTCTGGCCGATCATCGGCGTCGACCGCCCGCCGCGCCCGCTGCCGCACCTCGGGTGCCTGGCGATGCTGCTCGCGTCGATGCCGTTCCACGCGTTCTTCGCCGTGGCGCTGATGAGCACCGACGCGGTGATCGGCGGGGACTTCTTCGGCCAGCTCGCGCTGCCCTGGGTGCCGGACCTGCTCGCCGACCAGCACCTCGGCGGCGGCATCGCCTGGGCGTCGGGCGAGGCGCCGCTGGTGGTCGTGCTCATCGTGCTGCTGGTGCAGTGGTCGCGCGCCGACAGCCGCGACGCCACCCGCCGCGACCGCCACGCCGACCGGGACGGCGACGCCGAGCTCGCCGCCTGGAACCGGATGCTCGCCGACCTCGCCCGAGGCCGGTGACACGACCCGATCCCGCGGCGCCGCACACTCCGCCGGCGCCCCGACACGAGGAGGACCCCCGGATGGCCACGCGCCCCAAGCGCCCCGCACCGGTGAACCGCACGACGTCCCGGACGCCGACGATCGTGGCGGTCGCCGTCGTGGTGCTGGTCGCGGCCGTGGTGTTCGGCGGCGTGCTGCTCTCGGGCAACGGCTCGTCGGGCGGGGCGCCCGCCGCGATCCCGGACACCCCCGCCCCCGCGCAGTACGCGACGACCGTCGACGACGGCGTCGTCACCGCCGGCGGGCCCGCGCCCCACACCCTCGACCTCTACGAGGACGCGCTCTGCCCCGCCTGCCAGGCGTTCGAGCAGCGCGAGGGCGACCGCATCGCGCAGGCCGTGGCGGCCGGGCGCCTGCAGGTCCGCTACCACCTCGTGAACCTGCTCGAGCAGCGCTCGAACCCGCCCGGCTACTCCTCGGCGGCGGGCAACGCGATGATGTGCGCCGCCGAGAACGGCGCCTTCCCCGCGGTGCACACCAGCCTCTACGCCGCCCAGCCGCCCGAGGGCGCGCGCGGCTACGACACCGCCCAGCTGGTCGACCTCGGCCAGCGCGCCGGCGCCGGCCCGGGCTACGCCGACTGCGTCACCACCGGCCGCCACGTCGGCGAGATCGCCCTGAACTTCCACGACGCCTCGAACGACCCGGCGCTGCAGAACCAGGGCTCGTTCGGCACGCCGACCGTGGTCCTCGACGGCCGCCTCGTCGAGCCGGGCGCGCCGGAACTCGACCAGGTGCTCGCGGGCTGAGCTCGATGATCGCTCCGGGTGCTCCGGCGAGGCGGTGTCATCGTCCCGGCGGAGCAGCTGGAGCGATCACCCCCGGTGCGCGGAGATCAGGAGCACGTGGTGCACCGCGGCGCGGCCCGAGACGGGCACCGGGTGCTCCTGATCAAGGGCCGGGACGCGGGCGTGCGGGGTGGGCGGCGGCGCCGGCGTGGGCGGAGATCATGAGCACCTCACGTGCGCCGCACCGCCACCCCGGGTGCACCGTGTGCTCCTGATCCCCCGGCGACCGACGCCGCGCGCGGGCACGCGACCCGAGCAGTCGGTCCCCGACGCGTCCCGACCGAACAGGCGGACCGGCGGGTCAGCGCCCCCGCAGGCGCAGGCTCGAGGTCACGACGAGCAGCGACGACAGGGCCATCGCGAGCCCCGCGAGCAGCGGGTTGAGCAGGCCGGCGACGGCGAGCGGGATCGCGGCGACGTTGTAGCCGAACGCCCAGCCGAGGTTGACGCGGATCGTGCGGTGCGTGGCTCGGGCCAGCGCCAGCGCCTCGGGGACGGCGGTGAGGTCGTCGCGCACGAGGATCACGTCGGCGGCGTCGAGGGCGACGTCGGTGCCCGTGCCCACGGCGAGCCCGAGGTCCGCGGCGGCGAGCGCGGGGCCGTCGTTGACGCCGTCGCCCACCATCGCCACGACGGCGCCCGCCGCGCGCCGCGTGGCCAGGAACGCGAGCTTGCCCTCGGGCAGCACGCCGGCGACGACCTCGTCGATCCCCACCGCCTCGGCCACGTGCCGCGCCGCCCGCTCGTGGTCGCCGGAGAGCAGCACCGGGTGCAGCCCGGCCTCGCGGAGCATCGCGACGGCCGGGGCCGCGCTGGGCTTCACCTCGTCGGCGAGCACGACGGCGCCCTGCACGCGCGAGTCCCACCCCACGGCCACCACCGTGTGCCCGGCCTCCTCGGCCGCCGCCCACTCCGGAGCCAGCGACGCCGGCACCGCGCCGACCAGGTCCGGCCGGCCCACGGTGACGGTCACCCCGGACACCACCGCCCGCGCTCCCAACCCCGGCAGCGCCTCGAAGTCCTCGGGCTCCGCCGGCGCGTCGCCTGCCGCCCCGGTCGCGGCCACGATCGCCGTCGCGATCGCGTGCTCCGACCCCCGCTCGACGCCCGCCGCCCGCGCGAGGACGAGGTCGCCCCCGAGCACCGACACCACCGTCATCCGGCCCGTGGTCAGCGTCCCGGTCTTGTCGAGCACCACGGTGTCGACGCGGCGGCTGGTCTCCAGGGCGTGGTGGCCCTTGAGGAAGATGCCGCGCCGGGCCCCGCGGCCGGAGGCGACGACCATCGCCATCGGCGTCGCGAGCCCCAGCGCGCACGGGCACGCGATGACGAGCACGGCCAGCGCCGGCGCGAACGCCCCCGCCGCGCCGGCGCCCGCGAGCCACCAGCCCGCGGCCGTGAGCGCCGCCAGCACGACCACGACCGGCACGAACCACGCCGAGATCCGGTCGACGAGGCGCTGCACGTCGGCCTTGTCGGCGCGCGCGTCGCGGACCAGCCGCACCATGCCGGCCAGGGCCGTGGCCTCGCCGACCGCGGTGGCCTCCACCACGAGGCGCCCGGACACCGCCACCGTGCCGCCGACCACCCGGTCGCCGACCCCGAGGTCGTCGGGCACCGGCTCGCCGGTGAGCATGCTGCGGTCCACCGCCGAGCGCCCGGCGACCACCCGCCCGTCCGCGGCGACCTTCTCGCCGGGCCGCACCACGAACCGCATCCCGACGGCGAGCGAGTCCACCGGCACCCGCGTCTCGGTGCCGTCGTCGGACAGCACCGCCACGTCCCGCGCCGCCAGCCGCGCGAGCGCCGCGAGGGCGTCGCCCGACGCCCGGCGCGCGCGGCGCTCGACGTAGCGCCCGGCGAGCACGAACGTCGTCACCCCCGCCGCGACCTCGAGGTACACCGGTCCCGCCGGGTGCAGCAGCAGTTCCCACGTGCTCGCCGCCGGGGCCGGCGCGGCACCCCCGAGCAGGGCGCCGAACGACCACACCGTCGCCGCGACGATGCCCAGCGAGACCAGCGTGTCCATCGAGGTCGTGCCGTGGCGCAGGCCGGCGAGCGCGCGCCGGTGCAGCGGCCACGCCGACCACGCGACGACCGGCGCGGCGAGCACCGCCAGCACCCACTCCCAGCCTCCGAAGCGCAGCGAGGGCACCGCGGTCATCACCAGCGCCAGGTCGGCCACCGGCAGGAACAGCGCCGCGGCGACGACCAGCCGACGCCAGAGGTCGCGCAGCTCGACGTCCTCGTCGTCCGCCGGCTCGCCATCAGGGGCAGCCGCCGGCCGCGCCGTGTAGCCGAGCTTCGCGACGGTGTCGACGACGGTCGCCGTCGTGACCTCCGGCGAGTCGATGACGACACGGGCGCTGTCGCCGGCGAGGTCGACGGTCGCGGCGACGCCGTCGATCCGGTTGAGCCGGCGCTCGATGCGCGACGCGCAGGCCGCGCAGGTCATCCCGCCGATGTCCAGGTCGAGGACGGCGGCAGCGGGTGCGCTCACCGACCCACCAGCCCGGCGGCCCAGGCGGGGAAGGTCGCGACGATCGCCACGACGATCGCGAGGTACCAGGCCGCGAGCCCCCAGCCGTGCCGGCGCAGCGGGGCCGGGGCGCCGCCGAGGTGCCCCGCGCGCAGGTCGTGCACGGTCACGAACCAGAACATCGCGATCACCGCGACCCACGCCACCATGCACCAGGGGCACAGGGCGTGGATCACCACGAGGCTCTGGACGATCAGCCAGTGCACGAACAGCAGGCCCAGCGTCGTGCCCGCCTGCAGGCTCCACCACGCCCAGCGGGGCAGCGCGACGCCGCCGAGGACGAGCGCGCCCATCGCGGCGGCGACCGGGAAGGCGACCAGGCCGATCACGGGGTTGGGGAACCCGAGCAGCGACGCCTGCCACGTCTTCATGATCGTCCCGCAGGACAGCACCGGGTCGATGCTGCACGACGGCACGAACGTCGGGTCGGCGAGCAGCGCGAGCTCGTCCAGCAGCAGGAGCAGCGAGACGACCGCGCCGGTCAGGCCCCCGACGAGCAGGACGACGCCGACCGCGCGGGTGCCCGGCGGCTCCGCGGCGGGCTCCTCGACAACCGGGGCATCGACCCCGTCGGCGACCTGCGTGTCCACGCCCCGATCGTCCTCCCGGAGCACGGGAAAGGCCTCGGTGGGGGCTGTTCGGCTGACCACGTCTGCTGGTCGTCGCGGGGGGCGATGCGGTTCCCGCAGCCACGTAGTCGGCGAGCGTCACCCCGGAGCGCGGGGTGTGCAGGTCCTCCTCGAACGCGAGCAGGAACGTCGCGAGCCCGCACGCCCGCGCGTACGCCGGGGCGCGGCGCACCTGCTCGATCTCGGGATCGGAGTCGGCGGCGCCGCCCGTGGTCGCGCCGGGCGGGCCGGGGTTCTCGCCGACGACGGGCAGCCCGGCGCGCGCGGCCAGGGCGCGGGCGAAGCGCAGGTTCGACCAGCGCTCCACGCGCGTCGTGGGATCGAGCGCGACGTCGGGGTCCCCGGGCGCGCACGTGTCCTCGGGCGGATCGAGGGCCCGCGCGCGGACGGCGGTGGCGTCGTCCACCGAGGTCAGGCCGATCACCACGGGCCCGGGGACCGCGGCGGCGATCCCGGGCAGGGCGGCGACGTGGTCGAGGCCGCGGCCCAGCGAGCCGTCGCGGTCGCCGTGCCCGTCGAGCAGCGAGCCCACCGCCACCGACCGGTCGGCGGGCAGCACCCCGCGCCCCGGCACGGGCAGGTGCACCTGGCCGGTGAACCCCGCCGCGCGCAGCACCCAAGCCTGCGCGGCGAGCGCCTCGACCAGCGCCCCGGAGTACCAGCCGAACCACTCCCCCGCCCCGGCCGCCGTCGCCGTGCCGCCCGGCCACTGCGCCGAGCCGGGCACCCAGCCGGGCATCGGCGTCGGCCGCTGACCCGGTGCGAGTCCGGCACCGGTCTGCGCCGGCGCGCCGAACGCCCACCACGAGTTGATCCCGTACCCGGACTCGTGCGGTCCCGGGTAGCCGATCTCGCCGGCCGCGCTCGTGCCGACCCGGATGCCGGTCAGGCGTGCCGCGGGCAGGGCGGCGACGAGGCGGGCCAGGTAGTCGTCGAGCGCCGCGCGCGGGGCCGCGGCGAACACCAGGTCGACGCCGCCGGAGCGGGGCACGGCGCCGCGCTGGTCGCGCAGCAGCGCGTCGGGCAGCGCCGACACCCACGACGGCGGGTACTGCGCGCCCGACCCCAGCACCACGCGCATCCCCGCGTCGAGGCACCGCGCGACCCGGGCGGCGAGCCCGTCCACGGCGGCCGCGTCGAGGTCGCCGGGCCGCGGCTGCAGGCGGTCCCAGTGCGCGTCGACGACGGCCACCGTCAGCCCGGCGCCGCGCTGGGCGGCGAGCCGGTCGGGCGCGCAGGCCGAGTCGACCACGCCCCACGCGGGCTGGGCGACCGCGGGCGCGGCGTGCGACGGGCACGCCGCGCCGCTGAGCAGCAGCACGCCGGCCACGACCGGCGCGAGCGCCCTCACCGCCCGGTCCGCGCCTCGTCCCGGGACGGCGGCGTGCTCTCCACCGCCGCCTCCGTCTTCTCCTCCACCGACGCCCTCGGCGCCTTCGCCGGCCGCTTGACCAGCGCGCGCATGATCCGCTGGCCGGGCCTCTCCACCAGCACGAACGCGAGCCAGCCGCACACCGCGACCCCGGCGAGCAGCAGCGCGATCCCGAGCCAGCCCCAGCCGCCGGGGAAGGTCCGCGGGTTGATCAGCAGCGACGCCCCCAGCAGCCACGGCACGTGCGTCAGGAAGATCGCCACGCTGACCTCGCCGAAGACCATGCTGGAGCGCGTCGACAGCGCGCGGTCGAGCCACCCGCGCTCCTCGCCGAGCGCGAGGACGGTCAGCCCGACCACCGGCAGCGCGTACATCGTCGAGACCTCGAGGGTCGACATCAGCACGATGAGGGCGAGGCCGAGCACCGCGAGCGGCCCCGTCCACCGGCCCGCGAGCGCGGGGAGGCGGCGGTCGACGTGCACGAGCTGCTGCAGGCACGCCCCGGCGAGGAAGAAGCCCAGCGCGCGCGGCAGCGGCATCGCGTACGTGATCGTGGCGTCGTCGAACCCGATGACCGAGTAGGCGACCAGCGGGATCGCGCAGGCGAGCAGGTAGCCGACGACGCAGGCCGTGCGCGTCCGCAGCGTCAGCACGAGCGGCTGCAGCAGCGGGATGAGCAGGTAGCAGAACCACTCCGCCGACAGCGACCACACCGGCCCGTTCCACGTCAGCGCGTCCGCACCGCCCCAGCCCGAGGTGAGCGTGATCTGGCGGAGCAGGTCGACGCCCAGGTCGCCGCCGTGCGGGATCTCCCGCCCGATGGCCCGCGCGCCGAGCACGGCGCCGACGAGCACGGCGAGCACCGCGAGGTGCACCGGGTAGAACCGCGACAGCCGCGCCCACAGGAACTTCCCGAACGCGCCCCAGCCCGGCCAGCGCGCGAACACCCCGCGGTAGCCGGCGGTGATGACGAAGCCGGACAGCACGAAGAACAGGTCCAGCGCGACGTAGGCGTGGTGCCAGACCGGCAGGAAGAACGGCGCGGTCAGCGGCACCAGCGCGATCGCGAACGGTGCGAGGTGCACCGCGACGACCACGACGGAGAGGTAGCCGCGGATGCCGACCAGGCTCCTGATCAGTCCCTTGGACGTCGGCTGACCAGGGGCGGCGCTCATCGCGGCGGCCCCGGGGCGACCGGCGGGGTGCCGTCGAGCGGTTGGTTGAGGTCGTAGAGCCGCAGGTCGCCCGCGGTGCGCCCGTGCGCGGTGAACACGAGCGTGTAGCGGCGGGCGAGCTCGTCGACGAGCTCCGGCGAGGCCGGGGCGAGCCCCAGCTCGGAGAGCTCGGTCGAGACGACCGCGTAGCGGGAGAACGTGGCCCGCGCGTCGTCCACCGACGTCAGCTCGTGGATGCCGAAGCCGGGGAGGACGAACTGCGCGGTGTGCTCCCCGACCGCGACCTCGTTCTGGACGTCGATGTTCGCGTACATGTACTCCACCAGCTGCAGATAGGTGTCGTCGCGGGCGGTGCGCAGGGTGAACCAGATGATCGCCGAGGAGGTCAGCACGAGGGTCACGACGACCGTGAGCGCGGTGCGGCCGGCGCCCTGCCAGGACGCCATCTGCGTGAGCAGCATCGCCACGACCACCGTGGACGGGACGGCGAGCAGGTAGAACGTCTGCTCCTCCACCTCGCCGAGGCCGAACGTGTAGACGATCGCGCCGAGCACGCCGGCGAGCCAGCACGTCAGCAGCCCGAGGTCGTCGCCGTCGCCGCGCAGCGCGTGCGCCCCGCGCGTGCGCCGGCCGTGGGCCCCGCGGTCCTCGCGCGTCACCCGCAGCGAGCGCCACCCGATGAACAGCAGGTACGACGCGTAGGTGCAGGCGACGCCGATGAGCAGGTACGACGGGAAGAACCACACGCCCTGCACCAGCAGGCGGTCGACGAACGACGGGGCGTGCCCGGAGTTGAACCCGGTCTGTTTGAGGATCCCGATCGCGCGCAGCGTCCCCGCGATCGTCTGCTCGAACCAGGGCCCGATGTTGCCCGTGGCCAGGACCCAGACGACGTAGGTCGCGTACACCGAGCACTGGATCGCGAGGACGCCGACGGCCTCCTTGCGGCGCAGCCCCCACGACGTGACGATCATGATCAGGAGCGGGAACGCGGTGATCAGCGCCGCGGTGCTCTTGGTGGTGATCGCGATGCCCCACGCGAGGCCGCCGACCGCGAGCCAGGCGAACCGCGCCCGCCGCGACGGCTGGTCCACCGCGACGAGCAGCGCCAGGATCCCGGCGAGGGTCCCGAACATCATCGGCGCCTCGAGCATGAGGCGGCTGTCGAAGCGGACGACGAACGGGTCGAGGGCGTAGACCAGCCCGGCCAGCAGCGCCGCCCACGGCCCGACGACCCGGCGCGCGACCCCCACCACCAGCAGGACGTTCGCGGCGGCGAACCCCAGCTCGATCGGGCGCAGGCCCAGGACGAACGGGACGGTCATGTGGTCGACGGGCTGGTCGATGAACAGCCCGAACAGCGCGAACAGCAGCGGCGGGTGCAGGAAGAACGGCTCGCCGAAGAGCTCCGGACCGTGCCCCGCCGCGAACGAGTTGCCCACGTCGGCGTACTGGATCTCGTCCATGAACAGCTCGTACGCCGACGCCTGGTGCCACGCGCGCAGCGCGACCGTGCCGGCGCACAGCGCGGCGAGCAGCACCCAGAAGACGACCCGGCGGGTGCGCCCGCCCGCGGCGGACTCCTCGCGGCGCCGGCGCTCGCGGATCGTGCGCCGGCTGCGGCCGGGCACGGGGGCCGGCGGCTCGTGGTCGCGGTCGGGGTGCAGCGTGCGGGTGATCGGGTCCCGCGCCGGCTGCTCCCGCAGCGGCACCAGGGCGGCGAACGACCCGCGGCGGGCGGCGCCGGTGGTCACGACGGGACCTCCACGGGGACGGGCGCGACGCCGGCGGCCGCGCGCAGGACGCACTCCTGGGTGCGCGCAAGGGCGTCCCAGTCGTGGACGGCGGCGAGCGCGGGCCCGCGCTGCGCGGCGGCCTCGCGCAGGCCCTCGCAGCAGGCGACGGCCCGCAGCGCGGTGGCGAGCGCCGTCACGTCGGCGCCGTGGTCGCCGAGGTAGGGCACGAGCACGCCGGCCTCCTGGCGGACGACCTCGCGCAGGCACGGGATGTCGTACGCGACGACGGCCGTGCCGCAGGCGAGCGCCTCGGCGGCGACGATGCCGAAGGTCTCGAACCGCGACGGGACGACCGCGAGGCGGGCGTTGGCGACGAGGTCGTACTTGGCCTCGCCCGACACCCAGCCGGCGAAGTGCACGCGCTCGCCCACCCCGTGGCGCTCGGCCCGCTCGCGCAGCACGTCCTCGTCGGGCCCGGTGCCGGCGAGCACGAGCCGCCCGCCGATCGTGCCCGCGACGCGCGCCCACGCGTCGATCAGCAGGTCGAGGCCCTTCTGCGCGATCTCGAGCCGCCCGACGAACACGACGTCGGTGCCCGGTCCGCGGCGGCGCGCGCGGAAGGCCTCGGGGTCGACGCCATTGCCGATGACGGCGACCTCGGCGCGCGGGTTGCTCGCGAGCAGCGCGTCCGCGACGCCCTGCGACATCCCGATCAGGCGCCGGTGGCTGCGCACCCCGAGCCGCTCCACCCAGTGCAGCGGCAGCCGGTACTGGCGCGACTTCTCGCGCGCGTTGAGCCACTGCACGATCCCGACGGTCGGCGCCGGCGACCAGCGCGGCACCGACACCGACGAGATCGGGGCGAAGAAGTCCTCGACGACCACGTCGGCCTCCACGCCGCGCACGACGAAAGGCAGGCGCGCGACGTAGGCCAGCAGGCGGGTGAGCCGGTGCGCGCCGCGGCCGAGGTGCACCCAGCGCAGGACGCCGTCGCCGAGGTACTCGGTGCGGTCGCGCGCGTCGGGGAAGCCCTGGACGACGACCGTGAGGCGGTGCCCGGCGGCGGCGAGCCGGCGGTCGATCTCGGCGGTGCGCTTGGCGCCGCCGCCCGAGCCCGGCATCTCGGGGTCCTCGAACGCGAGGTGCAGCACGTGCATCCCGCCCGGTGCGGGGCACAGCTCGCCCCGCGGGTCGACGGCGGCGCGCAGGCGGCCCGTGACCACGGGGAGCCCGACGACGCCGATCCCGAGCACCGCGACCGCGAGCACCCAGAGCGGCAGCACCGCGCGCGTCGCCCCCAGCAGGCCTGCGGCCAGCGCGGCCCAGAGCAGCCCGCGCACGACCCACGCGACGAGCCCGGCTCCCGCGCGGCCGCCCCGCGGGCGGTGGCGCACGCCGAGCACGGTGAGCAGCAGCGCCCCGCCCAGCGCGCCCGCGGCGGTGCCGGCGGCGAGGCCCGGGGCGCCGTCGCGCAGGCCCAGGGCGATCCCGGCGGCGAGCGCCGCGGCGGCGAGCACGAGCGCGACCGCCAGGGAGCGCCGCGCCCCGACCGCGAGCAGCAGCGTCGCCAGCACCGTCGTCGCCCCCAGCCCGAGGCCGGCGAGCGCGAGCGCGGGCAGCAGCGCCAGCGAGGGCGCGTACGCGGCGGGCAGGACCAGGCCCACGATCACCGGCGGCACCGTCGCCACGACCGCCGCCGCGGGCACGGCCAGCCGGACGAAGGTGGACAGCGCCTCCCGCAGGGCCCGGTCCCTCGCCTCCTCCGCGCCGGCGCGGGGCAGCGCGCGCAGCACGGGGAAGCTCACGAGGGCCGTGCCGACCGCGACGTACACCGGCGCCTTGGCCAGCGTCGCGACGGCCTGGTACCCGGCCGCGGCGACGACGCCGACCCGGGAGTCGGCGACGTTCGCGACCACCACGACGTCGGCGGCCGCGAGCGTGGAGAGCACGAGCTGGACGGCGGCGACCCCGCCGGTCTCGGCCCAGCGCGCGCGGTCATGGAGGATGCGGCGCAGGGGCGCGAGCCCGGTGTCGTGGGCCGCGCGGTGGGGAGTGAGGGCGTCCCCGGGTGCGTGCGACGCCGCGAGGGCGTCCCTCGCTGCACCACCCCGGACGGCGCGTGAGCGCCCCGCGGCCAGGAGCACGACCACCGCGCCCGCCGCGAACGCGCCGACGGCACCCGCCGCGCCCGCGCCGAGCAGCACCGCGCCCACGCCGACCGCCAGGCGCACCGCCACCTCGGCGACGGTGAGCAGGGCGTAGCGCACGAACCGGGACTCGCCCTGCAGGCGCCCCCACACCGGCGCGATCGCGAACAGCGCCCAGGCCGACAGCCCGGCCGCCAGCGCTGTCGCGGCGGCCGCGAAGCCCGCGACGACCGCGCCGAGCACCAGGCCCGCGGCGAGCCCGACCAGCACCGAGACCGCGGTCGCGAAGGTCAGCGCGTCCCGGCGGGCGGCGCTGCCGGGCGGGTGCGCGCGCACGACGTGGGCGAGCGGCAGCGGCACGAGCGCCGCCGAGGCCACGCCGGCCGTGCCGACGAGCGCCGCCGCCCCCGCGAACGCGGTGTACTCCGCCGGCGCGAGCAGGTGCGCCAGGACGAGCGTGCACGCGTAGCTCAGCAGCCCCACGAGGCCGGCCGAGGCGGAGAGCAGCGTCGCGTGCCCGCCCGTGGTGGCGGGCGCCGCCGGCGTGCTGGAGCCCGCCCCGGTCGCCGGTGGCGGGGGCACGGCGGCGACCGGGGGGACGATCTCCGGGGCGACCCCGGTCATCGGCCGCGTCCGTGGGACGCGGCGCTGCCGGCACTGGTGGCTCTGGCCGCGCGGGACTCCACCAGCGCGGGCCCCCCGAGCAGCTCGTGGCGCGACGCCAGGCGCACCCGCGGGTCGACCACCCCGATGCGGGCCAGCGTGGCGAGCGCGTCGACCTCGTCGCACCCGCGCAGTAGCGCGGTGACCTGGTCGCCCCGCACCGCGCACTCGTCGGTGAGGCGCAGCGCGGCGGCCGCGGCGGCGGGGTCGTGGTGGACGAAGCGCGCGAGCGTCGTCATGTCCGAGCGCGCCTGGCGGCGGGTGGCCGCGCGCGCCAGCAGCGAGCGGTCCGCCGGGGGCAGGTGCGTCTCCTCCGCGCCGGAGCGGTGGAACCCGCTGATCTCGGAGACCAGCACGCCCGCCAGCAGCTCGGCGGAGCGGTCCCAGGAGAAGCAGCCGGCCCAGCTGCGGCAGTCGTCGGCGACCTCGCGGGCCCGCACCGGGTCGGCCAGCTCGCGCAGCACGCGGGGCAGCGCGGCGGCGAGGTCGTCGACCCCGTCCACCAGCCAGCCGGTGGCGCCGTCGACGACCGAGTCGCGGATGCCCGGCGCCCGCAGCGCGAGGCAGGGCACGCCCTCGGCGGCGGCCTCGAGCACCACGCAGCCCCAGCCCTCGCCCTCCGAGGTGCTGGTGGTGAGCCACGCGGTGCTCATCAGCTCGTCGCGCTCGTCGTCGGGCAGGCGGCCGTGGAAGCGCACGACCCGGCCCAGCCCGAGCTCGACGGCCATCCGCCGCAGCTCGGTGAGCTGGGGGCCGCCGCCGACGACCTCGACGGCGAGGTCGGGCACGTCGGGCAGCGCCGCCGACACCGCGTGCAGCAGCAGGTCGATCCGCTTGTGCGGCACGAGGCGGCTGGTGACGACGATCGTCGGGGTCCCGGCCCGCCGTTGCTGCCGCTGCTCCGCCCCGGGCCGCCCGGCGCACCCGTTGGGCACCACCTCGATGACGTCGCCGAACTTCAGCCGGCGGCGCAGCTCCTGGCGCGTCGACGCCGACACCGCGACGGTGCGGCGCCCGCGGTAGACCCGGCGGGCGACGCGGCCCTCGAGCAGGCGCCCGACCGCGGCGCCGGTCGCCGAGAAGCGGGTGGAGAACTGGTCCTGGTGCACGTGGTGCACGACCTGGATCACCGGGACGTCCCCGCGGGTGAACAGCGGCGAGAAGAACGGGATGCCGTTCTGGCAGTCGACGATGGCGTCGAACCCGCCGCCGTGGCGCAGGAGGTCGACGGCCGCGCGCAGGTAGACCGACATCGTGCCGCCGGCGCGCCGGATCTCGACGCCGTCGATCTCGTCGCGCGCCGATTGGCCGGCGTCGCGGGCGGTCAGCCACACGACCTGGGCGCCCGCCGCGGCCCAGCGCGTCGAGATCTCGTGGGCGTAGGCCTCGGCGCCACCGGCCTGCGAGTGCCGGACGTCGCGCCAGTTGAGGACGAGGATGCGCCGGCCCGCGAGGCGGGACAGGGCGCGGCCGCCGACGAGGACGGCGGGCTCGCGCGCCCCGGCGTCGGTCGGCGGGCCGGAGGGGACGGTGGTCGTCATGCGGGGCTCCCGGCGGCGGCGCGGAAGGCCGCGCTGGTGGTACGGGCGGGGGTACGGGTCGCGGCGAGCTCGTCGACGGCCTCGTGGAGCGGCCGCTCGGGACGGCCGCCGCCGAGCTGGGCGTGCAGGCGCGCGACGGCGCTGAACGCGGCCAGGCCGTCGCGGACGGGGCGCAGGCTCGAGCCGGCCGCGTCGGTCCACGTCACGGGGATCTCGACGATCCGGCCCCCGTCGTCGCGGACGTGGCGCAGCAGCTCGACGTCGAACGCGAAGCCGACCGAGCGCGAGCGCCACAGCGCCGACTGCACGGCCGCGCGGTCGAAGAACTTGAAGCCGCACTGGGTGTCGCGCACGCCGGGCAGCAGCGGCCGGGAGACGGCGCGGAAGGCCGCGCCGCCGAGGCGGCGCCCCAGCGGCTGGCGGGTCGCGATCTGCGCGCCGGGGGCGTGCCGCGACCCGATCGCCGCGGCGGCCCCGCCCTCGAGGGCGTCCATCACCGGACGGAACGTCTCCAGCGGGGTGGACAGGTCGGCGTCGGTGAACCCGACGAAGCGCGAGCGGCTCGTCCGCAGCCCGCGGTAGACCGCGGCGCCCTTCCCGGCGCGGGAGCAGCCGATCGCCACGACCTCGACGCACCAGCCCGTCGCCACGTTGCAGGCGCGGCCGTCGACCGCGAGCACCGAGGCGGCGGTGTCGTCGACGCTGCCGTTGTCGACGACCACGACGCGCGAGGTCCACGGCTGTTCCGACAGGAACGCGACCATCGCGGCGAGGGTCGCGGGCAGCCGCCCGGACTCGTTGTAGGCGGGGATGACGACCTCGAGGTCCACGGGGTGCCGCAGCTCCCGCGGCTCGGCGCCCGCGGGCCCCGCCGCGCCGTGGCGCTCGTAGTCCAGGAGGGCGTCGCTCGCCTCCGTGACGCGCGCCGCCACCTCGGCGACGACGCCCTCGTCGACGGCGTCCACCAGCTCTGTGCGGCCGACCCCCGCGACCACCTCGGCAGGCCCGAGGCCCCCGGACCGACCGGGGAGCGCGGGGTGCGGCGCGGTCATGTCGCTCACCGACTCCACTGCGTTGTGCACCCTCTAGTTATCAACCGTATGGCCCAACACTTAACCCATATGCCACGGAGGCCCAGGAGCGGGTGGGCGAGAAAAGCCCAGGTCGAACGGTGCGGGTCGGCCGATCGAGGCACGCGCGCGGACGGCGATTTCCGCCCCTTCGGGTGACGGGGCGCGCGGCGTGTCGTCCACCGGCGTGCCGCCCGCCGGCCACCGAGATCCGGTCCGGGTGCCGATCGCCGCGACCGGCACGCGGGGGGTCGGCCTAGACTCGTCGGAGGCGCCCGTCACTCCACAGGGCGATGCAGGAGGAACCCGCCAGGTGGAACGGCCCGCCCGATGACCTCGGAGACGACCCCGGGGACGACCCCGGAGACGCGACGATCCCGGCGATCGGCCGGACCCTCGCGCGGCGCGACCACGTCCCCTCTGCCCCCGTACGGCCTCGTCGCCCGCGTCGGCGACTGGTGGCGGGCCCGGGCGGACGGCCGCGCGGGGCTGCCCAGCCTCGAGCCGGGCCGCCCGGCGGGCACGCCGGCGCTCGAGGAGCTCCACCAGGACTACCTCGCCCGCGTGCACCGCGAGCGCCTGCGGCTCGACCTCGAGATCGCGCCCCTGCACGAGACCCGCGCGCAGATCGCCGTGCGCGTGCCCGCCACCGAGGACGCGCTCGCCCGGGCCCGGGCGAGCCTCGACGCGCTCCCGGTGCTGCTCGACGCCGAGGCGCTCGCCGTGCGCCGCGGGGGCGAGACCCACACCGCCGCCGACGTCGTCGCCGCCCGCCGGGCCCGCGAGCACGTGGCGCGCCGGCGCCCGCTGGTCGACGAGGCCGCGCGCCTGCACAGCCAGCTGACGCAGATGCGCACCGAGGACGCCCGGCTGGGCAGCACGATCCGCTCGTGCGAGCTCGTCGGCGCCACCCGGATCCGCCGCCTGCACGCCTTGGTGATGCGCCGCATCAGCGCCTACGAGCGCCACCTCGTGCGCCACCACCCCGCCGGCGACCGCATCGGCCCGGCGCTCGTGGCCCAGCACCCCGCCGTGCCCGACTGGGTCGTCGCGGCCGAGACCGCCGACCCCGGACAGGAGTAGCCATGGCCCGCAGGATCTGGCAGCGGCGCCGCCCGGAGGCCGCCGCGCCCGTCGCGCCGACCGGGGGTCGGCTCGCGAGCATCTCGGCGGTCCCGGGCGGGACGGCGACGCCCGAGGAGCACCGGTTCGCGCAGGTCTACGCCGCCGACCGCGTCGGTCCCATGCCGTACCCGAACCAGGCGACGCCGGACGTCGCCGCCGCACGCGGACGGGTCCGGGCGCTGGTGGAGGGGATGCTCGACGGCGTCGACGAGGGCAGCGGCCGGGCGCTCGACCCGCTGATCGCCTCGATCGCGTCGGGCTGGCTCGCCCGCGTCGACTCCCAGCACGCCGACCACCACGCCGTCATCGACCGGCTCGTCGGCGGCGCGCGCCAGCAGCTCGCCGAGGCCGAGGCCGCCCACGAGCGCGACCGCCGCGCCCTCGAGATCGCGCGCCGCGACTACGCCGAGGCCCGCGAGCGGCTGGGTGAGCCGGTGGGTCCCCCGGCGGGGGAACCGCCGGGGGACGGAGCGCCGCGGAGCGCGGCACGGGCACCGGGTGGGACCGCCGACGCACCCGCGCCCGTCGACCCGCCGACCGGCCCCCTCCCCCGCGAGGAGCGCCGATGAGCCGCGGCGACGGCGCGCGTCCCCGCTCCTACCGGGACGCCACGCTGCTGATCAACCGGTCGCGCGAGGACCACCTCGCGCTCGTGATCGTCCTGCTGGCCATCGGCGGCGACATCGCGGCCTTCTACGTCGTGCTCGCCCGCGTCTTCCGGGGCTCGCCGCTGCTCATCGCGGTCGGCACCGTGGGGTTCGCGGCGGCCGCGGTCGGCCTCGCCCACCTGGTCGGCCAGGGGCTCGCGCGGCGCCGCTGCGGCGACCCGCGGGCGTCGCTGGTGCTCACGGTGCTCGCCGCGGTCACCTGGTTCTCGCTGGGCGCCGCGGCGTTCTACACGCGGCTGATGACCCCGAGCAGCACCTCGTCGGGCGGCTTCGGGTCCGGGGGCTCGTCCAGCGGGTTCGGCTCGGGCGGGGGCGGCGGCTTCGGCTCCGGGGGCGGCGGTTTCGGGTCCGGCGGCGGGGGCTTCGGCGGGTCGTCCGGCGACATCGAGCTGACCGCTCTGCTGCCCGCGCTGCTGTTCGGCGCGCTGTTCCTCGCCAGCGGGATGGCGGCGATGATCGCGACGTTCGTGTCGTTCAACCCGGTCGCGAGCGCCCTGCGCCGCGCCGAGCGCCGCATGCGCGAGGCCACCGAGCGCGAGCGCGCCAGCCGCGCCGAGCTCGAGCGCGCCCGCGAGGCACTGCGCCAGCAGGAGAACGAGCGCGCCCGCGAGGACCAGCGCTGGCGCGCGGCCCGCCAGCAGGTCACCGCCGAGATGCTCGAGCTGCAGAACTACGCGCGCACCCTCATGGCGTCGAAGAAGGCCGACCCGTCGGTCACCGACGGCCTCACCGATTCCTCGCCCTTCCCGCTGTTCACGCCGGCCAGCGACGTCGTGCCCGGCGAGGAGGCACCCCCCGCGATGCGGGCCGACGCGCCGCCGTTGTCCACCGCCGACACCGCCCCGAACGGAGACCCTCGTTGATCCACCGGCGGGCCGTCCTGCCCTTGGTGCTCGCCGCCGCGCTGCTCGCCGGCTGCTCGAGCGGCGACGACGCCGGGGGCGGGTTCGCCGGCGGGGGCGGGGGCGCGCTGTCGTGCCCCGTGCCGGTGGGCCCGATGGCGTTCGCGGTGTCGGGCCGCGCGAACTCCCCCGAGCCGGGCCTGCCGCAGGCCGTCCAGGACGCGACCGTGTCGGTGCTGACCCGCGCGGTCGACCAGGGCTACCAGCCGCGCGTCACGCTGATCAACCTGGACGGGCGCCCCACCTCGGCGGGCAGCGACACGTTCTCCAGCGACGCCGGCAACGGCATCGCCGCCGAGGACGACCGCAACCAGTTCACCAGCGGCCTCGGCGAGGCGCTGACCGGGATGCGCGCGCAGGCCCCCGAGGCCGACGTGCTCTCCGCGCTCGACCTCGCCGGGCGCTCCGCAGGCGGCAACCGTCCGGGCACCGTCGTCCTCGTCGACTCCGGGCTCTCGACCGTCGCCCCGCTCGACTTCCGCCAGCGCGGCCTGCTCGACGCCCCGCCCGCCGAGACCGTCGAGGCGCTGCGCGCGGCCAACGCCCTGCCCGGGCTGCAGGGCGTCACCGTCGTCCTCGCGGGCCTCGGCGACGTCGCCGAGCCCCAGGCGGCGCTCGGCCCCGCCCAGCGCTCCTCGCTGGTGGCGCTGTGGACCGCGGTCGCCGAGGCGGGCGGCGCCTCCTGCGTCGCCGTCGTCGACGAGCCCCGCGGCGGCGACGCCCCGAGCGACGTCCCGCCGGTGAGCCTTGTCGACGTGCCGCCGCCGGTGACGATCACGCCGGGACAGACCACCGCGCTGCCCGACGACAATTCCGTCGGCTTCCGGCCCGACACCGCGGAATTCCGCGACCGGAATGCGGCCCGCGCGGTCCTGACGCCGTTCGCGCAGTTCCTGGCGGAATCGCCGGCGCGGCGCCTCGCGCTCACCGGCACGAGCGCGCGGGCGGGCACGCCCCAGGGGCAGGTCGATCTGTCGACCCGGCGGGCGGAGGCGGTGAAGGCGCTGCTGGTGGAGCTCGGGGCGCCGGCCGACCGGATCAGCACGCGCGGTGTGGGCAGCCAGTTCCCCGGATACGTGAACGACGTCGGGCCGGACGGCCGGCAGCTGCCCGGTCCGGCGAGCGCCAACAGGACGGTGATCGTCGAGCCGACCGGGTAACCGGACGGTGACACGGCGTCACCGGGCGCCGCGGTTGCGCATTCCCGAAGAAACGTGGCTGCCATCACAGCACGATGTGGTCACGGAGATCCCCATCCGCGCACACCCGGTCGGAGCAGCGCCGATGGCGCTGATCGCGCTAGCCGACGGGGTCCGGACTGTATCGATTCTGTCGACCGTACGACCTCGGGCCGGGTTCCCGGAGGCCCCGCGTCTGCCTAGCGTCGTCTCCCCGGAAGCGTCACCGACGTCCGGAGGACACATGACCGCAGCCGCAGACCGGAGCCCCGACACCGCGGCTGGCCTCGACGAGTACACCGAGGCCGATGTTCATCAGGAGTTCGGCGAGAACCCGAACGAGGTCCGAGACACGAACCATTACCAAGAGGAGTACGTCAAGGGGTTCGTGGACAAGTGGGACGACTACATCGGCTGGGAGGGACGCGCCGCCAGTGAGGGCTCGTTCTTCATCGACCAGCTGAGCGCCCGTGGGGTCGAGAAGGTCCTCGACGTCGCCACCGGCACCGGGTTCAACTCCGTGCAGCTCCTCAAGGCCGGCTTCGAGACGGTCTCCGCCGACGGCAGCGCGGAGATGCTCGCGAAGGCCTTCGAGAACGGCCGCCAGCACGGGCACGTGCTGCGTGTGGTCCAGGCCGACTGGCGCTGGCTCAACCGCGACGTCCACGGCGAGTACGACGCGATCATCTGCCTCGGCAATTCCTTCACGCACCTGTTCAACGAGCGTGACCGCCGCAAGGCCCTCGCCGAGTTCTACGCGATGCTCAAGCACGACGGCGTGCTGATCCTCGATCAGCGCAACTACGACGAGATCCTCGACAACGGGTTCTCGTCGAAGCACAAGTACTTCTACTGCGGTGACACCGTCACCGCGGAGCCCGAGTACATCGACGACGGGCTCGCCCGGTTCCGGTACACGTTCCACGACGACGGTTCCGTGTACCACCTCAACATGTTCCCGCTGCGCAAGGACTACGTGCGCCGGCTCATGCGCGAGGTCGGGTTCCAGAAGATCGACTCGTACGGCGACTTCCAGGAGACCTACGGGACCGAGAGCCCGGACTTCTGGATCCACGTCGCGGAGAAGACCTACCGACCGGATGACGAATTGAGCGAGAGCTACTCGACCGCGGTCCACACCGCGCGCGACTACTACAACTCGACCGACGCCGACACCTTCTACCACGAGGTCTGGGGCGGCGAGGACATCCACGTCGGGCTCTACGACTCGCCCGACGAGGCCATCGCGCCGGCCTCGCAGCGCACCGTCGAGCGCATGGCCGAGGGCATGGGCATCACCGCGGAGACCCGCGTGCTCGACATGGGCGCGGGCTACGGCGGGTCGGCCCGGTGGCTGGCCAGGAAGTACGGCTGCCGCGTGACCTGCCTGAACCTCTCCGAGGTCGAGAACGAGCGCAACCGCGAGAAGAACCGCGCCCAGGGCCTCGACCACCTCGTCGACGTCGTCGACGGGTCGTTCGAGAGCATGCCGGTGCAGGACAACTTCTACGACCTCGTGTGGTCGCAGGACGCGTTCCTCCACTCCGGCGAGCGTGCCCAGGTCGTCGAGGAGATCGACCGGGTGCTCGTGCCCGGCGGTCAGGTCGTGTTCACCGACCCGATGGCCGCCGACGGTGCCGACGTCTCGGCGCTGACGCCGATCCTCGCGCGCCTGCACCTCGACACCCTCGGGTCGCCGGGCTTCTACCGCCAGGAGTTCGCCAAGCGCGGCTACTCGTCGGTGGAGTTCGAGGACCACACCGCGCAGCTCACGACCCACTACGGGCGCGTGCTCTCCGAGCTCGAGGCCGCGGAGCCGACGTTCAAGGGCGCGATCTCCGACGAGTACGTCTCGAACATGAAGACGGGCCTGAAGAACTGGGTGAACGGCGGCAAGAGCGGCCAGCTCGCCTGGGGCATCTTCCGCGTCAAGCACTGAGGCCCTGAAGCACTGAGCCCGACACGGGGCCGGCCCGGGACTCCGTTCCCGGCCGGCCCCGTTCGTGCGCCCACGGGGCGCCGCACGGGGTGTGCCAGCGTGGCGGCCACGCTGACGCTCAACGTCAGAAAAGCCCCCAGCTCACCGGGGAGGGTCCATGCGCCTGGGCGCCACGCTCGTCCACCTGACCCCGGCGCCGCCGTTCCCGGTCGCCGCATGGGCGCGGCGGCTGGTGGACGCGGGCTTCGAGAGCCTCTGGACGCCCCAGCTCATCGGCCGCGGCGCGCTGGTCCCCGACCCGTTCGTGACGCTGGCGGTCGCCGCGACGGCCGTCCCGGACGTCGAGCTGGGCACGGCCACCGTGCAGGTCCCGCTGCACCACCCCGCCGATCTCGCCCACCGCGTCCTGTCGCTCGCGGCGGTCTGCGGCGACCGCCTCACCCTGGGGGTCAGCCCGGGCTCGACCGCCGCCGACTTCGCCGCCCTCGACCGCGACCACGCCGCGCGCTTCCGCACCTTCCGCCGGGACGTGGCACGGCTGCGGGGGCTGCTCGCGCACGGCGGTGACGAGGACGCCGACCTCGCCCCCGCCGGGACCGTTCCCGCACCGCCCCTGCTGCTCGGGTCGTGGGGCGCCAACGTCGAGCGCGCCGCGCAGGAGTTCGACGGGTGGGTCGCGTCCGGGTACCGCCGCACCGCCGACGAGATCGTCGACGCCCTCGCGCGGTTCCGGGCGGCCGGCGGCGGCCGGGCGGTCGTGTGCGCGATCCCGGTGTCGGGCGACCCCGGCCCCACCCGCGAGGCGCTCGCCGGCTACGCCGAGGCCGGCGTCGACGACGCCGTCGTGCTGTTCGCGCCCGGCGGACCGGAGCCCGCGCGGGTCCGCGCGCTGCTCCCCTAGTGTCCTGAGTCGTAAGTTCGCCAGCGGTTGCAGTAGTTGGCGATGCTGTCAAGGATGTCGTCGGCGGTCTTGGTCCAGACGTAGGGCTTGGGGTCGTCGTTCCAGGCCTTGATCCAGGCGCGGATATCGGCGTTGAGCGCGGACACCGAGCGGTGCGCCGAGCGTTGCAGCTTCTTGGTGGTCA